>JAOAIU010000048.1 GCA_026414545.1 Candidatus Saccharicenans sp.
GCAGCAACCTCTACAAAAAACTGGAGCAATATGGTATAAAATTAAAGGCTGGAGCAGGCGAGGCGGTCGCTTCTTCTTCCGAAGAGGAAGAAGGGGAGGAAAGTCCGAACTCCACAGGGCAGGATGGTCGCTAACCGCGACGCCGGGCGACCGGGGGAGAGTGCCACAGAAAACATACCGCCCGCTTCTTCCGGAAGCGGGTAAGGGTGAAAAGGCGAGGTAAGAGCTCACCGCTCCGCCGGCGACGGCGGAGGCAGGGCAAACCCCATCCGGAGCAAGACCAAATTAGCCCCGTTTGAGGATGGCCCGTCCGATGGGGTGGGTAGGTCGCTAAACCGGACGAGCAATCGGCCGGTCAGACAAATGACCGCCGCTGCCTCAGGCAGTAACTGAATTCGGCTTACGTCCTGCTCCGGCCGTTTTTTTGACAAAAAAAGTTTTTCTGTTATAATTGAAAACGATCGCGGGGTAGAGCAGTCAGGTAGCTCGTCGGGCTCATAACCCGGAGGTCGCTGGTTCAAATCCAGCCCCCGCTACCATTTTTTTTAAATACCCTCTTTACTTCAAATTTTTTCGGTTTATTTCAATGGGGTTCGCCTGCCCTCCTGTCAAAGTCAGGCCTGAGAAATGAAAACCTGAAAACAACCAGATTTTATAATTGTGCTCTGGTACCGCCAATCCTCAACGTACATTTTGATTTAATCACCAAAATCTGATATAGATGATTTTACAATTCAATGAGGAGGAATCAATGTTCAAACCTGAAACTTACCAGCAAAGAAGAAAAAAGCTTAAGAGTCTGGTCAAAAATGGTCTTTGTCTGTTCCCGGGCAACAGCGACAGCCCGATGAACTATAAGGCCAACGCCTATCCTTTCAGGCAGGACAGCACCTTCTTATATTTCTTCGGACTTGACTCCCCGGGGCTGGCCGCCGTCGTGGACGTGGATGAAGGCCAGGATATAATCTTTGGTGATGACGTGACCCTTGAAGATATCATCTGGGTAGGTCCCCAGCCGCAGATGAAGCAGCGGGCCGCGGCGGTGGGAGTCAAACAGGTTAAACCTTATGCGGCCATCAAGGAATATCTGCATAAGGCCAAGAGCCAGGGTCGGACGATCCATTTTCTTCCACCATACCGGGCTGAGACCAGTCTGCAGCTGGCCGACTGGCTGGAGCTGGCGCCGGCCGAATTGAAATCAGCCGCCTCCCTGGACCTGATACGGGCAGTTGTAGCTCTGCGTTCCGTTAAGAGCCCGGAAGAAATTAAAGAGGTGGAGAAGGCCCTGACCGTAACCAGGGAAATGTATCTGGCCGCCATACCCAGAGTCAAAACCGGGGCCAAGGAACAGGAAGTCCTGGCCTTCATGGATATGGTGCTGAGGGCCAACGGCCTGTCTTTTGCTTTCCCCCCGATCATCACCATCAATGGACAGATATTTCATAAGACTTCCTACGGAGATACCCTCAAGAAGGGCCGCATGCTGGTCATGGATGCCGGAGCTGAGTCGCCCAGGCACTATGCCTGCGACATCACCAGGTCAATCCCGGTGGGTGGAAAGTTCAGCCAGCGTCAACGAGATATTTATTCTATTGTCCTGAAGGGACAGGAGGAAGCCATCAAAACCATCTCCCCGGGTGTGAAGTACCGTGAAGTCCATCTTCGGACAGCCCGGGTCATGGCCGAGGGATTAAAGGATCTGGGTCTGATGACAGGCAATCTGGATGAAGCCGTTGAACAGGGAGCCCATGCCCTGTTTTTCCCACACGGCCTGGGCCACATGCTGGGGCTGGATGTCCATGACATGGAAAACCTCGGGGAAAACCATGTTGGTTACGACCAGACCATTAAACGCAGCGAACAATTCGGACTGGGCTACCTGAGGCTGGCCCGAACCTTAGAACCAGGCTTCGTCCTGACGGTTGAGCCGGGAATCTATTTTATTCCCGCCCTGGTGGACTCCTGGAAAAAAGAAAAGAAACATCTTGAGTTCATCAACTACGCTGCTGTGGAAAAATTCCTGGACTTTGGCGGCATCAGAATCGAGGATGACGTTCTGGTGACCGAGGATGGTTGCCGGGTTCTGGGTCCGAAAATTCCCAAGAAGATTAAAGACATTGAGAATCTTTTTTCTTGAAAGACGGCCGTCGAAAAGCCGGGATAAAACTTGCTAATGGGTAACCGGTCAGAATGATCAGGTGGTACGTCATCCGGACCAAGCCCAAGAAGGAATTCCAGGTCGAACATCTTTTCAGACAGGCCGGGTTTAAAGTCTACAACCCTAAATATCGCCAGGATGGAGCTATCCGGCCATTCTTCCCGGGTTATATCTTCCTCAGGTTCCAATATCCGGAACAATACCGAACGGTGATTTATACCCGTGGCGTGCAGAGGGTGGTTGGCAATGCCCAGGGTCCCATTTCCCTGGACGTAAAGATTATCAAGTGCCTTAAAGCCAGGGAGAAGAACGGGCTGATTGAACTTATGAAATATGGAGAGGAACCCCAGCCTGGCGATGAAATCGTGGTGATGGAAGGCCCCCTGAAAGGATTGAGAGGACTGTTCCAAAGGCATCTGAGCGACAGGGAGAGGGTGATGATTCTGTTAAATTACGTGGCCTACCAGGGTTCGCTGATGATAGAGAAGAGCAAGATAAAAAAGGTCTGTCGGAAAGAAGGCCAGGCCAGGAGCGATTAAAGGCCGGACCAAAATAAAGCCGGCCTGTTGAGGAAAAGGGCATGTGTGGAATTTTCGGAATCATCTTCCAGGACAGGCGTCAGGAGCTTGGAAGAATTCTCCTGGAAGCCGGTCGGCGGCTGACCTATCGCGGATACGATTCGGTGGGAGTGGGCGTTTTTGATGGCGACCGGGTGGACCTCAGGAAAGATGTGGGAAAGATTGAAGAGGTCAACCAGAAGCTCCATTTTGAGGAGATGCAGGGTTATAAGGGCATAGTCCAGCTGCGCTGGGCCACCTTCGGCCAGCCGTTGCCGCGCAACGCCCAGCCCCATTTTGATTGCCGACAAAGACTGGTCGGAGCACATAATGGCAACATTGTGAACACCAGGGAATTGATTTCTACTTTAACAGATGCCGGTCACAGATTCCGGGGCGAAAACGACGGCGAGGTCTGTGTCCACGCCGTGGAGGAAGCCCTGAAGACCTGTCGGGACTTGGGACAGGCTCTGGAGAGGGCTGACCGCCTGCTCCAGGGTGACTATGCCTTCTGCCTGACTGAAGTCGGAAGCGGGTTAATGTACTGCGTAAAGAAATATTCCTCACTCTATCTCGGGGTGGGAGAGGGGTTTATCTGCTGCTCCTCCGACCTACCCTCCATCCTGCCCCTGACCAGAAAAATTGTGGCCATAAAAGATGGGGAATACGTGGAGTTTTCGGCCAGCTCCTACAGGATAAAGAGTCTGACCACCGGCCAGGAGCTGGAGCGAGAACCATATGAATGCACCCTTGACCTGGAACAGGCGCAGAAGGGCACATATCCCCATTTCATGATTAAAGAAATCCACGAACAACCGGAAAGAGCCCGGGCCCTTCTTGATTACCTGGAACAAGAGCAAAATATCCTGGAAACGGTAAATCTGTTGAATAAGGCCAGGCGGGTTTTCTTGGTAGGGTCTGGCTCTTCCTATAATGCCTGTACTATCGGAGCCTGCTATCTCAACTCCATCGGCCACCTGGAAGCTACCCCGGTGGTGGCCGGGGCGTTTGGCCAATTCTACAAGAATTTCAACCCGCACCAGGAGGCCTTCATCCTGGTTTCTCAGAGCGGGGAAACCAAGGACGTCATTAACGTTCTGAACCTTCTGGAAAGCAGGAAGGCCCGGAACCTAATTGCCCTGGTCAATGTCCTGGGTTCTTCCCTGCAGGTGCGGGTCAGACATTACCTGCCGTTGCTGACCGGGGTCGAGATCTCGGTCCCGGCCACCAAGACTTTTCTCAACCAGGTATTGACTTTTCTGATGCTGGCCTGCGAGCTGGCCAGGATTAAAGGCCAGAGAGTTCCGATTTCCCGCCAGGAGCTCAGGTCGCTGCCCGACTTGCTTAGCGAGACTTTGAATCAGAGCCCAGGCCCGGTTATAGAACTGGCCCGGGTGCTGAAGGGAAAAAAATACCTGTATTACCTCGGCTACGGTATATCCTACGGCGCCTGCCTGGAAGGGGCTCTGAAGCTTAAGGAGGTATCTTACATTCCCTGCGAGGCCATGTACTCTTCCGAATTCAAGCACGGCCCCCTGGCCATTATTTCACCCGACGACTGGGTGGTGTTCATCAGCACAACCGAGGATGCCAGGATGAGCATTTCCCACATGAACGAGGTAAGCTGTCGTTACGGGAAGATTGCCCTGATCGCTCCGGACCATCCGGGCCTGCGTCTTAATTCTCACTTTTTGATTCCACTGGTTTCGGATAATTATTATTTCAGTCCGATTCTCAGCGTGGTCATAGCTCAGCTTCTGGCCTATTATGTCAGCCAGGAATTAGGCCTGGACCCGGACCAGCCGCGAAATATCAGCAAGACTCTGACCGTTGATTGAGAACCGGCCTATTCCTCCGGCCGTCCGTATCCTCCGCCACCCGGGGTTTCAATCCTGAGAATGTCTCCAGCTTCCAGTTTGAGGTTGACCTTGGAACCCAGAGTTTTCCGGCGTCCCCTTCTGATCAACAGGTTGACTCCTGCCCGTCCGGGCAATCCTCCGGCCAGACCGTATGGTCGCAGTTTTCTTCTGTCAGAAATTATGGTCAGGTTGACCGGGACCTGAAACTGGTATTCCCTGATCAGCCCATCCCCGCCGCGTTGGCTTCCGGCACCTCCCGAGTTTTTTCTCAGAGCATATTTTCTGATTTTAATCGGCAGGTAATTTTCCAGGGCTTCGATCGGCGTGTTCAAGGAATTGGTCATATGACAATGGACACCGCTCAGTCCAGGCCGGAGAGACGAGGCTCCCATGCCTCCGCCGATGGTTTCATAATAAGCAAAATTAGTGCGGGTCTGGGGGTTGAAGCCGCCAAAGGCCAGGTTGTTCATGGTCCCCTGACTGGCCGCCGGAATTTTCCCGGGCAGGGCCAGAGCCAGGGCACCGAGCAAGACGTCCACTATCCTCTGTGAGGTCTCCACATTACCTCCGGCTAGGGCTGAGGGAAAAGTGGCATTGACCACCGAGCCTTCTGGCGCGATTATCTTTACCGGTTTCATCAGACCGGTATTGAAAGGTATATCTTCTTCCACCAGCGACCTAAAAACATAAAGCACAGCCGAATAGGTAACGGCGTAATTGGCATTGATGGAACCGGCTACCTGCTCCGACGAATCGCTGAAATCCACCCAGGCCTCATCATTTTTTATGGTCAGGGCCACCCGCACCTTGACCGTCTTCCGGTTGACGCCGTCGTCATCCAGGTAATCCTCAAATTCGTAACGACCGTCGGGGATGGCCTTGATGGTCTCCCTGAGAATTCTTTCAGTGTAATCCTGAATCTGGTCAGCATAAAGGGTAAGTTTTTCCAGGCCGTAGCGGCTCAGCATTTCACCCAGACGCCTGGCCCCGCGGGAATTGGCAGCCACCTGGGCCAGAATATCACCCCTTCTCTCCTCAGGTGTGCGGACGTTGGCCAGGAACAGGCTCAGAGCCTCTTCGTTCAGACGACCCCGGCGGTAAAGCTTCAAGGGCGGGATAATCACCCCTTCCTGAAAAATCTCAGTGGCCAGCGGCATAGAACCGGGAGTGATGCCACCAACATCCGAATGATGGGCCCGGTTGGCCACCAGAAAGCAGAGGTTGCCATCAACAAAATAAGGCTGGATGCAGGTGATGTCGGGCAGGTGAGTGCCGCCCTTATAAGGGTCATTAAGAATGACTACATCGCCCGGTTCAAAATCCACAGCTTGAAGGGCAGCCTGAACCGAGAGGGGCATGGCCCCCAGGTGAACCGGGATATGGGAACCCTGGGCAAAAGTTTCGCCCAGCCTGGTGAACAAGGCACAGGAGAAATCTCTTCTTTCTTTGATGTTGGGTGATAAAGCCGTCCTCTGAAGTACAGCCGCCATTTCCTCGGTTATAGAGGTGAATAAATTCTTGAAAAGTTCGAGTTCTATCGGGTCAAACTGGTTCATGCTCAACTCGCCCTTTCAATTATCAGATTCAGGAAACGGTCGGTAGTGGCCACCTGACCCGGGGGTACAAAGGTGGTAGACTCAGCATCAACGATCAGAACCGGACCGGGCAGTCTGTTTCCGGCCAGCAGACGAGAACGGTCGATAACCTCAACCTGGTACTTATCCTTTTCATAATAAAGCCATTGTTTTTTTATCCTGGCTGAGTCCGGAATTTCTGGCCCTTCCTGATAAGGTCTTAGTTTAACCTTTGGAGCCTTGGCCACCGCCCGGACCCTCAGGTTGACTATTTCTACCGGCCGGTGCTGATGGTAATAAGAAAACAGGCGGCGGTGCTGGCGGTGGAACTCATTGAGGTAGCTGAATTTATGGAAGGCTCCGGAACGATAGGGAATGGTCAATTCGTGAGATTGGCCGAGGTAGCGCAGGTCCAGGTGTCTTTCAATCAGAACCTCATCCGGATTAAATCCATCTTCTGCCATCTCGGCCAGAGCCTGGCCAGCCATTTCGGCAAAAGCTCTTTCTAATTCTTCCGGGTCGGTCTTCTGGGCCAGCCGGATTAAAGACCGGGAATAATCCTTGACCGAATCGGCCAGCAGCAACCCCAGGGCCGAAAGCACCCCGGCAAACCTGGGAATGATGACCCGGGGAATCCTCAGGTGTTTGGCTATTTCCACCGCATGCAGCCCACCCGCTCCACCGAATGATACCAGGGAGAACTGGCGGGGATCATAACCCCTTTCTACGGAAATGACCCTGATAGCCTTCTCCATGCTGGCGTTGGCAATGGCCACCACCCCGAGAGCGGTTTCGATCAGACTGCGGCCAATTTTTCGGGCCACCGTTTCCAGGGCCTTGCGGCTTCTTTCCGGGTATATTTTCATACGACCGCCCAGGAAAAATTCAGGGTCGAGCCGGCCAAGGCAGAGATTGGCATCGGTAACTGCCGGAATATCGCCCAGTCCGTAACAGGCTGGACCGGGATTGGCCCCGACACTCTCCGGACCCACCCTCAACAGACCTCCTTTGTCCACATAAACAATTGACCCGCCGCCGGCCCCGACCGAATGAACATCTACCATGGGCAGGCGAACCGGAAAATCGCCCACCAGATTTTCTGTTGACATTTTAATCCGGCCGTCTATAAGAGAGACATCAGTCGAGGTCCCGCCCATATCAAAACTGATTACCTTGCGAAAGCCAGCCGAGCGGGCCAGGTGATAGGCGCCGACCACACCGCCGGTGGGCCCGGACAGAATGGTCTTGATCGGTTCCTGTCTGGCCCTTTCCGCTGAGATGTAGCCTTCGTTGGACTGCATGACCTTGAGCTGGGCTCCGGACATTTTTTCCTGCAGCTGACCCAGATAGCGGTCCATGACCGGCAGAAGATAGGCATTGATGACCGTGGTGGAGGCCCTCTCAAATTCCCGGTATTCAGGCATCAGGCTGGACGACGAGGAAACCTTGAACCCGGCCTGTCGCAGTTTATCAGCCACGGCCCGCTCATGTTCCGGATTAGCATATGAATGCAGCAAACAGACAGCCACAGCCTCAACCTTCTCTTTCTTAAGAATACCTATAATTCGGTCCAGGTCCTTTTTCTGAAAGGGTTTTTCCACCCTCCCCCCGGCCTGAATTCTTTCTTCCAAACCAAAGCACAGGCCGGGAGAGATTATATGGCTGCGTTCTTCTCCCTTCAAGCTGTACAGGTGTTTTCTGGTCTGGCGACCGATGAATATAATATCTTCAAAGCCGGCGGTGGTGATAAAGGCGATACGGCCGCCTTTTTTTTCCAGTAAAGCATTAGTGCCGACGGTGGTGCCATGAATTATCAGGGCCCGGCTGGCCGGCAGGAAGTCGGCCAGTCCCTTCAGGATGGCCTCCGAGGGATCGGCCGGGGTGGAAGGAACCTTCCTGACAGTGAGGCGGCCGCCTGAATAAATCACAAAATCGGTAAAGGTACCACCCGAATCTATTCCGATTCTCAAATCAGTTTTTCTGGTTTTTGCCAAGTACCTAGCACTCCTAACCGCTGTTAAATTTTGTGAATAGATTTACAGGAATGAGGCTGGGCCTGTCAAGAAAAAGATTTATTTGCAGGTAGAGCAACTATGAGAGGAACAACCGGAGCAACTGCCCGAGCCGCCCTTGAGTCGACTGGCTCCGCCGCCTATTCCAAAAGCAGAAATGATCCGCTTGACCCGTTCGCTCTGACAATCAGGGCAGGTGATTTTAACGAGGCTGTTCAGTTTGACCAGGACCTCAAATCTCTTCTGGCAATTCTCGCAGATATATTCGTATATTGGCATTTTCTACCCTCAATTTTAATTATACTACAGGCCCGGAGAATTTTAAGTTTCGCCCCGTGGCCAGTTCCCGGATTTTGTTTATTTCACCACCGGAACCACTTCTGGGGCGGATGTGGCCACTACCTCAATCTCGATCTTAACATCCCGTGGCAACCTGGCCACCTGGAAGGCGGCCCTGGCCGGGAAAGGCTCGGGAAAGTACTGGGCGTAGACGGCATTCATCCTGGAAAAATCATTCAGGTCAGCCAGGTAGACGGTAGCTTTAACCACTTCGGACATGGAACTTCCGGCTGCTTCCAAGATGGCCTGAATATTTTTAAGAACCTGGTGGGTCTGTTCCTCTATGGAAGCACCGGCTATTTCGCCCCTGACTGGGTCCAGAGGTATCTGTCCCGAGACAAAAATAAAACCGTTGGATTTTATGGCCTGAGAATAGGGACCGATAGCCCTTGGGGCCCGGTCGGTATTAATCGCTTTCTTCATGGTCCTCCTCCCTTGTTTGAGCGCAGACCAAAGCCTGGATGGAAGAGAAGAAAATACTCCCAAAAGCAGAAGAAATTTTCTTCTCATCATTTTTGACCTCTTTAATTTCAGGTTAATTTTTCCAGGGCCACCAGCAGGAACTGCCAGAACTTTTCCACCGAAGAAACACTAACTTTTTCGTCCGGTGAATGCGGATAGCGGATGGTCGGACCAAAAGAAATCATATCCATCCCGTCATACTTCTCTCCAATTATCCCGCATTCCAGCCCGGCATGGACAGCTTTGACTTCTGGTTCTTTCTGAAACAGTTGGCGATAGATATCCACCATTTTCTGCAGTAGCCTGGAATCGAGATTGGGGGTCCAGGCCGGATAGCCCTGGGGTTGATTGACTCTGGCTCCAGCCAGTTGGCAGCAGGACCTGATCACCAGCCTGACCGCTTCCAGGGCGGTGTAGACCGAGCTCCTGGTGTTGCAGATTATCCTGGCTGCTTTTGGCTCGATGTTAACGATGGCCAGGTTGCTCGAGGTTTCGACCAGGCCGGCAATCTGAGGATGCATGGCCATCACCCCGTGGGGGAGGGCCAAAATAAGTCTCAGCAACCGGTTCTGGGCCTCAGCCGTTAGCGGAAAACCAGAGTCGATAGAGTCGCTTATATCATAGGCCAGCTCCGGCTCAGTCACCTTGAACTCGGCTTTTATAGCTTCAAATTCCTTTTTTAGAAAATTGACCAGTGCCCTGCGTGAAGCTTTTTCCAATCCAACCAGGGCCCAGGCTTCCCGGGGTATGGCATTTCGCTTGCTGCCGCCGCTGAAAGAAATCAACTCCAGCTTGAAATTTTCCGAAGCTACGGCCAGAGCCCGGGCTAGAAGTTTCAGGGCGTTACCACGTCCTAGGTTTATGTCCAGACCGGAATGACCTCCACGCAGCCCGGAAATTTTAACCAGCAAAACCTGGCCGGGTTTCTTTCTCTTGCGGTCGAGCGGCAGGCTGATTTCTGAATCGGCTCCGCCGGCACAGCCGATGGTAAAAGTTCCTTCATCCTCGCTATCCAGGTTAAGTAACAGCTTCCCGGTCAACATATCCTTGCCAAGCTTGAAGGCTCCGGTCAGGCCGGTCTCCTCGTCAACTGTGAACAGGCATTCCAGCGGGCCATGGGTCAGGGTTTTGTCTTCAAGAATGGCCAGGCAGGCAGCCAGGCCGATGCCGTTATCAGCGCCCAGGGTGGTACCCCTGGCCTTAACCCAGTCGCCGTCGAGGTAGGCCTGAATCGGGTCTTTCATGAAATCATGACTGATGTCTGAGTTCTTCTCGCAGACCATGTCCAGGTGAGCCTGGAGGACCAGGCCCGGAGCATTTTCTTTTCCGGGAGAGGCCGGTTTGCGGACCACCACGTTCCCGACTTTATCCTGTCTGGTTTCCAGGCCCCAGCTTCTGGCCAGGTTGATGATATGAGCGGCCAGGGCTTTTTCATTTCCGGAACCATGGGGAATGGTCAGGATCTGGCTGAAGTGTTTCCAGAGCTTTTCCGGTTTCAGAGAAGTCAAATCATTGCTCATTTTTAGCTCCTTCCGTAAATTATTGATATGTTATAATATCATAAAAATAAGGTATCATTTCAAGCTGCGGCAGGTGGTGAAATTGACCGGAAAGAATGTCTTCAAACTCAGAGTAGCTATCACCGTTTCGATTATTATTACGATTTTGGCCGGAGCGACGTGGCTGCTGGCTGCTCCAGAGGGGCGACCGGTCCTGGTGACTACTATTTTCCCCCTGGCCGAACTGGCCAGGGGAGTGGCCGGAAATCGAGCTGAAGTCCGCCAGGTCATCCCACCGGCGACCGAAATCCATAATTTCCAGTTGACTCCATCCGACCTTAAACTTTTGAACAAAGCCGACCTGGTAATTGCCGTTGGCGGGGGACTGGAACCCTGGCTGGTCAGGCTGGAAAAATCTCTCGGACAAAAAGACGCCAGGACCCTGAGATTCATCGATTTCCTGCGCTCAATCAGTTATCCGGCCCTGAGGCAGGATGACCCGCATGTCTGGCTGGATTTTCAAGCTGACCTGCTCCTGGTAGAGAGACTGTTGGAAGAACTGTCCAGACTGGACCCGGAGGGCAGCGGTTATTACCAGGAAAGAGCCCGGGCTCTCAACCTCGAGCTTTCCGCTCTTGATTCCAGCTTTCGGCGAGAACTGGCCAGCTGCAGGCAGAAAGAAATTATCATTGCCGGCCATCAGGCCTTTGCCTATCTCACCGCTCGTTACGGCCTGGTGTCGGTAAGTCTGAGCGGCCCCCATCCCGAGGCTCTGCCCGGGGCCAGAAGACTACAGGAAATAATCAAATTGATCAAAGATAAAAAGATTGAGGCAGTTTTTTATGAGAGCTCGGAACCCCCGGCTTATGCCAGCACCATTGCCCGGGAGACCGGGGCCAGGCTCTTCAGCCTTTCGGCCGGAGTTAACCTGACCGGGGTCCAGCTAAGTTCGGGAAAGACCTTTCTGGAGCTGATGGCCGATAATCTTAAGATTCTAAAATCAGCGCTGGGGTGCGAATAAGCATGGCAGGCAAAATGGAAGAAATCGTCCGGGTGGAAGGAGTAAGCTTTGCCTATGATGGCCTGCCCGCCCTGGTGGACATAAATTTATCCATCTATCGGGGCGATTTCCTGGCCATCATCGGGCCGAACGGCTCCGGCAAAACCACATTGCTGAAAATAATGGTGGGACTATTAAAGCCCCGGCAGGGTCGGGTCTGGTTATTCCAGCAGCCGCTGGAAACATTCAACCAGTGGTTCAGAATCGGTTACATCCAGCAGAAGGCTACTAATTTTGACCCGATTTTTCCCATTTCTGTGGCCGAGGTGATTGCGGCCAGCCTGAACTCGGCGTCCCGACCGGCGGGGGCAGTCCGCACCCCGGTCAGGCAAAAGATTCTGGAAGCGCTTCAAATAGTTGGTCTTGAACAGGAGGCGGACAAACCCCTGAACAGCCTGTCTGGCGGACAGCAACAAAGAGTATTCATAGCCAGAGCCCTGGCCACTGACCCTGAAATTCTGTTGCTGGATGAGCCGACTACCGGAGTTGATTATCCTTCCCAAGAAAACTTTTATGACCTCCTGGGACAGTTGAATAAGCAGAAGCAACTGACCATCGTTCTGGTAACCCACGATTATGGTATAGTCAACCGCCATGTCAACCGGGTGGCCTGTCTGAACCAGAAATTGGTTTATCATGGAGAGCATTCCGAATTCTGCCAGTCTGACAGGTTCCGTCAGCTTCTGCATGGCGGCCATCACCTGATATCCCACCGGCATTGAACATGAGCGGAGACCTGATGATTAGCAGCCTTTTCCTCCGGGCCCTGCTGGCTGGTGGTTGTCTGGCGCTGGCCTGCGGTCTGCTGGGAGTTTTCCTGGTTCTGAGACGTGATGCCATGATCAGTCACGGCCTGTCGCATGTGGCTTTTGCCGGCGTGGCCCTGGGACTGGCCCTGAACCTGATGCCAGTAGTTTTTTCAGTAGCCGTTTGCCTGGCTGGCTCTATTGTGATCTTAAGGCTCAAGGAACAGGCCCGGCTCCCCGGCGATACAGCCATAGCCCTGCTGAGCAGCGCCGGCCTGGCCTTGGCCATTCTCCTAATGTCCATCAAAAGAGATTTCGGAGCCGAACTGATGTCATACCTTTTCGGGGACATCCTGGCCATTGGCCCCTCGGAAATCTATCTGGCAGCCGGTCTGGCGGTTGCGGTACTGGCAGCTATCTTGCTAAATTTACCCAGGCTCATGTTCATGACTTTTGACCGGGAAGCAGCCTCGGTGGCAGGCATCAGATTGTCCAGGCTCGACCGATTGCTGGTAATGTTATCGGCCGTAACCATAGTTCTGGGACTGCGAATTGTCGGCCTGCTTCTGGTAACGGGATTAACAGTCATTCCGGCTGCCTCCGCCCTGCAGCTGGCCAGAAATTTCCGGCAGACGCTATTCCTTTCATGCCTGTTCAGTCTGCTTTCAATTATGGGCGGCATTACCCTGGCTTATGTTCTGGACCTGCCGGCTTCGGCCGCCATCATCTTCCTCTCCCTTATTATTTTTAGCCTCGGCTACATGATTAGAAAACGTCGGTAATCGTTAGCTGCAGCAGTTTTTAGGGGCGACCGGACCGGAATTTAATCGGGGCGCGAACCTAACGGAAATATGCCGGTGTCCAACTTTCCCTGTCGCCAGACCCGAAATTTAAAAATCAGGAAGGCTCTTCGCACTATCTAGTTACTCTGAGCTCAGGGCTCTGGTCATTAACTTTTCCAGCTTTTGAACGCTGTTTTCCAGCTTTTTCTTCAGCTGTTCAGCCCTGGCCACGGTCCTTTTCTTGAACTTTTCGTCCTTGATTCCCGGAAGGTTTATACGGACGTTGTAGTAAGCGCCCAGTCCAGAGCTTCGGGCAACCAGACCGGCCACTCCGGCATCGCTGACCGAATTTTTGTTTCCCCGGCTGGCGGCCAGGGTAGCCAGCTCCACCAGTTCCAGAGATTTTTCCAGGACAGACAGGGGGACCAGGGTTGCTTCCTTGTTAGCATTTTCAATGGCTTCTTCTCTTTCCTTTGCTTGCTCTTCTGTGGTTTTTGGCAGGCGATAGGCCTCCATGACCCGGTTAAAAGCCCTGGTATCCTGGTCTACAGCCTGAAGCAGCTCATCCTTCAACTTCTGGCCCTTCAGGGCTACCATCTTCATCTCCTCAAAAACCTGTTCGTAACCTTTCTTGCCGACGGTCAGGTTGGCTACCATGGATGAAAGAGCAGCCGACAGGCTGCCGCAAAGAGCAGCCACGCTGCCACCACCCGGAGCCGGGGAATCCATGGATAGTTCATCAACAAATTCATTCAATCCAAGCCGGATAAGTGATTTTTCGTCGGGAGGAAACTGGTATTCAATTATTTTTTTAGCCGGGTCAAAGGGAACGATGTCGCTTAAGCCCAGAGACCTGACCGCTATCCTGACCAGCTCTTTATTCGGGACCCCAGGACTCTTGCCCTGTTTTTCCAGGTAATGGCGGCCGGCCATCAACAGGGCTTCCAGGGGAATCAGACCGACCAATTCGCTTCCGGTCACCCGAACCCCCATCTTCTCGGCCAGCCGGCAAGCCTCATCAAAGACGACATGTGGCGGGGTAATCTTATAATTGGTAAAATTGATGGAAATCTGGGCGATGCCGTATTCGTCAATATACCAGCCGACGGCCTTAACCGCCTTGAACTTGCCGGGAACCTTGACCGGCTGCCCTTTCTTGTCATAAACGATGTTACCCTTTTTATCTCTTTTCGGTCTTCCGCTTTCCCTGAGGTGAGAAGCGATTTCCTGAGCAATCTTTCTGTCCCTGGTATTTAGGTTAATGTTATAGGCAATCAGAAACTCCCTGGCTCCGATGACCGTGGCCCCGGCTCGCGGATTGAAGACCGCCGGACCATAATCCGGCTTCCAGTTGGGGTCCTGGAGTTTATCGGCCAGACCCTCGTATTCTCCAGCCCTGATACTGGCCAGATTTTTTCGTTCAGGCCTGGTGGCTGCTTCTTCATAAAGATAAACTGGAATGCCCAGCTCTTCACCCACTCTTTGGCCGAGCTCGTTGGCCAGCCTGACGCAATCCTCCATGGTAACTCCGGAAACAGGGACAAACGGACAGACATCGGTGGCTCCTATCCTGGGGTGAGCTCCCTTATGCTGACTCATATCGATTAGTTCAGCCGCCCTGCTGATGGCCTTGAAGGCAGCCTCCTTTACGGCCTCGGGCGAGCCGATGAAAGTGACCACCGTCCGGTTGGTAGCTTCTCCGGGGTCCACATCCAGGAGCTTGACGCCCGGAGTTGATTCTATTTCGCGAACAATAGCCTGAATCTTGGCCCGGTCGCGACCTTCGCTGAAATTGGGTACGCACTCAACGATTTTCATACTTCATGACTCCTTTCTGTAACACACCCTGAAATTGACCCTTGCGGTTATAGACATCAATTTTGTCAAATTCTTTTAAGTAGTCAAGAGTAGTGGCCGCTTCGGCCGCGATGACCACCAGCGGCCTGGTGGAGAGGTATCTTCTGGCGGTTAGCTGAACGCTTTCGGCGTTTAGGAGCATTATGTTCTGCGGATATTTTGCCCAAAAATCGGGGGGCAGCTGGAAAAGTTCCAGCAAGCCGATTCTCTTGCTTAGGGCCTCTGGCGACTGCAATTGAATGGGGAGATTGCCCATCAGGTAAGCTTTGGCTCTCTCCAGTTCTTCTGGCTCGATCCTTTCATCGTACAGGCTGCGCATGGTCCGGCTGATGGCGGTCAGAGCCTGGCCAAGGGCCGGGGGAGAGGTCTTGGTCCTGACCCAGTACAGACCATTTCCCTGGAAAAAACTGAGCTCGCTGAAAGCATAGAAGGCCAGGCCTTTAAGCTCCCGCAGTTGAAGGAAGAGACGGCTGCCAGTGGTTCCTCCCAGCAGGTGGTTCAGAACCAGCAGCGAATAGTAATCTGGACTGGAAATGGGAACAGTCAAGTTACCGGCCACCACCGCCACCTCCGGGCCGGGGACATCCAGAAAACAGACCTGGTCGAAATCCCTGTTTTCTAGTTTCTGGACCGGGGGCCTTTCTACCGGCCGCGGCACCCAGCGCCGGAAATGCTGGACGACCAGACGCCTGGCTTCAGTCAGCGAGACCTGACCGTTGAAAATGATGATGGAATTATTCGGCCGGAGAAACCTCTGGTGAAACTGATTTACTTCCCGCACAGAGATGTTTTTGATGGCCTCGGCCTCCAGTGCCCCGGGGTTATAACCGGAGCCGGCGAATATCTTTTTAAGAAAGAAATCGTAAGCGGCGTTTTCCGGGTCCTGATTGCGGCGCAGGAGCTGGTAATAAAGTTCCCGCTTAACTGCGGCCAGCTCCAGGGATGGAAAGGATGGTTCAACAAAAAACAGACTGATCAAGGCCAGGGCTGGCTCCAGGTTCTCATCGAGAAAGGAAAAAGAAAATATGGTGTAGTCAGCCTGGACCTCGATCGAATATTCTATCCCCAGGAAGGCCAACCTTTCTTCCACCTCATTCGCCCCGGCCGTGGTTGTGCCGCGCAGCATCAGGCGGGCCGTGGTGGTGGCCAGCCCGGGCAGCTCGGCCGGAGAATCGCTTTCGCCGGCCTGGATCACCACCTGGAGGTTGAACAAATGGTTATTGTTGCGAGCCACAACCAGCAATTTCAGGCCATTGCCGAGAACTTCGGATTCAACCGGGGGCAGGAGCAGAGGTGACAGGGGCTCGGGGTAGGGAGGGAGCCGTCTGAATTTTTCCTGGGATTCCAGAGCTGGCGAAATGAAACAGAAAATTAAAATAAACGCCAGGAACTCCGGCCAGAGATTATATGAACGGTTTTTCATATTTAATACCTGGGTATAATGGTCAAGAAACAGAACTTCTCCTCCCTGATCTGTCGCCTGGCCAGAGCCAGGATAGAATAGGGGGTGAGTTTTTCCAGACGGTTCAGCTCCCCGGAGATATCGGGTACCCGGCCTTCTTTCAGGTAGAGGTCAGCTAAGGCCATGGCTCTCGACAGATTGTTGCCGGTCATCTGGTTGAGGTAGTTAAATTTATGATTATTCTTGGCTTTTAGGAATTCCCTTTCGGGCATCATTTCTGTCTTCAGCCGATTGAGCTCATCGGCCAGGACCTTCTTGGCCCGTTCCACCATGATCTGGGTATTGGCCAGCAGGAATATTTTCAGCGATTGAAACTGGCCTCTCTCTTCCAGACCTCCGCTCAGGAACAGGGCCAGGCGTTCTTTTTTTACCAGCCGGTTCACCAGGCGGCTGGTCCCACCCTGAACCAGGGCCTGCTCCATAAGTCTCAGTATCAGCAGGTCTTCTGGACGCAGGCTTTCCAGCCTCACCCCGAACTGCAGGGCCGGCGAGGAAACCAGGGGGTCAACCATCACCTGGTCACGGGCCGATAAGGAAGGAATGAATTCGGGCAGGGGATAGGGCTCAGGTTCCTCTCCCCGCGGAATAGTCTCAAAGTAACGGCTGACCAGTTCTCTGGCCCTGGCCAGTTTCAAGTCGCCGCTCAAACAGAGCACGGCATTATTGGGCACATAGTATTTCCGGTAAAATCGCAGCACATCTTCCAGGCTGATGCTTCTGATGGAGTCGGCCGTGCCGGTCAGAGAATGTCCATAACGGAAGTCAGGATAAAGTATCTGGTCGATCAGAAAGAAATATCGGCTGAATGGTTCTTGCAGGTAACGCTGATTCTCATTGCGGACCAGATTTTCCTTTTCCCTGGCCAGGATGGCCTCGGTAACCTGCAAAAAATGCATGCGGTCTGCTTCCAACCATAAAACCAACCCCAGCTGATTGGATGGTACAGTTTCATAAAAAAATGTCTTGTCGAAAGTGGTGGCCGCATTCAGTTCGCCCCCGACATTCTGAATATAATTGATATGCTGCAACGGTCCGACATTTTCCGACCCCTGAAACATCAAGTTCTGCATCAGGTAGGCCAGGCCATCCTTGCCCTCAGGGTCGTGGACCGACCCCACGCGGTAAGCCACGACGGCCGTGATGACCGGCAGGGAAGGGTCCTCAACCACAATCACGGTCAGGCCATTTTTCAGTCGGAAGCTGGCCGGGTTAAAAATCTGGGAACTGGCCTGGGCCGACCACAGAACCGCCTGCAGGAAAAGAATGGTCAGCAGCACCAGCCCGGGGAGTTTCGGCCAGCTCATGGCTCTTCCTGTCCGTCTTCTCATCTTCCTCTGTAAACAATCAGCCTATAAATATCATAAAAGTCTCAAAAGTTAAACCAGCCAGGTTGCAATTATCATGGCTTTGTGCCAAAATGGCTACCAATTGAATATCCTACCAGTTCTGCTTATGACGAAAAAAGAATAGAATTAAAAGGCCAGGTACATGGGATTAATATTAAGAAGAGTCAATAAATATAAATAGTTCGAAGGCGAGGAGAGACATGGAATTTGAAGTCAAGGATTTGAAGCTGGCAGAAGAAGGTCGGCGCCGCATAGAATGGGCGGCCCGGTCTATGCCCGTTCTGAACAGGATCAGGGAAAAATGGGAGAGAGAAAAACCCCTGGCTGGCCTGCGCCTGGCGGCCTGCCTTCATGTTACTTCTGAGACGGCCAACCTGATGCTGACCCTTAAGGCCGGTGGAGCCGACGTCCGTCTGGCTGCTTCCAACCCGCTCAGCACCCAGGACGAGGTGGCTGCGGCCCTGGTTAAATTCGAACGAATCCCGGTCTTTGCCATCAAGGGTGAGGACCAGAAGAGTTACTACCGGCACCTGGAAAAGACGCTTGCCCATCGGCCTCAGGTCACCATGGACGACGGGGCTGACCTGGTTTCTACCCTTCACCAGAAAAAGACCCGGATGCTGCCTGAAATAATCGGCGGGACGGAAGAGACGACCACCGGGGTAATCAGGCTGCGCAGCATGGCCGAAAATGGAGTCCTGGGCTACCCGATTATTGCCGTCAACGATGCCCTGACCAAACACCTGTTTGATAACCGTTACGGCACTGGTCAGAGCACCATCGATGGCCTCCTGCGCTGCACTAATATCCTGCTGGCCGGGTTGACCGTGGTGGTCTGCGGTTATGGCTGGTGTGGCAAGGGAGTGGCCACCAGGGCCCGCGGCGCCGGGGCCAGGGTGATCGTCTGCGAGGTGGACCCCCTGAAAGCTCTGGAAGCCCTCATGGACGGCTTCCAGGTGAAGACTCTATCGCAAGCAGCCGGTGAGGGAGATGTCTTCATCACCGTAACCGGAAATAAGAACGTCATCCGGGCCGAGCATTTTCGCCAGATGAAAGACGGGGCCATCATCGCCAACGCCGGCCATTTCAACGTGGAGATTGACCTGCCAGCCCTGAAGGCGTTGTCCCGGAGCCGCCGGACGATACGGCCGTTCGTGGAGGAATACCGCCTGGCCCGGAATAAGCGCTTGTTTGTCCTGGCCGAGGGACGGCTGATTAACCTGTCCGCAGCCGAAGGGCACCCGGCCATGGTCATGGACATGAGCTTTGCCAATCAGGCCCTGAGCGTACTCTACCTGAAAGAGCACGGCCGCGACCTGGAAAAACATGTCTATCCCGTGCCCGAAAATATTGACCGGGAAATCGCCCGGCTCAAACTGGAATCGATGGGCATAAGAATAGACCGGTTGACAACCGAACAGAAAAGATACCTGAAGGGCTGGCAGGAAGGCACCTGAAACCAGAGTCAGTCCGGCCCAACTAAGCCCGGGGACAAGAAATGAGCTCAGTCCTTGACCAGTTTTTTCAATTCTTCTAAGTATTTTCTGACGGTCTCCCGGTCTTCCTGAGCCACCAGCTTCGGATAGAGCTTTTCAAAATTTTCCTTGGCCGAGCGATAAAGCCCGGCATTGAACTGGGCCCGGGACAGGTTGAAAAGAAAAGTAGTGTCGTCGGGAACTATTTTTACTGCCTGCTCGAAGGCCAGCACCGCTTCATTCAGGTCGCCAGTCTTCTCCAGAATAAGACCGCGCAGGTTATGAGCCATGGCAAAGCGATTTTTAACCTGGATGGCCTTCTGCACGTGGTCATAAGCTTCATCATATTTTTCCTGAACAAAGTACATCCTGGCCAGGTTATAATAGGGCAATTCCCGGGTGGGATAATTTGGGTCCAGCAGGGCTTGACGGTATTCAGCCTCAGCCCGGTCATACTGGCCCAGCTCAAAGTAAATGGTGCCGAGGTTGTTATGGGCTTCGCTGAATTGGGGGTTGGCTTCCAGAGCCTTCTTGAAGGCCTGGATGGAAGCCTCGAAATTGCCCTTCATGGACTGGGTCAGTCCCAGGGCATTCCAGGCCAGATGGTTCTTGGGGTTCAGAGATAGACTCTTATTAAAATATTTAATAGCTTCATCAAGGTTATTGTTGTTCAGGTAAAATAAACCGAGGTTGTACTGGTACTGCGGGTCATTGGCCCTGGCTTTTTCCAGCTTGCTCTGGGTGGAAGCGCAGGTGGTCAAGGCCAGGAGTAAAAAAAGTATCAGCACCGTTTGCCTCTTTTGCTGTTTCATCTTTCCCTCCCACAATCTAATTTCCTATGTATTCTCAAACCTTTTCTTCCTTCAGACTCCTGGACATCAGTTCTTCCAGAGCCTTGTGCGCTGGCTTGCCAAGGTAGAGAACCTCGTAGACCTGCTGACAGATGGGCATCTCAATCTTTTTATGGTGGGCCAGCTTGTGAACGGTCAGGGTATTCCTGACGCCCTCGGCTACCATTTTCATTTCCGAAAGTATCTGCTTCAAAGATTTACCCCTTGATAGTTCCAGACCAACCCGGTAGTTCCGGCTCATTTCGCTGGTACAGGTCAGGACCAGGTCCCCCAGGCCAGCCAGCCCGTAGAAAGTTTCTTTCCTGGCTCCCAGGGACAGGCCCAGCCTGGTTATTTCTACCAGGCCGCGGGTAATGAGGGTAGCCCGGGAATTGTTGCCATAGCCTAGGCCGACAGAAATACCGGCGGCAATGGCGATGACATTTTTGACCGCCCCGCCCAGTTCTACCCCGATGACATCGGTCGAGGTGTAAATCCTGAGCTGCCGGCTGGAAATGGTTTCCTGGAGTTCCCTGGCCAGTATCTGGTCGCGGCTGGCCAGAACCAGGGCCGTGGGATGACCGGCGGCCACTTCCCTGGCAAAACTCGGTCCGGACAGGACGGCCGGCTTCAATTTCCGTCCGGAATCAAAGACTTCTTCCATGACTTCGGTCATGGTCTTGAAAGTCTTCTGTTCCAGGCCCTTGGTCAGACTGATTATCAGCTGGCCCTTCCTCAGGTGCTCGTCCATTCTCTGATAAATCTGCCGGCAGAACTGCGAGGGCACAGCCACAAAGACCACCTCGCTACCTTCTAGGGCATCAGCTACGGTCTTGTGGAATGTGACGGTAACCGGAAATTCGAACCCCGGTAGGAAGGTGTGATTGATCCTGGTCTGGATCAGGTCGGCCAGGACCTCTTCCTCCCGGACCCACAGTTTGGTGGGAAAGCCCAGCCGGCCGAGATAATAGGCCATGGCTGAACCCCAGCTTCCGGCTCCGATGACTGCGAATTTAACCATTCAACCTTTCTCCAAACTTCCTTTCTGTTCCTGACAGCAAGCGCTTCAGATTTTCTCTATGCCTGAATAATACAAGAATGAAAAATAACCAGCCGACCCAGAACAGGAAATCTTCTCCGGTCAGGATGAGAACCAGGATGGGCAACGTTAACAGACCGCTCAGGGTCGCCAGGGAAACATACCTGAAAGATACAAGCATGACAAGAGTGATAGCCAGACTGATGAGCAGAGGCAGGGGAGCCAGGTACAGGAATCCACCGACAGTAGTGGCCACTCCCTTGCCGCCCCGAAACCTCAAGTAAACGGGATAACAGTGACCAACGACCGAGGCCAGCAGGCCCCAGACAGCCAGCCTGCGGTCGGCAAAAATGCTCACTGCCAGGAAAGCTGGCAGAAAACCCTTTAGCAAGTCAACGACCATAACCGGAATGGCCAGCCTCCAGCCACCATAACGAAGGACATTGGTAGCCCCGGTTGAACCGCTGCCGACTTCCCTTATATCTTTCCTGGACGATTTTTTTACCAGCAAGAAGCCGGTGGGAAAGGCGCCCAGGAAATAAGAAGCAACTAGCAAAAGTATTTTCATTTAAGGTAATGCCTGCTGATTATCCTGTACTCGGGGCCCTCCGGTCGAAGGATACTCTGAAAGAGTTCTATTTCTTTTACCTCCATGGTGCCGAATTCCTGCTGACCGAGCCTATCCAGTTCAGCCTTCAGTCGGTCCTGTTTCTGGGGTTCTCTGGCCCGGCCTATCGTCAGGTGAGGGGAGAAGGCCCTTTCTTCCCTTTCAAACCCTTCCCGGAGCAGGGTTTCTTCCAGGTCGGCCTGAAGAGAAAAGAGTTCCTGTCCGGCTTCGAGCCCCACCCAGATTACCCTCATCCGGCTCTGGCCGGGTGGAAAGCTCCCCGTGCCCCGGGCGGCCAGGTTGAACTTATGGTGTCTTCCGGCCACTTCTTCCAGAATGGCCTTGATGATTTCAATCCGAGGTTCGGCTATTTCTCCTATAAACTTAAGAGTCAAATGATAGTTTTCCGGAGCCACCCACTTGATGCCCGTAGCCACCGGCTTAAGTTGCCGCACGGCCGCGGTCAAACGGTTTTTAATTTCCGGGCTAAGGTCGATGGCGATGAAGGTTCTCATCAGGAGCAAGCCTCTTTCTTCATTTCTAACAATTTTAACCTTAACATATCCAGGGCTTTTTGAGTAGCCTGGAATTTTACCTGTTCGCGACTGCCGCGGAACAGGTTCCTGCTGACAATTGAACCTCCCGGAAAAGCCAGAGCAACATAAACTAACCCGACAGGCTTGGCCTGGCTGCCGCCTCCCGGCCCGGCAATTCCGGTGGTGGAAAGGGCAAAATCAGCCCCGGACTTTTTTCGCATTCCTTCAGCCATGGCCCGGGCCACCTCTTCGCTGACCGCTCCTTTATCGGCAATAAGCTCCTCTGGTACTCCCAGTTCCAGGGTTTTGCTCCGATTGCTGTAGGTTACAACTCCTTCCAGAAAATAGTCCGAGCTGCCAGGGATACTGGTAATCCTGTTGGCCAGCAACCCGCCGCTGCAAGACTCAGCACAGGCCAGGGTCCAGCCCGAAGCCCGGAGTTGCTCTCCAACCACCTGTTCCAGAGGCTGGCCCTCGGCTGAGTAGACCAGTTGACCGAGGAGACTGACAATTCGCGTCTTTACCCGATGGAATGCTTTCTCCTCAACTTCCGGTCGGACACTTCTTACCGGCATTTCTAGCCGGATTTGAACGTCTGCGGGCGAAGCCAGGGTAATCAGCCGCAGACCAGAAGGCAGGTGCCTATAAACGGGCTTGATCAGGTCTTCCACCATGGATTCTCCGGCCCCGGTAATCCTGATCACCGAGCGCAGGACCCTTACTTCCCCGAACTTCCTCAGGCGCGGCAGAACCAGATTTTCAACCATCGGTTTGAGTTCAGACGGAGGTCCCGGCAGCAAGACCATGACCCGGTTTCTTTTCTGGAGCCACAACCCGGGGGCCGTCCCGTTGGGGTTTTCCAGCACCTCGGCTCCTTCGATCACGTAGGCCTGGCGGCGGTTGGATGGTGTCATCTTCAAGCCGCGGCTTTCAAAACGCTGTCTGATATTATCAAGAATTTTCCGGTTGAAGACCAGGCGGACTCGGAGGACCTCAGCCACAGCCTGCCTGGTGCGGTCGTCATCAGTCGGGCCCAGACCTCCGCTGACCAGAATCAGCCAGCTTCGCTTCCAGGCAATTCTCAGAACCTGTTTGAGTTCCTCCAGTTGATCGCTGACCACCGTCTTGTAAGATAGCTGCCAGCCCAGCTCCTGGAGCTTTTCGGAAATAAAAAGCGAATTGGTTTCCAGAAAATATGGGGTCAAAAGTTCGCTGCCGACAGCGATAAACTCCACAGTCTTGGCCTGGAACCGATTCTTCATGTTAAAGTCCAAAAACCAGTATCACCAGCCGGAGCAGAACGTTGACCACCAGGCCGCTGCCCAGGTCATCGGCCATTATGCCCCAGCCAGCGGGCAGGGTCTCCAGCCTTTTAACTCCCATGGGTTTAATGATATCGAGAAAGCGAAAGACAATAAACGCCGGGGCCAGGATAATCCAGTCCGGTCTGAGAAGAAATAAGGCCAGTAGCTGGCCGGCCACTTCGTCGATAACTACCTTGCCCGGGTCTTTCAGGTTGAGGCTCCTGGCATAAACGGATGAAAAATAGATTCCGGCCGCAATTATGACCAGCAGGAGCGCCAGATAAAGCGGCCAGGATAAGCGGTAAAGATAATACCTGTATAAAACCACCATGGCCAGGCTGGCCAGGGTTCCGGGAGCCAGGGGAAATAAACCAATGCCAAAAAAAGTCGAGATTATTTTGGCCAGTTTAATCATGCGTCACCTGTCCCACCAGGTCGTAATCGAGAGATCGTTTTATCCGGACTTTGAGGAAAGGGGGAAGGCCCATTTTCCTGAGTCCCGGGGCGGCTTCGACCAGAACCTGCCCGTCAACTTCAGGAGCCTGAAACCTGGCCCGGGCAGCCAGATAACCGGGCTTCCGGGCCTCTGACCCGTCAACGATTACATCCAGGATTTGTCCGCGAAAGGTGGAGTAAAACTGCCGGGAAATTTTCCTCTGCTGCTGCATGACCGCTTGCTGTCTTCTCTTCTTTTCAGCCTCAGAAACGGTATCAGGCAGACGGGCTGCCCGGGTCCCCGGTTCGGCCGAGTAGCAAAAGACGCCCAGGTGCTCAAACCTGGCCCGGGCCACAAAATTCTGTAATTCCCTGAATTCCTTTCGTCCTTCACCGGGAAAGCCGACAATCAGAGAACTGCGGATGGCCACGCCCGGAACCTTTTTTCTGATCTTATCCAGTAGTTTCAGCGCCCGTGTACCACCCAGCCCCCGACCCATCTTCTTCAGGATGGAATCGGAGGAATGCTGGAAGGGCAGGTCCAGGTAGCGACACATCTTGGGTTCCAGCATCATCTCCAGCAGGCTGTCGTCGACCTCTTCCGGATAGCCATAGAGCAGCCGGATCCATTCTATGCCCTTTACAGAAAGCAGTTTTGACAGCAAGGCAGTCAAGGCCGGCTTTTTCCTGTCTCGTCCAAAGTAGGTAGTATCATGGGAAATCAGATTAATTTCTTTTATGCCCAGGGCGGCCAGGTTCCTTACTTCTCTCACCACCGATTCAACCGTCCTGGATCTATATGGTCCCTTGATCAAGGGTATGCTGCAGAATGAACAGCGGTGGGAACACCCCTCTGATATTTTGACATAGGCCCAGTAGGGACCGGTGGAAATCACCCGGGGCGTCCTATGATCCAGAAGAAAGGTAACGGGCCGAGGCACATCCTTTTTCTTTTCGATTATCTCGTCTATCCGGTCGAAAGCCCTGACCCCGCTCCAGACATCAACCTGTGGATAGCGGGCCCTGAGGTAATCAGGGAATCTTTCCGGGTAACAGCCGACCACCGCCAGCAGCCTTCCGGGTTTAGATTGCTTCCAACGAAGACCCAGGTCGATCGCCCGGTGAGCTTCTTCCCGGGCTGGCCCGATAAAACCGCAGGTGTTGATGATCAGAATATCGGCCTGAGACAGGTCAGCGGAAAAACTGTAACCCCTGGAATCCAGCCTGGCCAGCATGACCTCGGAATCGACCAGATTCTTGGCACAGCCGAGAGTGAGCAGTGAAATTTTTGGCATCAATCCAAAGTCAGGGATAAATTCTGTAGAGCAGCCTGGGAAAAGGAATGGTCTCCCTGATATGGGGCAGCTTGCAGATCCAGGCCACCGTCCTTTCCAGTCCGAGCCCGAAGCCGGAATGGGGAAAGGTTCCATAGCGGCGCAGGTCGACGTACCACTTGTAGGCTTCCTCGGGCAGGTTGAATTCCTTGATTCTCCTTTCCAGTAGCTCCGGGTCGTGAATTCTCTGCCCGCCGCCGATAATCTCCCCGTAACCCTCCGAGGCCATGAAATCAACACCCAGGGCCAGGTCTGGTCTCTGTGGGTCGGGTTGCATATAAAAAGCCTTTATCTTGGCCGGAAAATGGGTGACACAGACGGGACGGTCATAAATCTGGGAAAGAATTGTCTCTTCGGGGGCCCCAAAATCATCGCCATAGACCATTTTTGAACCGTGCTCGACCAATTGTTTTACCGCCTGGTCATAGGTAAGACGAGGGAAGGGCTTGGTTATTCTCTCCAGCGGGGCTGTATCCCTTTCCAGGATTTCCAGGTCGCTCTTTCGCCTTTCCAGGACCCTTTCCAGGATGAACAGGATGAGGTCCTGGCCCAGCTCGATTATGTCCTCCAGGGTGGCAAAGGCCACTTCCGGTTCCACCATCCAGAACTCGATCAGGTGGCGTCGGGTTTTGGATTTTTCGGCCCTGAAGGTCGGTCCGAAACAGTAAACCTTTCCAAAGGCGGCAGCCGTAGCCTCGTTGTAAAGCTGGCCGCTCTGGCTGAGGTAGGCTTTCTGGTCAAAGTACTGTGTTTCAAACAGGGTGGTAGTGCCCTCGCAGGCGCTGGGGGTCAGGATTGGAGTATCCATCAACCTGAAGCCACGGCCATCAAAGAAATCACGGATGGCCCTGACCGTTTCAGCCCTGACCTGAAGTATGGCATGCTGCTTCTGGGAACGCAACCAGAGATGGCGATGCTCCATCAGGAAAGGAACCGAATGTTCCTTGGGAGTGATGGGGTAATCCCTGGCAATCTGGATTACTTCAATGTCGGTTATCTCCAGCTCAAAGCCTCCGGGTGCCCGCCGGTCCTCCCTGACTTTACCCCTGACGATGACTGATGATTCCTGAGTCAATTCGTCAAAGACCTTGAACAGAGGAAAATCTTTGTCCTGGTGGAAGATTGTACCCTGGATGAGACCGGTGCCATCTCGAACCAGAAGAAAACGCACCTTGCCGCTGGATCTTTTGTTGTAAACCCAGCCGCGGATTTCTACTTCCTGTCCATTATGCTGACTGATATCCTCTATGTAGACCCATTTCATAATGGAAGAATTATATCAAAATGACTACCTAAATCAATCTGCCGCCCTTTCAGCTGTTGCTTCTCTCAGAGAACAATGCTAATCCGATTCTTGCAAATTGGAGGCCGATGTTTTAAGTTATCGGAGAGCGAAGCATGGCTGAAATTAAACCCTACAAGCCGGTCAAACTGGTCTGCGGAATAATATTTCCCGGAGAAGAAATCCGGAAGCAGGCTGAATCCAGCCTGTCAGAAAAATTCGGGCCGCTGGACCTGGCCAGTCCTTCCTTTTCTTTTACTTATACTGATTACTATCAACCGCAGATGGGCCCGGTTCTTTACCGGGCCTTCGTCAGCTTCGTCCGGTTGATTCAGCCCGAAGAACTGCCAGGCATCAAAGTCTGGACTAACCGCCTGGAAGAAGATTTCAGGCTCCTGTTCCGATTCCCGGATAGACCGGTCAACCTCGACCCCGGTTACCTTAGCGCCTCCGCCCTGGTCATGGCCACGGCCAAGGATTTTGCCCACCGCATCCCGATCGGACAGGGAATATATGCCCACCTGGAATTGCTTTTTACCAGGAAAGGAGTCAAATTGCTGGACTGGACCTATCCCGATTTTCGGCAGACTGGCTACCAGGAATTTTTTCTTCGGGTGAGAGAAATCTACCTGGGGCAGCTCAGGAATAAATCTTAAGGTTTCAGTCTTCTTTCTGCCCCGACCGGGCCCAGGCCAGAAACTTTTCCCTGGCCCCGGGCCGATTGTTCAGGAACTCGCTGACGATAATCGTAGCCTGAAAATCAGGATGCAGCGGGTCGGCAATCACCGCGTCAAGGCCATGTCCGATGAGATTACTGAGGAAGGTCAGGTTGACCACCCTCCTCCGTGGCAGACCGTAAGAAATATTGCTCAACCCGGCCACGGTCTTTATACCCGGAAATTCCTTCCTGGCCAGCAACAGGCTTTCGAGGAAGAGCCGTCCGGCTTCGGGCTTCACGGCCAGCGGCCTCACCAGCAGGTCCAGGAAGATGTCATCCTTCCCGAGCGAGGTCTGGCTGAAAAGCCTGTTGAGGACCTTCCCGGCAATGCTTATCGTCCGGTCTGGAGTCTCGGGGAAGCCGGCCTCGTCGAAACAGGAAACGATAACCCTGGGCCGGTATTCTCCAACCAGCGGAATTATTTCTTCCATTTCCTTTTGCTTGCCGGGTATTGAATTCAAAAGCGCCTGGCCGCGGTGAACTCTCAACCCCGCTTCCATGGCAGTCGGATTGCTGCTGTCTATAGAAATCGGCAGCGAAACTCTGTCCTGAAGAACCGGAATTACCCGGGCCAGTACTTCGGGTTCCCGGTCCAGCAGGGTGGAGGCATTGAGGTCAAGATAGGAACAACCTGCCCTCTGCTGTTCTAGGGCCAGTTCGACCAGGAAACCGTGGTCTCCTTTGAGCAGGGCCTCCTCCACTGGCCTGCGGCTGGAATTTAAAAGCTCTCCTATGATGAGCAGCATCTTCAGGTCCGGTTATCAATAATCCCGGTCAGACTTCAGGTTGAAAAGGGGAGATAGCCCTCAGCCGGGCAACAATCTCCGGCATCTCTTTCAAGACAATCTCCACATCCTGTTCGCTGTTAAACCTGCCCAGCGACATCCTGATGGCTGACCTGGCAATTTCCGGCTTCAGGCCAATGGCCAGGAGCACATGCGAAGCTTCTTCCGATTCCTCGCTGCAGGCCGAGCCGGTTGAGACATAAATCTCCCTGGTGGCCAGGGCCAGCAGAATGGCTTCGGCTTCCAGCCCGGGATAGGCAAAATTTATGGTGGACTTTATCCTGTTTTCAGGATGTCCGTTGAAAATTATGTTAGGAATTCTCTCTTCCAGACCAGCCTTTAATTTATCGGCCAGCTTTTCCAGTCGGTCCTTATCTTTCTTCCATCTGTCCCGAAGTATTCTGGCCGCTTCACCGAAGCCGACAATTCCGACCGTATTCTCAGTTCCGGCCCTCAGTCCGAATTCCTGATGTCCGCCGTGGATGAAAGGCATGATGGAGGTTCCCTTTTTGATGTAAAGGGCTCCCACACCCTTGGGTCCATAAATTTTGTGCGAGGAGACGGTCATCAGGTCGACGCCCAGTTTCCTGACGTTGACCTCCATCTTGCCAAAAGCCTGGACGGCATCGGTGTGAACCGGGACACCATGACGGCCAGCTATTTTGATTATTTCTTCCAGCGGTTGTACGGTACCGATTTCATTGTTAGCCATCATTACCGAGACCAGGGCCGTGTTGTCTGAGACCACCGATTCCAGGTAATTGAGGTCGACTACCCCGTAGCGGTCAACCGGAAGGTAATGAACGAGATAACCCTTCTTCTCAAGATACCGGGCCGTTTCCAGGACGGCCGGATGCTCTATGGCTGAGGTTATGAATTCCTTTTTCTCGGGCCTGGCTTCCAGGAGCCCGATGATGGCAAAATTATCCGATTCTGTTCCTGAGCCGGTGAAAATTATCTCGCTGCGATGAGCACCGATAGCTGAGGCTACCTGCTCCCGGGCCTCGGTCAGCATGTCTTTAACCTGGCGCCCGATGGGATAGAGGGACGAGGGGTTGCCGAAATGTTCCCGGATGAACCAGGCCATCTTTTCAGCAACCTGAGGGTCGAGCGGGGTGGTGGCGTTATTGTCCAGATATACCATGTCGGTTATCCAAAGATATTTTACACCTTTCTACCGATTAAGGAAGCGCTGCCCGGGTCAGCTGAATTTACGGCCTCAGTTCCGGGCGAATTTTTCCTTAAGGATTCTGACCACTTCCATCCCGGCTCTTTTCTGGCCTTCCTCGGCAGCCGCACCCAGGTGAGGGGTGGCTGTTACCCGGGGATGGTCGATGAGCGAGAAGTCCTCGGGTGGTTCTTTCTCGAAAACATCCAGGGCCGCAGCCCTGACCTTGCCGGAATTCAGGGCGTCGAGCAGCGCCTTTTCGTCAACCACGCCGCCGCGGGCCACATTGACGATGACCACGCCATCCTTCATCAGGGCAAATTCAGCCTGGCCCAGGATGGGCTTGGGAGTTTTGGGAACATGCAGAGTAATGATGTCAGCTTGCTTGATAAGCTCTTCCAGGCTAACCTGTTTTATCGGAAGGTCAGTGGTAATCTGAATGACATCATATGCCAGGACATTCATTCCAAAGGCCAGGGCTCTTTTGGCTACTTCTTTTCCGATCCGCCCGAAGCCGATGATGCCCAGCGTTTTCCCGTAAAGTTCCGTCCCGGTAAAAGCTTTCTTTTCCCATTTATGCTGTTTCATGGCCAGATTGGCCGGGCCGTGGTGACGGACAGCTCCCAGCATCAGCCCCAGGGTATGTTCGGCCACCGAAATGGAAGTGGCCGCCGGAGTGTTGGCCACCTCGATTCCTTTCTCCCTGGCTGCCGCAACATCGATGTTGTCCAGACCAATGCCCGCTCTGATTAACAGTTTCAGGTTCTTCCCGGCCTCGATAACCGGTCTGGTAATTTTGGTGGCACTGCGGACAACGGCTACCTCAAATTCTGGAATAAGCTGAACCAGCTCCGGCTCAGACAGTCCAGTCTTGACGGTTACCTCGAACCCGGGAACTTTTTGCAGCTCGGCTACAGCCTCTTTATCTAGAGTATCGGCTATCAATATTTTTGTCATTGCCATCCCTCCCTCAAAATCTTTTGAGCGGCGGCCACGGAGGCTCCCGCCTGGAACTGGTCGTAGCCCAGGTCCAGAAGAGTCATTTCCAGCGCTGACAGAGCAGTAATTATGTCGAAGCCGCCCATGTAACCCAGGTGAGCAATTCGGAAAAATTCACCCTTGTGCGGTTCCTGGGCATTGGATATATAGGCCATGTACTTGCTTTGCATAGTCTTGACCAGCTTGTTGCCGTCCACTCCGGCCGGGGTCTTTACGGCGGTCAGAATATTGCCGGGTTTCTTGGCCAGCAGTTCCAGGCCTATGGCCCTGACTGCAGCTCTGGTGGCTTCTCCCAGAATCTGATGGTGTTTGAGGAGGTTATCAAGTCCCATATTCTTGATGATATCAAGGGCCTTTTTCTGCTGAATTATGAGAGATACGGCCGGAGTCCAGGGAGTGGTTTGCTTCTCCAGGTTTTTCCGGTATTTCTTTATATCAAAATAAAATTTGGGCAGTTTGGAAGTCTCAACCAGCTTCCAGGCTTTCGGGCTGAAGGCCAGGTAAGCCAGTCCAGGGGGGATCATGAATGATTTCTGGGAACCCGTGACCAGAACATCTATCTTCCAGTCATCCATGTAGCAGGGAGTGGCCCCCAGGCCTGAAATTCCATCGACCACCAGGATGGCTTCGGTTGCCGCCACCACCTCACCGAAGCCCTTGATATCAAATATGGCCCCGGTCGAGGTTTCCGATAGGGTGGTAAAGACGGCCTTCACTCCAGGATTCTTTTTTATTTCTTCGGCCAGTTGCTCCGGGCTGAAATCCTCTCCCCAGGGCAGAATGACCTCCCTGGTGTCCAGTCCAAAAGCCCGGCAGATGTTGCCCCATCTCTCTCCGAACTTGCCGCCGTTGATGGTGATAACCTTATCTCCGGGCGAGAGAGTATTTATGACCGCGGTTTCCATGGCCCCGGTGCCGGAAGCGGCCAGGATGTAAACATCTTCCTTGGTACCAAAAACATATTTCAGACCTTCGGTCACTTCCATGAAAATCTTGGAGAATTCTGGCGTTCGGTGGTGAATGATAGGCTCCGCAGCCACGGATAGGACTGTTTCGGGAACCGGTGTGGGACCTGGAGATAAAAGATAATACTTTTTTATCATATTATTCCTCCTAGAAGTTTGGCATATCTATCAAATAATTAACCTAAATTGAATACGAAAGTCAACCTTCACAACTCCAGAAGAAGCCTGGTCAAAAGCGCCGTCCTCTGGATTAAGGTCGGCAACATCAGGTGTTCATGCGTAGCATGCATGCCCTCGCCCTCGGGGCCGAGCCCGTCGAGACAGGGAAGTCCAAGGTGAGAAGCGATGGAGGCGTCAGAACCCCCACCGCTGCGTCCGGGGACCAAGTCCATGCCGAGCGAGGCGGCAATTTCCTGAGCCTGTTTGAACAGAAGCCTGGAAGCCGAACTGAACTCCATCGGAGGGGTGAAGCTTTGCAGGCTGGCCTTGACCCTGGCCCCTTTCAGCGTAGGCCGCAGTTCCCGCAGGTATGATTTCAGATTGTTCAGGTCCTGGGATGTCCAGAACCTGAGGTCGCAGATGGCCCAGGCCTTTTCCGGGACTACGTTGGCCTTTTCTCCGCCGCCAATCAGTCCGATATTTAGGCTCATGTCTTTTATCTTCAATTTTTTCAATTTATGTATTTGAGCCATTAATTCTTCAATGGCGTTTACGCCCTTATCCGGAGTGCTGGCATGGGCCTGGCGGCCGGTGCAATCCAGCCTGACCACTACCCGGCCTTTTCTCTGGACCTTAATCGTTCCTCCCGGAAGGCCCGGCTCCAGGCAGAGGACCAGCCCGGCTTTCCGGGCCAGAGCGGCAATCTGGCGGTGGCTTTCCTCGTTTCCCGTTTCCTCAGCCGAATTTATGAATAGCCAGATTTTTCTACGCGGAATGATTCCCAGATTACTGATAGCCCCCAGGGCGAAAACGGCCATGACAATACCGGCTTTCATATCCAGGGCCCCGGGTCCGTAAACCCTGTCTCCGGCCAGATAAAAGGGCATCTTCTCGATGGTTCCCAGAGGCCAGACAGTGTCGATATGGGTTAAGACCAGAATCGGGTTTCCCGAGGCTCTGTTTCCCGGCCATCCGAATTCGACCAGGTGGAGGTCGCCAATCTCTTTCTGGGGAAATTTCCTGACCCGGCCTCCGAGACCGGCCAGCTGCTTCAGAACTTCGGCGCAGCATTTGTCTACTGCCTTTTTTTCGGATGTGGGAGATTCCAGCTGGACCAGGTTTTTCAGGAGCCTGACCATCTCACCCTGCCGAGACTGGAAGTACCTCAGGAAATCCATTGTCCCTCCTCTCTTCTATTGAATGATTATATTCACAGCAGGAAAATTTTTAAAGTAAAATGACCTGGCTAAAGTTTCTGCCACACAACGTGTCCAGGAATCTTTGGCGGCCTAAGACCGATATTTGAAACCAGGTCTATTTGATTCTCCAGCCGAATTGAATTAAATTTTAGTTATGAAAAGATTAAAGCCGGCGTGGTTGCTAGTTCCGATTATCCTTCTGCTAGGCCTTTCATCCAGCGGAGAGGTTTATTATCCCTGGAGAAATACTTTTATCGGAGCCCTGGACCCCAGGGCCTGGCCGGGAATGATGATAGTGGCCAGCCCGGCCTCAGCCTTCGCTTTTGCCCCCGTGGTTTACCGCCAGGACAAGCTGGCCGAGTTTCACGACTTTTTCTATCTGGTGTCCGAGGTGGGACCGCACTCTCCTGACGGTCTGTACGCCTCTATGAAGTTTGACCTCAGGCTTCCATTCAAAAAAGGGCGGGAAACGCCCATCTTTCTTAAACCCACCCTTGATGATTATGTCATGCTGGTCGAGTGGAGCCGTCGCGATGAACAGACGGTCGTCGGCCGCTATCGTTTCCCGGAACTCCTGGACCGGGTGGTTCTTATTTTCTATTTCCCCTGGGATTTCAAGGGAAATTACTATTACCTTCCGGCCTCGGGTTACATCCATGGTCAGTCGGCCAGCCGCCAGGACGAACATTTTCTCTGCTGGTTGAGTCTGGTCCCGGAGAAGGTTGAACCGGTGGACAACAGACTTCAGTTGACCTTCAAGATTAATCGTGAAACCGAACTGCACTTTGCTGCCGGCAGCGGTGACAGCCTGGAAACCATAAATGACCGGATTTACCGATACCGGAGCGGGGGAGCGATTAACGATATCCTGAGCGAGGAACGACTGGCTTATAACAAGAAACGACTCCAGGTTACCGGGTTGTATGAAGGAGTTTCTGAGGCTATCACCAACAATCTTTTCTGGATGTCTCTTTACCAGAACGGGCATCACCGCTTTTATACTCCCGCCGGCCGGGGCTGGATATTTCCGCGTCCCGACGGTCAGCCCGACCACTGGACTATTTTTGAATGGGATTCCTTTTTCAACTCACTGGAAATAGCAGTCGAAAGCCAGAAGCTGGCTGGCGATGTGGTCCGGGCCGTCCTTCAGACTCAATATCCCAACGGTAACATCCCAAACTGGCGCGGTCGCTTCAACGGCACGCCCGACCGCTCTCAACCGCCGGTAGGGTCCTTCACTGTGCTCAAGCTTTTCCTCAGGACCGGCGACCGGGAGCTGATCCAGTTCGCCTACCCCTACCTGAAGAAGTGGCACCAGTTCTGGACAGAAATCCAGCCCGGAGGCCATCCCAGAAGGGACGGCAATGGAGATGGCCTGCTGGAATGGGGAAGTGATGCCGGGCTGGTGGCCGGAGAGGTCCCGCCCTGGGAAAAAGAGGCCAGCGGGAAACAGCGGGCCATGTGGGAGTCGGGCCAAGATGACCTGCCCAACTGGGACGAGGCCGGTTTCAATGACCGAACCGGAACCATGGAAATGAATTGCGTGGACCTGAACAGCCTCTATGCCCTTGATTCTTACTGCCTGGCCAGGCTGGCTGAGTTTCTCGGCCTAGAAGAGGATAGAAAAAAATTCCAGGAAGAATATGAAAAAATTAAGAGGCTGGTAAATCTCTATCTCTGGAACGAAAAGGAAGGATTTTACTTTGACCGTCACTGGGACGGTCGTTTTTCCACCAGGAAAGCCGCCTCCAACTTTTTCCCCCTGGTGGCCCGAATTCCCGATGAAAAACAGGCCCTGAAAATGCTGCGACACCTGCTGAACCCAGAAGAATTCTGGGGCGACTTTGTCCTGCCGACCATCTCCCGGGATGACCCGGCTTTCGCCGACCAGCAATACTGGCGCGGGACTATCTGGCCTCCGACCAATTACTTGGTTTACCAGGGACTGAAGGCCTACGGGCTGGACATGGTGGCAGCCGACTTTGCTGGGAAAAGCACCGAGCTGTTCCTGAGGATATGGAAAAACTACCAGCTCTGCCCGGAGAACTTCGATTCCAGGACCGGAGAAGCCGGAGGACAGCGCTTCCAGAGCTGGGGCCCGCTTTTTGCCCTGATCGGGCTGGAAGAATACCTGGATGTCACCCCCTGGGACGGCTTCAGGTTCGGGCAGCTCAAGCCAGAGAAAAAGGGCCTGTTAAAAAGGATGTCAATTCTTGGCCGTCATTACGAACTGGAAATGTCTCCTTCCAGGGTAAGACTCGCAGAAGAGGGAAGGGAGCTGGTCAGGACTGACAGTCCGGCCATCTTCCGTCATTTCCTTTACTCCGCCCGCGAAATTTCGTTTGAGGTAAAAAGCCTGAAGAAGAACACCATAAGGCTAAACCTGGGAACCAGGAAAAAAGGACAGATACTCGTCAACGGCAAAGAAGCCGGTAAGTTTGATGGACGTCAGGTTGAGTTCAGTGTGCCGGAGGGAGAACAGTCGGTGGTTATAATCGTCCAGGACTGAGCAGCCTGGAGGACCGGTTATCTTCGTCCAGAGGAGGCCGGCTATTCGCGAAGAAGAAGTACCGGATAACCGGCAGAAGACAGTCGCTCGGCCAGTTTCCTGGCCTCAGCCTCAGTGGAAGCCTTAAGCCGGACTCGGTGGAAGGTCCGGCCGCTGGTCTCGAAAGCGGAAAGGTAGACGCCTGAAAATTCTGCCTGTAATTTCTGGAGGAGAGCCAGAGCATTTTCCTGGATTGCGAAAGAGCCAACCTGAAGAATGTAAGCGCCTGACTGGGGCCCCGCTTTTGGGGGTTCCTGGCCGGTGACTTCAAGCCTGACCCTGGCTGTACCTGGGCCAACCATGCCCAGCAGCCGGGCGGCGGCGTAGGACAGGTCAATGATACGTCCCTTGACGAAAGGCCCCCGGTCATTTATCCGGACCGTCACCTGACGGCCATTTTCCAGGTTGGTAACCAGCACCATCGTTCCGAAAGGAAGCGTCGGATGGGCTGCCGTCAAGTCATTCTGGTCAAAGATTTCCCGGCTGGAAGTCGGACGGCCATGGAACTCAGGACCGTACCAGGAAGCAATTCCCGTTTCCACCAAACCTCTAGTCTCGGGGCTTATGGCCGGCCTGGACGGCCGGCAGGAATAGAGGGAGGCAGAAAAAATGAGCAAAAATAAAAAAAACACTTTACGCATGCATCCTTATTTTGCCAGTGTCCGTCCTGATTTTCAAACTGATTGACAACTAAAGGTAAATCGGGCAAAAATTGATTTATCATAAATAATTCAATAGCAGGCAGGAGTTGAAGATGAAGAAATTAGAAGCGAGAAAGCTGGAAATGCCGGAATCCCCCTACCGCGACCTGGAATTCCTGGAATCTCTGGAAGGCAGAACCCTGAGGATACTCAGTGAATATGTCTGGCCCATGGCCAGGCTGGAAAAGCTGAAGGTGGAGAGCACCATTCTGTTTCTGGGCTCGGCCAAGGCCAGCCCGGGCAGCTCCGATTGCATCCTGCACAAGTATTACTGGGAAGCCGAAGAACTGGCTTACCGAATTACCAAGTGGGGCATGAACATCAAGCCCAAGGGAAGAAAGTACGTGATCTGCACCGGCGGCGGCCCGGGAATCATGGAAGCGGCCAACCGGGGAGCCACCCGGGCCGGTGGCAAGAGCATCGGCATGAACATTTCTCTTCCGCAGCCTCAGCTGCCAAATCCTTACATCACGCCCGAATTGAATTTTACCTTTCATTACTTCTTCATGAGGAAATTCTGGCTGATGTATAAGGCCAAGGCGGTCATTGCCTTCCCCGGTGGTTTTGGCACTCTGGATGAATTCTTCGAGATCATCACCCTGCTGCAGACCGGAAAAGTATCGCGCAAGGAAGTATTGTTAATTCTTTACGGCAAAGAATATTGGGATAAAGTGATTAATTTCCGGGCCCTGGTTGAGTGCGGGGCCATCACCGAGGAGGACGTCAGGCTATTCTCGGTTTTTTCATCCCCCCAGGAAACTTTTAATTTCCTTAAGAAATGCCTGCCGGAAATGCACTAGGGAAGATGGTTTGAATTCTCGGCCTGCTGCTCTTTTTTAAGAAAATAGAGCCAGAAGACTACCAGCCCCACCAGAACCCCGATGATATCGGCCACCCAATCCTTCCAGTCGCATTGCCTGCCTGGAACCAGGCGCTGGTGCAGCTCGTCCAGCAGGCCGATTGAAATTCCAGCCATGAAAGTCAGGTAGGCTCGCAGAAAGGGCAGGCCGGGCAGGTTGTGGAAAAAACCGAGAGCCAGCAGGAAACCCAGACCCACGAATTCCAGCCAGTGAGCTCCTTTATCCCAGAAGATCAGGCCAAACTTTAATTTTAAGGTTCGGCTGGAGAGAAAAAAAATGAGACCGCAATAGATTACTGCCGGAGCGAAATAAAGCCAGGCCTTCTTAAATTTCATCCAGGACACCTTTCTCAATAAATGGTATTTTACCAGCGGGCGGGATTATTACAAGTCTCAGGGTCGGGGGTTTTCTTGACTATCGGAAAAGGGTATGATATCTAACAGGTGAAAATCATGCATAAACAAACGACTTACCTCAGTGGCCTGGAATACCCGGGCCGGTTCATCATCGCCGGGCAGCTAAAGGAAGGCGATGAACTCTGCCTGGTATACGGACTGACCGGCCGTTCACCGGCTAGCCAGGCCAGGCGCCTGGTGAAGAAGGAAAACGGCATCTGGGTCGAACCGACTGACCCCCAGGTGATTCTGTCAGGCAAGCCTGAGCTCCTGATCTATCCCGCTGTACTGTATTCCTCCTCTGGACTGGTCGTTTCCAACGGCAAACACACCACCGACATCATGAGCCAGCTGGAAGCGATGCGCCAGCCGTTGTTCGCCCTGGTCAGGGCTCTGAAAGACTGGAAATATGAACCAGATGATCCGATTTTTACCCCCAGGATTAGTTTGGCTTTTGGCGGGGGGTTTAACCTGGCCATGAGTGTCATCAGAAGGGGAGAATTCGGTTCGGTCATAAGGAATTATTTTGAACTGCCCCTTATTCCCGGCAAGGGCTGGCTGGTGATGACCTACATGGGCATAAACGTCGACCCGCTGCCTTCATTTTTCGGCGAGCCCATTTCCCTGGAAATGTCTGGAAGGACTGCCGAAGAGGTGGCCCAGGGTGTTTTCGACTCACTGGCCCCGGCTCCGGGTAAGCCCGATTTCAGGGTGGCCCTGGTCGCCCTGCGGGCCTCGGTTCACGACGGCCAGGTTCAGGAAATAAAAATAATCAACAAGCATGAAGGATAAGAACATGGAAACCAAAGACCAGAGGACTGCTCGGACCCAGTACCAGACCAAGGTCAGCGAAGATTTCCCGGCCTCCCTCGTGGTCGGGGAAACACGTTTTACCAAGAAAATTTCAATGCGCTACGGGGAGAACCCAGGTTACCCGGCGGCTTTTTACCAGGAAGAAGGAGCCTCGGGTCCTAACATGGCCACCATGGAAGTCCTTCAGGAAGGCAGCAAGGGCCTCAGTTACATCAACGTTGGCGACATGGACCTGGGACAGCGGCTGGCCAAGAAGTTAACCGAGGTTTTTCCCGGCCAGTCCGTGGCCGTTATCATCAAGCACGAAATGCCGAGCGGGGTAGCCCTGGCCGCGACCGGCCTGGAGGCTTTTCAAAAAGCCTGGCAAACCGACCCCCTGTCCAACTTTGGAAGTGTCGACGTCTTCAACTTCCGGGTGGAGGCCGACCTGGCCCGCCTGCTGGTGGAAAGTCCCAGAAACATAGAGGTAGTTTATGCTCCCGACTTCAGCCCCGAAGCCCTGGAAATTCTGGCCACCAGAAAAGTTCTTCGGGTAGTAAAAATGGGGGCGGCTCTGGACCAACCAGCGGTTGACGACGGACTGGAAATCAAAAGAGTGGCCGGCGGACTGCTCGTTCAAAAAAGATTCAATTCCCGCATTGTTTCTCCTGACTTCATCGATGTCGTTTCAAAGAAAAAACCAGATGAGCGACAGCTGCGGGCCGCCCTGCTGTGCTGGACTGTGGCCTGCTATACCCGTTCCAATGCCATTGTCATCGGGACCGAAGACAAAATCCATGGAATCGGTTCCGGACAGCGCAGCCGGATAGATGCCGCCGAAGATGCCATCAGATTGTCCGGCCGCGGCTATGGACCTCAGGGCTGCGTCCTGGCCTCCGACGCTTTCATGCCTTTTCCGGACGTGGTAGAACTGGCTGCCAACCATGGAATTACCGGTATCATCTATCCACTGGGCTCGGTCAAAGACCAGGAGGTCATAGCCAGGGCCGACGATTTGGGCCTGGTGATGATGGTAACCCGCAAACCCGGAGAGGTTGACTGCGAACGTTGCTTCCTTCATAGATAATCTTTCAGAAGGAAATCAGCCTGACATCCTCCGTGAACCGACAGAATAAGAAAGAAACATGGTTAATTTATGCGATTCAAAAACACCTGGCTTCTCGTCTTCATTACGACCTCAGGCTGGAGGAAAACGGCGTATTAAAAAGCTGGGCCCTGCCCAAAGAACCCCCGACCAGCAGCTTCGATAAACGGCTGGCCGTCCAGGTGGAGGACCATCCTCTTGGTTATGAAGATTTTGAAGGAACGATTCCCGAAGGCGAATACGGAGCAGGGCGGGTGGAAATCTGGGACCGAGGATTCTATAGACCGCTTCATCAGGATCAGAACCTTCGAGAAATTCTGATTCATGGAAAAAAATTGCGTGGCGTTTACACCCTGGTCAGGATAAAAGACCGCAAAAAAGGCAAGGAAAACCTGTGGCTGTTTTTTAAGAACAAGAATCAAGAAAAGGCCCGATGGCAATATGAAAAGAACTCACTCAGACAACCCGCAAAGAAATCACAATAATCACCGGTGGTTGCTGGCGGCCCTGACCCTGTTCTGGCTGGTCGGCTGTAACCATCGGGTTCAAGACAGGAGCTCGTCACCTTCGGTGCGGCCGGAGCTTCTGGAAAAGTTCGAAAAAATAAGGTCTCTGGGTCTGCACCAGGAGAAAGCTCACGAATTTCTCAGGCTGGTCACTTCGGTTGGCGGCCGCCTGACCGGAAGCAGCCAGGCTGACCGGGCCGTTGAGCTAACCGCCAGATTGATGACCGAGCTGGGCTTCGACCGGGTATGGACAGAGCCGGTTAAGGTCGGGCACTGGGTCAGGGGAGAGAAAGAACTGGCCACCATCAGAAGCTCGAAGCTAGGAACTCAATCTCTGGAAATTTGCGCCCTGGGCCACAGCCTCGGAACGGCGGTTGAGGGTCTGGAAGCCGGACTGGTTGAGGTGCGGAGTTTTGAGGAACTGGCTTCTTTGAAGGACAAGATTTCAGGCCGGATAGTCTTCTTCAACGTGCCCATGAACAGAACAGTGCTCGAACCCTTCGCCGCTTACGGCCAGGCTGCCAGTTTTCGCGTTCACGGGGCTTCCGAAGCAGCCCGGTACGGAGCCCGAGCCGTCCTCATCAGGTCCATGACTTTCAGGCTCGACCACAATCCTCACACCGGACTCATGGAATATGATGAGCGGCAGCCAAGAATCCCGGCTGCCGCTATAAGCACGGCCGGGGCTGAACTCCTTCATAGCTGGCTGCAGGTTGACCCTGAACTTAAGGTCTGGCTGAGAATGAATTGCCGCCAGGAAGAACCCGTGACCTCGGCCAACGTCATCGGACAGCTAACCGGCTCCGAGTTCCCGGAAGAAATAATCCTGGTCGGCGGCCATCTCGACAGCTGGGACCTCAGCCCCGGCGCCCACGACGACGCCGCCGGCTGCGCCGTGGCTATTGAGGTCCTGAGACTGATAAAAGAAACCGGGCTGAAGCCGAAAAGAACAATCCGGGCAGTCCTGTTCATGGACGAAGAATTTGGCGGCACCGGCGGAAGAGCTTACGCTGCTTCTGACAACAGGAACGGGGAAAAACATCTGGTGGCCATAGAACAGGATCGGGGTGGGGCCGCTCCGCTGGGACTGGCCTTCAGCCTGGAGAACCTGCTGGATCGGCTTAAACCACTACTATATTACCTTGAGCCCATGGGAATAAACTGGCTAAGGACCGGGGGCGGGGGAGTTGACATCGCCCCCTTGCAATCGAAGGGTACAATCCTGGGAGGTCTTATTCCCGAATCCCAGCGCTATTTTGACTACCACCACGGCGCCCTCGACGGGCCGGAAACCGTGCATCCCCGGGAACTGGAACTTCAGGCAGTAATACTGGCCATAGTCATTTATTTCCTGGCCGAGGAAGGAGTCTGAAATGCGATTGAACTTTGTCTGGCATTTTCACCAGCCGATATATCACCTGCCGGACTCAGAGGTCTACCTTCTGCCATGGGTAAATTACCATGCCACCAGGAATTACTGGCAGATGTTGAAAATTGTGGAGGAAACAGAATTCCCCTGCACCATCAACCTGGTGCCCTGCCTTCTGGAACAGCTCGTTGCCTACGCTATGGGACGGGCGGTCGACCCGGTCCTGGAGTCCCTGCGGAAAGCCCCGGAAAAACTGACTCAGGAAGACACCGACCGGCTCCGCCGGTTCTTTCCTCATTTTCACCAGGAAGCGACAGCCGTCGGGTTGCAGCGTCGGGTGCTGGAGTTCTTTTTTTCTCCGCTTGTCCGCCCGGAAGATAAGAGCCGGGAAGAGCTACTGGACCTGAGAGAGAAGATTCTCTCTGGACTAATCCCTTACTTCCAGAAGCTACGTTCCGAACGACGGCTGGAGCTAACGGTTACTCCCTATTATCATCCGCTGCTTCCGTTGCTGGCGGACCTGGACCAGGCCCGGCCTGAAGCTCCCGACCTGCCATCTTTCCAACACCCGGAAGATGCGGCCTGGCATCTCAACCGGGCCAGGGAGTATTTCAGACAGCTATTCGGCTTCTGGCCCGCCGGCCTCTGGCCTTCAGAAGGCGCTCTCAGCCAGGCGGCCTGCGTTCTGATTGCCGAGAGCGGCTATGAATTTACCATGACCGATGAACATCTTCTCTGGAAGAGCCTGGACCACCGCCCCGACCCTGTGCTTCTCTATCAGCCTTATGATTGCCACGGCCTTAGAATCTTTTTCCGTGACCGGGAACTGTCCGACCTGATTGGGTTTGAGTACCACCGCTGGCCGGCAGAAAGAGCTGTGGATGACTTCCTGCGAAAGCTGGAGAAAAGGGCCATGGCCGTCCCCGAAGAAGCTGTCTGTTCAATAATACTCGACGGCGAAAATCCCTGGGGTGCCTATAAGAATAACGGAATAGATTTTCTCAGGCTGCTCTTTGAGAAAATCAAGGCCTCGGGGCATTTCCAGCTTGTGTTGCCCGGAGATTATCTAAAGAGTTCCCAGCCGGCAAAATCGCTGGAGCTGGTTTCCGGAACCTGGATGAGCAGTTTCTTCAAGTGGGTTGGCCATCCGGAAAAAGTCCAGACCTGGATGAGACTGGCCGGGCAGAGAGAAAAATCCGGTTTTTCACAATATCTGGCTGTGGCCGAAGGCTCGGACTGGTTCTGGTGGGCAGGAGAAACTGAAGAAAAAGAATTCGAGTTGCTGTTTTCGAGTTACCTGGAAAAAGCCGCGAGCCGGGAGAAGTGAGAATGGAAAAACTGACTTTTCTCTTTGCCGTTCATAACCATCAGCCTCTGGGTAATTTTGCTGAAGTTTTCCGCAAGGCTTTTGACCGGGCATATTTGCCTTTTCTGGAAACGGTCAGCCGATTCCCGCGATTTCGTTTTGCCCTGCATTTCTCCGGTTTCCTCTGGGATTACCTGCTGAAGGAAAGAAAAGACTGCCTGGAGCTAGTAAAGAAAATGGTAAATTCAGGCCAGGTAGAGCTGCTGGGCGGCGGTTATTACGAACCGGTCCTGAGCCAGATTCCGGAACGAGACCGGCTGGCTCAGCTGGCCATGATGACTGAATTTATTCAGGAAAATTTTGGAGTCAGGCCGGAAGGGCTCTGGTTGACCGAAAGAGTCTGGGAGCCGCACCTGGCCAGCTTGCTCAACCGGGCCGGTTTCCGTTATACGCTGCTGGATGAAGAACATTTTCGCTACGCCGGAATTAAAAACATCCACGGCTATTATCTGACCGAAGACGAAGGCCTGACCTTCAACGTTTTTCCGATCGACAAGACGCTTCGTTATTACATACCTTTCAGGTCGATAGCCGAACTAAATTCCTATTTCCAGAGATTAACCGGCGAGGGCCGGGAGGTGGCCATTATCGGGGATGACGGTGAAAAGTTCGGGCTCTGGCCGGGAACTGACCAGTGGGTCTATGAACAGGGCTGGCTGGTACAGTTCCTGAAATTTCTGGAGGATAGTCCAGTGGAGATGATGACCTTCAGCCAGTATCTCAAGAACAGACCTCCGCTGGGCCGGGTTTACCTGCCCCCGGCTTCTTATGAAGAGATGATGGAATGGGTGCTGGGAGCCGAAGACCAGCTTCAGTTCATCCAGCTTAAGAACAGCTTACCTCCGGCTGCCCGCCGTTTCCTTCGAGGTGGACTGTACCGGGACTTTTCCCTGAAATACTCAGAAAGTCACCATCTCCGCTGTCGCCAGCTTCAGGTATCGGCCGCAGTCAGTCAGAGCGATATCCTGGAGGCCAGGAAAGACCTGTACCAGGCTCAGTGCAATGATGCCTACTGGCACGGAGTGTTCGGCGGATTGTACCTGCCCCATCTGAGAAGGGCCGTCTATGAAAAGCTGATTTCGGCTGAGTTAAAGGTGCCGTTCCTCAGCGGCTGGGAAAAACTTGATTTTGACCTGGACGGCCAGGATGAATATATTTTGAAGACCCCTTCTTTCTTCTTGTGGATAAAGCCAGAGGCCGGAGGGGGAATCACCGAAATTGACGACCGTCATCTGGGCTTTAACCTGACCGATGTCCTGACCAGGCGCCAGGAGTTCTACCATCTCTATTCAACTGCCCACGGCGAAAACCGGGAGGGCAAATCCATCCACGAGCTCAGCCGGGCTCTGCCCCCAGAAGCTCAGCAGTGGTTAAAATTCGATAATTATCGGCGCCTGTCCTTTCTGGAAAGGGTATTCAGGCCAGACCTAAATCAGGAAGAATATGGAGAAATTTACTTTCGTGAACCGGGTGGTTTTATCGAAAAACCTTTTGCCACCTGGCTGGAAGAGGACACTCTGGTTCTGGAAAGACAGGCCCCGCTGGAATGGCCGTCGGGAAATGGTCGAATCAGCTTGAATAAACGGGTCAGACCTGGGCTCAGGGCTATTCTGTTCGTCTACGAAATAGAAAACCTGGCAGACCATGAAGTGGAAATTAAGCTGACCTCGGAGTGGAACCTGGCCTTTTTTGAAAATGAATACCGGGTGGCAACAGACCGGGTAGAATTCCGCGGTGGAGAAATATGGCTGGAGGCCCATGGAGCCGAAGCTATCTGGGTCTTTCCGATAAAAACCGTCTCACAATCCGAAAAGGACTATGAAATAATTGTTCAGGGTCACAGTTTCCATCCCGTCTGGCGTCTGGCTCTGGCTCCTCAAGAAAAAAAACTGGTTTATCTGACCCTACAACACAGAAGGTGACGGTCTGAGACCGGGAACCTTTTTTCAAGAGATTTATATGGTATAATTTAGCCGAACTCGCAAGCTGGAGAAGGGAATTTAATGAAAGACCAGATTGAACCCGGGAAGAAATATTTCTGCCTGGTCCTGCACAGCCATATTCCCTATGTCCTGAACCACGGGACCTGGCCCCACGGAACCGACTGGCTTTTTGAAGCCGCGGCCGAAACCTACCTGCCCATTCTTGATGTCTTAAACCGGCTGGAGAAAGAAGGCCTCAAGTCTGGCCTGACCATAAGTTTTACTCCCGTCCTGATTGAGCAACTTAAGGGTCAGAAATTCGTCCGGGGATTCATAGATTACCTGACGATGAAGCTGGAAGCGGCGGTCAACGATTATCTATACTTTCAGAAATCGGGACAGCAGGAACTCCTGCCCCTGGCCCTGTTCTGGCGGAAGTGGTATGAAAAGACCTTCCGGCTGTTCGTCGACGAGTTTGGCTCCGACCTGGTATCGGCCTTCGCCCGATTTCAGGAATGTGGCCAGGTGGAAATAATCACCTCAGCCGCCACCCACGGCTACCTGCCGCTTCTTTCTCGAGATGAGAGCGTGGCCCATCAGGTTCAGCAGGGAAAGTTCGTTTACAAGAGATATTTTGGCCGCCAGCCGGCTGGATTCTGGCTGCCGGAATGCGCCTACCGACCCGCTTATTCCTGGAAACCTCCTCTGGGGCAATCCGAACCTTATACCAGAAAAGGAGTTGATGAAATATTAGGAGAGCATGGACTGGGCTACTTTTTCGTCGATGCCCACCTCCTGAAGGGCGGGGAAGCTCGCGGTGTTTATCTGGAAAAATTCCCGGCCCTCAGGCATCTATGGGAAAGATATCGAGAAAAATTCAAAGCCGCGCCGGCCAGGCCGCAGGACCCATACCAGCCTTACCTGGCCCATCCTTCCCATGTCAGTTTCCTGGCCAGGGACGAAGTCTCTGGAAAACAGGTCTGGAGCCGTTTTCAGGGTTACCCTGGCGATGGCCATTACCTTGAATTCCACAAAAAGCATTTTCCAGGAGGAATGCGTTACTGGCGCATCACCGCCCCCGATTCCGACCTGGCCAATAAACTTCCTTATGATTACGACCAGGCTCTGGACAGGACCGAAGCCCATGCCGGGCACTTCGTCTGGCTCTTAAATCAAACCCTGAAGAACCACCAGGCCGGGGTGATTCCGTCGCTCTATGATACCGAGCTTCTCGGTCACTGGTGGTTTGAGGGCCCGGAATGGTTCTACCGGGTGATCAAGAAGCTCTGCGGACCAGAGTCAGCGGTCAGGCCGGTCACTGTCTCCCGCTGCCTGGAAGAGGTTCCGGCTAGCCTGATCGTTTCTTTGCCGGAAGGCTCGTGGGGAGAGGGTGGTTACCACTGGATCTGGTTCAACGAAGACACTTCCTGGATCTGGTCCAGAATATATGAACTCGAGAATGATTGCCGGGCCTGGCTGGCCGATCCTGGAGAACTCCGGCGGCTCAACCCCCGCCTGGTCAAGCTGCTCTTTCAGGAAAAATTCCTGCTGGAAAGCTCCGACTGGCCCTTTCTGATTTCTACCATGACCGCCCGTGATTATGCCGAGGCCCGGGCCAGCCTGCATTTTGAGAGAGCCAAGAGAATCGTTCGGCTGCTCAAAAGGGGCGGGGAAACCAGCCCGGAAGAAAACTTCTTCCTTGATAGGATAGAAGAGGAAGATTCCATATTCAAGGAGATCATGCTACCCGATGGAAACATTCTATAAGAAAGTCCTGGTCATGATCCTGTGCGGCGGAAAAGGGGAGAGGCTCTATCCCCTGACCAGGGACCGGGCCAAGCCCTCGGTTCCCTTCGCCGGCAGCTACAGAATCATCGATTTCAGCCTGTCCAACTCCCTGAATTCTGGCTTCCGTCGCATCGCCCTGCTCACCCAGTACAAATCACTTTCCCTGGAAAGACACATCCTCCAGGGCTGGAGCATCTTCCACCCGGAAAGCAACGAATACATCATCTCCCTTCCGGCCCAGGGCCGGGTCAGCGAGCACTGGTACGAGGGAACGGCTGACGCCGTTTTCCAGAACATCTACACCATCCAGCAGGAAAACCCGGATGTCATCCTGGTGCTGTCCGGTGACCACGTCTACCGGGCCGACTACCGGAAGGTTCTTAAATTTTTCCTGGATAAAAAAGCCGAAGCCGTGGTCATGACTCACACCTGGCCCGTGGCTGAGGCCAGCCGATTCGGCGTGCTCGGCATCGACCAGGACCACCGGATCATCAATTTTGCTGAAAAACCCAAGAAACCCTTTCCGTTGCCCTGGTCGCCGGAGCTGGCTTTAATTTCCATGGGAGTTTACATGTTCTACACCCCAGTGCTGGTCAAGGCTCTGATCAAGGATGCCCGCAACCCCAGGTCCAGCCACGACTTCGGCAAGGACGTCTTGCCGGCAATGATAAAAGAGAACCGGGTCTATGCTTACATTTACGAAGACTACTGGCAGGATATCGGGACGATCGACGCCTACTGGCGGGCCAACATGGACTTCTTGTCAGACAACCCACCGTTCCGGCTTAACGACCCCGGCTGGCCCATCAGGACCTACAAGCCACAATATCCGCCTTCCTACGTGTCCGGAGGAAATATCAAGAATTCTATCATCGGAGATGGTTGTCTGATTAACGGTGGCCAGGTCCAGGACTCGATTCTATCCTACGGGGTTACGGTGGAGCCGGGAGCGGTGGTTGAAGAATCCATCATCTTTGAAGGTACGGTTATCAAGAGCGGGGCCCGGATAAAAAGGGCTATAATAGATAAGAAGGCAGTGGTACCCGAAAAGTTTGTCATCGGTCATGACGACAGCCGAGACGCTGATTATTTCAAGATCAGCGCCGGCGGTATCAGGACCGTGCCCAAGGGCTGGAGGCTGGAATGATAACATCCTACCGGATGCAGCCGGCTAACTTCAACCCCGAAATTCCCAAAGAGCTGGTGCTGCTGTCGATCATTGCCCAGAGCTTCTTCCAGCCGTTTTCCCTGGAAGATAATCTGCTGGTTATTTTAACCGCCCTGACTTCTGGGGCGGGCATCGGTTTTAACCGGGCCACTCTATTCCTGAGCGAAGGGGATAAGCTCAAAGCCACCATGTGGCTGGGCCCGAGGTCTCCGGAGGAGGCCGAGGCCATCTGGACCATGCTCAGCTCACCGGGTCTGGGCTACGCTGAAATCGTGGAGCACAACCGGGAGCTGATCAGCCGCCTCCAGCCCGACCTCCAGCCGAAGCTCAAGGCCCTGGAGTACAACCTGGAAGACGAAGACCTGAAGTTCCCGGCCGCCGCGGCCCGGGATAAAGAAATAGTGCTGGTGACTGAAGCCAGCACCGACCCCAGGGTTGACCGCCGCTTCCTGAATTTTGTTCAGGTTGACGAGTTTCTGTGCCTGCCCCTGGTTGCCCGCAATGAAGTCATGGGAGAAATTGTGGTGGACAACGCCATCACTCATGCCCCCATCACCTCCAGGGACATCGAACTGGCCAGCCTGTGTGCCCTGCTGGCCGGGAATTACATCCATACCACCAGGCTTTACAAGAAAGTCCTGGAAATGGAAAAACTGGCCGCCCTGGGCGAGATGGCTGCTTTCATCTCCCACCAATTGAGAAATCCGATTGTGGCCATCGGTGGGTTTACCAGGCAGCTGGTCAACCAGCCCTGCAACCCGGAAAAATGCCAGAGAAACCTGCACATCATCCAGGAAGAAATCAAACATCTGGAAGAAATAATTTTTCGGATGAGTCATTTTTTGCGGATAAAGATCAAAGAACTGGTGCCGATAGACTATCGGCCTATTCTGCTGGGGATTAGAGAAAGACCGGACATAAAAGCCAAGGCCGCCGATAAAACGATTACCATCAGTTTGCCAGAAAACAATTCCCTGATACTGTGCGACCCGGTTTATTTCGAGGAATCGATGGTCAATCTTCTGGATAATGCTCTGGACGTAACCCCGGCCGGTGGCCGGGTCTATATTAGGGCCTGTCAGAGAAATAAGAAATGGGTAACCATTACCATCAAGGATTCGGGTCCGGGACTCGATGAAAAGAGCCAGGAAAAGATGTTCAGTCCCTTCTTCTCCACCAAGGAAAGCGGACTGGGACTGGGACTGCTGTTTGTCCGGCGTGTCCTGGAATCCTGCGGCGGCAAGATTGAAGTCCGGAGCAAACCGGGCCGGGGCACCATGTTCAGACTTTATTTTCTGGCCAGAGAAAGGGGGTCTTCATGAAAAAGATACTGCTGGTGGAAGACGACAAGAGCTTGAGCCTGCTCTACCAGGAAGAGCTATCCAGAGAAGGTTATGAGGTGGTCCTGGCCGCCGATGCCGAATCGGCCCTGGAACTGGTTCGGTCCGGCGGATTTGACTTGATCATCACCGACATCCGGATGCCCGGCAAAGACGGCATCGAGCTTATCTCCAGCATCATGGGCATGAGAAAGGATATACCAATCATCATCAACACTGCCTACCAGAGCTATAAGGGCGACTTCATGACCTGGGCGGCCGATGCTTACCTCATCAAGTCTTCTTCTCTGGATGAACTGAAATTAAAAATCAGGGAACTCCTGGCCGATTGACGATTAGCAGCAGAAACTGAAAGGTTGAACTTACATGCCTGAACTCAGAAAAGACATATTAACCGGTCGGTGGGTGATCATCTCCACCGAAAGAAGCAAGAGGCCCGACGACTTCCGGCCGGCTGAAAGTTCGGAACCGAAGAGGGAGAGCCTGGCCTTCTGTCCATTCTGTCCGGGCAATGAATCCAAGACCCCGCCCGAGGTCTATGCCGTCCGGGAAGACAGCTCTGAACCCGACCGTCCCGGCTGGACGATAAGGGTTGTTCCCAACAAGTTCCCCGCTTTGCAACCCGGTTCCCCGCCACCCAAGAAAACCAGGGGTTCTTACCAGTGGATGGAGGGAGTCGGGGTCCATGAAGTCATCATCGAAACGCCTAACCACAACCAGGAACTTTCCGACCTGCCTGCCGACCACCTGGCCCGAATTATCCAGGTGTTCAGAGAACGGACCATCAACATCGAAGAAATCTACCACCATCAGTATGTTCAGATTTTCAAAAATAAGGGAAAGGAAGCCGGAGCTTCCCTGTCTCATCCTCACTCCCAGCTGATTGCCACGCCGATAGTCCCAAAGAGAATAAAGGAAGAAATTTACGGGGCGGAAAGAATTTACCGCAACCAGTTCCGGGAGTGCGTTTTCTGCCGGATGCTAAGAGAAGAACAATCTGGGGGCGAGCGTCTGATTTACCGGAACGAAAAATTTATAGTGTTAGCCCCCTATGCCTCGCGCTTTCCTTTTGAAATGGCCATCTTCCCGCTGAGGCATGCCGCCTTCTTCCGGGCGATAACTGACGAGGAAACGGCCTACCTGGCCGAAGCCCTGAAACAGGCTCTGGGCAGGCTCAGGCTCCAGCTGTCCGACCCGGCCTACAACCTGGTTTTCCATCATGCTCCCAATCCCCAGGTTTCAGAAAAGGCCTGGCCCGGCATCGATTCTTATTACCACTGGCATATCGAAGTGATGCCGATACTGACCAAAGTGGCCGGTTTCGAGCTGGGCACCGGCTTCTACATCAACCCGGTACCGCCGGAAGTGGCCGCTGAATACCTCAGGAAGAACGAGCCCCTGCCGGCCAGCTGAGCATCTGGCAGTAGAGATCAAAATAATCCTCTGCTGACTTTTCCCAGGAAAAGTCGCTGCTCAGCCCGTTGTCCACCAGCCGGGACCAGAAAGGCTCCTTCCGGTAAAAGGCCAGAGCCCGGGAGACGGCCTCAACCAGGGAGCCGGTCTGGTAATCCTGGAAAAGAAATCCGTTGCCCTGAAGCGTGGATGGGTTGAATTCAGAAACAGTATCTCTCAGTCCGCCGGTGCTCCTGACAATCGGGACTGTCCCGTAACGCAGACTGTACATCTGGGTCAGGCCGCAGGGCTCATAGCGAGAGGGAATCAGGAAGAAATCGCTCCCGGCATAGATCAACCTGGCCAGGCGGTCATCAAAGGCAATCTTCAGACCGAAGCGGTCGGGATACTTTTTCTGGGCTTCGACCAGCAGATTCTGGATTTCGATTTCCCCGGTTCCCAGGATAACCAGGTAAAGTTCTTTTTTTAGCAGCTCGTCCAGGCTCCTGGCCAGCAGGTCAAAGCCCTTCTGCCCGGCCAGTCTGGAAACCATGCCCACCACCGGGCGGGCCGAGTCCAGGGGAAAATTAAAGTGCCGGAGAAGTTCCAGCCGACAGACTGACTTTCCGGCCAGGTTGCCTCTGGAATAATGGGCGGGCAGAGCCGGGTCGGTTTCAGGATTCCAGTCCAGATAATCTATGCCATTCAGAATGCCAAAAAGACGCTCTGACCTCTTGCGCAAAACTCCCTCCAGTCCGCAGCCGAATTCGGCCGTCTGTATTTCCCGGCTGTAGGTCGGGCTGACCGTGCTAATGGCATCAGAGTACAGGAGGCCAGCTTTTAGAAAATTGACCTTTCCGTAGAATTCCAGGTCTTCCGGATTGAAGAGATGTCCGGGAAGCCCGACCCGGCCGAGCAGGTCAGCAGGAAACAAACCCTGGTAGGCCAGGTTATGAATGGTAAAAAGAAGCCTGGTGTTAACAAAAAAACCGTCAATCGCCGGCCGGTGCCGAAGGTAGGCAAAGGTCAGAGCCGATTGCCAGTCGTGGGCATGAATTATGTCTGGCTTAAAGGGCAGATTCCGTAGCGTTTCCAGGGCGGCCAGCGAGAAGAAGGCAAAGCGCTCCCCGTTATCCGGGTAATCACCTTCAGGCGTACTGTAAAGATAGTCCCGGTCAAAAAGCCGGGGATTATCTATGAGGTATACCCTGAAACCTTCCGCCTGAAATTCATGAACGGAAAAAAACTTTTCTGGACCGGGCCAGTTTAAGGTTAATTGCCTGAAGACCGGTTTTAGGGGCAGGTTCTTCTTCCTTACCTCTCGATGAAGCGGCATGATGGCTACCACCTCAAGTCGAGGGTTACGGGCCAGGTACTTGGGCAGAGCCCCGGTGACATCAGCCAGTCCGCCGGTCTTGGCCAGGGGGGCCAGCTCCGGTGTCAGGAAAACCACTCTGATTCTGGTGTCTGAGCTCATAACAACTCCTTAGATAACAATTTCCCTGCGGGAAAAATTTATCAGAGAAAAACATTCTGGTATATGAGAATCATAAACTCCGTGAGCGTTAAGGGCCCAGCCGGGCGAGGGTTCGAGGCGACACCCGCCGGCTTCCAGGGCTTCAAACCGGGAAAAACTCATTCTCCAGACATCTCCATCATCAGGGGGGAGGGGCCGTCCCTGGGCCAGCACCTCCATCCCTTTCCAGGGAAAGGCCAGCTCCACCGTCCAGCCGCGGTCGATATCTGAAGAATCATTCAGAGTGCCGTCTACCCGGACTGCCCATTTCAGACCTGGAAAATCCCAATCCATAAAGGCCCAGCGCCGGCCGCGGGGGTGACGCCCCCAGCGGGAGGCATCCTGAAAACCGCCCAGTACATCAACCTGCCTGCGGTACAGGTCAAATTCCGGCCGATCAAAAAAACTTCCCGGCTTCAGGGCTTCCTGCCAGATGTAAAAAACTTCATAGATGGTGCCCAGAGCGTTGACCTGCAGTTCGTAATAGCAATCCGGACCGGCAATAAAAACCTCGACATCATTCTCAAGCCAGAGAAAAGAATCTCTCTCAGCGAGATGGGCCCGAACATCCGGTTCTTCCACCCAGAAGGCCAGGTAAAAATGCTCGTCATCCCAGAGCCCGGCTATCCTGGTATCTAGAAAAGCCGGTCGCCCGGTTACCAGGTCGACAAACCGTTCCGAACGGGGGGCCCGGGTCCAGGCCGGCTTATTCAGATCTCCGTCTATCACCAGGGGCCGGGGAGTGCGCAGGCAGGTATAGCAGGCCGGAGCAGCGGGCATAAGGTTACTGAAATCATATTTCCTGTTTTTCATGCCGGTAAACCCCTGTCCAGACTCATCGATGAAAATTTATATTATCAACAAAAGCGCCTGATGACAATCAGCAGTTAAAAGTCCAGCCCGGTTGACAGCACCTGCGGGGTGGGGCAGAATTAAAAGCCGATGATAATAGTGGCTGCGGTCTTGAAGAAAGAGGGCCGAGTGTTGCTGGCCGAAAGAAGCGGGGAGGCTGAACCGTCCGGCTGGGAATTTCCGGGAGGAAAGGTCGAACCCGGAGAGACTCCGGAACAGGCTCTGGTCAGAGAAATCAGGGAAGAAATGGGGGTGGCCATTCAGGTAATCCGTTTCCTGGCAGCAGTTAACCTGCCGGGGTCCAATGAAAACAGCTTGATGGCCTTCGAAGCCAGGCTGGAATCGGAGAATATCAATCTGACCTCTCACCGGCGCTATGCCTGGGTTGCGCCGGAGGAGATTGGAAATTATGATCTCCTGCCCGCCGACCGGGAGCTCGTCCTGAAACTGAGTGCCAGGAACCTTCTGAGCTGAGACGGAAAACGAACCGGTCGACACCGGCGCCCGTCAGGCCCTGGCGGAATGAGATAAAATAATGGAGAAACAATGAACAGCACGGGAAAAGCCGGGAAAAACCGCGAAAACCAGAGAGTCCGGGAGGGAATAGTTCTGAAGCCCGGACGGGAAAAATCCGTCCTCAGCCGGCATCACTGGATTTTCTCCGGGGCCATTCAGTCCTACCCGGAGAATTTCCTCAATGGAGGAATCTATCCCGTTTATTCTGCCGCCGGCCAGCTGCTCGGACATGGCTATTTCAACCAGAAATGCTCCCTGGCCGGAAGATTGTTGAGTTTTGGCGCGGAGGAGCCAGAGCTGGCCCTGAAAAGAAACCTGCAGCAGGCGGTTCAGCTCAGGCAACGTGTCTACCCACAGGGACAGGCGGTCAGGCTGGTCAACGGAGAGAGCGACCATCTGCCAGGATTAGTGGTGGACCGTTATGGTCCTGGCCTGGTCATTCAGGTGTCAACGCTGGGCATGGAAAAAATCAAGGACCGGATTCTGGATTTGCTTAGAGACATTCTTAAACCGGCCTATATTTATGAAAAATCGCTGGTACCGTCGCGCCAGGAAGAAGGTTTATCTGAGTTTGAGGGCTTGCTCAACGGAAAACTGGAAGAACCGATAACAGTCGAAGAGCAGGGATTGAAATTCAATATCTATCTGACCGAATCTCAAAAAACCGGATTTTTTCTGGACCAGCGCGAGATGCGTCAGCTGGTGCGTACTCTGGCCGGGGGACTGGATGTCCTGGATGGCTTCTCCTACACGGGCGGCTTCGCCGTGGCTGCCTTAAAAGGGGGCGCCCGCCGGGTGGACCTGGTCGATTATTCAAAAAGGGCTCTGGAAACAGCCGGAGCCAACCTGCGCCTTAACGGCTTTTCGCAAGATTCTTTCAGGCTGGTCAACCAGGATATGTTCAGGTTCCTCGAGGAAAGAGGACACCTTGAATACGGTCTGGTTATTCTGGACCCACCGGCCTTTGCCCGCAAGAAAGCCGACGAAAAGCAGGCAGTTAAGGCCTACCGGCAACTAAACCGGCTGGCCATGGAGAGGATGGGACCTGGAAGTTTTCTGCTGACATTTTCCTGCTCCTATTACATGGATAGCCAGACCTTCCAGAAAACCATTTTCCAGGCTGCCCTGGAGGCTGGTCGGGAGGCCAGGATAATCCAGCGCCACCGCCAGGCCATGGACCATCCGGTGAGCATTTTTCACCCGGAGAGTGATTATTTGAAAGGTCTGCTGCTGTATCTCAGTTAAGAAAAGAAAGACACTCCTTACACCGGATTGGCCGCTTCATATTGATTTCATATTGATTAAGGGATTAACCGCCAGCAGATCTGGAACTTCGAAGCTTTCCTCCTCCTGAAGCTGCCACTGATATATGAACAGTCATTCATGTGTTAAGCCGGTTCGACCGGAAAGGTCGGGAAAACTGGTCCCGAGGCCAGCCGGGAATAAGAGCCATGTCTAACTGTTTCTGGAATTGTGGCCAGGAGCTGTCCCGGCCAGACTATCAACCGGACAGAACCCCAGGTGGGTTCGCTGAGGCAATTTGCCCCGGCAGCTAAAATTAAATATAATTCTAACCAAGGAGGCACGATGGAAGCCCGGGAAATAATCAGAAGAACTCACCGCATCGCCGCCCTGGTCGGCTTTTCGGTCCTGGGGGCGATGGCTCTTTATCTGGTGCTGGTGGAACTCATCAGGAGCAAAATGGCTCCTTTCCACGGACTTTACCCCATAAATGACCCGCAGACTGTGAAAAACCTTCGTTACCTGTTCTACGGGCTGTCGGCCGCGAGCGTTATCCTGGCCCGCCTCCTGCAGTCCATCTTGTTAAGAAAAAAACCGGGGGACAGCCCGGAAGACTTGCTTAACAAACTTCACCGGACCTCCCTGGTCATGGTCATCATGAGCGAGCTGCCGGCCTTATTCGGGCTTATTCTATTTTTAATCCGGGGATTATACCGTGATTTCTATATCCTGCTTGTAATTTCGGTGGCTGTCCTCTTCATCTTCTTTCCCAGGCGCCGGGCCTGGGAAGAATGGCTGCTCAGTCAAACCTGAGCCCCCGCCCGACAGGCAGGAGAAAGAACGGTTCCAGGGTGTTCGGGCAAAAAACGAATCCGCCAATTCTTGTTTTTCGTATATATAACCTGAATATTTTTTCTGGAAGTGAGGGCCGAATGAACAAACCGAATTCAGCAAAAACCAGCCTGGCCTGGGGGCTGTGGCTGGTGCTGTGGCTGGCCAGCGGTCTTGCCGCCCCGGCCCAGGAACGCCCATTAAGCTATGACCTCAAGGTGGAATTGCTGCCGGAAAGCGCCACCCTCCAGGGAAAGGAGACCATAATCTGGACTAACCGCAGTTCGGATTATATCCCCGATCTACAGTTCCACCTTTACTGGAATGCCTTCAAGAACGAACTTTCCACCATGGCCCGGGAGTCGGCCCGGGAAAGGACTATTTCCAGGTACCGGCCTAAAAAAGACGAGTGGGGCTGGATCAAGCTGGTTTCGTTCAGCACGGGTTCTGGCCTGGACCTGATGCCGGCAGCCACCTTTATCAGCCCTGATGAACCACATAATCCAGATGACCAGACTGTGCTGCGGGTGGAGTTGCCCGAGCCTCTGGCTCCGGGTCAGACCATCACTCTTAACCTGGAATTTCAGGCTAAGATACCGAGGAATGGTCTGAGGACTGGTTATTACCGCGACGGATTTTTCATCGCTCAGTGGTTTCCCAAGCTGGGCGTTTACGAGGAGGGCCGGGGCTGGAACTGCCATGAATACCACCTGAACTCGGAATTCTACGCCAATTTTGCCGATTACCGGGTCCAGATTACCGTGCCCGGCCGGATGGTGGTCGGAGCCAGCGGGGAAGAAGTGGCCAAAGTGGAAGATCCGGCCAGCGGCAAGACCACCTATACCTACGTCCAGCAGAACATCCACGATTTTGCCTGGACGGCCTCGCCCAGGTTTGTCAAGCTGGAACGCTGGTTCAGGGGAGAGGAAGAAGTCAGACCAGAAGAATACCGGCAGATGGCTGACATCCTGGGGTTGAGCCCGGAAGAACTCAGGTTGCCCGAAGTCAGGATGATTCTGTTGATTGAAAAGCAACATCAGCACCAGGCCGAAAGGCATTTCCGGGCGCTGCGGGCTGCTCTGAAATATTACGGCCTGTGGTACGGCCCTTATCCCTACCGAACAATAACTTTGGTCGACCCGCCCTATCGAACCGGCAGCGGTGGAATGGAATATCCAACTCTTTTTACTGCCGGTACCTCAGTCATTCTGGAAAAGGATGTGCTGTCGCCAGAGCAGGTCATCATCCATGAATTCGGTCACGGTTACTGGTATGGAATGGTGGCCAACAACGAGTTCGAGGAGGCCTGGCTGGATGAAGGCATAAACACCTATTCCACCGGAAAAGTGACGGACCAGGCTTACGGACCGGGGCGCCTGCCTTTCCGTTTCAATGGTCTACCGCTCAGCTGGCTCCTCGGGTTGCCCGCAGTTTACGACTGGCAACTGGGTCGGATAGTTTCGGCCCCGGTGGCCGAGCTCGACCCGATAGTCACTGCCTCCTGGAAGTTTTATAATTCAATGAGCTATTCTCTTAATGTTTACTACCGAGCGGCCACCTGTCTCCACACCCTGGAAAGACTGCTGGGAGAAAAAACCTGGGCCAGGATCATGCGAACCTATCACCTGAGATACCGCTTCCGTCATCCGAAGACTGAAGACTTCATCAAGGTGGTTAACGAGGTCTCCGGCCAGGACCTGACCTGGTTCTTTCAGGAATTCTTTTTCAGCGCCAAGAATTTTGATTATGCCATCAGCTCGGTAGAAACCAGGCTAAAACCCGAAAAATACCGCGGCCTTTTCGATAACCTGCCAGGCAGGAATTCCTCCCGAAACCGGGCCGGGTCCGCAGAAAAATCTTCTTCCACGAAAGCAAAAATATACCAGACCGTGATTACCCTCCGCCGCTATGGCCAGGCCCATCCTGGACCGGGACACTACCTTAAGCTCCGGATTGACTTTGAGGACGGCAGCAGCGAGTGGCGCAACTGGGATGGCCAGGCCCGGTGGGTTCGCTTTTATTTTGAAAAGCCGGCCCGGGTCAAAACGGCCATCCTCGACCCGGAAACCATCTGGCTGGTGGACAGCAATTTAACCAACAACAGCTATTCCAGCAGGGGGCCGGGGGCCAAGCTTCTATCCACCACCGGAAAACTGGTCTGGTTCCTGCAGCACCTGCTGTTGACTTTCTCCGGCTTGCTGTAACTTAGAGGAGATGACCATGAGTTTGCGAACTTATTTCACCCCCGGCTTCAACAGAGCCCTGTCCAGGTTCAGGCTGTCAGTTTATGTCTGGCTGACACTGCTGGCCCTGGCCCTGGTGGCCATAGCTCCCATCAATTCTCTCCTGAGAAACAGCTTCAGCCATTTTTATCTAACGGACAAACCCAGCATGCCCTTTGAGCTGCACCTGGCCGAGGTCTTCCTGGCTAACCAGGAAATTCTTGGCCCTTACACCGGTTTTCTGCTGACGCTGGTGTTGCTTTCTGTCCTCATTTTTGCCTTCCTCAGCGCCGGCCTGTTCGGCCGGATGCTCAGCCCGGATCCGGTGGTGACCTTCAGAGAATTTCTGGCCGACGGAGCCCGCTACTTCTGGAAATTCATCCTTTCTCTGCTTCTCTTTCTGCCATTCCTGGTTATCCTTTTTATCCTCTTCCGACTGCTGATAGCCCCACTGAACCTGTGGTCAAGCCGGGCCCTGACTGAATGGCCGGTAATCATCGCTGCCAACCTGAGGATGTTGCTCCTGATTCTACTGTGGACCGCCTTCAAGTTGCTCCTGGACCTGGCCAGAATAATCATGGTCTCTGAGTCAAAGAGGGTAATCCCGGCTTACCTCTCTGCCCTTCGTTTCTTGAAGGGAAACTTTCTTGGGCTCTGGGGTCTGTATCTACTGCTTGGCCTGGCGGTTATAATCATCTCAGGCATATGGCTCCTGGTGCTTCGCCTTTTTCCTGCCGGCATGGTGCCGGGAGTTCTGGCCTTTATTATTCTGGGCCAGACTTATATAATCTTCAGGGTGCTGGCCCGGCAGGTTTTTATCGGAATAGAATATGCCTACTATCTCCGGCGGAAAGGTGCTTGAACCATGAAGGTCAAATTCCTGGGAGCCGCTTCTCAGGTCACCGGCTCCTGTTTTCTGCTTTCGGCTAACGGCCTGAACTTCCTGGTGGACTGTGGTCTTTACCAGGAACGCGACTTCCAGGCTCGAAACTGGGAACCTTTTCCCTTCCCACCGCAGAAAATCGATTTCATCCTTCTAACCCATGCCCACCTCGACCACTGTGGGCTCATCCCCAAGATTGTCCGTGAAGGTTTCCGGGGACGGATTCTCTGCACTCCGCCCTCGGCCGAGATTCTGCCCATCGTCCTGCTAGACACGGCCAAGCTCCAGGAAGAAGATGCCCAGATCAAAAAGAAAAGGCATGAAAGAGAGGGGCGGCGCGGACCATACCCGGAAATCCCTCTTTACACCACGGACGACGTGGAAAAAGCCCTGCCGCTGGTGGAAGCGGTTGATTATCATCACAAGGTCAGCCTGGGTTCGGGAGTCCAGGCCACCTTCCGCGAAGCCGGACATATCCTGGGTTCGGCCATCATCGAGCTCACGGTTGAGAACGGCAGCGGGAGCCGGAGAATCCTTTTCAGCGGAGACCTGGGACAGTGGAATAAACCACTGGTTCGTGACCCGGAAACCTTCGAACAGGCCGACTACATATTCTTGGAATCAACCTACGGCGACCGAGAGCATGACCACCCGGAAAATGTCTCCGAACGGCTGGCCGAAAATGTTAACCAGGTCCTGGTCCGGGGCGGCAACCTGGTCATTCCTACTTTTGCCATCGAACGGGCCCAGGAACTGATGTTTCACCTCAGCCACCTGGTCAGGGAGAAAAAAATTCCCCAGCTACCGGTATTCCTGGACAGCCCGATGGCCATTTCGGTGACCAATGTTTTCAGCCATTACCTGAAATTCCTTGATGAGGAGTCCAGGTCTCTGTTCTCATCCGGAAAGAACCCCTTCGAATTCCCGGGACTGAAGCTGGTTCAGAGCTTTGAAGAGTCCAGGCTGATAGAGAAAACCCGCGGTTCGGCCGTTATCATGGCCGGTTCGGGCATGTGCACCGGAGGCCGCATCAAGCAGCACCTGGTCAATAATATCAGCCGGCCGGAATCAACCATCCTGTTTGTCGGTTACCAGGCCAGGGGAACCCTGGGTCGGCAGATACTGGAAGGACAGTCGCCGGTGAGGATTTATGGCCAGATGTACCAGGTCCGGGCCACCATCGACCAGATTCAGGGCTTCTCGGCCCACGCCGACCGGGCCCAGCTCTGGAAATGGCTTAGAGCCCTGAGCAGGCCACCTCGCACCATTTTCCTGATACACGGTGAAAAGGAGATTATCCAGCATTTTGCCGGAGAAATTACTGAACAAACTGGCTGGCCGGTGGAGATTCCCGGTTACCTGAGCGAATATCAGCTGGATTAAACTCCTCAGAGGCCTGCGAGGCGGAAGAATTATCTTCCCGGGACTGGAACGTCCCGATGAGAAAGTCCTAAAAAACTCGGATTGTCTGGCAGCTATTCATCCCCCGGCCACTGGATAATCAAATAAAAGCCTTAATGAACCGCAGGCCCGGGTCTCGTCATTTCAAGGCCTGAATCGCTTGCCCTCCAGCATGATATTAAGACAGGTGAGGATCAGGAAAGCCGGGAGTTGAGTGGTCTCAGGTCTGAACTTCCGGAACCGCGGGCAGCTCTTTCAGGCCGCAGGAGGCGGCACAGGCTGTCATGATTTTCTTCAGCTCTCCGGATTTTTCCAAACAGAGCCCGGGCCTCTGGTAAAGGGATAACCTCCTGGTAATTTCCCGGCTAGCCCTCTGAAAAATATCCAGCCGACCCAGCGCTGTCCAGGTATCGTAGACATCGCGGTCCAGGACCGAGGAGAAATAATGCTCCTGCCGGTACCATTTCCTGGTGTGGGACAGAACCAGGAAATTGAAATCCGGGCCGAGCTCGGCAAATAGATGCCGGGCCAGCGGCTTTTCCCTGAGGGCTATCCCTCTGACCAGCCTCAAGCACTGGCCGCAGATGTCGTTGTCAATGACCAGCTTTTCCAGACTCTGGGTGCTCTCGAAATTCAGCATTCCAGCGCCAGAAACCACATTGATTCCAGCCAGGGCGGCCAGAGTAGCTCCCATGGCCGTTTCCAGCCCAGCCTGAGCGTCAACCAGCTTGGAATCGCTCAAGCCCATGTAAGCGTGAGTGGGCAGGTTGAGATGTTTAGCCACCTGGGCGAAGGCACAATCAATCATCATGGTTTCCGGGGCACCCATGGGAGTGGTGCCCTTCCTCATGTCAAACCCGGCTGGGGAACCGCCGAAAATGACTGGAGCCCCCGGCCTGGCCAGCTGGCAGATGACCAGCCCGCCGAAACTTTCGGCCAGCTGCTGGACCAGGGTACCAGCCAGAGTTACGGGAGAAGTGGCCCCGGTCAGGCCCATCGGTATCAGCTCCGAGGGTACCCCCATCCGGCTACAGTCAACAAGACTCTGAGCAGTCAAACGGCTCCATTTAAGGGGAGGGGAGGGACAGGCATCAAATATGGCCAGGGGTTTTTCCGCCAGTCGTTTTTCATCTCCCCGCACCGCCACCAGCAGGTCCAGCATGGGCCTCAGGCTTTCCACTCTGAAAATTCCGGTGACGAAAGGCTTTCGGCAGAAGAGCAGTCCCAGGTAAAGCCGGTAGATGTCGGCAATTTCCTTGGGAACGTCGGTGCTGACCAGGGCGGTGCTCTGAAAGTCCAAATTTTCCAGTGTTTCAACCAGCCTGTAAAGTGTAACCAGGTCCGAAGTCCGGGCTTCCCTTTCTTTCTGAGTTTCCGAGTCCAGAATCTTGATGGCCGCAGAGCCCGGGTCATAGTGCACTTCATCCTGCCCCACCAGGTATTCCCGGCTGCCGTCCAGGTCAAAGAGCCTGATTTCTGAGGGGCAGGTCTTCAGGCTCTGTTCCACCAGGTCTCTTTTAATATAGACCCTGTACCTGGCCCGGTCTATTTTCTGGCCGGCATCCTCCAGGAGCTTCAGGGCTTCCTCATTTTCAACAAATAAGCCCGTTTCTTCCAGCAGTTCAAAGGCCTCGTCAATAATCTGTTCAACCGCTTCCTGGCTCAAGAACCTGACCCGGGGCCTGAGCACCTCTTCAGCCATGACTCCCTCCCCGGCCGGACATCAGACTCCGGGCCACGGAGACCGCCTGAACGGCGCTTTCTCCATAACCGTCGGCCCCGATTTCCCGGGCAAACTTTTCGGTAACCGGGGCTCCGCCGACCATCACTTTAATTTTATCCCTCAGGCCCCGGCTGACCAGCAGGTCCACTACCTTCTTCTGGTTGAGCATGGTGGTGGTCAGCAGGGCCGATAGGGCAATAATATCCGCTCGCTCCCGCTCGGCCATGTCCACAAATTTATCAATCTTAACATCGGCCCCCAGGTCAATGACCTCAAAGCCGGAAGCCCGCAACATTGAGGCCACCAGGTTCTTGCCGATATCGTGAATATCGCCTTCAACCGTGCCGATGATCACCCGACCGGCCGACTTCAAACTCTGCCCGGCCGATTTCAGGGCTTCCTGCAGTACAGTCATGGCCGCCTTCATGGCCTCAGCTCCGGCAATGAGCTCCGGCAGGAAATAATCGCCGGCTTCCCACAGACGGCCCACTTCCTCGATGGCCGGGACACAGGCCTTCTCGATGACCTGAAGCGCCTCCAGCCCAGAGGCCAGGGCTTTCCTGGCCAGGGGACCAGCTTCATCAACCTGGCCCTGAATTATCGATTGTTTTAAGGAATGAAGAAGGTTATTTAACTCTGGTTTCATCCAGGATTCCTCCGCCAATCTCGTTCAACCGATTTTATCAGAAAACTGGACAATTTTTTCCGAAATTTTTTTTATGTATTCTGGTGAGGTTCCGCAGCAGCCGCCGATGACTCTGGCCCCGGCCCCTATCAGTCCCGGAATATGATCAGCATATTCATCCGGGCCCAGCTGGTAAAAGGTGGAACCATCCGACCTGACCTGTGGCTGTCCGGCGTTGGCCTGGGCTATCAGCGGCTTTTCCGACAGAGACCGAAAGGCCTTTATCAACCCGACCATGTCCGCCGGGTTCAGGGTGCAGTTGGCCCCGAAAGCTTCCACCTCATTCTCCTCCATGGCCCGGACAAAGGCCTCGGGCGACACTCCCATCATGGTGTAGTAGCCGCGTCGGGTCAGACTAAAAGTCATGGTCACAAAGACCGGAAGAGAAGAGGTTTCTCTAGCCGCCCTTAAAGCCATCAGCGCCTCTCTCAGGTCATACTGGGTTTCTATCAACAGAAAGTCGACTCCGCCCGCGGCCAGGCCTTCAACCTGTGGCCGGAAAGCTTCCACCAGCCTGCCTTCGGTCAGGTCGCCAACCGGTTTTAAGAATTTGCCCGTTGGCCCGATGCTTCCGCCGATATAGCCACCTTCAGGACAGACACTGCGGGCCAGCCGAGCAGCCTTCAGGTTCAGTTCAAAGGTTCTGTCTTCCAGCCCATAACCGGCCAGCTTGAGGGTATTGCCTCCGAAAGAATTGGTCAGGACGGCCCGCGAGCCGGCTTCAAAATAAGAGCGGTGGATTGAGGCCACGGCTTCGGGCTTTTCTTCATTCCAGGCTTCCGGGCAGTGACCTGGAGGGAGCCCGACCCGAAACAATTCGGTGCCCATGGCTCCGTCCAGTAGAAGAATCTGGTTTTCTGTTAGCTTCTTTATATCAAGCATCTTTTTCCCTCCAGTAGCTTCGGCCAAGGCTCAGGGCCTTGAGGAATTCGCTTTGAAAATCTTTCATGGCCGCCAGGGAAACGGGCTGAACTAGGACAGGAAGTCTGGCCACAGCCTTCCTGGCTTCCCCGCTCATGAGCATCAGTTCTGCCCCGGCCAGGGAAGCATTGCCGGCAAAAATGATCTTCCGGCGGGGAAGGGGAGGGAGAAGGCCAACGGAGATACACTGACCAGGGTCGACCGAGCTGCCAAAGACTCCTGCCAGGTAAATGCCGTCCAGTTCGGCCCAGTCCATCCCGGCAGAACGCAGCAAGAGCCGCATTCCACTCTTGATGGCAGCCAGGGCCAGCTGCAGTTTTCTAATGTCAAGCTGGCTCAGGGCCAGTCCCGGGGCCACCGCAATTTCAGACCGGCCTGCGGCTATTCTCCCCGAAGACTGTAACAGACCGGCCTTCAATGACCCGGCCAGAACTCCCAGCAGGCCCGAACCGCAGAGTCCGGATGGCTTGAGCTGGCCTATCGTCCGGTACTCAAACCTACCATCAGACCACCTTGCGTATTCAATCGCCCCGGCGACGGCTGGTTGTCCGCAGGAAATTCCGCTGCCCTCAAAGGCCGGGCCAGCGGCAGTAGAAGCGACCATGATTTTTCGGCCCCGCTTCAGGACTATTTCTCCGTTAGTTCCGAGGTCCAGGTAAAGATAATTGCCGGTCCTGTTCAGAAGTCCAGTATAAATCAGCCCGGCTGAAATATCACCGCCGACAAATCCGCCCAGGTTGGGGCTGATGAAAACCATGGCCCGGGGATTAACCCGAAGCTGAACCGAGGAAGCCAGGACCGGGTCATGAGACATGAAGACCGGCTTAAAGGGCGCCCGCCCCAGGGAATCAACCGGTTTATTAAGGAACAGATGGTTCATGACCGCATTGCCGGCCAGGCAGACGGCATAAATCCACCGGGGTTTGATTGCGGCTTCCCGGACCAGGACTTCTGTCAGATTGCTGATTGATTTAAGGGCGGCCAGCCGAAGTTTCTTCAGGTGGCCAGGTTGGCCAGTGGCCAGGCCAACCCGCGAAATAAGGTCGGCTCCAAAGGCAGCCTGCAGGTTGGCGGCACTGGCCGAGGCCAGAATTTTTCCATTGGACAGGTCAAGAAGCCGGGCTGAGACGGTGGTCGTTCCAAGGTCCAGAGCCAGACCGAAAACCCTGTCATCGGTGCGACCAGGCTCCAGGTTCAGCAGTATTCTATCATCATAAATAACGGCCGTGGCCTGGCCTGTCAGGAGGCCCCGGCTTCTAAGTCCGGGCAGCACTGCCGAAGCAGAAGCCAGTTCCTTGAGGCCGAGGCTGGACTTGATGGCCGACAGCAGTCTTTTTTCTACGGATAAATCTTCCGCTGAGAAGCGAAGCACATATTTTTTTACCATCGGTTTGAAATCACTAAGAGCAGACTGAACCTGGCCGGAAAATTTTGCGGTCAGGTTCTTTATTTCTGGAAGCAGAAGCAAGTCTTCCGGAATTCTCACGGTCAGGGGCTGGTCGAGGCGGAGCTGGCAGGCCAGGCGAAAGTGTGAAGGGAGCCGGCGCTCGAGCCTCATTTTCTTTTCGGCTTCAGTTTCTTCGGGCATCCGGCCCGATTTAATTTCTACCAGGCACCGGCCGCAGATTCCCCGGCCCTGGCAGTAGAGCTTAAGCGGCAGCCCGACCTGGAGCAGGGTCCGGGAAAGTTTCTGGCCACTCGAGACCTGAACCCTGATGGTTCTCTTGCCAGCCAACAGCTTTAACCCAACTCTGGTCATTTTTTTGCTCTTCCTGTTTACAGCTGAGATAATTGTATTAAATTGCCCGTCTCGATTAAACGGGGAATTTAGTCAGCTGCTCGATTTCTTCAAGATAAGGCGCCGGCCTTTCCCTTTAAGACACAGCTTTGTTCGCCCCCGTTATAAAGAGCTTGACCCCGGCTGGCCAGATAAGCTAAAACAATCCAGGCTGGAAAATGAGCCCTGGAAATTTCTGAATAGATTGGATCCAGCCCAGGAAAATGATTTGAAGGAGAGCGTCATGAAAGACTTTTTTCCTGAGTCCAAGCCCATCAACCGGCGAAAGTTCTTGACTCTCGGACTTCAGGGTAGCCTGGCCCTGGCCGCCAGCCCGACTCTGGTTAAGGCCCTGCTGGCCGGGGAGGGACAGAAGCTCCAGGTGTCAGACGAGCTTCTGAAGAAAGCCCTGGCTGCCGCCCTGAAACGGGGAGGAGATTTTGCCGATATCTACGTGGAAAATCGGGTGACCAGAAGCCTCGTCCTGGAGGAAGGCAAATTCAAGAGCGCGGTCTTTGGCCTGACCCGGGGAGCGGGAGTCCGGGTGATTGATGGGGACAAGACTGGCTTCGCCTATACCGACGAGCTGACCGAAGAAAAAATACTGAGGGCGGCCGAGGTGGCATCTTTCATCGCTACCTCCGGGAAAAGGCTTCAGCCCATGGCTCTCAGAGAGCAAAAGAGGCCTTCATACATTAAGGTCAAAATTCCTCTGCAGGAAGTGGCTGACACCAGAAGGATGGAAATCATGAACAGGGCTCATGAGGCGGCCCTGAGTTACGACCCTCGAATCAAAATGGCCTCCATCGATTATTACGATGAAATCAGGGACCGGTTAATCGCCACCTCCGAAGGAGTCCTGCTCAGAAGCAGCCTGCCGCTCATTTTCTTCGTCGTCCAGACTCTGGCTTCGGGCAATAATACTTCCCACATGGGACGGGAAAGACTGAGCCAGCATGCCGGCCTGGAAATGTTTGACCAGCTGCCGCCAGAAAAAGCCGCCCGGGAGGCAGCCCGGGAATCGGTGGCCATGCTGGAGGCCCGCGAGGCTCCGGCCGGAAAGCTGGATGTAGTCATTCAGAACGGTTGGGGCGGGGTCCTGGTCCACGAGGCGGTTGGACATCCGCTCGAGGCCGACAACATAGCCAGAGAGACTGGAGCTTTTGTCGGTAAGCTCGGGCAGAAAGTGGCCGCCGAAATTTTCACCATGGTGGATGACGGCAGTATTCCCAACTTCCGGGGGTCAACCGACTTTGACGACGAGGGCACCCAGATGAAAAAGAACGTGCTGATAGAAAACGGGGTGCTGGTCAAGTACCTGACTGACATCCTGTCGGCCAGACAGCTAAAAATGGAAAGAACCGGAAACGGTCGCCGGGAGAGTTTCCGCTACTATCCCATACCCAGGATGACCAATACTTACATCGAGAGGGGCAAGGATAAACCCGAAGACATTGTGGCTTCGACCAAGAATGGACTCTACGTCCAGAGCCTGAGCGGAGGCAGCGTCAACCCCACCACCGGCGTTTTTAATTTTACTTGCCGCGAAGCCTACCTGATTGAAAATGGCAAGAAGACCGTTCCGGTCAGGGGAGCCACCCTCATCGGCAGCTGCCTCGATATCATTACCAAGATAGACGCGGTGGGCAACGACCTTGATTTTGGCCCCGGCATCTGCGGCAAGGGGCAATCGGCCGAGGTCACCGCCGGGCAACCGACGGTCAGGATCAGGGGCATCACCGTCGGCGGAACCAGGCAGAGAACCTAAAGGGAGGAACAAAATGGATTACAGAGCAATAGCCGAACAGGTCATAAAAATCTGTCAGAGAAAAGGAGCTGACCTGGCCGAGGCTTACCTGTCCAGCGGACGAGAACTCAGCCTCGAAGTAAGAAACGGAAAAATCGAGAGCATCCAGGAAGCCAGCAGCTACGGCCTGGGATTGAGGGTCATCAGCGGCAATAAACTGGGATTTGCCTACGTAAACGATTTCAGGCCGGAGAGCCTGGAAGAAACGGTCAGCCGGGCCCTGGAGTTTGCCAGGATTCTGACTGCCGATAAAAATAACGTCCTGCCCGACGACCCGGGTGTGACCGAAGTCAGGGGACTGTATGACCCCGGTCTGGCCCAAGTGGCCATGGACAGAAAGATTGCCCTGGCCAGGGAAGTGGAGAATCTGGCCATGAAGGTTCAGGGAATCAGCAAAAGCGACGGGGCCAGCTACAGAGAGAGCGAGGGCGAAATAGTTCTGGCCAATTCTCTTGGGCTGCTCAAAAGCTACAAGTTCAGCGGTTGTGGCTTCGGGGTGGGAGTGATTGCCGAAAAGGGAGAACAGAAATCCAGCGGTTATGAATCATGCCAGCGCCGATTTTTCTCCGACCTCAAGCCGGCGGCCGAAGTGGCCACCAGAGCTGCCAATAAGGCCCTGGAGATGCTCGACCCCAGGCCGGTCAAGACTCAGCGGGCCGCGGTCATCCTCGACCCCGATGTAGCTTTCGCTATCCTCGGTGGAATCGTCCAGGCGATCAACGGCGAGCGAGTGCTCCAGGGAGCCAGTTTCCTGGGTAAAAAGCTGGGCCAAAAAATTGCATCCGAGCTAATTACCATCATTGATGACGGCACGCTGGAAAAGGGCCTGGGCTCCGCGCCCTTTGACGGAGAAGGAGTGCCCACCCAGAAACGCCCGGTGGTGGAGAACGGTGTCCTCAAGGGCTTTCTGTATAATACTTATGCCGGGAGAAGGGCCGGAACCAAGAGCACCGGCAATGCCATCCGCGGCGGCTTTGACAGCCTGCCGGGCATCGGTCCACACAATTTCTACCTGGCGGCCGGAAAGAGCCAACCGGAAGAAATTATCGCGGCCACTGAAAGGGGAGTGCTGGTCAAGGAAATTACCGGTTACGGAATAAACCCGGTCAATGGCAATTTCAGCGGCGGGGCCACCGGCCTGTGGATAGAAAACGGAAAAATAGCCTTTCCGGTAAAAGGCATAACCATCGCCGGCACGGCCGACGAAATCCTGAACGGAATAGATATGCTGGGCAACGACCTGGATTTGAACCGCAGCCGGACTATCCCCACCCTCAGGATTAAATCTCTGCAGATAGGCGGAGAATAATAAAAAAATTACGAGCCCTCTGGTCGGATAAAGCCCGACTGCCCGGAGCTCTTCGCCCCGGAGTCAGGAAAAGTCTGCGGGTGAATTAGAGTTCAGCCGAGCCCAGGGGGAGCCAGGGCGAAAACGGGCTGCGCTCCCCGGAAATCAATCAGGATGAGACTTTCCGGGCCGAAGCGGAACCCGCCCCTCTTCTCAAGAAGTCTGGCCAGATTGATTCCCGGCTACTGGTCCTAATAACTTTTAGTTTTCACGGCCCGAAATATGACTATCAAACCAGCTGATGGTGGCCAGAACTCCTGGCTTTTTAGTGCCGTCAACCGCTTATTTCAGGCTGATTTTTTGTTCCAGGTAACCGCCCTTCAGCGAATCGTAGATGAGGTTGACTTGGCCCGAGCCTTCAACCAGCAGTCGAAAGTCCACATAACCGAACCCCGGAATGCCGTTATCCACCTGAACATAATTTTTCCTGACCTGGAGCGGTTCCGACAGCTCCCGGAAACGGTCAGTCAGAATTCCAGCCGAAACCAGCCTGGTATTCCCTTCCAGCCTGAGCATATCGGGGCGGTGCAGTTTCCTCTGAACGGCCTGGCTAGAAATTGAAGGGGTTACCCGGTCGTTGGCGATCCTGACCTCTACCTGATACTGCCCGTTTTCCAGCTTCTTGAGGCTGACGTTTTCCACCTTGAGTCTTGGCAGCTGGTCGGCATGGTAAAGGCAGAAAGCGGCGTTCCGGTGGCAGGTCTCAGCCAGTTGAAACAGGGCTGGCACCCGGCGTCCCATTTTCTTAACTCCTCCGATTTCGATATCACCATAGAGAGGATGCTTGTAAGGTTTCCACTCCACCAGCTGTTCACCCATCAATACCAGCTGGTGGTAAACGATTTCCTCCAGGCTGGCCCCGGCCCGGAACATCCGGCTCCGGACGTCTTCGTCTTCTTCTTCAGCGCCCCTTCTCTGGGCCGCCGGCTGGGTTCCAGCGTACTGGTCAAAATCGAGTTCGTTGGAGAAGGTGAAAATACCGAGAAGGTAATAGGTGAAATCAATCGTCCCGCCGTAGACGGTGTACATGTCCTTGTAGATAACAATGTAGCGGTAGCCGGGAAGAATCTTTTCGCCCTGCTTTCCGATGTAATCATAGACCTGGCGGTCCTGGGGAAGCGTCTCGCCCAGGTTCTTGGCTCCGGGTCCGCGCAGAATCATGCCGCCGTAATTGTGGAAGGACTGAGCCCCCATTATGTTGGGGTGGGCCAGGAGGAAATCCCTGACTGCCCTGGTCTCTGGCCAGCAGAAAGGATAAGAACCAGCTCCCCGCTGGACGTAATTGGGCTGCCAGTTGTAACCGAAGTTCCGGTTCAGGTCATAGCCGCCCGGGCCGTCCTCGTTGACCTGGCCGTCGCCGTCGTTATCCAGGCCTTCTGAACCCAGGATGATGAACTCGCCCTTTTCTCCCGGACGGCAGGGAACCATGACCAGGGGGTTGTCCGGGCTGGTCTTATAATTTCCCTTCGGGTCGCGCTTGCGCATGTAGGTTATCGAACCATCCCCGTCCAGGTCATCCGGGCCGTCTTCGTCCAGAAGACCGTCTCGGTCATCATCATAGGGGACGAGTCCCGAGCGCGGGGAATTGGAATCGGTGGCCAGGTGCAGGAAATAATCGCGGCTGTCGGGGTTCATGGTGGGAACGATATAGAAAGCCCGGTCTCGCAGCAGTCGGTCGACGAACTCCAGCCGGCCAGAATTTTTGAGCAGATAGTAGATGGCATAAAGGGCCACTTCCGCCCCCTGGATTTCGTTGCCGTGGATGTTGCCGTCGATGTAAAAACCGGGCTTGCGCTCGGCCGGACCGGTGGCCGGGTTATTGATGATGACCGCCCAGATATCCCGTCCCTGATAGGATTTGCCAATCGATTCCAGCTTCATCAGGTCGGGATAAGCCTTCTGCAACTCTTTGAGAGCGGAGGTCAGCTCCGAGTGGTCATAAAAGTGGTCGAAGCTGAGCTTGACCTCGGGCCTGGGCCTGGTGCTCTGAGAGGAACTTAACTGGCTTAATCCCGAAAGCGTGATAGCCAAGACTATGAGCAGAATAATCTTAGAGGCTCTTATCATGATTGTTCTCCTAATCCACCTTGATCATCTTTTCCACGGGCGATACCCGGTTGCTCCAGACCCTGACCGCCAGGCTGGAACCTTTGCTGGCCTGGACTGTCCATTCCAGTTTCTTGACCTCGCCACCCTGAAGGTGCGATACCAGTTCTACCGGCCGCCCGGCAAAAAGCTTCTGCTTGCCCTCCAGTCTTAAACTGACTCTGATGGGGTAGGAGGTCAGGGCCCGCCGACCCTGGGCCAAGGAAGTGGGCAGAAGCCCATCATTCTGCAGGTAGACGGTCAGCCGGTAAAGGTCAGACCCGAGTTTTTCAATTTTAGTTTCCCTTATGGAGACGACTGGCAATTTCATCATGAGTTTTCGGCTGTATTGAACATGGTACCTGAGGGCAGCCTGAAGCTGGTCAGCCGGCGGTGTGTATTTTATGAAAGGAACAAAACCCCCAATTTCCACCAGACCCAGCCCGGGATGCTTGAATTGCTTCCAGTTGACAAAACCAGCACCTTTTAAGACGTTATCGGAATAGGCCAGGAGATAAGCTTCCGGATTTTCTTCGCCCGCTGTGGCTCCGGCCGGCCTGGGCATTTTTTCCATCATCTCGGCCATCCTGGCCGGCGTGACCTGGCCCGATTGCACCATCTTGATGAGCATGGTGGCATTAAAGTTGGGGGGAGCGCCCCTGTCCTTCAGAAAAGCCGCGATTTTCTCCTCCCCCAGGGACAGGAATTCTTCCGACGACATCGACCTGAGGCGGTCGGGAGTTAATTCGTCCTTTTTATCTTCCTTTTTTGGCTCAGCGACCTGCCACAGGTCAAAGGAAAACACCGGCACCCCGTACTGGTAATAGGCAAAAGCCGCCAAGGAGCCCTTGCCCACGCCCCTGGCTCTCTTTTCCAGGTAATCCAGGCCGACTTCCTTCAGTCCGCTTTTGTATTCCTTCTGAAGCTCTTCGTATATGGCCTGGTCCGAGCGGTCCAGGTTCATGGCCGGGCCCAGCCCCAGGAAAGTGGCCACCAGGCTCTCGTCTACTTCCATGCCCCCGGCGAAGCCAGAGCTTTTCAGAACATCCACAATTTCCTTAAGCGTATATTCAGCCTCGGGGTCCAGCCCGAGGAAGCTGGCAAATTGCCGGGGAACTCGGACCCGGTCCGCACCAACTCTGGCCTGTCCGGTCTGCTGCATATTAAGCAGGTTATTCTCGGTAGAAAAATTTATTACCATGGCTATGTTGTTATGGTCGAACATGAACTTCAACAGGGCTTCGGTTTCGGGTTCAGATACCGGATAAAGGCCGGATCGCTTCTGGAAATACTCAAAGTCGTGGGGGAAATTTCTGTTCAGGTCCACTCCGCCGGGGCCATCCTCGTTTATCTGGCCATCGCCATCATTATCCAGGCCCTCCGTATATACCAAGTATTCTCCCTTCTCTCCTTTTTTCGGGTCGGCCAGCTTCATCAGCCTGGGCTCCCGGGGGTCAATCATCCAGCGGCCTTCTGGCGATTTGACTCTCATGGTGGTAATGAGTCCGTCGCCGTCGAGGTCCTCCGGCCCATCCTCATCGACCAGTCCGTCGTTGTCTTCATCCACAGGGCGGCCGTTAAAAGTCCTTTCCTGTCTTGGTTTCGAGAAATAGGCTGCCGCCGCTTCTGGATTCAACAGCGGAATTATGTAAACGGTATTCCGGTTCAAGAAATCCGTCCAGGCCTTATCCTGGCCATAGTCGGTAAGAATGGATTCGGCCAGTTGCAGGGCGGCCTCGGTTCCCGGAAGGTGAATCCCTTCTGCGTTAGCCACCACCAGCACGGCCGGCCTATCTTCCGGCTCGGACTTATTCTTTCGCCCGGCAATTTCCAGGACAAGGATATCCTGACCGCCAAACGATTTACCGATGCCCTTCAGGCGGCTGATTTCAGGGAATTTGCCGGCCAGGCTTTTCAGGCTGGCGGCCACTTCGGCCGGTGAATGGTATTTTGTTTCTACCTGAGCCACCAGCAGGGGAGCGGCCAGCAGAAAGCAGAAGATAACCAGGAACAACGGGATCTTATATTTGGACATAAATCCTCCTTCCAATTTCCAGCAAGAATAAATATACGGACAAGAACTCAGCATGGTTCTGACGTTATCGACCTTATGAAAACTCCGGGCCATCAGCAGATAACAAATAAATTATTTTTATCGTCTGAGGTTCTTATCTTATAATGGACCTCGGTCAGAAGCAAATCAGAAATTGGAGGTCAACATGCCGAGCGCCCGGAGAGATTTAATTTTTCCATTCCGGCGGAAAAATATCCTCACCATTAAGGCAGTAATTTTCTGCCTGGCTTTCCTGATGTTCCGGTCACCCCTTCCGGCCCAGGCGCAGCAAACGGACCGGGTCAATGAATACCTGAATAAGTTTATCACCTGGAGGAACATCGGCCCGGCAGTTCCTGGTGGCCGAACCGTGGACCTGGATGTGGTGGAAAAAAATCCCTCGATAATATACGCGGCCGTCGGACCCAGCGGGCTATGGAAATCGGAAAATAATGGACTTAGCTGGTTTCCGGTCTTTCAGCGCGAAGAAACAGTTTCGGTGGGAGCAGTGGCTGTGGCCCAGTCTTCGCCCGATGTTGTCTGGGTAGGAACCGGGGAAAGCACCAGCCGGAATTCAGTCACAGTTGGAAATGGAGTTTACAAGTCAACCGACGGGGGCAAGACCTGGAAGAACATGGGGCTCAATGATACCAGGCACATCAGCCGGATCATCATCAGTCGGGGAGACCCCAACGTCGTCTATGTGGCAGCCATGGGCCACCTCTGGGGGCCTAACTCCGAGCGTGGAATTTACAAGACCATAGACGGGGGCCAGAGCTGGCAAAAGATTCTCTATGTTAATGAAAATACAGGATTTAGCGACCTGGAAATGGACTCCGGAGATTCTCAAGTTCTCTACGCCGCTGCTTATGAACACCGCCGGCTTCCATACCGCATGGTCAGCGGCGGACCGGGCAGCGGTATTTTTAAATCCACTGACGGTGGCTTGACCTGGTCCAGGCTGACCAGGGACTTGCCTGAAGGAATCATGGGCAGAATCGGGCTGGCCGTATCCAGGAGCAAGCCAGGAGTGGTCTATGCCCTGATTGAACACCAGGACCCGGGAATCTGGCGCTCGGAAGATTATGGCCAGAGCTGGAAGAGGACCTGCGATGCCAAGACCTACAAAAATGTAAATAACAGGCCATTTTATTACAGCCATATCTATGTCGACCCGTCTGATGACCGGACCATTTATGTCCAGTCCACCGGTCTTTACGTTTCTAATGACATGGGCCAGAAATTCCGGGCGATAGGGCAGGGGACCCATCCTGATCACCATGCCCTGTGGATCGACCCGGCCAACCCGTGGCATCTAATCGACGGAAATGACGGCGGCATAGATATTACCTATGACGGCGGCAAGACCTGGTTCCCGGTGACCAGCATCGACGCGGCCGAGGTCTATCAGGTGGGCTTTGATTATAGTCTGCCCTACAGGGTCTACTGCGGGCTCCAGGATAATGGCTGCTGGGGTGGCCCCTCCAATTCTCTGGACAGCCGGGGAATCCTTAATGAGCACTGGGAATTCATAAATGGGGGAGACGGCTTTTTTGTCAGACCAGACCCTGAGAACAGCTTTATTGTCTATTGCAATTCTCAGAATAATGGACTTATCAGGAAAGATCTCAGGCACGGTCTGGGCAAGAGCCTCAGGCCTGAGGCTCCGCTGAATGAGCCCCCTTACCGGTTTAACTGGAATGCACCCATCATGATATCACCTCATGATAATAATACAGTCTATTGCGCCGGAAACTTCCTTTTCAGGTCAAAAGATGGGGGATATTCCTGGGAAAAGATCAGCCCGGACCTGACCAGCAACGACCCGGCCAAGCAGGTTGACGGAGTGGGCCCTATAACCATTGAAAACAGCGGGGCCGAGGTCCATTGCACCATTACAGCCATAGCTGAATCGCCCGTACAGGCCGGGGTATTGTGGTGTGGGACTGATGACGGCAACCTTCAAGTTTCACGGGATGGAGGCCAGAGCTGGACCAACGTTGCGAGGAATATCACGGGACTTCCCCGGAATTCCTGGTGTTCCAGGGTTGAGGCCTCTCATTTTGAAGCTGGAACAGCCTACGTAGCCTTTGATAACCACCGTAGCGATGATTATTCACCATATATTTACAAGACTACTGACTTTGGAAAGACCTGGAAATCCCTGCGCTCCAACCTGCCCGCATTTGGCTGGGTGCATGTAATAAGAGAGCATCCTAAAAATAGGAATTTACTGTTTGTTGGAACAGAATTTGGAATTTATGCTTCTTATAACTTTGGGTTAAGTTGGCTTAAAATTCACGGCACAAATTTACCTACTGTAGCCGTCAATGACATTGCCATTCATCCCAGAGAAGATGACCTTATCATCGGAACTCATGGCCGGGGCATCTGGATCCTGGACGATATCTGTTACCTCAGCCAGTTCAACCCGGATATCATAAATTCTGATTTTTACCTTTTTAGGCCCAGAGCCGCCTATCTTTTCTTAAATTCTAGCCGGGGAGACATTTATTCGACTTTCGGTTTCAGGGGAAATAACCCGCCCGTCGGAGCTGGGCTTACTTATTTTGTCCGCAGCGACCTCAGCGGGGATTTTAAAATAGTTATTCGTTCGAACGATAACGAGCCGGTCATAGAAATCCCGCTTCAGAAGAAAGCCGGCCTTAATCGAACCAGCTGGAATCTCCAGTTTTTACCAAGAACCGGCAGCGGCGAAAAACCTCAGATGGTCGGTATCATGAACGTCATGTGTAATGTTACTCCTGGGGAATACAGTGTTTACATAAAAATAGGGGACAAAGAACATCAAGCAAAGCTAACGGTTTTTCCCGACCCCAGATTTGAACTTAACCCGGCAGAAATTCAGAAGCAATATCAGCTTGTGGCCGAGCTGACCAAAATCAACAACTTTTATGCCAGGGCTATTGCTGTGGTACGCAATATTTCCAGAGATCTGGAAAAGACCAGCACCGAGATTGCAAATATTAAAGACGAGTCAACCAGAAAGCAAGCAGAGAATCAGCACAGGAAATTCCTCGATTCCTTCAATACCATGTCTGATATTTTTCAGACAGAGGGGACCATGCTCGGCCTTTCCATTCCTTACCAGAAATTCCTCCGTGGTCCAATAAATATTAAGCTCATTACCCTTATTCAAGGAATCGCTGGTTATCCAGCAGGCCCAACAGCAACCGAAATTAGACAGGCAGAAGAACTCATCTCCAGGATCCGCAATTCAATCCAGAAGCTAAATGAATTCATCAACAAAGACCTGGACGAATTCAACCGCTTCCTCGAATCAAATAAATTAACGCCCATAAAGAAACCGGAACCATTAACCATGGATAACTGATAATTCAAATATTTTATATATTATTTATTATCAATTACTTATAGATATGTCGGCCTGCCGACAGGTAATAAATTTTTAAAAATAATCTCTTGTATTTACATCTTCTTTTTTGTATATTTTTATTAATGATATTTACCGGAGGATTATCTTGATCATCGCTGTAACTAATCAAAAAGGCGGAGTGGGTAAGACCACCACCTGTGTTAACGTCTCTGCTGCGCTGGCCTTAATGGGGCATCGTGTTCTTCTGGTAGACATGGACCCCCAGGCTCACAGCACAATATCAATAGTAAATAATCCCCACGAAATTCCCAGGTCACTGTTTGATGTATTAATGGATAAGAATACCAAAATAAACGACATAATTGTAAAGTCGACCATTCCTGGGCTTGATGTGGCAATTAGCAGGATTTCCATGGCTAAGTTGGAACCTGCGCTGATAGGAGAATTCGATGGGCATTATCGTCTTAGGGATGCCCTGAATACGGTTAAGGATCACTATGATTTTATATTCATCGATACGCCGCCAACACTTGGGCTGATAACCTTAAATGCCTTGGTAGCAGCCAGTCATATTCTTATTCCGATTCAATCTTCCTACCTGTGCCTTGAGGGTACCGATGACCTTCTGGAAACTATTGATAAAGTAAAAAAGATTGCTAATCCTGACCTTGAGATTCTCGGGGTAATAATCACTCTTCATGACCGCAGAACAAATATCTCTAAAGATGTCGTGGACAGAATTATTGAGGTTTTTGGCGACAAGGTCTTTAAGACCTATATTTCAAAAAGTGTTAAGCTTGAGGAAAGTCCGGCCTACAAGGAAAGCATTTTTACTTTTGCCCCCGATTCTATCGGGGCCATTCAATATAAATCTGTCGCTGAGGAGTTGATTGAACGTGCAACAAAAAACTAAAAAATCCGGCCTTCCCGACAATTTAATTATGAGGCATGACCCTCACTTTGTTGAGTTGATTGCCTCCAAGACCTCAGCTCCCAGGATCAGAATGATCCCGCTCGACAGGATAGAGCCGAATCCCCGGCAACCGCGTAGCGAGCTGGGAGACATCCAGGAATTGATGGACTCCATAAAAGCAAAGGGCGTTCTTGAACCCATAATCGTCAGGCCAAAGGGAGAAAAGTTTGAGATTATTGCCGGAGAACGACGATTTGTAGCTTCAAAAAATCTTGGCTTAAAAGAAATTCCCTGCATTGAGATGACAGTCGACGATCAGGAAGCTATGGAGATAAGCCTGATAGAAAATCTCCAGCGAAAAGACCTTGATATTTTTGAAGAGGCAGACGGCCTAAAAGCCCTGATGAATCTTTATGGGTATAGCCACCAGGAAGTGGCCGACAAGATTGGCAAAGCCCGTTCCACAATTACTGAAATTATTTCCGTTAGCCGCATACCTTTCGACCTTCGAGATAAGCTTAAACGAGCCGGCGTAACCAGCCGGAGCACCATTATTGAAATCGCCAAGCTTGAAAACGAGTCCCTGATGAGTCAGGTAGTGGAACGAATTATCCAAAATAGACTGACCAGAACTGATACCCGCGATTTGACCAGGCTATTTAAAGAAAAAGAAAATCAAGATACGGAAAAACCCAAGTTTTTCGTTTTTAATTATGTTCCCAAGGAAAATAAGACCTTTAAGCTGCGGATAGAATTTAAAAAACAGGTAGTTACCAGGCAAGAATTAATCAATATCCTTGAAAATATCATCAAACAACTTAAAGAAGAAGCGGGACAAAAGACTGGCTCAGGACAGCTCAAGCTTGATGATGGGCAGGAAAAGTAGCCTGATAGCAAAAGATATCAAGAGACCTGATATTAGTTTACATAATATAACTTATGCGACACAATTTAGCTACCATTTTCATTTATTTTATTATCTATCACTTAGCATATTGTTAATCCTGTTAATATATCTGTTACCCATATTTTGTTCAGGTGTGGAAATCTCCGGCTAGGACCCAAACCGTTACCCTGATGCTTGCCCGCCAGATTTATTTATCTAGATAATCACAAGAATGTGCAGAAAAGATTTTTGATGTGACAGCCATATTAATTTCAGTTGGCTTTATGAGTACAAAAGATTGTTTGAAAAAACTATCTCCGGTTAATTGGCTTATTCTGGCCTTAGAAAATTTAAAGGAAAAGGCTCCAGAGCGCCTGTTCTCAATGATCTTTTATTTTTTATATGACTTGCCAAATCATTGCCACCTAGACATAAATCCCTGAGACCGCCCTTAATTTTGCTTAGAATTCCAGGATATTATCTCCTGTATAGAGTTGCCCTTGGTGATTACAGCCCAAAGATATAATTAAACCATATAGACTTCTAACCAGGATTGAAGCTCTTATCCCGTATGCCAACTTCCCCGCTATCGCCAAATATAACGAAAAATATGATGGAATATATCCTTTTAGGTATTTTTTTAGCTTTATCTGGTACATGTTAAAGGGCATGATTTCCCGGCCACTCGATAAAAAATGTTTTATTGTAATATCAATTGGAATTCTGCTATCATCTTTATAATCAATAATTTAAGATTAATTCCATATTCATCTTATTTATTATCAACAAGATAAAGAATCACGGGGTTCAGAAAACACCCTTGCTTGTTAAGACTGATTTGTTCGCTATTTTTGCCAGAAATTAAGAAAGACCGGACCTGACCGCATTAAATTAGTTAGAGCTTATGGAAATTAGAAGAAGGTGCGGGAGGCATCAGCACCTTATAGCGCCACGCCTCTGTACTCAAAAAAATGACAGAAAAAAGCCAGGATGCCACTGACCCGGGGCCTGTTTACAGGCCCTTGCTCATGGCATCCAGGAAGTCGCTGTTGGTCTTGGTCTTGGAGAGTTTTTCCAGCAACAGCTCCATGGCCTCGACCTCGTTCAACTGGCTGAGGATTTTCCTGAGGATCCAGATCCTATTCAGGTCCTTATCGGGGATGAGCAATTCTTCCTTTCTGGTTCCCGACCGGCTGATATCTATGGCCGGGAAGATTCTCTTGTCGACCAGACGACGGTCAAGGTTGATTTCCATGTTGCCGGTTCCCTTGAATTCTTCAAAGATGACATCATCCATGCGGCTGCCGGTATCAATCAGAGCCGTGGCCACGATGGTCAGGCTGCCGCCTTCCTCAATCTTTCTGGCTGAGCCGAAAAACTTTTTGGGCTTGTTGAGGGCGTTAGCATCGATACCGCCTGACAGCACCTTGCCCGAGGGCGGCACAATGGCGTTATGAGCCCTGGCCAGCCTGGTGATAGAATCGAGCAGGATTACCACATCCCGCTTCAATTCCACCAGTCTCTTGGCTTTTTCCAGGACGATGTTGGCCACCTGGACGTTGCGGGTCGGGGGCTCGTCGAAAGTTGAGGCTACCACCTCGCCGTTGACACTTCTCTTAAAATCGGTAACTTCTTCCGGTCTTTCAGCTACCAGCAGCACTATCAGGAATATCTCGGGATGGTTCTTTTCGATGGACTTGGCCACCGTTTTGAGCAGGGTGGTCTTTCCAGCCCGGGGCGGGGAGACGATCAGGCCCCTCTGCCCCTTCCCTATTGGGGTCAGCAACTCCATTACCCTGGCGTTCATATTCTTGGGGTTTCCGTCCTGCAGCTTTATCAGTTCGAAGGGATATACCGGAGTCAGCTGTTCGAACTGGACATTCCGCCTGGCCTCCAGGACTACATCGGGATGGAGGAAATTTATGGCTTCTATCTTAATCAGGGCAAAATACTTTTCTCCGTTCTTTGGGGGTCTGACCACACCTGAAATAGTGTCCCCGGTCCTGAGCTGGAATTTTCGAATCTGAGAGGGAGAAACGTAGATATCGTCAGGACTGGGCAGGTAGCTGAACTCTGGAGCCCGCAGGAAGCCAAAGCCATCTTCCAGGCATTCCAGGACACCTTCAGAAAACAGCAGGCCCTGCTTCTTGGCCTGAGCCTCCAGTATCTTGAATATCAGATGGTGCCGGCTGGAATTTTCAATATCCTCATCCTCCAGCCCCAGGGAATTGGCAATTTTTTTCAGACCGGATAGTTCCTTTTCTTCCAGGTCGATCAGACTGTATTCTTTCATCGCTCCTACCTCACATTTTTTAATTTTTATGATTCAATTTATCTTGAATCTATTCTGAGGAAAAAAATCGGAAACGGATTTCAGTTAACCTTTCCTCAATTGGTCATCTGGGGTTCCTTGGTGGCTTCAGCCCCGGGGGTCGGCTGCTTTTCCTTGCCTTCGGGTTCAGTCGGGCCTGCCTTGGGAACCAGTTCTTCGGTCAGGGCTATTTTCAGCACCTGGTCCATGTTTTCCACCAGGTGGACCTTCAGGTTTTGCTTCAGCTTTTTGGGCAGGTCCTTGAGGTCCGGGCGGTTGTCCACGGGCAGAATGACTTCGGTGATGCCCTCACGGAAGGCGGCCAGGAGCTTCTCCTTTATTCCTCCCACCGGCAAGACCTTGCCTCTCAGGGTAATTTCCCCGCTCATAGCCACTTTCTTGCTGACCGGGATACCAGTCAGCAAAGAGATGATGGCCGTGGCGATGGTAATACCGGCTGAGGGCCCTTCCTTGGGTGTGGCCCCTTCCGGCACATGAATATGGATATCAAAATTCTTTTCGAGTTCCTTGCCCATATTGAGTTCATAGAGCTTGTGCCTCACATAACTGTAAGCGGCCTGGGCTGACTCCTGCATGATTTCTCCCAGGTGGCCGGTCAGCATCAGGTTGCCCTTGCCATGAATCTTGGTAGCTTCAAAGGTCAGCAGCTCGCCGCCAAATTCAGTCCAGGCCATCCCCAGGGAAACGCCGATTTCATTCTGCTGGTCAATCTCCAGTCGGCGATACTTGGGAATACCCAGATAATTCTCCACAGCTTTGGCCGTCAGCTTTTCCCGGTATTCCTTGCCTTTGGTAACCACTTTCTTGACCATCTTGCGGCAGATGGAGGTAATTTCTCGCTCCAGGTTTCTGACCCCGGCTTCCCTGGTGTATTCCCTGATTATCTTCAGAATAGCCTGTTCGGTGAACTCCAGGTTCCGGGAAGTCAGGCCATGAGCCTTGAGTTGCTTGGGAATCAGGAATTGCCTGGCAATCTGAACTTTTTCGTCCTCGGTGTACCCGGGCAACCGGATGACCTCCATTCGGTCCAGCAGGGCTCGCGGTATGGGGTCGATGGAATTGGCGGTGACGATGAACATTACCTGGGACAGGTCAAAATCGGTATCGATATAATGGTCGAGGAATTCTTTATTCTGTTCCGGGTCCAGCACTTCCATCAGGGCAGCGGCCGGGTCTCCGCGGTAGTCCATGCTCATCTTGTCGACTTCGTCCAGCAGGAAGACCGGATTCTTGGTGCCGGCCCGTTTTATCATCTGGATAATCCGGCCGGGATAAGCTCCGATGTAGGTCCGGCGATGCCCCCTGATTTCAGCTTCATCCCTGACTCCGCCCAGCGATAACCGGACAAATCTCCGGCCCGTGGCCCGGGCAATGGACTTGCCCAGGGAGGTCTTGCCGACCCCCGGAGGACCGATGAAGGCCAGAATGACCCCCTTGGGGTTCTTGACCAGCTGACGAATGGCCAGATATTCCAGAATTCTTTCCTTGACCTTTTCCAGCCCGTAATGGTCTTCGTTCAGTATCCTTTCGGCCTCTTTCAGATCCCTCTTTTCTCTTGATTTCTTGTTCCAGGGCAGAGAAATCAACCAGTCCAGGTAGTTGCGGCTGACCGTGGCTTCGGCTGACATCGGAGGCATGGTTTCTAGGCGTTCGATTTCTTTCATGGCCTTCTCGTGGGCGTCGGGGGGCATCTGGGCTTCAGTCACTTTTCTCTTCAGCTCTTCTATCTCGTTGGGCTGTTCTTCTTTCTTAAACTGACCGCCGGGAATAAAGGTCCGCTGGCCGCCTTCTTTCGGCCCTCCCCTTCTCCGGGATGGGCCCGTCCCTGGCTCCCGGCCGATGAAATTGACCAGGGATTCCTGGAGGAGGAATTTCAGGCGGTTCAGCCGTTCCCTGGTGTTGAGGGTCTCCAGCAGGTTCTGTTTTTCCTCCAGCGGCAGGTACAGGTGAGAAGAGATGATGTCGGCTATTCGGTCGGTGCTGTTTTCCCTCAGGGCCGGTATGATCGAATCCAGGTTGGCGTTCTGGTTTATCTTCAGGTATTCCTCAAACAGAGCCAGGACCTTTTTTAGCAATTCCTGGGTTTCCGGCGAGCTGTCCTCGATTTCTTTGACCACCTTGGCCAGAATCTGGTAATAGGGGTAGGTACTCAGGAACTCCACTATCCGGGCCCGGTTCAGTCCTTCCACGATGACCTTCATGTTCCGTTCATCGGTCCGGGCCGTCCTGATAATTCTGGCGGTTACCCCCATGGTATAAATATCGCGGGGCAAGGGATTATCGATGCCGGCATCCATCTGGGCGGCCAGGAAAATCAGCTTGTCCTTCTCATAAGCCTTCTCCAGGGCCTTGATCGATGAGGGCCGGCCGACGACAAATGGTACCAGGGTGGCTGGGAACACCACCAGGTCCCTCAACGGAATCAGGGGTATATTTTTTATCAGTTCAGAATTTTCCTGGGACTCGGTCATGTTACGCTCCCATTACCTGCTTAAATTTTTCATAGCTCAGCCTCTGTTCTTCTACCATCTCCCGGGTAATGACGATCCTGGTTTCCTTTTTTTGCGAGGGCAGGTAAAACATCAGGTCGAGCATCAGGTCCTCGATTATGGCCCTCAGTCCCCGGGCACCCAACTTCTTCTCTATCGACTTCTCGGCTATGGCCTGAACTGCCTCAGCGGTAAATTCCAGTTCGACTCCCTCCATCTCGAACAGCTTCTGGTACTGCTTGATGATCGCATTCTTTGGCCTGGTCAGGATTTCGATCAGGTGACCCCGGTCCAGGTCATGGAAGACGGCCACCACCGGCATCCGGCCGACCAGCTCGGGAATCAGGCCATATTTTATCAGGTCCTCGGGCATCAGATGGCGATAAATGTCCTGGCTGTCCACCAGCCTCCTGATCTCAGACTTGAAACCGACCGTGGACTTGCCGAGCCGCTGGGCAATTATTTTATCCAGGCCGTTGAAGGCCCCGCCGCAGATAAATAGTATATCAGAAGTGTCCACGGGAATGAACTCCTGGTAGGGGTGCTTGCGACCGCCCTGCGGGGGCACGTTAGCCACGGTCCCTTCTATGATCTTCAACAGCGCCTGCTGGACGCCTTCCCCCGAGACATCCCGGGTAATCGACGGGCTGTCGCTCTTGCGGCTGATTTTATCTATTTCATCTATGTAGATGATTCCCTTCTGGGTTTTCTCGATGTTACCCTTGGCCGCCTGGAACAATTTCAGGATTATATTCTCTACGTCCTCGCCGACGTAGCCGGCTTCGGTCAGGGTGGTGGCATCAGCAATGGCGAAGGGAACCGAAAGCAACCTGGCCAGGGTCTGGGCCATCAAGGTCTTGCCGGTTCCGGTGGGACCGATGAACAGCAGGTTGCTCTTGGTGATTTCCACCTCGCTCTGGCCCCTGGGTTGGTTGATGCGTTTATAATGGTTATATACCGCTACTGAGATCTTTTTCTTGGCCTCTTCCTGGCCGATGATGTACTCGTCCAGAGCCTTCTTGATTTGAATTGGAGTGGGGAACGGTTCCTTTTTCTGTTTTATTTCCAGGTCCTGCTGGCGGTCAGAAATCAGGATGGAGTGGGCAATCTCCACGCAGTTATCGCAGATGTAGACCTTCTGCGGCCCGGCAATCAGCCGGCGGACCTGGGTCTGGGTCCGGTGACAGAAACTGCACTTGACCGTGCCCGCATTTTGTTCATTGGTTGTCATGGTCTATGCCTTACCTGCTCCCGTGGGGAGCCTGAGCAGCTCAGGCGAGAGTTTCCTTACGGGAACTTATAATCTGGTCAATGAGCCCGTACTCCCTGGCTTGAACCGGAGTCATGATGAAATCTCGCTCCACCTCAGACTGGATCTTTTCCAGCGGCTGGCCGGTGTGCCTGGCCAGGATCTGGTTCAGGTTCTCGCGCAACCTCAGAATCTCTTTGGCCTGGATGGCCAGGTCGCTGGCCTGGCCCTGGAATTCACCAAACGGCTGGTGAAGGACCACCCGGGAATTGGGCAGGGCAAATCTCTTGCCGGCGCTCCCGGCCGCCAGGAGCACAGCTGCCATGCTGGCCGCCTGCCCCAGGCAGATGGTGGTCACTGGTGAGGTTATGAACTGCATGGTATCGTATATCGCCAGACCGGCAGTTATGCTGCCTCCCGGTGAATTTATATACAAGGAAATATCCTTATCACTGCCCTCGGCTTCCAGGTACAACAGCTGGGCGATCACCAGGTTGGCCACTTCATCAGTTATTTCCGTGCCCAGAAATATTATCCTGTCTTTGAGCAACCTGGAATATATGTCATAACCGCGCTCGGTGCGCCCCTCGGATTCAATGACAAAAGGAATTATGGCCATAGGGGAAGCTTTATTCTATTATAATCCTCCCGGCTAAAAAGTCAACCGTTTTTCGCAGGAGCAGGTTGAGCTTCCAGTCCTCATCGCGCCCCTCCCTGGCCAGGGCCGCCCTGAGCTGGTCCAGAGGAATGTTTCTTGACTCTGATACCCTCTTCAATTCCTGTTCGAACTCTTCGGGGGTAATTTCCAGTCCTTCCCGGGAAGCAATTTTCCGCAGCAGAAGGTGATTCTTAAGGTTAGCTTCGGCCTGCTTCCGGGCCTGTTCCAGCAAGCCGGGCCAGAGGTCGGAGGGAATTTTCTTCAGCTCTTCCTCCCGGAATTGACGCCCGATTATGGCCTGGGCTTCTTCCTTGACCATGCTCTCGGGAATAACCAGGTTGATTTCCGCGGCCAGTTTTTCCAGGTACTGATTTATAGCTTTATCCCTGGCCTCCTCTTCCCGGTGACTGACCAGGTCCTGGCGGATTTTCTCCTTCAGGGCCTCCAGGTTTTCCACCTGGTCGACCAGCCTGGCAAAATCATCATTGAGTTCGGGTAATTTTTTCTCTTTTATCTCCAGAACTTTCAGCCGGTACTCGATTTCCTTTCCGGCAAATTTCTTCTGACGGTAATCCGGCGGATAATTAACGGTGAAAGTTTTTTCATCTCCGGGTTTCAGTCCGGGCAGCACTTCATTGAGTTGGGGCTCGTTATCGGGATGACCGGCCAGCACCACCACTTTTTCTACTGGCATAAACTTCCTCGAAGCCATGTCCTTGCCCTGGATTTCAATGACCACATAATCGCCAGCCTGAACTCCGCGCTCTGTGACGGGCAAATACTCGGCGGCGTTTTCCCTGAGCCTGTTAAGCACAGCATCAACCTCGGCTTCTGCCAGCTGGGCTTTTTCCTTTTCAACTTTTTTATCCAGGTAATCAGACGGCAGGTCGAATTCTGGCCAGACCTCAAAAGACACCTGGTACCTGACTCCCCCGTCCAGACTGAAATCAATCGACTTAACCGTGGGCACGTTGACCGGAACAACTTTCAGGCTTTCCAGCTCCTGCCTCAGGTTCTCGGGAATGAGGTTATCCAGAACCGCTTCTTTAATTTCGGCCTCAAACATCCTCTGCACCATGTCTTTGGGGGCAAAGCCCTTTCTGAAACCGGGCAACTTAACCCGCGACACGTAGTCCTTGAGCACCTTTTCGTATTCTTTTTTAACTAACTCGGGCGAGATTTCCAGGTCCAGTTCCCGGACTGTAGGGCTGACCACTCTCAGTTTTTCCTGGTTGGCATTGTTTTCCATCGTCTTTCCTCGAAATAAGATTTCCCCCGCAATCAGGCCGGATGGGGTGGATTCAGGCTGCTGAATGCTGGGAATGGGCAGAGCGGGAATCGAACCCGCACTCCTTGTTCAGGAACTAGGTCCTAAGCCTAGTGCGTCTGCCAATTCCGCCACCTGCCCAGCTTAATTATCTTATTCTTATTATGGAGATCTGATTGCCTGTGCGGATTTTAAGATTATTAAATACCATACTTCAGCCTGTCAGTCAATCCGGCCGCACTATTTAATCAGCTTGGCCAGACGGCCGGCCAGGTTCTGGTCCAGTTTCTGCAGGGTCTTCAGCACTTCCCGGGCACTGTAGTTATCCTTGAGATTTATGTAGGTTATACCCAGGTTATACTGAGCCACGGCATTGTTGGGATTAAGGGAAACGCTTTTCTCCAGGTTGGGCAGGGCTTTTTCAAAATCCTTCAGGAGCATGTATTCCAGCCCAATATTCAACCAGCCGCTGGGGTCATCCGGAGCCAGGGCGGTATACTTTTTAAAAGCTTCCACTGCTTCTGGATGTTTTTTCATCTTGTCGTACACGATTCCCAGGTTGAACCAGGCATGAGTATAGTCACCCTTGACGGCCAGGCATTCATTTAAGGTGCTGGCTGCTTCTTCCAGCTGGCCCAGCCGGTCATACATGATTGCCAGATTGTACAGAGCCACTTCATTTTTCGGATTTATTTCCACTATTTTCCGGGCCGCTTCGACCGCCTTATCGTATTTCTGGGCCCGGTCATACATCTGCATGATTTGCCCGTAGTAGGTAATGGCATCACGCTGGTTCATGGCGGCCAGTTTCTTGAAGACCGCTTCTGCTTCATCCAGCTGATTGGTTTCGGCCAGCAGCTTGGCCAGGTTATAATTAGAGTTAAGGTCGTCGGGGTTAATCTTCAGAGCTTCCCGGAAAGCGGCAATGGCTCTGTCGGGCTGATTCAGCCGCTGGTAGGTCTGGGCCAGTTTCAACCAGGCCGGAAAGGGATTGGCCGGCCCACTCCTGGCATACTTTTCATAATTTTCTGCGGCCCGGGCCAGGTCCTGCAATTCCTCGTAGGCTGTGCCCAGCTCAAAATATACTTCCTTCAACTCCACCCGATTGCCTATGGCCCTTTCCAGGAACTCGGCCGCTTCTTTAAACTTTCTCTCCTTAATCTGGGTCAAGCCCATCCCATAAAGAGCCCGGGGATGGTTCGGGTTTAAGAGTATAGCTTTAGCAAAATTCTTATAGCTTTCGGCTGTATTGCCAAGTTTCAAATAAGCCTGGCCAAGAAGCACATAGCCCTCCAGGTCATCCGGCTTAAACTTAAGGTATTTCTCCAGATAGACGCTGGTCAGGCCCGGCTCGTTCAGCAGGGCAGCGGCCATGCCCACCAGGAAACTGCCCTCGGCCTGTTCCAGATAATTTTCCTTGGTGGCTGATTTCAGTTCCTGCCCCTTGGCCTGGGAGTTCATAGCCAGGACCGCTTCCACCGGAACACCAAATTTGACTCCCGAACCGAAGACCAGGGCCACACCCACCACCTTACCCTGAACATCAAAAATCGGTGCTCCGCAGCCGGGTTTTTCCAGGTTCATGGTCATTTCCATAACCCTGATTTTGCCTGGCGAGAGGTCCAGCCAGCTCCTCATGTTCCCTTCGGTTATGATTACCTGTCCCGAGATTTCACTCAGGGCAAAAAGACGGTCCCCGGCCTGAAGACCGGTGGACACTCCGGCCGACAGCCCGCTGACTTTGCCTTTTATCCTGATCAGAGCCAGATCGTAATCGCGGGAGGTAGCTACCAGTGATTCCACCTTGCCGCTCTTGCCCGAGATGCTGGTCACTTCGGCTTCTGCGGCCTGGGAAATGAGATGGTAGGGCACCACCACCAGATTATCGGCCAGGGCAAAACCCGTGCCCTCCCCCACCACGTTCTTGCTATTATCCCAGGCCTTTAAGGTTACCACCCCGGCCGAAGCTTTGCCAAGTATATCAACGGCTTCCTGCGTCTGAACGGCCATCAGACCCTGACAGAGGACGAAAAAACCAACTATCAGAAAAAGATAGTCCTTTTTCATCGTGCCTCCTTCCATTCCATCAGAGAAAAATTTATATTATCTTTAATCATTGTGTCAAACAATTTATTAAAGCTGTGGACCTGATGAGCAGATTCAAAACCTTGATCTGGTTGGCCACCGTCTTTTTTTCGGGCCTGATCCTGTCGGGCATATTCCTGGCTCCACTGCTTCAGGAAAAAAGCCCGGCTCTTTCCGCCTTTATCTATCACCTCTTCTCCACCATCTGCCACCAGAGGGTTGAGCGTTCCTTTTTCTGGCTCGGCCAGCAGCTGGCTGTCTGCAGCCGGTGCCTGGGTTTTTATGCCGGCTTTTTCCTGAGTGCTCTGGCTTATCCCCTGTGGCCACATCGGCTCGTCCGCTGGCTGGAATCGAGGCCCTCATTAATTTTAGTCGCCGCTGGACCACTGATTGTGGACGCCACCGGAGGCCTTCTCGGCCTGTGGTGGACAACGCTGAGCCTCAGGCTGGCCAGTGGAGTTCTCTGGGCAGTCTTCCTGCCTTTCTTCTGGTTCAGGGCTCTTTTCAACCTGTCGGGAACATCCGGACAGACCAGCCGCGGCTGACTATTTGCCTTAAGGGGCTTTTAATCGTAAAATTAATAACCTTTAGGAAGAGAAAAGCAAAAATGAGCAGACAGGACCACAACCTGATTATCCCGGCACTGATAGGCGGAAGCCTGGCCGGAATTCTATCATCAATCCCTTTTTTTCACTGTCTCTGCTGCCTGTGGGTTCTGGCCGGCGGGGTGCTGGCTACTTATCTGTTTTCCGACAGGGTTAGCCAACAATCTACCTATAAGATGAGTGATGCCCTTTTGACCGGAGCCCTGTCTGGAGTTTTTGGGGCCATTATCAGCATCATAATAAAAACCCCGCTCACCGGCTATTATCTTAACTGGAACAAAAGATTCCTGGAAAGTCTGGCCCGGTTTGTCGATGAGATGCCTCCCGGCTGGGAAAAATGGACTGAAATCGGACAGCAGGGCTGGACTCCTTTTACCTTTTTTTTGAACCTGCTTCTGACCTCAAGCCTCTATGCCTTTCTCGGGGGGCTGGGCGGCCTGATCGGCTTTTCTCTCTTCAAACCGTCCAAAGGAGCCATGAATGAAACGCCGACTCCTCAAAACCCGGGTGATAGTCAACCCGGCCTCTAACCAGGGACGCACCAGGCAACGCTGGCTGGAGATCAAAGAAAGCCTGAAGAGCTTTTTTAAGGAATTCAAGTACGACTTCACCGAAAAACCCTTCCAGGCCACCGAACTGGCCCGGGAGGCTCTGAAGGAAGGAACCGAGTTGCTGATCGGCGTTGGCGGCGACGGCACAGTCAACGAAATTGCCAACGGCTTTTTTGATAATCAGAAGGTCATCAACCCGGAGGCCAGTCTGGGCATTGTGCCCTCGGGCACTGGCTGTGACCTGACCCGCAGCCTGAATATCCCGCGCAACCTGAAAAACGCCGTCAAATTCATCTCGGAAGCGCCAGACCAGTCGATAGACGTCGGTCGGGTCAGCTTTACCGGCGCGGAAGGCCGGGTGGATAGCCGTTATTTCCTTAACATCGCCGATTTTGGCCTGGGGGGTGAAGTGGTCAGAAGAGTTAATGAGGAAAGGCTGAAAAGAAAGGCTTCTTCCTACGTTCGCTGCCTGATAGAGACCATGCTCTCATTCAAGGGCCACGAGGTAACGATTTCAGTCGATAACCGGGAAGAAGCATCCGGTCGGTATCTGATTGGAGCCATCGCCAACGGCCAGATTTTCGGCAAAGGCATGAAGGTGGCCCCGCGGGCCCGGCTGGATGACAGCCTGTTCGACATCATCTTGGTCAAGAGCCTGAGCTTCCTGGAATTCTGCCTCCACGGCTGGAAATTGATAAACGGCAGCCATCTTAACTATCACAAGGTATCAATGTGGCGGGGACAGAAGGTCATGGTTACCCCGCTGCGGCCCGAACCGGTGTTGATCGAGCTGGACGGCGAACAGGTGGGGCGCCTGCCAGCCTCGTTTGAAATCATACCGGGCAGCCTCCAGGTAAAGGGCTTCCTGAAAAAAAACTGATTTGAACTGAAATAGATACTGGCCGGGCTATTTTCTGGGCAGGTAATAAGGATTATTAGTGACACACAGTCGCCCGGTTTCGTCGTAAAAACGGTAAATTTTGGTCCGGGTTTTGATGTAGGGGTTCCTGTACTCAACCTTTTTCAGGTAGGTCCTGGTTTCGGGATAGGGCGGAACGCCATTATGTTTTTCCACCGCCCCCTGGCCGGCATTATATGCAGAAAGCACCAGGTTCCGGTCGCCCTTGTACTGTTTGATAAGGTCCTTTAAGTACTTGATCCCGCCCTCGATGTTCTGTTCCGGGTCCAGAATATTCAGGACGCCGTACTTCATAGCTGTCTCCGGCATCAATTGCATCAGGCCCAGAGCCCCCTTGGCTGAGACGGCAAACTGGTCGTAATTGGATTCCGCTTTGATCACGGCGTGAACCAGGTCGGCCGGAACGCCATGCCGGGCTGCCAGTTTCTGGATGATGGGGTCGTACCTGGCCTTCAGCTCATCCTGGCGCGAAGCCAACAGGAAGGCCGAGCAGGCCATGGACAGCAGCCACAGACACAGAATCCTTCTTCCCATGCTAACTATATCCTAAGAATTTCGGCCGGCCCTGACAATCCCCTTTCGGGGTGATTTTATAGCACCTTTTCCAGCAGGTCAAGACTCTTTTCCAGGGCCTGGTCAATGTTCTCGGGCTTTGTTCCGCCGGCCTGGGCAAAATCGGGCCGGCCTCCCCCACCTCCCCCGATAATTCCGGCGATATCTTTTATCAACCGGTTGGCTTGAACTCTGGGAGTCAGGTCGGCAGTCACCGCCACTACTAGGAAAACCCGCCCGTCGACTGCCGAGGTTAGAACAATCACCCCTGAGCCGATTTTCTGCTTCAGGCTATCGGCATATTGCCTGAGAGCCTCGATATCTATTCCCTCGAATTTCTGGGTTACCAGCTTGATGCCTTTTATCTCCCTGACGGCCATTTCCGGAGATTGCCCGGCCTGCTGCACCAGTTTTTGCTTGAGTTTCCTTACCTCTTCTTCCCTCGCTTCGAGGGTCTCCAGCATCTTTTCTGTTCGGGTCAGGAGCTCTTTACGGCTGACCTTTAATAGCCCTTCCAGTTGCCGCAATTGTTTTTCCAGAGATTCAACGTAATTAAAAGCTTCCTCTCCGGTGACGGCTTCTATTCGGCGCAACCCGGCAGCCACGCTGGATTCAGAGATGATCTTGAAAAAACCTATTTCTCCGCTCTGCCGTACATGGATACCGCCGCAGAGCTCCTTGCTGAAATCCCCCACAGTGACCAGCCTGACCTTTTCCCCGTATTTTTCTTCAAAGATGGCCATGGCCCCTTCGGCCAGGCCCTCTTCCAGGGTGGTCACTTTTACCGTCACCGGCAGGTTTTCCCTAATTTTTTCGTTAACCAGCCGCTCCACCTTTTCTATTTCTTCTTCGCTCAGAGCGGCAAAATGGGTGAAGTCAAAACGGAACCTCTGTTGGCTGACCAGCGAACCTGACTGCCTGACGTGGTCGCCCAGGATTTCCCTCAGGGCAGCATGGAGAAGGTGGGTGGCAGTGTGGTTGCGACTGATGGCTTTACGCCGGACGGCATCCACCATCGCCTCCACCACCTGTCCGGCTTTTAACTCCCCGGCCAGCACCTTGACCCGGTGAACGATCAGCCCGGGAATAGGGGCGAAGGTATTCTCCACCAGCCCGGAAAAATGCGAGCTTTTCAGTATGCCTGAGTCGCCCACCTGGCCCCCCGCTTCAGCATAAAACGGGGTTACCGACAGGATGACTTCACCGCTGTCTCCTTCTTTAAGGGATTCGACCGCCTGGCCGTTTTTAATAATGGCCAGGACCACGGTTTCTCCGACTTCCGTCCTATCGTAGAAAACGGGCTCTATCTTCAGATGCTGGTAATTCTGGTAGACCGATTTTTCCCGGAACCTGGCTTCACCCTCCCAGGACTGCCGGGCCCTTTCCTTCTGAATCTCCAGCTCTTTCTGGAAACCGGTTTCGTCCACTTCCAGGTTCTTCTCTCGAGCCAGTTCCTGGCAGAGGTCGAGCGGAAAGCCAAAGGTGTCATAGAGCTTGAAGACTCTATCTCCGGGTATGACGCGGCTTCCAGAGGCCAGGGTTTCCTCGGCATATTGCTCAAAATAGCGGAGCCCCGAGTTCAGAGTATAGATAAAACGTTCTTCCTCGGCCAGGCAGACCCGGCTGATGTAGGGCAAGTTAGACATGAGCTCCGGGTAGGCTTCCTTCATTATGTCCACCACCCGGCCAGCCAGCCGGTAAAGAAAAGGCCTGTCCAGTCCCAGCAGATTACCTCGCCGGTAGGCTCTTCTTATCAGCCGGCGCAAGACATAACCGCGTCCATCGTTGGCCGGAGTCACTCCGTCGCCTATCAGAAAAGTAATGGCCCTGATATGGTCGGCAATGATTCTGACCCAGACGTCGGTTTCCCCGCCGGTCGGGTACTCCTGGTTTGTTTCCTGAACGATGGCCTGGATCAGCGGGGCGAACAGATCAGTCTCAAAATTACTCCTGCGGCCCTGGAGAACAGCAGCCATTCTTTCCAGCCCCATTCCCGTGTCGATAGAAGGTTTGGGCAACGGGTGCATCCGGCCCTGCTCGTCCTGGAAAAATTCCATGAAAACCAGGTTCCAGAGTTCGACGAACCGGTAGCTGCCACTGGCAATCAGCTCCCGGGGTGAACCGGGCTCGAGGTCTTCCCCCAGGTCGTAATGAATTTCTGAACAGGGACCGCAGGGTCCGGTCTCGCCCATGGCCCAGAAATTGTCCTCCTTGCCGAAACGAAAAATCTTTTCGGCCGGGATGCCGATTTCCCGGTTCCAGAGGCGAAAGGCCTCATCATCATCCTGATAGACCGTTATGTAAAGCCTCTCGGCCGGCAACCGATAAATTGAGGTTACCAGCTCCCAGGCAAAGACAATGGCTTCCCCCTTGAAATAATCGCCGAAGGAAAAATTCCCCAGCATCTCAAAAAAGGTATGATGCTTGGGAGTTCGGCCCACCTGTTCCAGGTCATTGTGTTTGCCGCTCACCCGCAAACACTTCTGAACGGTAGCCGCCCGGCTGTAACTGCGTTTTTCCAGTCCAAGAAAGATGTTCTTGAACTGGTTCATGCCGGCATTGGTGAATAATAAAGTGGGGTCGTCCTTGGGAATGAGGGGTGAACTCGGAACTACCCGGTGACCTTTCTTCTCGAAGAACTCCAGAAAAGCAGTTCTGATCTCATTAGCTTTCATCGTCCTCTAACTTTCCTCTTCACGCCCTCCTTCAATTCTCTCCACTTTGACCATTTCCTTTTCCATCTGCTCGAGTGCGATGTCCAGCGTGGACTGGACCCCCATAACCCTCAGTTTGAAGGCATCTGGATTGGAGGAATACTTGATGCCCTGCTCGAACGAGATGTAACCATCCCGATATAGCTGATATATTGACTGGTCAAAAGTCTGCATTCCATATTGAGAAACTCCGGTGGCAATGGCATCGCGAATGAGGCTGGTCTTGTCGCGGTCGGCTATGCATTCCTGAATAAATGGAGTGGAAATCATGACTTCCACTGCCGGCACCCGGCCCTGCTCGTCCATCCTCGGCACCAGGCGCATGGAGATGACCGCTTTGAGGACGCTGGCCAGCTGCAGCCTGACCTGTCTCTGGTGATGCGGCGGGAAGGTGGCGATAATCCGGTTGATAGTTTCAGGAGCGTCCAGGGTATGCAGGGTGCTGAGAACCAGGTGTCCGGTTTCGGCCGCTAGCAGGGCCGTTTCGATGGTTTCCAGGTCTCTCATTTCACCCACCAGGATGACATCGGGGTCTTCGCGCAGACAGGCTCTCAGTCCCCGGGAGAAACTCAGGACGTCCATGCCCACTTCTCTCTGGCTGATGGTGCTTTTCTTGTCCTTGTGCAGGTATTCGATCGGGTCTTCAACGGTGATGATGTTTTCCCGGCGGTAGGTGTTGATGTAATCAATCATGGCCGCCAGGGTGGTGGTCTTGCCGCTTCCGGTGGTTCCGGTCACCAGGACCAGACCCCGGGGATAAAAAGCGATTTTTTCCAACACCTCGGGCAGCAGCAGTTCTCTGATGGTCTTCACTTCCAGGGGAATAATTCTCAGGGAGATGGCCAGGGTACCCCTCTGGTAATAAATGTTGCCCCTGAACCGGCCGAAACCCGACAGGCTGTAGGCCAGGTCCACATCAAAGTCTTCCTTAAGTTTCTTGCGCTGGTAATCGCTCATGATCTGGTTGGCCAGGTCGGCCGTATCCTCCCCGGTCAACCGCGGGAAGCCCACCAGCGGGATTAACGTACCGTGGACCCTGATCATCGGATGATTTCCGGCTTTAAGATGAAGGTCCGAGGCATCTCTTTCGATGGCAATCTTTAATAAATCATCAATGATCATCAAACCCTCCCCTAACTCCGATATCTACTGATATAAAAAGAAAGCCGGTGTTCCGTTCCGACAGGAAAAAACGGTATCCGTTTACTGGGATTTTTCTTTCCGAACAGCTCATCTTTCCTGGCGTCTCCCTGCCCGGCTTAAACTCAAATTGTTTTTATAGTAAAACAACTGCTGCTCAATGTCAATTTTAGGAAGCCCCGCGAATTTCAGCCCCGGGCTCAGACACTTTCCCCGCAGTAGGGGCAGACCCTGGTTTTGTATGGCAACGGGCGGCGACAGTTCCAGCAGAGGTCCGACCGCCTCTGTTCCCGGGCCTTAATCCTGGCAAAGATATCATCCAGCTCGGTTGTCTTTTCTTCCTTTCCTTTGATCCGGCTGAGTTCCCTGATTATTTCTGAAGCGCTCTGCACCCGGTCCTCCACTTTCGGAGCCAGACAGCGCATGATCAGGACATCGACCTCCTTGGGCACCTTCATATTTTTCAGACGGGGCGGGGTGATCTTCCCCTGCTGGGCTTTCTCCAGGATCTTGAAGGGGTCCGGGTCAAAAATGGGCGGCCGGCCAACAATCATCTCGTAGAAAATACAGCCTATGGAATAGATGTCCGAACTGTAGGAAGCTTTGCCCAGGAACTGTTCCGGGGCCATATACGGAGGTGAGCCAATCCGGGTCGAGGCATACTGAGTGGAATTGAGCCAGGCCGAGGTCCCGAAGTCGGTGATCTTGACGGTCCCTTCCTCCGAAATCAGGATATTAGAAGGCCGCAGGTCACGGTGGATGATCTTATTTTTGTGGGCGTGGTCTACACCATAGGCCACCTGCTTTATTATATCAACCGCCTTCTCGGCATCGAGAATCTTTTCCTTCTCCAAGACCTTTTCCAGAGATTTCCCCCGGACATATTCCATGACCATGAAGAAGACGTCTTTTTCTTTTTCGGCCGCCAGCACCCGGACGATATTGGGATGGTTAAGCGCGGCCTGCAGCCTTGGTTCTTTGAGCAGTTTATAAAGCTCCTGAGATTGCTTGTGAGGAACCTTGATGGCCACTTTGATGTCCAGCCAGGTGTCCCTGGCCAGGTAGACTGAGCCAAAGCCGCCGCTGCCCAGCGACCGGAGAATTTCGTACTTGCCTACTTTCTGTCCCTGAAGGAACATATCACCAGTTCCAGAAATGAGAGATCAGGCTCAGGGCTGAAATTACAGCTGTTTCAGTTCTCAAAACCCGGCTTCCAAGCGACAGCCCCTGAAACCCGGCTCCGTCCAGCAGTTGCCTTTCTTCTTCAGCCCAGCCGCCTTCTGGTCCGGCCAGCAGAAATACTTCCTCCGTCCGGCCTGACATAAGTATATCACGAAAATATCTGGGACTGTCCTCCGACAGATAAAATTTCGAGCCGGACACTTTCCGGCCAACGGCCTGTTCCAACTTGAGTGGAGGAGCGAGGAGGGGAAGGCTGCCACCCTTGCATTGTTTAAGGGCTTCTCTGGCTATTTTTTCCCAGCGCTGAATTCTTTTCCCCAGACGGTCAGGTGGCAGCGGTTGAGACCTTCTGGTCAGCAACGGCTGAATTTCTGAGACTCCCAGCTCGGTGGCTTTCTGGATTATGAAATCAAACACGGCCGGCCTGGTCAGTCCCAGCCCCAGGATCACCCTGGTCCTGATTTCCTCCTCCACGGTCCTGAGCGGACGGAGCCATGTCTTTTCTTCTTCTACCGATTCAACCTCAGCCAGCAGGCGCCGACCCTTGCCATCAGTCAACCAGACCAGATTTCCAGGTTTCACCCTGGCCACCCGAGACAGATGGTGATGTTCCTGGCCTTCCAGATAGAAACGGGCCAGCCCTTCGGGCCACTCTTTGATAAAAAACTGGTTACTGGTCACTGTCCTCGCTTCCGACCAGTCTCTGGTACTTATCCAGGACGGACCGGTCCACCTCTTCCAGCTTCTCTCCCCGGAGCTCGGCCAGCCTGGTAAACAGGGCCTTCTGTTCCCGGTCGAGTTTTTCCGGTGTCTTTACCAACACCTGGACATAGAGGTCGCCACTGCGACTGCTACCCAGTTCTTTCAACCCGGCCCCGCGCAATCTGAATACCTCGCCCGATTGAACTCCAGCCGGAATCTTCAGAGTTTCCTGACATCCATTAATCAATGGAATGGCCAGCCTGGCGCCCAGGGCCGCCTGGGAAAAACTGAGGTCGACCTGGCAGTACAGGTCTCGCCCCCGTCTCTCAAAAAACGGATGTTTTCTGACCCTGATGATTACATAGAGGTCGCCGCGGGGCAAACCCTGGTCCCCGGCTTCTCCTTCCCCGGATATCCTCAAGCGGGTTCCGTCATCAACCCCGGCCGGTATCTTCACCTTCAGCTGCTTTTTCTGTTTCACCCGGCCCGTCCCCTGGCATTCGTGGCAGGGTGTGGCAATTATTTCACCCAGGCCGTCGCAGTGGGAACAGGTCCTGGTTATGGTGAAAAAACCCTGCTGGTAGCGCAACTGTCCGCGTCCCTGGCAGGCCGGGCAGACAGATTTTTTAGTTCCTGGTTTCAACCTGGAACCGCCGCAAACCGGACAGAGTTCATGCCGGGTTATTTTCAATTCTTTTTCAGTACCCGAAGCCACTTCCTCCAGGCTGACCTGCAGTTCCAGGGCCAGGTCCCGGCCACGCTGAGCCCTGGGCCGGCGCCCCGGTTCGCCTCCAAAAAACTCGGAAAAACTGAAGCCGAAAAAATTGCCGAGGATATCTTCGAAATCCTGGAAAATGGAGGAATCAAAACCGCGGAAGCCCTCATAGCCCTGGCCCTGCAATCCCTGGTAGCCATAGCGGTCATAGATGGCCCTTTTTTCCGGGTCGATCAGAACGCTGTAGGCTTCGGCCGCTTCTTTGAATTTTTCCTCGGCTTCCTTGTTGCCGGGGTTGCGGTCGGGATGATATTTTAAGGCCGCCTGGCGATAGGCTTTTTTTATCTCTTCGGCTGAGGCCTGTCTGGAAACTCCAAGGACTTCATAATAATCCTTCTTCATTCCTGCTCTTCACCTCCTTCTGCCTCCGCTCTATTATCTCCTGCAGCTCCTCCGGCAGCAGGCCAGCTGCCGGTTTGACTTCAATTTTTTGCTCCCGTCCCGTAGTGGTATCGCGGGCCGAAACCCGAAGAATGCCGTCGGCGTCGATTTCGAAGGTTACGTCTATCTGGGGAACACCGGCCGGGGCCGGGTCAATTCCTACCAGGTCAAAGGTGGCCAGAGACTTATTATCGGCAGCCAGCGGGCTTTCTCCCTGCAGCACATGAATCCTGACTCGCCGCTGATTATGTTCCACGGTGGTAAAGGCCATGGTCTTGCGGGCCGGGATGGTAGTATTTCTTTCGATGATCTTCTGAAACATTCCGTTTTCCGTCTCAATTCCCAGGGAAAACGGGGTTACGTCCAGCAGCAGGACCAGCTCCCTCCCCTGTCCTTTTATTATGTTGGCCTGGAGAGCTGCCCCCATGGCCACGATTTCATCGGGATTGATGCGGGCAGCCGGCTGTTTCTTGAAATAATCGGCCACCTTCTGCCTGACCAGCGGCATCCTGGTCTGGCCTCCGACCAGGATGACCTCATCAATCCGGGAAATGTCCAGGCCGGCGTCCTTCAGGGCTCGCTCGCAGATGACCAGGGTCTTTTCCACCAGGTCCGCCGTCAGGTTCTCAAAAAAGCTGCGATTGATTTTTTTCTGGATGTGCAGCGAGCCTTGCTCGGTGTTGCAGATAAAGGGAAGGTTGACTTCGGTTTCCGCGGTGAAGGACAGCTCTCTCTTGGCTTTTTCTGCGGCCTCCTTTATTCTCTGCAGGGCGAAACGGTCCTGGCTGAGATCTACTCCATGTTCTTTCTGGAACTCATCCAGCAACCAGGTAATCAGCCGGTTGTCAAAATCGTCCCCCCCCAGAAAGGTATCGCCGCTGGTGGACAGCACGTGGAAGATGCCGTCCTGAAGCTCGAGGACGGTGATGTCGAAGGTTCCCCCGCCCAGGTCATAGACGGCCAGTCTACCGTTTTTCCTGGTGTTGAAACCATAAGCCAGGCTGGCCGCAGTCGGCTCGTTTATGATGCGCAGCACTTTAAGCCCGCAGATGGCCGCGGCATCCTTGGTAGCCTGTCGCTGATGGTCGTTAAAATAGGCCGGGACGGTGATGACCGCTTCTTCCACCTCGGTCCCCAGGTAATTCTCGGCACACTTTTTCAGGTAGCTGAGGACGAGGGCCGAGATTTCCTGGGGAGTGTAAACCCTGCCCCCGGCTTCTATCAGGATATCCCCGTTCGGAGCTTCTATCATCCGGTAAGGAAACTTTTCCCGGAGCTCAGCCATCTCGGGCGAATTGTATTTCTTGCCGATCAACCTTTTGACTGAGTAAACCGTGTTATCGGGATTGGTGATGGCCTGGCGCAGCGCTGGCAGCCCGACCAGCGGTTGCCCGGAATCGGTAAAAGAAACCACCGACGGGGTGGTGTTGCTGCCTTCCAGGTTGGGAATAACCGCGGGCTGCTGCCCGTTGATGTAAGCCACGCAGGAATAGGTGGTTCCCAGGTCTATCCCGATTACTTCGGCCATGCTCAGTTCTTCTTAGGAATGATAACTTTTACCATAGTCGGCCGCAGAAGTCTATTATGAAGGAGGTAGCCTTTCTGCAATTCTTCTTTTATTTCCGGCTCGCTGACCTCATCCGATTCCTCCGAGACCAGGGCATGGTGAAGGCTGGGGTCGAACTTATTGTTATCGAGCTCAATCGGTCTGACCCCATGCTTCTTGATCAGGTTCAGCAGCATCCTGTAAATCAGTTCCACTCCTTCACGGAAAGTTTTCCCGTCAACTTCTTCTTCGGAGGTCTTTAGAGCCCGCTCAAAATTATCGAGGATGGGCAGGATGTCCCGCAGCAGGTCGCTCAGGGCATATTGAAAGTAATCTTCCTTTTCCCTTTCCATTCTCTTCCTGACATTATCGAGCTCGGCCACCGACCGTAGAAACTTGTCTTTCAGGTCTTCCACAGCCTTTTTAAGCTCGGCTATTTCCCGGTCCTTGCCTTCCAGCTCAGCTTGAAGTTTATTTACGGTTTCCTTGAGGTCTGGCTGAGCCTCCCCCGTCGCGCCGCCGGCAGAGCAGGTTGTTTCCTTCCCCTCACTTTCTTCCTGCAGGTATTCTATCTCCTCTTGCTCGCTAACCTTAAAACCGGCTTCCGCCCCGGGAGCTTTTTCGCTGACTTTCAATTCTGTTTTTTCTTCTTTCTCTTCAGGCCGATGGGTAGCATTCAGGTCAGCAGCCTGGTTTTTTTCTGATTTTTTTCCGCTCATAGCTCCACTCCTTTTTCCAGGATGGTGATGGTCCGGGTTAGACGTCTGGCCACGTTATCAACCAGGGGAATTATCTTGTCGTAGGGCAACCTCTTTGGTCCGATAATACCCAGCGAGCCCAGAACCTGGTTCCGGTAACCATAGTGGGAGAGAATCAGAGAACAATCGGCAATCTCTGGAAGTTGCAACTCCGAGCCGATTATGACCTTGACCCTTTCCAGACTGATCAGGTCTGACAGCAGACGAGCCAGGTTGGCCTTCTCCTCGAAATTCTGGAACAGAGACTTCAGCTTGTTGAAGTCAAAGAGCTCAGCCTTGTCCAGCAACCGAGCTGTGCCCTGCAGAAAAATCTTGCCTTCTTCTTTTTCTAAGGAGGGAGAGCTCCGCAACAGGGCAATTAGTTTTTCCACCAGGTCTTCATATCTCATTTTCAGCCGGGGCAATTCCCGGAACAGGTAATCACGAACATGGGACAGGCTCTTGCCGCGAAAATTCTGGTTGAGATACTGAGCCGCCCGGTCCAGTTCCGTCTGGGTGAACAGAGTCTGGGTTTCGAAAATCTCGGTCTGAACCAGGTTAAAGGTCGAAAGCAGGACAATCATCACCCGATTATCTTTCAGCTTAACAAACCGGACCTGGTCGAAAGCCACCCGGGAGATGTGCGGAGAAATGACAAAAGCCAGATTGTCAGAACTGCTGGCCAGAATCTGGCTGACCTGGAGCAGCAGGTTGTCCAGTTCTCCCGAGCCCACCTTCAATTCTTCCGGGTAGATGCGGAGTTCATCCGGCATTGCCCGCAGAGTTTCGGCCAGGAGAGTGTTGACGTAGGACCTGATCCCCTCATCGGTAGGCAACCTTCCGGCAGAAGTATGGGGCTGGTAGAGAAATCCCTGTCTCTCCAGGCTGGCCATGGCATTCCTGATGGTGGCCGGGGATATCCTGAAATTTAGCTTTTGAGCCAGAAGCCCGGAACTAACCGGTTTTCCGGTTTCAAGGTAGGAAGCCACTGTAAGATTTAATATAATTTTTTCTTTATTTTCTAATCTTGAGTAAGACATTTTTCCCTTTCTTATTTTATTTACCTCAAAATATTGATTTTGTCAATCAATTCTGGAGACTGCTAAATTATACAATGGCCAGGCCGGCGTAACCCACTACCTCCCTATAATCTCCGGTCCTTTCTCCAGAGGTCTGGTAGCTGATTAGGCGGCCTTCCCTGGCCCCAAGCACCCGGGCTGCGGCCAGCATGGCTGCCGTCGGCTGGAAACCGCACATGGATATACCGAAGGAAGTTACCACTCTGACCAGTCCTTCAGGGTCCAGCTTCTCGATGAAGCTTATGGCCTTGAAATCAAGTTCCTCAGCTACCTTTTTACTGACATAATGACTCATATCAGTGGAGGCCACCAGCAAAGCCTGCTGACCGAATTTCTTTACAGCCTCAGCCAGAGCCCTTCCGAGCTGGCTCAGCTCAGGCCAGCCAGCCTGATAAGAAACCATGATGGGCACAATGGAAACATCCGGTCTGAAGTACTGAAGAAAAGGAACCTGGACTTCAATGGAATGTTCTTTCCGATGAGCCTCCGGGTCGCGGCTGATCAGGTCTGTTTCTTCAGCTACCAGGTCGGCCAGACGGGGCTCAATTTTTGCTTCGCCCAATGGAGTCAGCCAGCTGCCGCGGTCAAAAAGGGCAAACAAGGAACTTATGCGGTGATGGGCCGGAGACAGGATAATGATATTTTCCGGTATTTCCACCGCCGAATACACCATCCCGGCCACCGGGCCAGAATACTCGTAACCAGCATGCGGAGCCACTACTCCGACCGCCTTTATCTTTTTCTCCACATCCCTGATAAAGGACTGAATGGTATTTTTCAAGAGGTCCGGGTCATCCGGGTAAAAATAGCCGGCCACATATGGCAACCTTTTCATCTTGGCCCTCCTTCCTGAGCCGGGGCTCAGATGAAATTTTTTTCTTCTTTGAAGGCCAGACCCAGCGATTGCAGCTCGGCCAGAATCGGTTGATATATTTCGGCCACCGTAGGTGTCAGCACTCCGCTGCTGTGGATCCTTCCTTCCAGTATCAATTTTACACCAATAGCCACCGGCAGACCAACCGTCCTGGACATGGAAGTATGGCCATGCGGCTGACCGAAGTCTATGAGGGTAGAGGTAATTTTTTCCCGCCTCTTTCCCGGGTATTCAGCCACAATTTCATGTTGCAGAACGGTCATATCACGCTCGCCTTCCCTGTATTTCAATTTATCAACCATCAGCGAAACCAGCAGGTCAAGCGGAGAAATCTTTCTGGAAGGAAGGGGATGCTCGCTGAATAACCCGAGCCAGTCCAGGCTCTTGATGACTTCAGAGTTGGCCTCAAGTTTGAGCCTGGCTGCCAGCGCATCTTTAAGGTCAGCACTTTCTCCCAGGCCCAGGTACTCCCTCATGAAACCGGCATAGGTTTCTGCCCGCCACTCTTTTTCGGTTATGTCCAGCAAACCCAGCTCCCCTATCTTTTTCATCTTGAGGCACCAGCCGGGATAGCGCAATGTTCCTCTGAGCATGGTCCTGGCCTCGGGGATGCCATAAGTTTCGGTGTAGGAAACAGAATTCCGGTTGGGGTAACCTTCAAAGAGCCCGAGGCCCGGAATTTCAATCATCTTATAATGAGCGAAAAGCTCTTCGGCCGGCACCACCACTTCCGACCCGTCCAGAAGATAGCGGGCCTCATTCCGGCCGGCCAGAAGAACGCCCCTCGGGCTCCAAGAGAATTTATAACCAAAGGGATTATCCCTGGCCTCGGGAGCCGGCAGCCCGCCACAGTAAGATATGAAGCTCACCACCCGGCCACCGGAGTTGTGCACTTCATGGATCAACCTCATGGCTTCCATGTGGTCAATTCCCGGGTCGAGGCCAAGTTCGTTAAGAAATACCAGGCCCTTTTCCCTCGCCTTTCCGTCCAGAGCCTTCATGGCCGGGCTGACATATGAAGCGGTTACCAGATGTTTATTGAGTTCCAGGCAGATTTCCGCCACATAGGGATGAAAGGTATACGGGACCATGCTGACCACCACCTCGCCGCCGGACAGTAATCGCACCAGGGCCTGGCGGTCCTGCAGGTCGAGCTGGAACACCCGACCACGGGGATGGTTCCCGACCAGGCTGCGGGCCCGCTCCAGGTCAAGGTCAGCCACCATCAGTTCCAGGTCATCATAACCGAGAAGGTATTCAATCAACGGACCGGCAACCAGCCCGGCTCCCAGAAGGCAGACTCTTCTCATCGTAAACCTCGCTATTCTGACTAAAATTTTTTCTCTATTTCAGGTAATTTTCCAGGTAACGGTAATCCGGGGTGAGCTCGCCATTGTACACAATGATAGCTCTTTTCAGCACGGGGTCGAGTTCCAACCGGTCAAAAGGGCGTTTATAATCGGCCAGGGCTAGATCTGGGACATATCTTTTCAAACCCTGGCTGAAATAGGTTGAAGACTCGATCGGGAGTTCAGCGGGCAGATTATAGACAGCCAGGACCACCGGCCCCTGACCCTGGAACCCGTCTCTGGATTCTCCCGTGGCCGGGTCATAGACATAAACCGGCTTTTCCGAATCCGTGGCTCGGACCGTGCTCTCGATGGAGCCATCGATGTCGCAGGTGATATCACCAATTACCTGAAGTCTGGGCTGTTCTTTGGTTCCGTAGAGTTTTTGCAGAAATTTTCTGGTCACAAACCGGGGATACTTTGGCGTCCAGAATATGCCGTTTATAAGGATATTGAGATAGGGCAAATATTCCTCAGATACCGGGTAATACTTTTCCGGGTTCTGGTAATAATCCTGGAGGTCAAAAGGCTGCGGTCCTTTCGGCCTGACCATATCTTCTTCCTTGAAGACAACCTTGTACACCCGGTGCGGCGAAAAATAACCCTTTTCCACCGTTTCCGCCAGCTCAGAAGGTTTAATCTCCACCGCTGGCAGCAGGTCATACACCTCCTGGGCGCCCTGGGACACGTGACCGTAACCAAAAAAACCGCAGATAAAAGGGCTTATCTCAGGCGGTAGTCCCCTGTCAACTATTTCCTGGCCAACAGCCCTGACCTCTTCCTTGATTTCGGTCAGGCTGGCATAGTAAATAGCCTGCTTTATCCTCTCGAAGGAGGTATGCAGCCCCAGAAGTTTCAGTCTCTGGCCATAGGCCCAGAGGGAATCAACCATCCCGGCCTGACCGGCATAGTTGCCAAAAAACAGAACCCGGCGGCCCTGGTCATCGGTCATCTTCTCGTAGTCGATCAGGGTGCAACCCAGTTCCATTATCTTCCTGAGCATGGGCATATTGTGAGCCTGGCCTTTAATTGTATGGGAGAAAAAAACATAAACCTTGCCCGGCTCGAATAGTCCAGTGGGAATCTCCTTGATGGCCAGTACCACCCGGCTCGGGCAGAGGTCTTCCTGGACCACCGCCCCGGCCGAGCGAAACTCGCTGTCGGGGAAAACCCTGATGTCCGAGGGCTGAACAAAGAATTGCAGGGGGTATCTTTCCTGGAGTTCACGGACATGGGAAGGGATCAACGGAACCCGTCTCTCCCAGCGGCTGATATCTTCCCGTCTGATGCCAATATTTATTTTCATTATTAGTCCTTTGAATGATAAAGTAGGCAAATATTATGTCATATTTTGAGAAACAAGGTCAAACTGATCCGTCTAACTGTAAGACACTGATCATCTCATGTTTTCTGCCTATTGACGCCCCATCAAGGTTTGGACATAATAGACAGGATGATTCGCTTTTTTAACACGCTTTCTGGCTCCCTGGAGGAATTCCGGCCCCTCAAGGAAGGAGAAGTCCGCCTGTATACCTGTGGCCCCACGGTCTATGATTATCCCCACATCGGTAATTACCGGGCCTATATTTTTGAAGACCTTCTAAAGAGATTCCTGCTTCTGGCCGGCTTTAAGGTTATCCATGTCATGAACATCACCGACGTGGATGATAAGACCATTAAAGGAGCAGCCCGTCAGGGTGTTTCACTCCAGGAATATACCGCCAAGTACATTTCGGCCTTCTTCGAAGACCTGAAGGTCCTGAGAATCATGCCAGCCGATATCTACCCCCGGGCCACCGAGCATATCCCCGACATGGTCAGGATGGTCAGGGGATTGCTGGACAGGGGCTATGCTTACTACAAGGATGGCTCCGTGTATTTCAGCATCCAGAAATTCCCGGCCTACGGTCGCCTGGCCAAGATTGACCTGGAAGAGCTCAAGGCCGGGGCCCGGGTGGACAGCGACGAATACGAAAAAGAGAGCGTCCACGATTTTGCCCTGTGGAAGAAAGCCAAGGAGGGCGAGCCCTTCTGGGAAACCGAGCTCGGCTCCGGTCGGCCGGGCTGGCACATAGAATGCTCGGCCATGAGCACCAGGTATCTTGGCCCCAGCATCGATATTCACTGCGGCGGCATAGATAACATCTTCCCCCACCACGAGAACGAGATCGCTCAATCGGAAGCTTACTACGGACAGAAATTCGTCAATTACTGGCTGCACTGCCATCACCTGGTGGTCGAGGGCGAAAAAATGTCCAAGTCCAGGGGCAATTTTTACACCCTGCGCGACCTGCTGGAGCGCGGAGTGGACCCGGTCGACCTGCGCTTTTTCCTGCTCTCCACTCATTACCGCAAAATGCTTAATTTTACCTTCGATAGCCTGGAGCAGGCTAAAGCTTCCCGGCAGAGAATCCTTGATTTTGTCTATGAGCTGGAACACCGAACCTTTGCCGCCGGTTCCGCGTCAGAAGTCCAGTCCCTGGCCGAGAAAATGCTGTCCAATTTCAGGGAAGCTCTGGCCGACGACCTTAATATTTCAGCCGCCCTGGCCGCGTTGTTTGAGTTCATCAGGGAGATAAATTCCAGGCTGTCCCGCGAGCAGGTCAAGCAGGACGACTCGGTTGCCATTCTGCGGGCGCTGGCCGAACTGGACCGGGTGCTGGCCATCCTGCCCGAAAAAAGAGAAGATGCGCTGTCGCCGGAGCTCATGGAGAAAATCGAGCAGCGTCAGAAGGCCAGGAAAGAAAAGAACTTTGCTCTGGCCGATGCCCTCCGGGAAGAACTGAGTCAGCGCGGAATAATACTGGAAGATACAAAAGAAGGCGTCAGGTGGAAAAGGATAAAGTAAGCTCCCTTCCTTTCGGCCGCTGGGGGGAGCAGATGGCCGCAGAATACCTGGAGAAAAAAGGCTTCCGGATTCTCGAGCGGCATTTTCAATTCCAGCATGCCGAAATCGACCTGGTGGCCCGCGACGGAGATTACCTGGTCTTCATCGAGGTTAAAACCCGAAGCTCGGACGACTTCGGCTGTCCGGAAGAAGCCATCACCGAGCGCAAAAAGGCTTATCTCAAAAGAGCCGCCGAAGGTTATCTTTACTTAAATCAGCTCAATAACGTTGACTGCCGTTTTGATGTCATCAGCATCCTTTTTTCTGACGGGCAGCCGCCGGTGGTTGAACATCTGGTCAACGCCTTTGAATAATTTGAAATACTTTTTCAGGAGATAGATGATGACCGAACACCGCCTTATATCAATTGCCTCCTTCATATCTCTGCTTTTCCTGGTCCTTTCCGGACCGGTTCATTCCCAGGTAATCCCGGCGCCCGAAGAAATCCTCGGTTTTAAGGTCGGAGCCGATTACCACCTGATCACTTACGACCAGGCCATCGATTACCTGAAAAAAGTGGCTTCGGTTTCTGACCGCATCAAGCTCCAGGAAATGGGCAAGACCACAGTCGGGTTGCCTATGTATTACGCTGTTATTTCCTCTTCCAGAAACCTGGCCGAGCTGGAAAAATACCGCGATATCATGAAAAAACTGTCCCTGGCCCGGGGCCTGAGCCCGGAAGAAGCGGCCAGACTATCCAGGGAGGGAAAGGCTGTGGTCTATATCGACGGCGGGCTCCATGCTTCCGAATGCGCCCCGGCCCAGCACCTGGTGCAGTTGGCCTACGACCTGGTCTCGGCCCGTGATGAAAAGACCATCAGAATCCTGGATGAAGTCATCTGTCTCCTGGTATTCGCCAACCCGGACGGAATGAATATGCTGGCTGAGTGGTACCACCGGAACGTGGGCACGCCCTTTGAAGTCTCTCCACTGCCTTACCTCTATCATTATTATGCCGGGCACGACAACAACCGCGATTCCTACCTGGCCAACCTGAAGGAAACCCAGCATATCACCAGGCTGGTTAATCAGGAATGGTATCCGGTCATTCTGTACAACCACCACCAGACGGCACCTTTCCCGGCCAGGATCTGGATTCCCCCCAACTCCGAGCCGACCAACCCCAACGTCCACCCGCTGATAGTCCGCTGGCAGAATCTCATCGGCTCAGCCATGGGAGCAGCCTTTGATTCCGAGGGCAAGGAAGGCGCCATTTCCCGGGTATTCTTTGACACCTGGTATCCGGGCTACGTAACCCAGGTGGTCGATTCTCACAACATCATTTCCATCCTGACCGAAACTGCTCTTTACCGCTACGCCACGCCCAGGTTTTACACAGTCAGGGATTTCCCGGCTGAATACCAGGACCTGACCATGTCGGCCTTTTATCCCAGCCCCTGGAAAGGAGGTTGGTGGCGGCTGCGAGATGCCGTCGATTACTGCCTGACTGCTTCCAAAGCGGTTCTGGAAGTGGCTGCCAAATACCGCCAGGAATTGCTGTTCAACAAATATAAAATGGCCAGCGAGGTCATAGCCAGGTTTCAGAAAGAACCACCCTATGCCTGGATCATTCCCAGGACCCAGAGCGACCCGGGGAATCTGGCCCTGCTGATGAACAGGCTGATTCTTCTGGGTATAGAAGTGTATGAGGCCCAGGAAGATTTTAGCTGCGACGGAATTGCCTACCCTAAGGGCACGCTGGTCATACCCATGAGCCAGCCCTTTGCTCTGTTTGCCAAGAACATGCTGGAAGAGCAGCGTTATCCCGACCTGCGGAAATACCCGGACCTGTGGCAGGGCCTGGTCCAGTCCAGGAAAATTGAAGGCTCACCGCTCGAAGCCTATGACATGATGGGCTGGACTCTCCCCTACCAGTTCAACCTGAAAGTCCAGGCGGCCGGCAGTCCGGTCACAGTCAGGTTGAACCGGTTGCCCGAAGTTGCCCCTCTGACCGGCAAGGTGGAAGGTTCAGGAACGGCAGCTTTCCTGCTGGACCATGGGCAGAACGCTTCTTTCATAGCCATGAACCGCATCTTAAAGCAGAAGGGAAAAATTGCCTGGGCCAAAAAGAGTTTTGCTTACAACGGACAGAATTATCCCGAGGGGACAATAATCGCCAGCGCCATAAGCCGCAACTTCGTGGAAAAACTGGCCCGGGACCTGGGCCTCAAAATCCAGGCCTGCGCTTCCCGCCCGACAGTGGAAACGGCCGAACTCCGCTTGCCGCGCCTTGGGGTCTACCAGTCGTGGGTAGCGGTTGAAGACGAAGGCTGGACCAGGTTTGTCCTGGACGAACACGAATTTTCTTATAAGAGTTTGCATGATGCCGACATCAGGGCCGGCAACCTGGCTGCTCAATACGACACCATAGTCATCCCCGACCATTATTCTCCAGAACTCCTGGTCAATGGTTACCGCAAGGGCGACATGCCGCCCGATTATGTCGGCGGTCTGACTGCTCGTGGGGTCAACAACCTGAAGGAATTCGTCAGGCAGGGCGGCACTCTGGTCTTTCTGAATACTTCCTGCAACCTGGCCACAGGCGAATTCAGGCCGGCTGTCAGGAATGTTCTAGAAAAAGCCAGAAGGGACGAATTCAACTGTTCGGGTTCAATTCTCCTGGCCGAGTTCGACCGGTCTCATCCTGTGGCCTACGGGATGGATAGCCAGCAACCCCTGGTCTTTGCCGAAAGTTGTGCCTTTGATGTCTTTCCATCTTTTGACCAGAAGAACTCCCCAAGAATTGTGGCTAAATACAGCGCTGACAACCTGCTGCTCAGCGGCTGGATTTACGGAGAGAAACTCATCCAGCAGAAGGCGGCCATCGTTGAAGTACCCCAGGAAAAAGGCCGGTTGATTCTCCTGGGATTCCCTGTTCAATTCAGGGCGCAGTCGCGCGGCACCTTCAAGCTGTTGTTCAATTCAATTTTTTACGGAACGGCAAAATAACTGCGCGGGGAGAAAGCTGGCCTGAAGTCTTGCTACCTGGACTTCAATGCTGCGGGCGAAAACTGTAGCCCGAGCTAAATTCTGAGGGCAGCCAATTTTTATTAAACTGTCCGGCTTCCAGTTCAACTCACTCAGCTTTATTCCCTTCGCAGACAGATTAACCCCCGCGTATCGAGTTCATGGAGCGGCCCTCATGGCAGCTTGATGGCCAGAGCAACCGGTTCTTCAGACCGCCTGCACCTGATGATTTTCTTCCACCTTGCGGACCCGGGAAGAATCGCCGGTCATCCCGGCTAGTACCGAAACCGGCAGGTGAAACAGAGGATGCACAAAATCGGGAGCAATTTCGGCCAGCGGGACCATAACGAAATTCCTGAAACTCATCCTGGGATGGGGCACCACCAGTTTACTGGTCTGGACCACAGTTTTTTCAGCCAGCAGGATGTCGATGTCAATCACTCTGGGTCCCTTCTCCACCGCCGGGCGGCGCTTCATCTTGAGCTCGATGTCCTTTACCAGGTAAAGCAAGGCTATCGGGCTCTTAGAAGCCTCAACTTCCAGCACCTGGTTGTAGAACCAGGGCTGGTCCAGGTAATCAACCGGTTCAGTTTCGTAAATTGATGATTGCTTGATTATTCTAACTCCGGCTTTCTGGAGCAGACTGCGAGCCTGAGCCAGGTGGCGGGCCCGGTGGCCGAGGTTACTGCCGAGCGAAAGGTAGTATCTCATTTTTAGCTCTAAATATTATCACCCTCAGCTCAAAAATCAATACTGACCGACAAAAAAAATTATTTTTTACCGAAAGCCGGACCGCGGATTATCATCCCCGGACGCGCACCGGTAAATTTTCCTTTTTCCAGCACCGGCCGGCCGTTAACCAGAACATAGACTACCCCCCGGCTGTGTTGGTGGGGTTCAGCATAGGTGGCCGCATCTTTGACCTCTAAGGGGTCAAAGATGGTCAGGTCGGCATAATAGCCTTCCCTTATCATTCCCCGTTCTTTGAGCCTCATGGTCTGGGCCGGCAGACAGGTCATTTTTCTTATAGCTTCTTCCAGGGTGATTATATGCCTTTGCCTGACATATTCACCTAGAATTCTGGTAAAGGTGCCATAACTCCTGGGGTGCGGGCTCCCCTGCCCGGCCACCTGCAGGCCTCCGTCAGAGCCGATCATCACGTACGGCAGCCTCATCAGCGCTTCCACGTCTCTTTCATCCATCTGGAAAAAGATGGCCGAAACATCCCCTTCTTTAACCAGGTCGATAATCAAATCTGCCCCGTTTTCGACTGTGGCCGGTTTGCCCCGCAGTTCCAGGATCTGCTTCAGGTTTTTGCCTTCATATTCCGGGAATTTGCGGCTATTGGCCAGGTATATAGTTTCTAATTTATCTATTCCCCGGTTGGAAGTCAGTCGGCTTCTGATAACTGCCTGTTTAACCCGGGAATAGACCTCCGGGTTCTGTAGCCTCTCCAGGAATTTTTCCCGACCACCCTCAAAAACATCCTGGGGCAGGCTGCTGGTAAAACCGGAACTGGTGGCAGTATAGGGATACTGGTCCATGGTCACTTCCACTCCCCTGGTTCTGGCTGCTTCCACCGGGGCTGTTATTCTTTCCAGCTGGTTCCAGACATCCTCATCGGCCAGCTTGATGTGGGAAATCTGGACCGGGATTCCGTTCTTCTCGCCGATGGTTATGGCTTCTTCGATAGCTTCGGTAATTTTTTTGCCCTGGTTTCTGATATGGGAAGCATAGAAGCCACCCACAGCAGATAGCACCGAGGCCAGCTCCACCAGTTCCTCGGTCCTGGAATAGGTTCCGGGCAGATAGGCAAGCCCGGTAGAAAGGCCGACGGCCCCGGCCAACATTTCCTGCCGCAGCAAGTCTTTCATCCTCATCATTTCTTCAGCGGTCGGGGCTTCCATTTTCAGGCCCATGACCTGGCGGCGGATGGTGTTATGCCCGGCCAGAGAGGCGAAATTGCAGGCTATGCCCTTTTTCTCGATGCCAGAAAACAACTCTCCCAGGGGAAAATCATGGTCGCCGCAGTTGCCTCCGACCAGGGTGGTCACTCCCTGGGAAATGTAATTCTCGCAGCCGGGAATGTCCAGCAGGTCCCGGTCGGCATGGGTGTGAATATCGATGAAGCCTGGGGCTACGGCCAGTCCTTCCGCTTCAATTACCCTGGTAGCTTTGCCCGGGTCGATCCGGCCGCTGACCGCCACAATCCTTGCCCCCTTAATGCCGATATCGGCCCGGAACCAAGGGTTGCCACTGCCGTCGAAGACCCGGCCGTTCTTGATGACCAGGTCATATCTTACTTCCGCTTTCCGGCAACTGAAAAAGAAGCTACCAGAAATCAGAAAAAAAACCAGGATAATTACCGGAAGCCTGCTTTTCATTTCACTCCCTCTCCTTTCTTCGCTTCATGTTCCTATTTTTCCCCCTCTCAAAATTCAAAGTCAACATATTTGTTTTGGTTGATTTAGGCCGGCAATTTGATTAATATAAAAAACCTGATTTCAGACCATGGAAAGTAACTGTAGCCCAGACTGCCGGCTTTCGGGCCGGACATCATTCTTTATCTTCAGCCATAAATTAAAAAAATCCTGGAGGCCAATTCGATGAACATAATCTTTCTGGATAACGGAGCAACTTCCTACCCCAAGCCTGAAGAAGTCTACCAGTTCATGGATTATTTCTACCGTAATTTTGGTGTCAACCCGGGCCGCTCTGGTTACGACCTTTGCCTGGAAGCTGGGGACATGGTGGAAAATACCAGAAAAATGCTGAACGATTTTTTTAACGGACATGACCCCAACCGTCTGTGTTTCACCTACAACTCCACCGACGCCCTGAACCTGGCCATCTTCGGCCTGCTGGAGCCCGGGCAGCATGCCATCACCACAACACTCGAGCACAACTCTGTCCTCAGGCCGCTGTACCATCTCTCCCTTCAGGGAGTGGAGGTAGACTACGTTCCCTTTGACCGCCGCGGGTTCGTCGACCCCGAAGACATTCGCAAGAGAATAAAGAAAAATACCAGGCTGGTGGTGGTCAACCATGCTTCCAACGTAATCGGCACCGTCCAGCCGGTAAGAGAAATCGGGCGGATCTGCCGGGAACACGGGATTCTGTTGGCCATAGACGCTTCCCAGTCAGCCGGCAAAGTCCCCATCGACATGAAGGACATGAACCTCGATGTGGTCTGTTTCACCGGGCATAAATCTCTGCTGGGCCCGACCGGTATCGGAGGGTTATGCGTGGCCGAGGGCGTAAAGATTAAAATTACCAGGGCCGGCGGAACTGGTGTCCGCTCGGCCCAGAGAACCCACCTGGAAGAATACCCTTACCGCCTGGAGTACGGCACTCCCAACGTCCTGGGCATAGCCGGTCTTCAGGCCGGGGTCAAATGGATACAGCAAAAGGGTCTGAATAACATCCACCACTACGAAATGAAACTAACCGAGATGCTGGTCTCTGGCCTGAAAGAGATTGATGGGGTAACTCTGTACTGCCAGGACGATTTAACCGACCATATCAGCGTCGTGGCCTTTAATGTTGATGGGATGGAAGCCCAGGATGTGGGTATCATGCTGGACGCGGATTACAACATTGCCTGTCGCACCGGCCTGCACTGCGCCCCGCTGGTTCATGAGCAACTGGGCACCGACAGGATAAAAGGCGCGGTGCGTTTCGGTATCGGACCTTTTAACACCGAAGAACATATCAAAACTGCCATAGACGCGGTGCGGGAAATCGCTGAATTCAGCAAGACCCGGAAACGCTGAACCTGACGGCGGTCACAAGCCGCTGATAACTCACCCCTGCCTTTCTAATCCAGGAAAACTTCTTCGGAAAAATTTCTCCAGGAAGAGACGGGTTGCCGCCCGCATCAGACGCAGCCATCGGGTTTGGGCAGTCCGGCCACCTTGCAGGCTCCCTTGGCCGGGCCAGAAGGAAAGAGTTCGTAGATATGCTTGAGCGATATTCCGGTCTCGGCCACCATCTTGCGGATCATCGGGGCCTGACCTTTCTGCAGATAGTAGCTTCTTATGTAATTAACGACCTTCCAGTGTTCTTCGGTCATCTGTTCTATGCCCTCAGCCTGCTTGGCCAGAAACCGGGCGATATCCTCGTCCCAGATTTCAGGAGTGGCCAGGAAGCCTTCCTCGGTGAGTTTAAGCCTGGTGCCTTTGAACTCAATTTCGCTCATCGGATTTCACTCCAGAAACATTGCTAGGTAAAAATTATAGCCCAATTCAGGCCTTCTGGCTATCATTAGGCAGAGCTGGCAGCCAGACTGTAAAGGTCGAGCCAAATCCCGGAGCACTCTTGACCTCAATTTTCCCGCCGTGGGACAGGACTATATGTTTTACTATGGACAGCCCCAGCCCGGTTCCGCCCGTTCGCCTGGAACGAGACCTATCCACCACGTAGAATCGCTCGAAAATGCGCGGCAGATGCTCCTCGGGAATACCGATCCCGGTGTCGGTCACAGTGAGCAGCACCCCTCCGTATTCCGGTTTAAGGCTGACTGTTACCCCGCCTTTCTCCGTGTATCTGATAGCATTATCCACCAGGTTGATGACCAGCTGTTCAATCTGGAAATCATCGGCGGCGACGAGGGGCAGGGGCTCTGCCTCCATTTTCAGGTAAAGCCCCTTGCTGCTGGCTTCTTTCTGGTAAGCCTCAACCACCTTCCTGACCACGCCGGACAGGTCCAGCGGCGATTTTTCCAATTCAAAACCCTTTTCCTCCAGCTCTGACAGCCTGGCCAGGTCTTCAACCAGCCTGGCCAGGCGACCCGTATTTCTCTTGATGATTTCAAGGTAACTACGGCCCTCAATGCTCAGGCTTTCTTCTTCCAGGGTTTCCAGGAAACCGCTGATGGCCGTAAGCGGGGTCTTCAATTCGTGGGCCAGATTGGCCACGAATTCCTTCTTCCTCAGGTTGAGTTCGCGGGTTTCAGTTATATCCCTGAACTTTATAAGAAAATTCTGCCGCCCCGGCAGCCAGCTTGAAAGACAGGAATAAGTCCGACCTCCCTTTTCCAGCAGGCATTCCACTGGCCCGGCCGACTGCCTGGCCCGGTTGACCAGCTCGTGGAGTTCAGGCCGGCGCAGACTCTGCCAGAAAAACTCGCTGTCGGGGCTTATTTCCGGAAACATCTCCCTCAAGCTCCGGTTCATGAGAATGATCCGGCCACTCTGATCAACCAGGAGCCAGCCCTCATCACTGGAATCTATAAAAGTCCTGAAAACTTCCCGGTCAGATCTTATGGTTTGAGACAACTCGCCCATCTTTTCCAGCAGGATGTTCAAATCGGCGGTCAGGGGCTCCAGCCTGGAAACCAGGAAAGGTCCCAGCGAGACCTGTTCCGCGCCGGCCGCGGCCCGGGCCAGAACATCCGAAACCTGGTCCAGAGGTCTTTGCATGCTCCTGACCAGGAAATATAAGACCAGGGCACCGGCGATAAGAAGGATAAAGAGAGTAACCATAAGCTGGTTTCTGGCCCGGACATATGGCCCCACGGCCAGCTTCAAGGGACGGCTTACCCGGCAGACCGCTACCAGCTCACCCTGCTTTCTGACTGGAACGGCCACATAAAGCATCTTCCTGTTAAGGGTGTCGCTGAATCTGATCGTGGAATAAACTTCGCCGGCCAGGGCGGCGGCGATCTCGGGCCGGTAACGGTGGCTTTCCATATCTTCGGCCCGGCCTTCGCTGTCATAGCTGACCCGACCATTGATGTCGATCAGGGTCACCCGGGTCCTGGAGATCCTGGCCTGGGTTAAAAGCATATGCTTTAAAGATTCCCCGCCCGGAGCTTCAGTGCCGGCAATTTCCACGCTCAGGGCCAGGGCCAATTCTTTTAGCTCGTTGACCTGGTCGTCCATCATCACCTGGCGCAAGTGTCGCAGACTCCACAGGAAAACGGTCATCAAGGACAACAGCAAAAAGGTTAGAAGCATCAGGTAACTTCTGGTAAACAATTTTTTGAGTTTCATCCCGACTCTCCAGAGCCCGCAGATTCTTTTACCGCGGCCAGTTATGATTCCAGATTATAAGAAATTTCGAGCTAAATAAAAACCATTTTTTATCCTCAATTTCTGTGATAAAATTTGACAGTAACAGAAGGAGGTGGTCAATGGAAAAACTGGTCATCCTGGTGATGGCTTTTTTGCTGGGGCTGGCGCCCCTGATGGTATCCGGTCAGAAATATGAAGAAGACCTGATTCCGACTGCCTCGGGCGACCTGAAAATTACTTTTCTGGGACATGGCACCCTGATGTTCACCTTCCGGGATAAAGTTGTCCATGTCGACCCCTGGCAGGAACAGGCCGATTACCGACAGTTGCCGAAAGCCGACCTGATTTTGATAACTCACGAACATTTCGACCATCTGGACCCCGAAGCCATAAAAATAATCCGCCAGGATTCCACGGTCATCATCGGAACCGCCGCTGTCCAGTCCCGCGTTCCCGGGCTCAAGGTGATGAAAAATGGAGACCGGCTGACGGTCCATGGCCTGGAAATAGAGGCTGTCCCGGCCTATAACATCCAGCACAAAAGGCCGGACGGCAACCCCTTCCATCCCAAAGGCTCGGGCAACGGCTACGTCATTACCTTTGCTGACAGGAGAGTGTACGTAGCCGGGGACACCGAAAACATTCCTGAAATGAAGAACCTGAAGAATATTGCCATAGCCTTTTTGCCGATGAACCTCCCTTACACCATGACCCCGGAGATGGTGGCCGAAGCCGCTCGCTGGTTCAAGCCGGCCATTCTCTATCCCTACCATTATGGCGAAACAGAAGCTTCCAGGCTGATTAACCTGCTCAAGGACACGCCGGGAATTGAAGTGCGGGTCAGACGCCTTAAATAGAGCTCTGAAACTGGGCTCAGACGTCGATCAAGAAGAATAAATTAGAGTCTTTTATTTTATTCATCGGGGATTATTTTTCGAGTTCAGTGCGGTCCTGAGCCAATTTGCCATTGACCGATTCCGGCCAGGGTTCGGGGAAGATGCTGAGACAAACCTGCCCGGGATCCATTTCTCATCTGCCAGATAAAGGAGCGGCTTATCAATAGACCCGGTAAAACCTGAACTTTTTGTTAAGGAACTTGACGAGTTCCATGCCCCAGAGCGGCAGCGAAGAAAGCACTATCACTAGCCCCCAGTCAAACAGGGTCAGGTTCTGGGTCTTAAAAATTTTCTGGAGCGACGGCACATAGACTACCGAAAGTTGCAGGGATAGCGATACCAGGAAGGCATAGACCAGCTTCAAGTTGGAAAAAATTCCAAGCTCGAAGACTGATTTCATCTGGCTGCGACAGTTAAAAGAATGGAAGAGCTGGCTGACCGAAAGGACGATAAACGCCGCGGTCCGGGCCCTTTCTATACCCTCGTGCTCCACAAACAGGACATAACTGAAAGCAACCAGGGCACAGGCAGCCATGAATATCCCCTGGACCGCCATCAGGCTGGCCCGCTTGCGGTCGATGATTGGCTCTCCGGGCTTGCGCGGCGGTCGGGACATTATTTCCGGGTCGGGCGGGTCAAAGCCCAATCCCAGAGCCGGGAAGCTGTCGGTCACCAGGTTTACCCAGAGAATCTGAATGGGCAGCAACGGAACTGGCCAGCCGATTAAGGAAGCGGTAAACATGACCATGATTTCGGCCAGGTTGCAGGACAGAAGGTAATGCACAAACTTCTTGATGTTGTCATATATCGCCCGACCCTCTTCCACCGCAGCCACGATGGAAGCGAAGTTATCATCGGTCACCACCATGTCCGAGACTTCCTTGGTGACGTCAGTCCCGGTGATGCCCATGGCCACGCCGATGTCCGCTTCCTTGACGGCCGGGGCATCGTTGACCCCGTCGCCGGTCATGGCCACTACCTCTCCCCTGTCTTTCCAGGCCCTGACTATCCTTAATTTATGTTCGGGCGAGACTCTGGCATAAACCTGGATTTTTTCCACTTGCTCCCGGTATTCTTCTGGCTTCAGACTATCGAATTCTTCCCCGCTCAGGGCCATGGCTCCTTCTTCCAGCATGCCCAGCTCCCGGGCAATGGCCACGGCGGTTACCTTGTGATCCCCGGTAATCATCACCGGCTTGATTCCAGCCTTTTTACAGTCGGCAATAGCCCTGATGACTTCTGGACGCGGCGGGTCGATCATGGCCACCAGGCCGACAAAAACCAGCTCTTTTTCAATGGCCGCGGCCTCGAGCTTTTCAGGAAAAGAAGGAAATTTCCTGTAGGCGCAGCCCAGAACCCTCAGGGCTTGCCGGGCCAGGGAATCGTTAACCTGAAGAAGACGTTGCCGGTCTTCTGGAGTCAGCCCTCTTTCTGCACCCCCTTCATAAATGAAGGCACAGTTGTTCAGCAGGATATCCGGAGCTCCCTTGATGTAGGCCACGAAACCGTGCCCGGCTTTTCTGAGCATGGTCATCATCTTGCGCTCGGAGTCAAACGGTATTTCTTCAACCAGCGGCTCGGTCTTTTCCAGTTCTTCAAGAGTCAACCCGGCCTTTCCGGCCAGAGTCAGGAGCGCTCCCTCGGTCGGGTCGCCGACAATCCGGTAACGGCCCTGAGTCTCGGCCAGCCGGGCCGAGTTGCACAACGTTCCACAGACCAGGGTTCTGAGCAGGCCGGGAAATTCTTCTGCCTTAACCGGCCGGTCATCAAGAAAAAATTCACCCCGGGGCTCGTAACCAGTACCGGAAACCGTAAACAAGCGGCCGTCAGCATAGACCATCTTGACCGTCATTTCGTTCCTGGTTAACGTTCCGGTTTTATCGGAGCAGATCACCGTGGCCGCTCCCAGCGTTTCAACTGACGGTAGTTTTCTGATGAGGGCGTGGCGTTTGACCATCCTCTGGACGCCCAGGGCCAGAGCAATGGTCACCACTGCCGGCAGGCCTTCGGGAATGGCCGCCACCGCCAGGCTGACGGCCGTCAGAAAGACCTGGACCAGTTCCCCGCCCCGCAGCCATTCCAGCAGGAAAATCAGGCCCACCAGGAAAAAGCAGAGATAAACAATCCAGCGCCCGAACTGTTCCAGCTTTCTCTGCAGCGGCGTGGTTTCCAGGGAAATCTCCTGTATCATCCGGGCTATCTGTCCCAGCTCGGTGGACATGCCAGTGGTCACCACCAGGGCCCGGGCCTTACCCGACGAGACCGAGGTCCCGGCATAGACCATATTGGCCCGGTCAGCCAGCGGAATGTCTTCGCCTTCCAGCACCGCTCCGGTCTTGAAGACCGGCGTGGATTCACCGGTCAGGGCCGCTTCATGAACGGCAAAATTGGTCGTATGGTAGACGATGCGGGCATCGGCCGCCACGTGGTCGCCGGCTTCCAGCTCCAGCAGGTCTCCGGGGACAATTTCCCGGGCCGGAATCTGTTTTAATTCGCCGTTCCTGATGACCCGGGCCATCGGAGCAGCCATCTTCTTCAGGGCAGCCAGCGATTTTTCAGCCCGGAATTCCTGGACGAACCCCAGAACGGCGTTGAGAATTACTATGGCGATTATGGCCAGGGCATCAACCCACTCTCCGAGAAAACCAGATACCACGGCCGCGCCAATCAGCACCCAGATTAAGAAAGATTTGAACTGGTCTAAAAAGACAGCCAGGGGCGAGCGAGCCGGGGCTTCCTGCAGCTGGTTCGGTCCGTATTTTTCAAGATAAACCGCAGCCTGTTCAGAAGCCAGGCCACGTTTGAGGTCAGAATCATAAGACGAAGCGATTTCTTCTGGAGTCATCATCCAGAATTTGAGGGCTGGCTCTCTCTCGGGCATCGGGAGCTTCTCTCCTTTAATTTTAATCAGATGAGTCTTGAAAAACTGGCTTATGATTATATCATTTTGACGATAAAAACTGGATAGCCAACCGCTTCTTGTTCGGGTTCAAGAAATCCAGGCACTGAACTGGATAGAAATCCTTCTCGCTTTATCCCGAATTGATAGTCGATAAGTTTAAATCTTTTGAATGGTCCAGATTTTTTACCGGTTGGTCTGATAAGCGGCGAGCTCTAAATCCCCACAATCTGGCTGCCTTTAGGATATTCAACGGTAAACTCGATGGTAATTTCCTGTTTCTGGGCCGGGTTGAGCTTCAGTTTCCAGGTCAGGAGGCCTTTTTCATCCCGGCTGGTCGGTGCGGGCGCTATTTTTACGTCTTTGACTTCTATCCTGGTATTCTGACTCACAGGAATCTGGTCCTGAACTTCAATCTCCACCGGCCGGTTCCTCAGATTCTCCACGGTAATCCGGAAAGCCTGGTCGACCCGTTCGCTCTTTCCCAGGAAACCCGGTCCGCTCTTTTCCCGCCTGACCAGCTCTCTCTTCACCTTGATCTGTGGGTCTTCACCGAAGAAGAGCTTCAATTCATCATTAACTGGAAGAAGCGGCAACGACAAGGACCCGACAAAATCCTGGGCAATGAACAGGTCAGCCTTGCCATTCAGCAACGGATAAGGCAGCGAGTTCTTGAAACCTGCTCGCAGGAAAACCTGTTCCTGCAACTTGGGAACGGTCAGGTAATCAAAGGCAGCGGTCAGTTTCCGGGAATCGATTGGTACCCGGCGTTCGGCCCCGTCGCTCAAGATGGTCCACGGCTTTTTGATTTCAAAGTTTACTCCCAGCCAGCTTTCCACGGTTTCGGCGGTTTCCTCCAGGGCCATAACCGGAGCAGCAGCTTCAGCTTCGACTGCCATTTTGCTTTCAGCCAGGTCCCTGGCCGGAGCTCTGAGCAACCTCGGCTGAGCAAAATCCAGGTACCAGGGAGGCAGCTCTCCCGGTTGCTGGCCCGCAGTCGGCCGGCTGGTAGAAAGCAACAGCCGGACATTGTCCCAGTTCTCCCCGGTCTTCTGGGTGACCACGGCCGCTACCGTAAGTTCAACTTCCCCGGACTCGGGCAGGGCCTTGATGGTGTAGACCGGGTACCAGCGGGCCGGGCTGACGGTATAGCTCAATTCCACCTGCAATGGTGTCGGCTGTGAAGCTTCCACTAGGATGCTGACTACAGACTGTTCCCTGGACACGGCCGGCATGATTTCATTAAGTTTTCTTTTGAGGGCTTCCAGCCGGGTCTGTTTTTCGGTCAGGGTTCTGGCATTCTCCTGCCTGCTCTTCTGAATGGATTGCAACCTGGCACCCAGGTAATCAACAAATTTATCGACTCCAGCCAGGTCCGGGCGACCGGCCAGGAGCTCTTTTGAAGCCTGCCCGCTCAGGGCCGAGCCGAAGGAATTCAGAAACTTTTCCTGGGAATCAAGGGTGGCCTCCTGTCCCCTGATGCGGTTGATCTCGGATTCAACCGAGTTTATCTCGTCCATGAGTTTTTTAATTTCCGGCAGCTCGCTGGCTTCCAGGAACTCACGACTTGTCTCCACCCCCAGAATTTTGACCGGGGCCGAACCGCTGGCCGAAACCCTGACCGAGCCCGGGATTATCGTTCCGGGAAGACCTCTTATAATCAGGCCCCTGGTTTCCGGATTCAGGCTGGCCTGTCCTCTTCTAAAAATCTGAGCCCGGTCGGGATAGACAACAACGTTCTGGATATGAGTGGCTACTTCGAGCTGGGCCCTTCCGTCACTCCTGGCCATGGCCTCTGTCCTTGGTTCAAGCTGCTGGTTGGAATCTATAACTCTGGCCATAAGGTGACCGGATATTAGAACGAAACCCAGCAGAATTAAACTGACGGACGCAAATCTTTTTTTGTTAGATTTCATTATTTATCCCTTTCGATTATCGTTATCGCTAAACATACTATAACAACCAGCGCAAACTCTCAAGGCAGGTATGATTATCTCTTCACTCAGACCGCCAGCTGGCCAATCAGATTCCCGGCCGAAAATTCTTAATCTAATATAATGTAAGACCGGGACCTCAGCCCACGACTGACTTCAGATGTTGTTTGTAGCCGGTATTATAGATAACCCAAGACTTAGCCCGCAGCCAAAAAATATGGAAATGGAGTCTGTCAGAAACCTGTATTAACCTCCTGATCATTCAAGGTGGACGAATTTGGCTCGAGGCCAGGCCCCTTCTCGCCCGGGACTTCAGCCAAGCTTCTCGACTATTTTCTGACCCAGCTTGTCCAGGACCGCGGACACCAGCGGACTGGAAAGGTCCAGGCCGTCCGAGGGCATCCGGGCAAATTCCTGGCTGGTCGGAATCTGGACTATCAATTCCGTGCCGAACTGCCTGGCCAGCCTGGCAGTTTCCTCCTGACCAAAAAAGCTGGTCTTTTCCCCGCAGTGCGGGCAAATAAAATAGCTCATATTCTCCACCAGACCAATGACCGGTACTTTCATCCTTTCGGCCATCTGCATGGAACGAGCCACGACCACCGAGACCAGGTCCTGGGGAGTGGTGACAAAGATAAAACCACTCAAATGGAACGATTGCATGACTGTTATGGCCACATCTGAAGTCCCGGGTGGCATATCTATCACCAGGTAATCCAGCTCTCCCCATAATACTTCGCCCCAGAACTGCCGGATGGCCCTGGACAGAAGGGGGCCGCGCCAGATGACCGGCTGTTCCTCGTTGTCCACCAGGAAGCTTATGGACATGACCTTCAGGCCCTGCTCGGTTTCTACCGGGCAGATAAAATCCCCGCAGACCTTCATTTCATATCGGGGAAGGTGCATGATGCGGGGAATGCTGGCCCCGGTGATATCGGCATCCAGGATGCCAACCCTACAACCCTTCTGCTTCAGGGCGAAGGCAGTAAGATAGGTCACGGTGGACTTGCCCACCCCTCCCTTCCCGCTCATTACCCCGATGAGGTGTTCGATTTTGTTTGGATTATCTTTCTTCTCTGGCTGGTTCATGTTTACTCCGAACCGTGATTTAACCCGGCTACATTATACACTTTTTCATCCCGTGGCCTTTGCCAGAAAAACATTTCCGCAATCTTGCCACGTTGGAAAACTTTGCTAATAATTTCGGGGCTGCTTGATTTATCCTTTTTCAACTGGAAGCGTTTTTCCGGAGACGTAAACACTGTGGAAGGCTGTCCCACTTATCTATAATTCAGCAACAGTCCCATGGCTAATACCCTCAAGCTGTCTCAGGGATTCAAATATGGATTGTTTACGATCGTAACGGTAAAAACCGCTGAATTTCCTGGCTGTTTACATTCATGACCCACAGCCTCAGCCAGAACATTTTAAGTTTTCCTTAGACTATCTGGCTCCTGGTTTTTCCTAGAAACCCGGCGCCTTTCAGGTCGAATGTTCGGCAAAATTTCACCTGGCCCCGGTTAAAAATAATTCCAGTATCCATTCATCAGCTTTCCAGGTCGGGCTGAGCCACGAATTCTAAATATAATAAGCATATATTTCCCGGCGGCCAAGCTAAACAGCTGATACCCCGGTTCCGGCACCGGGCCAATCATTTAATCTCTTCAAACCTGTATTCGGCCCGGCGGCGCGGGGGCAGGCGGTAAACGGAAACCAGACTTTCCAGCCCGTCCTGACCCAGGGCTGAAACCCCGAAAGTCAGGTCGTCAATAGAGACATTTCTCAGGACAAAGGTATCTGCTTTACCGGCAAAATAACACCGCTCCCAGTACGGAGCCTTGGTATCCCGCACATAGACCTTAAAACCTGCGATTTTTTCTGGGTTTCCTTCCCATTTCCAGCGTAGCTCGGCGTCGTAGCCCTGGCCGCGGCCAAGAAGCGGCCCTCCCCTTTCCGAGGTTACCACCGGGGCTTCCGGGGCACAGGCTAAAGACAGCGTGGCCGCCAGCACCACCCGCGTAACATCGGCGCAATAAGGCACGGAGAGATTTTCAATGAGGTCCTGGGTGCTATGCTGGACTGAATAGTTTTCCCTGGCCTCGGTAAAACGTATCCCGGCATAGCCTTCCTGCACAAAAGGGGTATGGTCGCCGCCCCGGCCAAACCGGTCTGCCCGGTAAATCAGGCTGACTTCAAACGATGGATAGACCTGCTCGGCAACTCTTTTCACATACCTGGCCAGCTCCCGGCCGGGTGAATCGCTGGGGTCATCGCTGAACACTCTGACCCGGGTTGAGTCGATGTAGCCGTTTCCCGCTTTAACATTGGAAATCATATCCATGGTCAGGACTGCTTCCACGTTCTTGCCCTGCTGTTTCATCTTCTGGGCATAAAGGGTTGAGCCCACCAGTCCCTGTTCCTCTCCGGAAAAAGCTACCAAATGAATGGTGGCCTGGGTTTCCAGAGGGGCGATAAGCCTGGCCATCTCCAGGAGCGCGGCTATCCCGGAAGCGTCATCGTTAGCCCCGGGAGCCTCAGTGTTAATATCTTCATAGTGGAATCGGCCGTCCTGGCTGACAGCAATGGTGTCATAATGAGCGTTGACGATGATGATTCTTTCCCGGTCGGCTTTTCCTTTTTTTATGGCCACGACATTATGAAGTTCTGTATCCTTGACTATTCTCTGGCCCTGCTTTGGCAGTCTATAGCCGTCGTCCACTACCTCCAGCCCCGGAATTTTTCGGAATTCGGTAAGCAACCAGTCGCGGGCTGCGGCTATGCCAGAATTCTTACCCCTGGGCTCGGAGAGAAGGTTCCTGGTCTTAAAGGCTTGAAGAGCTCTGATGGTGGAAGCTATATTCTGTTCTGAGACCTGGTCCACCGCCCTCTTCAAGAAGTCATAGCCTTTGGCTTCTATTTCCTGAGCCCTTGAGACCTCAAAAAGAAGAAAAGCCAATGGTAAAATAAAAAATAAGCTAACCACTTTTCTCATCTCAATCCTCCAGTTTTAGCGGCTTAACAGTTTCCGGTTTCGGCTACTTCTTGGGATAAGGGGGCACAGCCGGAAGCTTTGGCTCCTTGGTCTTAAGTTCTTCCAGGATGAGTTCGATGGCCTTGTTGAGCTGCTCGTCTATTCCTTCATACTCCCTGGCCGGGTCGTTATCCACATAAATATCCGGCTCCACGCCCTGGCCCTCGATGATCCACTGGCCTTCCAGGCTGTAAGTGGCAAATTCTGGCTTATTCAGGTAGCCGCCGTCCACCAGGGGCAGAGTACCCCTGATGCCGACCACTCCACCCCAGGTCCTCTTGCCTACCAGCTTGCCCAGCTGCAGTCTTTTGAAACGGTAGGGAAAGATGTCACCGTCAGAAGCCGAAAATTCGTTGATGAGGCAAACTTTGGGCCCCAGGATCAGGGCCTCGGGGTCGGGTCGGGGCACCGAACCACGGGCTATGTCCACCATCACCGCCTGGCGGGCCAGCCTTTCGATCAGCATGGGTGAGACATTGCCACCGCCATTCCCCCGGACGTCAATGATCAGGGCTTTCTTGTCAACCTGGGGATAAAAATGCTTGACGAATTCATTCAGCCCGGCAACCCCCATGTCGGGCACGTGGATGTATGCTACCTTGCCGTCGGTGACCCTGGCCACGTACTCCATGTTCTTTTTTACCCAGTTGTAATAATAGAGGCTGTTTTCGGTCTCAATCGGGACCACCACCACTTCCCGGGCACCTTTATCCGAGGGCTGGGAATTGACCTTCAGGGTCACTTGCCTCCCGGCGGTATTGACCAGCAGTTCATATATATCCTTAACCTGGGTAACTGGCTTCCCGTTAACCGCGATTATGTACTCGCCCTCTTTGATGTTGACCCCGACTTCAGTCAGCGGTGAGCGCAAACTCCTGTCCCAGTTCTGGCCGGCCAGAATTTTCTTGATGAGATAATAACCGGATTTGTCGCGTTCCAGCCTGGCCCCCAGCCGGCCCACGTTCACCCGGTCGACCTTCGGCAGGTCGCCGCCGCCCACATAGGTGTGACCGGCATTCAGCTCCCCGATCATCTCTCCGATAACATAGGTCAGGTCGGCCCGGTGATTGACCGCCCGGGCCAGCGGTTCATACTGGGCCCGGACCTTTTCCCAATCCACCCCGTGCATGTTTGGGGCGTAGAAGAAGTCCTTCATCTGGCGCCAGCACTCATCAAAGATCTGAGCCCACTCAGCTTTCCGGTCGAGCCACATCTCCAGCCCGGAGAGATTCAGCCTGTCTTCAATCTTAATCGGTCCGGCCGGGAGGTCGATGATGGCAAAATCGCGGCCCTGCTGCACCAGCATCTTCTTCTTGTCGGCCGAAATGACATAACCGTTGACGCCGCCCAGGTCTTTTTCTTCCAGCTTATTAAAGTCGTAGACCTTCAGGGATGTCTGCCGATCGCCGAAGGACCTTTTCAGATAATAAAGCTTGTCCCCAACCGAGGTCAGCCCGAAATAGCCGGAAACCTCAACCGGCAGGGCCACGATCCTGTCCTTGATGCCTTCCTTATCGACCCGGACCGCCAACTTTTCCGAAGCCGGTTTGGCCACAACCGGCTTTTCAATTTTCGGTTTTTCCGGAGCGCTAACTTCGGCCGCCGCCACCTTCACCTCGTCGCTTTTAGGTTCAAACGGGGACTTAACCTCGCGGGTCAGAGTCACTAGGTAGATTCTCGACAGGTTTAAGTAGGCATGGTTCCACTCGGTTCGGCTGTAAACCGGGCTGAAGTCGCGGTCGGAAACAAAGAACAGGTACCTGCCGTCAGCACTGAAGCAAGGAGAATAGGATGAATACCAGCTGTCGGTGATTTCGATTGTCTCCTTGCTGTTCAGGTTGTATATGTAAACTTTTTGCATCCCGTTTTCAGCCTGGTCCGAAAAGGCAATCCAGGCAGAATCGGGCGACCAGGTGTAATCATTGATCTCCCAGAATTTACTTTTGGCCACCTCCACCACCTGCTTCTTCTCTATGTCAACGTAGCGCAGGCGAAACATCCGGTCCGACCACAGGAGCTTCTTGCTGTCTGGCGACCACAGCGGGGCATACTTATAGCATTCACCATCAGCCGTCAGCTGAACCGCCGGACCAGAACCATCCTGGGGAACGATGTAAACTTCTTCCCGGCCGGTTTTATCCGAAATGAAAGCAATCCAGCGGCCGTCGGGCGACCAGGCCACGTCCCGCTCGTGAACGCCTGAGGTCCCGGTCAGGTTCCGGGTGTTGCCATTCTTGGCCGGCACGGTGAAGATTTCACCGCGGGCTCCGAAAACTGCTCTGGCCCCATCCGGGGCAATGTCCCAGGTGCTGATTCTGTCGGCCACCTTGACCAGTTCAGTCCGAGCCACCACCTGGTCATCAGCGATGTGAACCTGAATCCGGTTGACCTTTTCCGAGGCCAGGTCCAGTTTATAAAGATACCCACCATTCTCAAAAACGATGGCTCCCGGGCCCAGCGACGGGAACTTGATATCGTAGTCTTTGAAATCTGTTACCTTTCTTGTTTCCCCGGTTTCGGTATTATAAACATAGAGGTTAAAGCGCTTGTTCTCATCGCGGTCGGACAGGAAATAAATCTTGTTGCCGCTCCACATGGGAATGATGTCCGAGGCTGGGTTGTTGGTTATGTTTTCAGTCTTTTTGGTTTTGAAATCATAAATCCAGATGTCATCCACCATGCCGCCCCGGTACCTCTTCCAGGTGCGGAACTCGCGGAAGATGCGGTTGAAGGCCAGCTTCTGGCCATCCGGGGAGAAAGAACAGAACCCACCGCGCGGCAGCGGCAGTTGCTCCGGTGTACCGCCGTCCCTGGGTACCAGGTAGAGCTGACCGTTAAAATCATTCCACTCGGCCATTCTGGAACGGAAGATGATTTTCTGACCGTCGGGTGTCCAGCCCATGACGATGTTGTTCGGTCCCATCCTGTCTGAGATGTCGTCGCGACTCAGAACGGGAGTGTAGGTCAGACGGACCGGAATCCCGCCTTCAGCCGGCATCAAAAAAACTTCCCGGTTGCCGTCATATTCACCCGTAAAGGCAATGAGCTGGCCATCCGGTGAAAACCGGGCAAAAGCTTCGTATCCGGGGTGGGAAGTCAGCCGGCGGGCCACTCCGCCGCTGACCGGAACCGAGTACAGGTCGCCGGCGTAAGAAAAGACCACCAGGTCCTTATAGATGGCCGGAAACCGCAGGACCCTGGCCTCCTCTTCGGCTGCCCGCAACAAGGCCAGGCTGGCCATAACAAACAGAATCAGGAAAAAAACCAATCTTCCGAATAAAGGCTTGACCCGGAAATTCTTTGAAGTCATAGCTTGCTCCTTAAAACGAGGTAACAGACAACCATTTTATAGTTGGCCAGATCTGTTTTTCAAGAAAATTATCTGGCCGCCGGATAATATACAGCACTGACTACCTGAGCAGGTTTCTTCGCTGCCCTCCAAGAGGCATAAATCATGATTTGCCGTCGAACTGATGGGTCAGTTCCAGGAGGTCGGCCCCGCCGCTCACTCATCCGGCCACAGGAACCTTGATACCTTGCCCCGAATCGAAATATCTGGCGTTTGACTATTCCCCGGTTTTATTTTATTTTTGACCTCGCCGAACATGGATTTCTCAACACTCTCCCCGGTGCTCCAGGCCCTTCTGGCCACCACTTTCACCTACCTGATGACCGCCGCCGGTGCAGCCTCGGTTCTTTTTCTAAAAAAGGTCAACCGCCGGATACTGGACCTGATGCTGGGCTTTGCCGGTGGGGTGATGATCGCTGCCAGTTTCTGGTCGCTCCTGGCCCCGGCCCTGGAGATGTCAAAGAACCG
>JAOAIU010000079.1 GCA_026414545.1 Candidatus Saccharicenans sp.
GTCCCCTTTTTCTTGACATCAGGCAAAGAAAGGGGTGAAAATTAGGCCAGAGGGGCAGAAGAATGAAAAAGGGCTTTTATCTTTTTTGTTTTGGGGCTGTGGCTGTATTCGGGTTGCTAATTCTGGGTCAGGTTCTGCTCACCCAACCGGCTCAAGCCGGGCCGCAGGAACAGCAGGTGCCGAAAGAACTCCAGATTAAGCCCAGGCATGAAGTTACGGTGGCCGTTAAGCTGGTCCAGGTGTACGTCACCGATAAAAGCGGGCAGCCGGCCGGCGACCTGACCGCTGATGATTTTGAAATCTACGACAACAACAAGCTGGTGCCGGTACTGCATTTTGAAAAGCATTTTGCCGAAGAGTTAGCGGCCGCTCTGCCGGCGGCCAGGCCGGCGCTCAACCGTAAGTTTTTTCTTTTCTTTGACCTGGCCTTTACCGATGCCCGGGGTTTGATGCGGGCCAAGAATGCCGCCTTAAAATTCATGGAGAAATCCCTGCTGCCGACCGATGAAATCTCGCTGGTGACCTATACCGCCCTTCGCGGCCTTACCCTGCATGAATACATGACCAGGGACCATGCCCGGGTTCGGAACATCATCGAAAGCTTCGGACTGAAGAGCATTACCGGCCGGGCCGAGAACCTGTCCAATTTTTTCTACTCGGACATGCTGATGAGCCTGCAGGGAGACGAGGTCCAGACCACGCCGGAGGACAGTTTCTTTACCGACCAGGCCCGGTTGCAAACCGGCCAGATGCTGGACACGACCCGGCGCCAGGGATACGTGGACCAGGCCCGCTTCTACCTGGATGCCTGGAATAACCTGGCCAAGGTCCTCAGGACGGTGCCCGGCTATAAAAATATCGTGTTGTTTTCAGCCGGGCTGGCCAAGCAACTGCTGTTCGGAAAGACCGGAGGGGCGGTAGTCGGGGACTGGAGCACCCCAGAGCAGCTGGCGGCCCAGATGGCCGAGTACGATGCGGCCCAGGCCGACACCGGCCTGCGCAGTGATTTCAGCCGGTTGCTCAAGGAATTAAAGAATTCCAACTGCGCAGTCTTTACCGTTGACATTTCGCGGGTGAATAAGGAGATGGATGTGGAGGGAGGAGGTGGGGCCACGCCCGGAGCCCGGGAGCTGGACGGAGCGGATTCCCTCAAGCAGCTGGCTTCGGAAACGGGTGGAAGGTTTTATGCCAACACCGTCAACCCGGAAAATGCCATGGAGGAAATCGTCAACACCACCAAGAATTTTTACATACTCGGTTTCAAAGTGGATGAGAGCTGGGACGGGAAGTACCACAAAGTCAAAGTCAAGATTAAGAAGAAGGGCTATAACGTCTACTCCCAGGCCGGTTATTTTAATCCCAAGCCCTTCAAGGAATATAACAATTTCGAAAGGCTACTGCACCTCATTGAGGCGGCTCTGACCGAGGAGCCCTGGCCATACGTGCCGGTGGAAATCCCGGTGGCCGGTTTTAGCCTGGTCGAGAAAGGCTGGCCGATGGTCCTGAGCTTTGCCCGGGCGTCGGGGGAGGACCTGGCCGAAGTTTTCGGACCCAAGACTGAAGCTTACCTGTTGATTTTCAACGAAAAAGGAGAGCTGGCCCTGATTAAAAAATTCAAGGCGGTGGTGTCGGAGAAAGATAAGAAGGAAAATGATGCCTTCCTGCCGTCCTTCCTGCTCCCGGTCAAGCCGGGCAAGTACGAGTGTGCCCTGGTGATGCGAAATCTCGATACGGGAAGAACGGCCAGGGGCCGGGCGGCCTTTGAAGTGCCGGCTCAATTGCCGGTGATGCCTTACCTTGACCCGCCGTTGCTGCTCAGGCTGGATGACCGGGCCAGGGAGATTAATGCCGGGGGCGAACCGACGCTGGCTTCCATATATGGATATAACCCGGGCACCTACTCGGCTGTAGCTGGAAAGGTGCCGCCAGAGACAAGGAAACTGTATGCCGCTCTAAGGCTGGCCTGCTCAGCGGGCTGGGAAGATGGGCTGACGGTCAGCGCCGAGTTGTCGGGAAATGGTGGAGAGCCGGGGCGGAGCCTGCCGGTGGCCATTCTGGAAAAGAAGCGCGAGGGACAGCTGGTAAAACTGCTGCTGGAGCTGGAAACGGGGGAAATAGGCGCAGGCAACTACGCGGTGACCTTTATCGTCAGTGGCCCGAGCTTCGCTCAGCCCCTGAAGGCCACCTCCCGCTTCTCCCTTTAAGACAGCGGACACCGTATAGCATTCCCTTTTTCTGTCTAATTCTCAGAAATAACAGGCAGGGCAAAGTGTTAAAAACTGGGGACAGTGTAGCGTGTCTCCAGTTTTGCTTCACGGTTTCAAGGATTAAGGATAAAGGAAGCGACTGTTAGAGATGTTGTCAGAAGCCCGGGGTCTTGATATTCTATGCCAGATTTCATGATTATAGCTTGAGGAGCGGCTATGAAGACCATAGGACTGATTGGCGGCATGAGCTGGGAGTCATCGCTTGAGTATTATCGCCTCATAAACGAGGAAGTGAAAAAGAGGCTGGGTGGGTTCCACTCAGCTAAGTGCCTGATGTATTCGGTTGATTTTGCCGAGATTGAAGTGTTGCAGCACAAGGGAGATTGGGAAAAGCTGGCCTGGATTCTGGCCCAAACGGCTGTCAAGCTGGAAGCTGGTGGAGCCGATTTCCTGGTGCTTTGCACTAACACCATGCACAAGGTGGCCCGGCCGATTGAGTCCGCGGTGAACATCCCGCTTCTGCATATCGCCGACCCGACAGCAGAAAGAATAAGGGCCCGCGGCATAAGGAAGGTCGGTCTGCTGGGCACCCGTTTTACCATGGAGGAGGATTTCTACCGTGGCCGGCTGGAAAGGAAACACGGCCTGGAAGTAATCGTGCCGGAGCCGGCTGACCGCGAGCTGGTTCATCAGGTGATTTATTCCGAGCTGTGCGACGGGCAATATCGGGAGGAATCGCGTCGAAATTTTGCCGCGGTGATTGAAAAACTGTCCAAGGCCGGGGCCCAGGGCATTATCCTGGGGTGCACTGAAATCGGCCTGCTGGTAAAGGACAAAGACAGTGTGCTGCCTATATTTGATACCACGATCATTCATGCCGAGGCGGCCGTTGAATATGCCCTAAAATAAAAAGGGGGACACACTCTGGTGTCCCGAATTATTTTTCAATCCTGGTTATTATCCCTTGTTAGATAAAAAGCTAGCGATTTTCTGAGTCTTAAACCGGCAATTTGATGCTTGCTGGTGGCAGGCAAATGCGGACACTTTAAGGTGTCCCCGCCTAGCGGCTCTAAAATAACAGGCAAACCTTAATGTGAAAATTGCTAAAAAAGGGGGCAGTGTACGGTTTTCCCTTTTACTGACCGTAGCGGGAGAGAAGGCCAATGCCACCCAGAATCAAGACCACCACGAAAAAGTAAAAGGCTCCCACAATAAACAGCCAGATAAGCGTAGCCTTGGCCCAGTTGGCTTTGCTCAGCTTGGTGTTGCCGCTGAAGGCCCAGATTAGAAGCATGATGATGTTGGCCAGAGGGATGGAAGCGATGAGCAATGTCACCAACCATTCGCCGACGCTGACTACGGCTTCCAAGCCCGGAGTTCGCTGGGTAGGGATAGTTTGCACCTGTTGTTCCATTTTTTTACCCTCCTTCTTTTTTATTCTTGTCTGGCCTGATTTTCGAAAGCTATTTATCCTGGGCTTCAGGTGGCCAGATCAATTCTCATTGGTCTAATTGCCCTTTTCGGGCCATTTTATTAACGAAGGATACTTTTTGCAAGCCAGAAATCCTGGCTGGTTGCGGGCCGCAGCCAACCCCCCAGGTTAGAGATTGGACCGAGACATTTTGTAGCCCTATTAAGCACAATTAAATTATGTAAATCGATAAAGTACATTGCTCACTTGTTTCCGAATAGAGTTTTCTAGTCTTGCCTAGCAAATGACACTGCTGGCTGCTCAACCTGACTTAAGAATTTGCCCCGATTTTTCAGAAAAATGCCTGGTCTTCTCTCAAGCTTACTCCGGAAACGAGAAAGCCTCTTGTTTGATATTGAGTACTGAAGCACCTTAATTTGAAATGAGGACCGCCTTTAATTAAAATCGGAAATATGATTTCGAGCGCGGCCTGACTTAAGTCATGGCCGGCCAGGGTTAAAATGGACGCATATTTTTATGAGGTGTTTGAAGAAGAGGCCAGGCTGATCAAGAGCTTGATAGGCGGCAGGTTGAAGTTCGGCTTGACCGACAGGACCATTCAGGAAAGCGGGCACCGGGAACCTCCGGCCCGGCTCATCAGCATCCGCACGCAGTCTGTAATTCCAGTGGAATGGCAGTCCAGGCTGGATGGGGTCCTGAGCCGGACAACGGGATTTGACAACCTGAAAGCTTATAAGAGCCTTATTAGCGCGCCAGTGGCCCTGGGTTACCTGGAAGAATATGCCACCAGGGCGGTTGCGGAGCAGGCCATCCTGATGATGCTGGCGCTCCTCAGAAAATTGCCACGGCAGATGGAGCAGTTCAGGCGCTTTGACCGCGACGGTTTGACCGGAACCGAAGTTCAGGGAAAAAGGTTGCTGGTGGTAGGAGTCGGCCGCATCGGAGGAGAGATCGTCCGAATCGGCCAGGGCCTGGGGATGAAGGTCAGGGGAGTGGACATTGTCCGGAGGCACAATTTCGTCGAATACGTGGAGCGGGATGAAGGATTGGCCTGGGCCGAGGCGATCATCTGCGCCATGAACCTGACCGCTGAGAATTATCATTATTTCAACTATGATTTGCTGAGACAGGCCAGGCCGGGCCTGATATTCATAAACATTGCCCGCGGTGAACATGCCCCGCTGGCCCACCTGCTGCGCCTGGTAAAGGAAGGGCACCTGGGCGGACTCGGTCTGGACGTATTCGAGGACGAACCTGAAGTAGGCACGGCTCTTCGGACTGGACGGGTGGCCGAATCGCAGAAAGCCTCTATCGTTGCCGAGCTCTTAAAATACCCGAACGTGATCTTAACTCCGCACAATGCCTTCAACACCGAAGAAGCCCTGGAGCGAAAGGCGCGGTTCAGCGTGGAGGAAATTTTTTATTTCCTGGAACACGGGAACTTTCGCAATTCCGTCTGAAAAGGGGACACCTTGAGGTGTCCCCAGTTCAGTTGTCGGCGCAACTGATGCGGATCCGGCGCAGGCTGGAAAGCTGTTCAAAAGTAAGCCGGATGGTCTGAACCGAGCCGGCCCCGGTTTCTCCCTCTGGCGCGCGCTTGAGAATGATATTGATCGCCCCGGGCTCCAAGATGGGGTCGGTTTTTCTGGCCATGATTATTACACCAGGAACCGCTCCCAGAAGCGCTCCTCCTATCACGAACGAAGCATATTTGTGGTCACTGTTTGGCTGGGTTGGAGACACCAAGTAACCAACCACGAGCCCGACGAACATTCCGGCTATGGTTATCGGCAACCCGGCTATGAACCTTCCAGCAGTTGAACTCCCTGCTGGCGTTCCTGGCTGAACCTGGATCAATGCCGGCTCGTATCCTTCCTTTTCAATCTTTATGGTATGGTTTCTGTCTCTGGGTAAGCTCAGCGTCAGCGGAGTATAGCCAATTTCCTGGCCATCAACCAGAATCCTGGACTGGACCGGATTGTTGGTAACAGGAATCTTTTGCAGCCTGGTTGCCTGGGTGGCATATCCTCTCTGGAAGATTAAGGTTATAATCAGGAGGTAACTGAAAAGCCTGAGGAGGTTTCCCATACGAAGGAAACTAACCATGACAACCCTCCTTGATGAATTAATGCCAATCTGTTAAAAATTTTTTATTAAAAAAAGGAATAATCAAGCGCGAAAAGATATTGGAAGGGATTTTGGGGCTGTTAGCTTTCTAAAAATCTGCCCCGGAAACGAAAAAGGGAAAGCGAAAGGGAACACCTTAAGGTGTCCCTGATTGTGGAACGGCAAATAACAGGGTAGCCTTAATCCGAAAAACGCCCAAAAAGGGGACAGTTAAAGGTGTCCCCTGTTTAGAGGCGGCTGATGATGGTGCGGTTCTGCGGATTAAGGATGTTCTTGCCCTCGGGAGTGAACATGTACTCCAGCCGGCTCTGGTAAAACTCAATGATACGCGGCCTGACCATCTTGAGTGTCGAGTTCAGGAATCTGTTCTGCTCGGTAAAGCCTTCCCCCAGGATAGCAATGGCTGCTGGCAACCACCGTTCCGGGAACTGACCGGCCCTCGGTCCTCCCGGCCGGAACTGGTTGACTTCCGCTTCCAGCAATTTCAGGGCGGCCTCCTGGCCTTCCGGTGTCCGGTGGTCGAGTTTCTTCTCTTTCAGCCAGCGCAACAGGTTCTCCTTGTTGGGAACCAGCAGGGCCACGGTGTAGGGCGATTGATTGTTGTAGAGCATGATCTGCTCGATGTAGGGCGAGGCCTCGGTGATGGCCTCCTCGATTTCCTCCGGGCTGTATTTTTCGCCGTCGTTGGCTATGAGCAGGCTTTTGAAACGGCCCAGTACATGGAGGTAACCATCGGCATCCAGAAACCCCAGGTCGCCGGTATAAAGCCAGCCGTCTCGAATTGTTTCCCTGGTTGCCTTTTCGTTTTTCCAGTAACCGGCCATGACGTTTTCGCCGCGGATGACGATTTCTCCCTTAGCCCCAACCGGCAGGTCATTTCCCTGCTCGTCGCAGATTCTGACCTCGATGGCCTTGGCTGGCTTGCCCGATGAGCCCAGCTTGTGCTCTTTCTTGTTATTGGCCGAAATGACCGGTGAGGCCTCAGTCAGGCCGTAGCCCTGAAACATCGGCATGCCGATGGCGTAGAAGAATCTCTGCAACTCGATGTCCAGCAAGGCTCCGCCGCCCACGAACATCTCCAGCCGGCCGCCGAAATTCTTCCTTATCTTGCTGAAGATGAGCTTGTCGACCAGAAGGTACATGGGCTTTTTTAACTTTCTTTTGCCCTGGCCGCGGTTCCAGCCCTCGCCGTTGTATTCGTAAGCGGCCTTTAACCCCTTTTGAAAGAGCGCTTCAATCTTCGGACCTTTTTCCCTGATGGCGTTTTCTATGTTCCGTCGGAAGCTCTTGGCCAGGGAGGGAACGCTCAGCAGCACGTGCGGTCTTATTTCCTTGATATTTTTCGGGATATTCTTGATGGTCTCCAGGGCATTACGCCCGGTTTCGATGGCGGCGATGGCCGCTCCGTTCTTCATCATGCTATAGAGGCCACAGGTATGGGCAAAAGAATGGTCCCAGGGCAGGATGAGCAGAGTGACGTAGTATTCTGGACACTCCACCAGCGACAGCGAATGCTCGACGTTGGAGGTGTAGTTGCGGTGGGTGAGCATGATGCCCTTGGGGTCGGCGGTGGTCCCGGATGTGTAACAGATATTGGCCAGGTCCGATTCCTTAACCGCGCGCCAGGTGTCTTCGAATTCGCGGCTGTGCTTGGTCAGGAAAATCCTGCCCTCACGGCTAACGTCGGCTGCCAGGAATTCATCCTCTTCCAGGTTGTCGACCGGGTCCAGGATGATGATCCTTTCCAGCTCGGGCAGGTCGTTTTTAATGGCTCGAACTTTTGGGAGTTGCCCGCGCGAAACGACGGCCATCCGGCTCCCGGAATGGGACAGGCGGAATTTGAGCTCGGTGGGCTCGTCGATCTTTACCGAGATGGGAACGTTGATAGCCCCGGTGTAAAGGATGGCCAGCTCGCTCATCAGCCAGTCAGCTCGGCCTTCGGACAGCAGGGTTACCCGGTCGCCCTTTTTCAGGCCGAGGCTCAGCAGCCCGGCAGCGAAGTCGTGGACCCGGGAGCGCATTTCCTTGTAGGTCAGGCCCTGATATTTCCCGTCCCTTTTCTCCCACATCAGGATATTGTCAGGAAATTTCTGGACGCTGTCTTCAAACAGTTGACATAAGGTTCTTTCGGCCATTCTCTCTCCTTCCGGAAAAAGGGGGACACACTCTTGTGTCCCCATCTTCT
>JAOAIU010000028.1 GCA_026414545.1 Candidatus Saccharicenans sp.
ACCACGCCAATGCAGACCATCAAGAAATCTTTGGGGTCGGTGGTGCTGTAGCCGGCTTCGTCATCTATCAGGAAAACGGTGTAACGATATCTGAGGTCCAGATTTCCGCTGCGGTCATAGACGAAGGGCTCTTCGAAGAGCACAACCTGGAGGGGATTGTCGGCCCGGCCATCGCTGTTCTGGTCCAGCAATCTTAAAATCTGTTCGTCGGTCAGGCGACGGAAGTAGAGAGGGTTAGGGGTAGCCAGGTTCATGTTCAGGAAGGGGATATCAATGCCGCTGGGACTGGTCAGGTAATGGTCGGAAAAACTTCCCCAGGTGCCGGCAGCGATTCTGTCTTCTATGGTCATTCTGGCGGCGTCAAAGCCGGCTTCGGCCGCGTTGAAGGCTTCTTCCTGGTCACGCATGCTGGCCGAGACCTTGGGCCCGGAGCTGGTCACAGTCAGGACGGCCACACCCACCGTCAGCATGAAGGCCATGACCAGGATAACAGCAATCAGGCCCGATCCTTCAGGTTGCTTTTTTGTTCTTACTTTCTCGTCCATCCCGCCTACTCCCATCAATTTTTCCCTTTTCCCTTGCTTTTTTCTCATCTCTGTCCCTGGTTATAAAGATTGAGACTAAGGTTTCGGACATTGGCCGTCGTTTCCAGGACAAACCGGCGGCGATAATCATCGGTGCTGCTACCGGGGGAATCGGAAACAGAAGGCCTCCGGTAGTTGTGAACATTAGCCGGCACCTTTCCTGAAACCGAGACAAAGCGGTTGGGGGTGCGGCCAACGATGATCACCCTGACCTGACGGATGCGGGAGATCTGGTCGGAAGTCCAGCCAACATTCCAGGGCTGAAAGTTGTCGAGAACCCCGTTGTTATCTAAGTCTCCGCTATACTCAAACTGAAGGTTTTCGATGTTCTGGGCCAGTGGCAGGTGAAGTCCATTGTTGGTGACGTACAGAATTCCCGGTTCGCCCACGTAACCGTTCTTGCCCGGGGTCAAACCCGGGAAAAGAGTGCTTCCATAGTTTCCGGTAGTATCCAGCCAGAATTCCTTGACGTTGGCAAACATGATTAGACCATTGTCAAAATCATTCGATTGACAGTTGGAGGTGGCCGTCAGGCCCCGCGGGGGGTTTATGCCCGGGGCCAGTCCGGGAGACATGTTAAATTTTTCGTTGGTTCCACCCTGGCTCCAGGTAATATGGGTAATCTGCCTTATTTCGCCCTGGCGGCAGGGAGATTGGGGATTGGGCAGAATCAGCACTATCTTGTTTCTGTAAAAATCTTCTGAGTAAGGAAAGGTCTCAAAACTTCCGTCATAGACGGAAACCGTAACCGAGCTGCCCTGATAGTTCTGGATTTTTAAGTTCAGGGGATCATCCATGTTTCCGAGGATAATCAGTCGGTCGGGCCTGACTTCACCGCCCTGGTTTTCGTTATTGAAACCGTTCAGGGCATACATGCCGAAAACTTCAGGTAGCCCCGAGCCTGTCATCCTCAGGTCTCGAACCATTAGAAACATGGCCGAGCGAACGTCATGCTGCAATTCGGCATACTGCTGCTGGTCAACCGAAATCCGGTTGCTCCGGGAGTAGAGGGTCAGGGCCCCGATTATGACTATGGTCATGATGGTGGAGGCTATCAGGACTTCAATCATGGTAAAGCCGGCCGTAATTGGCCCAGCTCCTATTTTTCTGGTTCTTGTATTTTTACTTTTCTGATTATTATTGCCTGTGCTTTTCATAAGACTCTCCCTACCTGGTTATTATGGTGTGAATATATGCCCGGACCCGGTACCTGTCGGGATTGGCCATGAGCTGGTTGCGGGCCACGTTCCTGGAGAATATGGGAAAAACCATCACCAGGACATCAAAGCCGGCGGTGTTGGCCACCTGGGAGTTGGTGACCACGGTCACCCGGCGGAAGTCCAGAGTCCCGTCCTGGTTGATGTCTAAGAGCTCATCATCACTTTCCCCGATGTTGGCAGAGGGGAAGTGGGCCAGTTCATCTATGGTCAGAGTCCTCAGATAGTCGATCCGCTGCTGGGCCAGGAAGATAGCGTTGCTCATCTCGTTTGACCTTAAATTTTGCATAACACTCAGGGTAAAAAGCTGGGCCAGGCTCACAAAAACCACCGTCACCAGGGCCAGACTGATAATTACCTCAATCAGGGTAAAACCTTCCTCCCTGGAAGTTGCCTCTCTTTTGCTGACCAGCATTTTTTCCCTTGCTTTCCTTATCATGAACATAACTGGACTCATGTCATTCCCCCTGTAATCAGCTCTTGGCCTTTCTGTAGCCTATGGACCCTCCGGCATAGACCGTCAGGATCCTCAGGTCGTCCTGTCCCAGATTTTTAAGCTTCAGGCTCTGCAGGATTATTCTGAAGGTCTGAGGGTTGCTGAAGTCATAGTTGGCCACCAGTCCCAGGGGCGAGAAAATAACCTGCTCGTTTCCCGAGGGAAGCTGAATCTGAGGCCTGAACTTAGGCGGCAGGGTTTTCTTTATGAACTTTGGAACCGGTATCCAAGCGAAAGTGGGGTTAGTTCCGGTCAGCCCCCCTTCTTCCACCTCGACCAGGTAACGCCATTGATTGTTTTCCCTGAAAAACCTGACGCGGCAATAGACCTTCTCATTGACGGCAGTATACCGGGCGGCCTCCATGGTGGTCAGGAGATCTCGGGCGGCGCTGTCCAGGGCCCGGGCTTCCAGGATATTTAAAATGCTCGGGTAGGAGGCAGCCAGAATGATGCCGATTATACCCACCACCACGATGATCTCGATTAGAGTAAACCCTTCTTTTTTCATCTGTTATTTCCCTGCCGGTTCATTATTTGGCATAATTTTACCCCAGCCCGATGATAAAAAGCAACAGAATCAACTGGATGGAGGCCATTTCTAGCTGGTGGAATAGAAGCTCTGAATAGAAAACAAGAAAGTAACCGGTTATAATTCCCGGGCATAGCTGCAGTTTTTGCCTCCTGGAAATAAGCTATTTTTTAAGCCGGTTGAAGACAATAATCACCAGGGGTGATTTTAGGGGTGATAATCGTCGTCTTCGCTTGTTGATTTTCCCCTTATCTTTTGAGTCTTAATCGCTCCCGACGGTTGATGGATGAAAGAAAAGGGCAGGCCTGAGGCCTGCCCTCCAACCTGAGATTCTCTTACCTGTTCAGGACCAGGTTTTCTATAAAAAATTCCATCATCCGGTCTAGGCGAACGGACGTATGCCCCATATCCGGCCCGACCTGCACTTCAAAGGATTTGTTGGCTTTCTGCAAGGCCTGTATTAGCTGCATGGTGTTGTTGGGATGGACATTGTTATCGGCTGTCCCGTAGTAAATCATCAAGCGCCCCTTGAGGTTGTTGACGTAGGTCATGGCGCTGCTGTTCTTATAACCTTCCTTGTTTTCCTGGGGAATCCACATGTAGCGCTCGGTGTAGATGCTGTCGTAGTGTTCCCAGGCCGTGACCGGGGAAGAAGCGCAGGCCGCGGCAAAAACATCCGGGTGCCTTAATATGGCCATGATGGAAGCATATCCTCCGTATGAGGTTCCGAAAATTCCTACCCGGCTGCTGTCCACATAAGGCCTCTGGCCAAGGGCTCTGACTCCGGCCGCCTGGTCGTCAATTTCCACCACCCCCAGCTTCTGGTAGATGGCATCGAGTATTTTCTTGCCGCGGCCGGCGACACTGCGAGAATCGAAGGAAGCTACCAGGAAACCAAACTCGGTTATCGGGTTCGGGGTGACGAAGGTTTCCCGGGCTCCGTTGGTAGCCGGCCCGGCATAAACGCTCACCAGGAGAGGATATTTCTGGCCGGGGTCAAAATTGGACGGGAACTGGAGCAAGCCGTGCAATTCTGTCTGTCCGTCGGCTGCCTTAAAGGTAAAAAGTTCTGCCTTCTTAAGGCCGAGGGCCTCAAACTTACTAAGGTCCGACTTGGCCAGCTCCTTGATCAAAATTCCTGAGGTTGAATACAGGCGAGTGAAAGGCGCAACCTGGTGGGTCTGGGCCACGTCGATGAAATACTTAAAATTGGGGGAGATATCAACGTTATGATTGAACGCCGGGTCGGTCAGCCTCCGGTCATTTTTGCCGCTCAGAGAAACCCGGTGCAGCTGGACCTTCATATGGTTATCGCCGCTCCGGGCGGTGTAATATACCAGACCCGCTTTCTCGTCTACCGCCAAGACCCCGACCACCTCAAATGGATGACGGGTGAGGGTAGCCAGCAGCTGGCCGCTCAGGTCGTAAAGATACAGATTCCTGAAACCCGTCCGCTCCGAAACCAGGATGAACCGGCGGCCGTCTTTCAGCCAGGTAATCTGGGGAGAGTTCTCCGTCCAGGAAGCTGGCCATTCTTCCCGGACGACCACTCTGGTCTGGCCGGTATCGGGGTTGGCCGCTACTAGCTCAGTAATGTTCTGCCGGCGGTTGGCCCGGAAAAACAGGAGTTCCCGGCCGTCTTTTGTCCAGTTTATCCCGTAGATGTAATGGCCAACTACCTCGTTGGAGAAAGGCTGACCGCTGCGGACATCGACGGTGGTGATTTTCCTGGTGGCCAGGTCATAGACCAGGAGGTCGACCACCGGGTTGGGTTCCCCGGCCTTGGGGTAGGGTTCGATATCCATCTTGCTGTAGAGCTTAGTCTGGTCCAGCTGCAGGAAGTAGTCGGGCACATTTTTCTCGTCGAAGCGGTAAAAAGCCAGTTTCCGGCTGTCCGGAGACCACCACATGGCCGTGATCTGGTCCAGTTCTTCTCCGTAGACCCAGGATGCGGTGCCATATTTGACCCGGTTTTTTTCGGAGCCATCGGTGGTTATGGCTATTTCAGCCTTGGTGGCCAGGTCCTCCAGGTAAAGATTGCGGTCCCGGTAAACGGCCTTGAACTTCTTATCCGGCGATTCGGCCGAGGTGAACTGTCTCCCGCGCTCGGGGAAGCCGGCCCGGCGGGCAAAAGGCATGGGCGGTTGCTCGGCGGCTTTGCCGATTTCAGTTAACTTCCTGGTCTTGAGGTCAAACCGCCACTGTTTGCCGTCACGGGCAAATTCCAGGGCTTCACCGTCCTCTTTCCAGGTGACCCGGAGCGCCCCGGATTTAACCGCCTCGCGTATTTCCTTGGACAAGCGCTCGTAGCGGTCGTAGTTGGGATAGGTCTTCAGCCGGTCCTGGGAAAACAGGGATAAAGGGAAAAGTATAAGGCCGAAGACAAACAGGAGTCCCAGAAATAGAGCTGGGGCCTTCTTGGTAGCTGATTGTCTGGTTGTTCTGTTCATGACTCCTCCGGATAATTAATTATTACTTCAGAAGCATTATACTCAGCTCGAGAAAAATTTCAGCAACAATCTTGCCCGCCCGGGGAGAATACCCATTTTTTATTGTTCTGGCCCGCGCCCGGGTCCGGGTTCTCTGGATTTTCTTTCATTTTTCGCCGCGGCCTCTCCAGACTGCAATTGGCCAGATTTCAGGTATGCCCTTTTTTTCCCGGAAAAAGGGGTGGCTCAGTTGACAACTTGGCCTGTCTAAATTAAACTTAATAAGAATTTCTGGCCCGTTAGCTCAACAGGTAGAGCAGCGGACTCTTAATCCGCGGGTTGAAGGTTCGAGTCCTTCACGGGTCATTTTCTTTCTGGAGGGTAAGTTGAGGGGCAAAGGCGCTCTGGTGATACTCCTTCTGGCTGCGGTCGTAATCTATTTTGCCTATTTTATGAGAACCGAGAAAAAGGCACCGGTTGAAGAGCAGGTGTCCAGATTCAACCAGACCAGAGCCGAGCTGACCTCGGTCAACCTGGAACAGGTGGGGCGGGCGGTCCAGGAATGGATGACCGAGCACGAGGGCCGGGTACCAGGCTCTCTGAGGGAGTTGCAGGGTGGCCGGAGCTACGGACTCAGCCTGACCGACGGCTGGGGTCGGACCATCAGGTATCAGAAAATATCCGATACGGAATTCGAACTCCGCTCGGCCGGGGAAGACGGACGGTTTGACACCGAAGACGACATCATCCGGACCTATTGATACGACGGTTGGAAGGATTATCGTCATCCATCAATGATGTCCTGTTCAGTATATTTTCCCGAGATTTCAGATTTCTTGATAATTTAAAGCTTAGATAATTCAGCGGGATTTATCGCCAGAAAACCGAATTCAGTGGGTCGGCCCGCGGCTTTCACCATTGCCTTGTTCTGCCGGTTAAGTCTTACCCTGTCCGGTTTTTATTCTTTAAGCTGGTTCCAATTTCGCTTTAAATTTCCGGATGCTTTTCCTTCATTTCTTGCAACCGTCTGGCCAGGACTCCGGATAGCAGCAGTAAGCCGATCAGGTTGGGGAAGGCCATGAAAGCGTTGGCGATATCTCCCATGAAGAAGACAATTTCTATCGAAACCACAGCTCCGATGAAAGTCAGGGCAATGAAGACGACCCGGTAAGGCAGGGCGATTTTGATTCCAAACAGGTACTTGAGGCACTGTTCACCGTAATAACACCAGCCGATGAGCGTGGTGTAACCAAAAAAGAAGGAACAGGCAGCCACGATGATTCCACCGACATGGGGCAGAGTTTTGGAAAAAGCTGTCACCGTCATGGCCGAGCCCGATACCCCACTGGTCCAGACCCCGGAAGAAAGGTTGATCAAACCGGTAAAGGTACAGACCACAATGGTGTCGATAAAAACCTCCATCACCCCGATGAGGCCCTGGTGAAGCGGGCTGGGCGTCTGGGCGGCGGCGTGGGCAATGGGGGCACTGCCCAGGCCGGCTTCATTGGACAGAATGCCGCGGCGGGCTCCAAACTGAACGGCATTCTTTATGGTCGCTCCCAGAAATCCGCCGGTGGCTGCGGCCGGGGTAAAGGCGTATTCAAAGATAAGGATAAAGGTCTGCGGAAGGGCTCCGATGTTATCAATCAGCACAATAATTCCTGCTCCGAGGTACAGGACAATCATGGCCGGCACCAGGCGTTCGGCCACGGCCCCGATTCTCTTGATTCCGCCAAGGACCACCAGGCCGACAAAGAAAGTTATGACCGCTCCGGTCAGTGCAGGCGGAATTCCGAACTGGGTCTTAAAAGCCAGCGACATCTGGTTGCTCTGCATCATGTTGCCGGTTCCGAACAGGGAAGCAAAGGCCCCGCAGACGGCAAAAAAACCGGCCAGGAAAACGGCAAAATTGGTCCTGTTCAGGCCATTCTTGATATAATACATTGGCCCGCCGGCTATGGTGCCGTCCGGGTGCTTTTCCCTGTAAAGAACCCCCAGGAAAGCTTCTGAGAATTTTGTTCCCATGCCCAGGAAACCGCAAACCCACATCCAGAAAATGGCTCCTGGCCCACCCCAGTAAAGAGCTGTGGCCACGCCGGCTATGTTGCCATTGCCGACCGTAGCAGCCAGGGCCGTGGAGACGGCGGCAAAAGGCGAAACATCTCCTTCGCCGCCGCTTTTTCTGGAGGCGCGGCTGAACATTATTTTGAAAGCCTTACCCAGTTTGCGGAACTGGATGAAGCCAATCCTGATGGTCAGAAGTAGGCCTACTCCGAAGAGAATTGGTACCATGATGGTCCAGATATTGGAGGCTGTCTTATCCAGCCAGCCGGCCAGGTTGTGGAGAAAATGTTCCATGCCTGGTGCTCCTGTATGAAAAAATGTCTTATTTATCAAAACCGAAAAATCGGTTGAACTCAAAATGGCGTTCCTTTCTTTAACACAGCCGGTCAGGGCTGTCAATCAGAAAGTTCTCTCCGGGGTCAGGACAGCCTATCGGGTCAGGGGCCAGCTAACGACCGGGCGCTCACCCGCTTTAGTCTGCTTGCAACCAGCCAGGTCGGTAGCCATTCCCCAGGGGATAACTCTATTTTCAATCTAACTGCTGGCTCGGCCAAGATGGGCAATCCAATATAACCTGTGGATATTAAATATATTTACCCTGTTTCTGAATATTTCCCCGGCCTCTTCTGTCTTGATATTTCTGGTCATATCTGCTATTCTTATAATCCAGTTTCTTCTTATATCCGAAAAAGGAGAAAACCGCTCTTGAAAGAAAACACTTTTGACAGTAAGTTCCGGTTTATCATAGTGGCAGCCCAGAGAGCCAAGCAGCTTCTCAAGGGCGGCCGCCCCAAGATCAAGTCCCGTCACCGCAATCCCATTCGCGTGGCCCAGGAAGAGCTTAAGTCCGGGGCCATCAAGTACGAGATTCTGCCGTTCAAGAGAGAAGAGGGCCTGGAAGAGGAAGAAGTGCTGCTGACCGAAGCCATTCCTCTGGTGGCCGGAGAATCAGAGGCCGAAGCCGAGTATGAAGGTCAGGAACTGGAAGAAGTAGAGGAAGAAGGACTGGAAGAGGAAGAGCTGGAAGAAGAAGAAGAGTTGGAAGAATTTGAGGAAGAAGAGGAAGAGGGCGGCTTCGACGAAGAAGACAAATAATCTTTCTGTCTTTTTTCCTTAATCATCTGCACGTAATCAAGCTTGATAAAGTCTTTTCTGGAAAATCCCAGTCTGGCCGCCAGCTTGACGATATCGCTTCTTTTCCCTTCCAGTTCGATAAAGTTGCCGACCTCGGTTTCATCCAGGCAGATCTTAACCCGGTCCTTCCGCAGGAGCATCCTTTTTTTCCGGTATTCAAATACCGGTCGCAGGCCGAGTTTCTGCAGGATTTTTCTGAAATGTCTGAAATTCTTTACCTCGCTTTCGTATTCTTCGCGGACTTTGAATGACCTGGACTTCAGAGGTTGTCCCTTGAAGGTGAGGAAAACTTTGCGGCCTATTCTTCTCAGACGCAGGGCCTGACGGGCTTTTTCCAGCCGGCCGTCGGCATAATCGTAAAGGGCATTCCACTCCCGGTACCAATCCCGCTCCACCAGGCACCCCAGGTCCAGCAACCTTTGCCTGGCTTCTTTCAGACTGGAGACCCTGAGCTTGACTTCAGTTTCTATCATCTTGAACCTTCTCCATTATTGCTCTCTCCACAGGACAAAGTCCGTAAGCTGCAGCAACGACTGCCGGTAAATCGAGGGGCTCAACCTCCCGGCAGCCGACCTGGCTCTGGCCGTAAAGGAAGCCGCCTGCCGGAATGTCTCCTGGATAGCTCCCGTGTTCTGGATCAGGGCAGACAGGGCCGGCCAGACTCCTTCCTCCCTCTTTTTTTTTGCTGCTTCCAGCAGAGCTGTCAATTTCCGGTGCTCGGCCTGGTCGGATTTCTTGAGAGCTAAGATCAGAGGCAAGGTCACCCGTCCTTCTTTCAGGTCGGAAAAAAGAGGTTTTCCGGTCTGAGCAGGCTGGCCCACCAGGTCCAGCAGGTCATCGATCACCTGGAAGGCCAGTCCGAGGTTGAGCCCGTATTCTTCCAGGGCTTCTGCCTCCGCCGACCCGGCCCGGCCAAGCCGGCAGGCCAGCTGGCAGGTGACCTGGAAAAGGCTGGCCGTTTTCTTCTCAATGATTTTCAGGTATCGCCTCCGGCCGATATTGAAATTATAACTCTCGGCCAGTTCTTCTATTTCGCCCTCGATCATCATTCTGGCCGCTTCCGCCAGCATCTCTGGAATTTCTGTTTCCTTCATCGAGAGCGACCTGGCAATGGACCTGATGAAGAAAAAATCTCCCAGCAGCAAACTGAAGTCAGGGCCAAACTTTTGCAGGGCAGTTTTTTCACCCCGGCGGTAGGTCGAGCGGTCGATGATGTCATCGTGGATCAGGCTGGCCAGGTGGATTCCCTCCACCGCTGCCGCCAGGAAGATATCCTGATGGCCCCGGTATCCAAGGTGTCCTGTGACCAGCAGCAATATTCCCGGCCGTATCAGCTTGCCGCGCCTGGAAATGGTCCTCGAAGCCATGCGCCGAACCACCGGAGAGCTCGAACCCGGCCAGGACCTCAATGCCCGGTCCACCTGGCATACTCGTCGGCTAACGGGCCTGAAGATTTCTGAGAGGGTGGGTATCCGCTCCGGGGCAGTTAGAGTCAGCGGGTAAGGAGTCATTTTTTCAGGATAAACAGCTCAGACTTTTCTCATCTTATCATCGGCTGTCAGATTTTGCAATTTAAACAGGTTAAAAAAGTTAGCCGTGGTAGTTTCAGCCAGTTTTTCCAGCGAAACCCGGTGTAGCTCAGCCAGCCGTCGGGCAGTGGAGACCACAAAGGCCGGTTCGTTTCTCCGATTTGACTGTTTTTCCGGCTCGGGGGTGAGGTAGGGAGAATCGGTTTCCACCAGCAGGCTGTCCAGGGGCAGGCTTCTAGCAGTTTCCCTGAGGTCGCCGGCCCGGGGATAGGTCAGGATGCCAGAAAATGAAATCAGGAAGCCCCGGTCGACCATGGACCTGGCCGTGGCCAGGGATTCTGTATAACAATGGAGGATTCCCCTGGGGCCGAAACCAGAGACCGGTATCATCTCCAGCAATTTTTTCTCGGCCAGCCGGCTGTGGATGATGACCGGAAGCTTTAATTCGACGGCCAGTTCCAGCTGGGCCCCGAAGGCCGCGAGCTGTTTTTCGGGCGGCGAAAAGTTGTAATGAAAGTCAAGACCGATTTCACCCACGGCCAGGATCTTTTTCTCGGTAGCCAGCCGCTTAATGGTCTCCAGATGCCCGGGGTTGAGCTGACTGGCCTGGTGGGGATGCACTCCGGCCGCCAGGAACAGGCCAGGATATTCAGACCAGAGTCTTAAGCCGTTCCTCAAGCTTGTTTTTGAACAAAGGTCCAGAGGGCAGAGAATCCAGTTAACCGAACTCCCTCTGGCCCGCTCCACCACCTGTGACCTATCCCGGTTGAAATCCGGCATATCCAGGTGGGCATGGGAATCCACCAGGTCGAATTTATTCTTCCCATTAGTGGGCTGATCCATTGGCTTATCTTTATTCCTTACTTTTATTCCGGACTGTGAAAAAAGGATTTAAATAAAAAAATAGGGAGGAGAGGAACCGGGCCTCTCCTCCCTTTCTTAAATTAATTAATTACGCGAGATCTGAGCTGAATAGGGGGCAGGGCTCCGTTGGAAATCAACCTGGTCAGGAAGTCGGCCCGGTCGAAGGCCTGTCCTTTGGTTCTCTGAACGTCCTTTTCCAGGTCCAGAATTTCCTGCAAGCCAACGTAGGGCAGAGCACCGGAGCCGGGATTCAGCACCAGGTAATCCCAGGTCCTTTCAGCTTCGGCTTCGGTCTGGAAACCGATAACAGTCAGGTACCTCATGAACTGCTCCTTGGTAATTCCGCCCTGGTGGATGTTCAGGTCCATCTGGAAATCCATGACGGTTTTTAACATCAACTTCAACTGGTTGAGCCTCAGTCTGGGGTCGTAATCTCCGTAGCCGGCATAGATCAGGTTTTGCTGGACGTAGATGGGCCAGCCCAGAAGCAGGGCCGGGTTGGGAAAGAGCCTGGTTATCAGGGTAGAGGCTTTTCTGGTGGACACCACCGGAACGAAGTTTCCGGGGAAAACTCTCTGGGCGGTCATGACTTCCAGGTAAAAGTTATTGTATTCTTCCAGGTAATCCTTAACTTTCTGTTCAGACCAGTCATCGGGCAGGGGGGCAATTTCCACTGTGTATTTCCCCTGGGTATCATAGGCCCCCGGTCCGGTCAGCCGGACCCGGCTCAGACCGGCGAAGTAGCCGGGCATGGGCTTGATTTCCAGGGGTTCATTGGGAACGGGGAAGAGCTTGGACTCCAGCCCGAATTTCTTGAGGCTTTCGGCCGAGGCGGCAATTTTGTTGACCAGGTCTTCCCTGGTTGGATGGAAGACCTTGATTTTGTCAAAAACATTCTTGATGATCCGGTTCCAGATGGTGTCGGCATCTCCCTGAAGCTGCTCGATGTCGACTTCCGGATACATCATCTTGTGAAGGGGTATGCAGACCAGAAACATTTCGCGGCGGATGTTCTTGACGTCAGCCTGGGCCCGGTTGGCCAGTTCTTCCTGGCTGATGGCTGAGCCGGACAGCCTCTGGATCAAGCGGCGATGAACTTCCGGGCCAAGGCGGAAGTTCCCGGTGGATTTGGGCAGCAGCTCGGAACGCAGGTATCTCTGGTAGTCTTCGAGCAGCGGGATGGCCCTGTTGAGCTCGGCCAGGAAAGCCTGCTTGACTGGCTCGGAAGCCGCGGCCACCAGGGTTGGCGCTTCATTCTTGTAGAAATTGATGATGTGCGGCATCTGCTTCAGAGCGGTTTCGGTATAGATCTGGGCCGGGGTTTTGAGGTTTTCCTTGGCCCTCTTTATCAGGTTGGGCAGGGCTTTGAGTCTCTCGGTAGCGCTCCGCAGCCGGCTGTCAACCGGAGCGAATTCTTTGGTCAGCAGGCTGTGCAGGCTGGTGATGATGATTTCATTGTAGAAAAGCGGGTTGTAATCCCAGGGCAAAAGATTTTCCAGCTTGACGAATTCCAGGTCGATGTAGTCGAACAGAATATTCAGGGCCTGCTGGTTTTCGGGCGAGAGCTTGGAGCGGTCGAGCTTGATGATGTCGCTATTTATTTTTTTAATGGTCTCGTCTCTCTTGTCAACGTTGGACTGGCTGGGGTCTTCCAGCTTGTCGTTGTATTTGTAGTATCCGGCCACGGTAGCCTGTGTCGGGTAGAATTTCCAGTATTCATCAAGGTAAGTTTCCAGGATTTTCTGGAACTTGGCGTCTTCCTGGCCCTGGGCCAGGGCCTGTCCCAGCGGCAGCAATAACACAAATATGACTGCACCCAGGATCAAGAGTTTTGTGTTCTTCATACCTAAGACCTCCTCGTCTCTTGGTTTATCCGGCAAAAGCCTGATTTCTTTTTCAAACTCTTAGCTTATCATAATTTATTTTTTAATATCAATCCAGAATTCAAAAAATCAGGGCTTCACCATCTGATAAAAGCCGAACCCCAGGTAAACCCGGCTCCGAAGGCGGTCAGGGCAATCAGCATTCCTGGCTTGATACGACCTTCCTCAACTGCTTCCGATAAGGCTATGGGGATGGAAGCGGCGGTGGTGTTGCCGTACTTGTGGATATTCCTGATGACCTTTTCTTCCGGGAGGCGGAGTCCGCGGGCTACCATCTGAGAAATGCGGTCGTTGGCCTGGTGGGGTATCAGGTAATCGATATCGGCCACGGTCAGACCCAGATTTTTTAAGCCCAGCAGGACGGCCTGGGGCATTTTTTCGCAGGCGTTCTTAAAGACGGTCCGGCCGTTCATCCGCGGATAGAATTTACCCTGTTCAAAGAACTCGGTCCTGAAAGTGGGGTTGTCTTTTGAAGACGGTTTTTCCATCCAGAGCTCGCTGACGAAACGTCCGTCAGAGAAGAGGTGGCAGGACAGAACTCCCCGGCCATCTCCCGAATCGTTGGGCTCCAGGATAACCGCACCCGCCCCGTCTCCGAACAGAACGGCCATGTCACGTCCTTCGTCGGAATAATCAAGATTGGCCGACTGCAGTTCGGCTGCCACCAGCAGGATTTTCTTATAAGTGCCGGTCCGGATGTACTGGTCGGCTACCGACAGGGCATAGATGAACCCCGAGCACTGATCACGGACATCAAGAGCCCCGATTTCTCCCAGACCCAGCTTGGCCTGGACCATGACCCCGATGCCGGGGAAGTAGTGGTCCGGGGAAAGGGTAGCGGCGATGATGAAATCAATTTCCGATTTGTCTATGCCGGCGGCCTGAATGGCTCTAAGGGCGGCTTCTGTGGCCAGGTCCGAGGTTCCCACTCCTGGTTCGGCCCAGTGCCTTTCCACAATTCCGGTTCGCTCCCTTATCCATTCGTCGGAGGTGTTCATCATTTTTTCCAGGTCAAAGTTGGTGACCACTTTCGGCGGGACATAGTGCCCGATCCCGGTGATTACGGTTCTTCTAGTATCCATTGGCCAAGACTCCATTTATAATTTAATAAAGCTCAAGATGCCCTTTATGGGCCAGGCTAATAATTAGCAGAAAAAAAGGTTTTGATAAAGAGAAATTTATTATAACCAATTGTTCTCCAGGTACCAGTCCAGGGTAACTCTCATGGCCTGGGGGAAGGTCCAGGATGTTTCAAAGCCCAGGTCTCGCTTTATTTTTCCGGTGTCTGCTACCCAGAACAATTTTTCCAGGTCGCGGCACTTGCTGCGGTTGAGAGGGCTGGGGCGACCCGAGAACCTGGAAAAGACTTCGGAAATTCCGGAGGCGCTCTTTACCAGCCAGAGGGGAAACCTGAGCGGTTTAACTTTCAGACCGAGTATCCTGGCTGCTTCCAGGCCGATTTCTTCCCAGCTCCTGGGAACCGGGTCAGCCACGTTGTAGATTTCCCCGCTCTTGAAAGAAACGGTCAGGCAGAGCTCCAGGGCTCTGACCAGGTCGTCGACGTAGCAGAGGCTGAGCAGGAGCTCCTTGGTAAAGGTCGGCAGCCAGCCCTTTTTTACCAGCTGAAAGAGTTGCAGAAAATCCCGGTCCCGGGGCCCGTAGATGGCGGCCGCCCGCAGGATGATGACCGGCATTTTTTCTTTTCGCTTCAGCACTTCTTCTTCAGCCAGAAGCTTGCTGTGGCCGTAGGGCGAGGCCGGGCAGGCAGGTTCATCTTCCTTGACCGGAGTGCCGTCCGGTGAGGGGCGTCCGGCAGCCAGGCTGCTCAGGTGAATGAACCTGGGGGCCAGGCCACTCTTCTCCAGTTTGTCCAGCAAGCTTGCCGTTCCGCCCTGGTTTACAGTATAATAATCCCGCGGTTTCAGGGCCTTGGTTAGCCCCGCCAGATGGAAGACCGCCTGACAGCCAGCCGGCAGTTCGGGCAGAGAAAAAAGGTCTCCTTCCAGAAGCACCAGGTTTTCGGCTTGCTTTAGCCAGCCAAGCCGGGCCGGGTTCCGGACAAGAGCCTGGACGCGGTGGCCGGCCTGAAGAAGCTGCTCTACAAGGCGGCTGCCAATGAACCCGGTGGCGCCAGTGACCAGCAAATTCATGCCCTGATTTTAGACCAGGCCGGGCAGGCGGTCAATTGAGGTTGAAAAAAAACAATTAAAAAGGTAATAAATAATAACCGGTAAGAACGAGCAATCGAAACAGTCAGGAGGACGCGATGGATATTTTTGACAAGTGTTATGAATTCAGCCGGGCCGAAGAAGTCATGGCCGCAGGGCTCTATCCTTATTTCACCCCGATTTCAGAAGCCAGGGGCAACCGGGTGAAAGTCCGGGGTCGGGAGATGATCCTGATCGGCTCCAACAATTACCTGGGCCTGATTGACCACCCCAAGGTCATGCAGGCGGCTAAGGAGGCCATTGACCGTTACGGCGTGGCCACCTGCGGCTCCAGGTTCCTGACCGGAACAATCGACCTGCATGAAACCCTGGAAGAAAGGCTGGCCCGGTTCATGAATAAAGAAGCGGCGGTTACCTTTTCCACCGGCTACCAGACTAACCTGGGAATCATCTCCTCGTTGGCCGGCAAGGACGACGTGGTGATTACCGACCGCATGGACCATGCCAGCATCATCGACGCCTGCCGCCTGTCAAAGGCAGAGGTCAAGAAGTTCAAACACAATGACCTTCAGGATCTGGAAAGGGTCCTGGCCGACATTCCCGATAATAAAGGAAAGTTGATCGTGGTTGACGGAGTGTTCAGCATGGAAGGTGATATCGCCGACTTGCCGGGCATCGTCCCGCTGGCCAAAAAATACAAGGCCAGGATAATGGTCGATGACGCCCACGGCCTGGGGGTTCTGGGAAAACACGGCCGGGGAACAGCCGAGCATTTCGGTCTGGAAGACGAAGTGGACCTGGTCATGGGCACCTTCAGCAAGTCCTTCGTTTCCATCGGCGGCTTTGTTGTCGGCAAGAAGAAAGTCGTCAGTTACATAAAACACCACGCCCGCTCTCTAATCTTCAGCGCGGCCGCCACTCCGGCCTCGGTGGCCGCGGTTCTGGCCGCCCTGGAAGTCATAGAAACCGAGCCGGAGAGAAGGGAACGGCTGTGGCAGGTTACCAACTTCATGAGGGAAAGCTTCCAGAAACTGGGTTTTGACACCGGTCCCAGCCAGACTCCCATCATTCCCATTTTAATCGGCGACGATGAAAAGTGCTTTGCCATGTGGAAAACCCTTAGGGATGAAGGCATCTTCACCACTCCGGTCATCCATCCGGCGGTTCCCCACGGACAGGCCTTAATTCGTACCAGCTATTCGGCTAACCATACCGACGAAGAGCTCCGGTTGATACTGGCGGCCTTTGAAAAATGCGGCCGGGCCCTGGGCATTATTCCTTGAATGGAATGAAAAGCCATAAAGGGGTCAGGCATGTTTTTTTCCCGTCGGTCTAAGTCCAAAAAATTATCTGCCCTGATCCTGGCCTGTTTGGCGTTTAGCCTGAGCTCACTGCTGGCCGGGACCAGGATTATGCCGCTGTCCCAGGTCAAACCCGGAATGAAAGGAACCGGGCGCAGCGTCTTTGCCGGTTCTCAGGTTTCAAACTTTGAAGCCGAAATACTCGGGGTCATGCAGAATGTTCAACCCGGGAGAAGCTGGATTGTGGCCCGGCTTAAAGGCCAGGGCCTGGAAAATACCGGAGTCATCGCCGGGATGAGCGGAAGCCCGGTTTACGTTGACGGTCAGTTAATCGGGGCGGTGGCCTTCAGCTATGCTTTTGCCCGGGAAGCCATAGCTGGTATTACCCCGATAGAAGAAATGCTGGCCCTGGGCGGCAGTGGTCAGTCGACTCGGCCGCCGGTTGGATTGCCCACCTCTTTTAACCTGGGAGAGATGACTCAGGAAGGACTGAGCCGGGCTTACCGGGAACTGGTTTTCGGCGGCGAGGACACCCGGGTTCCTGACCGGGCCTTTGTGCCGGTCAAAATTCCGCTCATTTTTTCCGGGTTTTCCGAGCGGGCCTTTCGCCAGTACCAGTCATTTTTCAGCCAGAACAATTTTCAGCCAGTCCTGGGCGCCGGGCGGTCTGCGGGGCAGGCTCTTAACCTGACCCCTCAGCCGGTGACTCTGAGCGAAGGCCAGGCGGTGGGGGTGCAACTGATAACCGGCGACCTCGACCTGACGGCAGTCGGAACGGTAACCTACGTTGACGGGAAAAGGATATTGGCCTTCGGGCATCCTTTTTATAATCTGGGACCGGTTGATTACGGCCTGACCACGGCCGAAGTCCTGGCCGTGGTGCCCAGCCTGGAGAGCTCCTTCAAGCTGGCTTCCACCGGTCAGCTCATCGGCCGGGTGCTTCAGGACCGAAGCAGCGGAGTCCTGGCTGAAATCGGTGCCCTGCCGAAATATATTCCCCTCACTATTGAAGTGCAGGACAGCCCGGTCAGCCAGAAACAATTCAAGCTGAGACTGGTCAACGACCAGGTGCTGACCCCGGCCCTGGTCAACCTGGCCCTGTACACTCTCCTTACCACCGAGGAAAGGTCCTACGGGAATTTATCGGTCGATTTCGAAGCCGATTTATTCCTGGAAGGCGGACAGAGCGTCCACCTGGAAGACCTGTTCAGCGGGAACATGGACAGCGCCAGCACCAGCCTGTCCAGCCTGGTGGCGGCTGTGGTCTACATGCTCAAGAACAATGAGTTTAAGGATATCGGGCTCAATCAAATTGAAGTCAAGGTCAGGGTGGTGGAGCAACTGAGGACAGCCACCCTAGAAAAGGTTCTCCTCGATAGATATGAAGTTCAACCCGGCGAAGTAATCCAGGTTAAGGCCTACTTCCGAACCCAGGGCCACGATTTGAAAACTGAAGAGGTGGAATTTATGGCCCCCTCTCTTGCACCGGGAACAGAGTTCGAGCTGGTGGTGGCTGAAGCCAGCTACATCCAGCAGCTGGAACGAAGCCTTTACCGGATACAGGATTTCCGGCCGAGAAACATCAACCAGCTGATCAGGTTGCTGGGCAACCTCAGGAAAAATAACCGGATCTATTTCAAGGTGGTGGCTCCCCGTCCCGGCCTTTTTCTCAAGGGCGAAGAGTTGCCCAACCTGCCTCCCAGCCTGAAAAACATGTTCATCTCGCCCCGGGCCTCGACTACCGACCTGACTGAAATCAACAGGTCAACTCTAACCGAATACCAGTTGCCGGTTCCCTATGTTTTTCGCGGGGCCCTGACCATACCCATCCGGATAAAGAAATAGGGGCGGAAATGAGGCTGCGGCTGGATGATATAAATATAAAATAAAGGTAGGCTGAGAAATGAAAAAAAGGTTATTGCTGGCCCTGAAAATAATGGCCGCGCTGCTGGTGGTTACCCAGCTCCAGGCCGTGGTTCCCAGGAAATGGGAGTTGCGTTCGAAGGATGATTTCCTTAAGGGCAAATTCTCCGGAATGTCTCTCACTTCTGACGGAGTCCTGTCTATCGGTCCTAAGCTGGAAAAGCTTGAAGTTCCGGCCGAAGAATTCTTCCTGTCCCTGGCCCAGGGGCCGGACGGAAGTTATTACCTCGGCACCGGCCACGGCGGCAAGATATACCGCCTGGGCAAGGACAAAAAAGCCGAGCTCTATTTCCAGACAACTGAACTGGACGTGACCGCCCTGGCTGTGGATGACAAGGGGGTCCTGTATGCCGGGACTTCACCCAACGGCAAAATCTATAAAATAACGGCCGGAAATAAGGGCGAGGAGTTCTTCAATCCTCAGGAACGCTATATCTGGGACCTGGTGTTTACTGACAAGGGGAACCTGCTGGCGGCAGTGGGGGAGAGTGGTGGAATCTATGAAATAAATCCGGCCGGAGCGGGGCGGCTGTTGTTCAAGTCCCGGGATAACCATATCCTCTGCCTGGTCCAGACCTCGAGCGGGGACCTGCTGGCTGGTAGCGGCGGACGGGGACAGCTTTACCGGATATCGGCTTCAGGCCGGGCCAGTGTCATCTTTGATTCTGGCTACGAAGAAGTCAGGAACGTAGTTCTGGACCGCGAGGGTAATATCTACCTGAGCGCTGGCGGAGCTCCCTCCAAGCCAGTCTCCACGGTTAGTCCCGCTTCAACCGCGTCCTCCAGCAAGACCGACACTGAAGTCAGCCTCGTGGTGTCAGCTGTGGCCGCGGCGCTCGACGCTGAGGTTACGTCTGTTCCCGAAACCGCACCCAGGGGCAAGACCCAGGGAACGGTTTCCGGAGCAGTGTTCCAGGTTACACCGGACGGCCTGGCCAGGAAGCTCTGGAGTTCCGGAGAAGAAATCGTCTACAGTCTGGTCTACCAGTCCGACACTCAGAAGCTGATCATGGGCACGGGCAACCAGGGCCGCCTGTACTTGCTCGACCGCCAGGGGGGACTGGAACTCCTGGCCCAGTCTGGCTCGGAACAGGTCTACGGGCTTTTTCAGTTAAATAAGCAGATCCAGGTTCTTGGCAATAATCCCTGTTTCCTGGGACATCTCCAGCCCGGACAGAATTTTTCTGGAGAATACCTGAGCCCGGTCCTGGATGCCAGGATTCTTTCCACCTGGGGGCGCCTGAGCTGGGAAGCGGAACTGCCCCAGGGTGCTTACCTCCAGATTCAATCGAGGAGTGGCAACACAGCTGAGCCCGACGATACCTGGAGCGATTGGTCTCCTCCTTATGGCCGGCCAGATGAAAAGGTGCTGAGCCCGGCCGGTCGCTATCTTCAATTTAAGATCAGCCTGAAGAGTCCGGGCGGGCCGAAATCTCCCCGTGTACAGAAGCTCCTGGTTTTTTACCTTCAGGCCAATGTGGCCCCGGTTATAGACAGACTGGAAGTTCTGCCAGCCAACCAGGTATTTATCAAGCCGCCGGAGCAGGAGGAAGTAATCCTGGGTCTGGATGGAGCCTCCAGAGAAGGAGCCCGCCGCAAGGATGAGACCAGTCTGTACCTGACCCCGAAGAAAGCCGAGCGTCAGGGTTTCCGGACTATTACCTGGGAGGCCTCCGACGAAAACGAGGACAATCTGGCCTTCAATATTTACCTGAGAAAAGAAGGGGAAAATATCTGGAGGCCGATGCAGGAAAAACTGTCAGATAAGGTTTTTTCCTTTGACACCAGAAATTTTCCAGACGGGACATACTGGTTAAAGGTTGAAGCTACCGACCTGCCCTCCAATCCTCCTGGGACAGAGAAGAAAGCAGAGAAGGAAAGCCAGGCCCTGGTCATCGATAACTCCTTGCCGGTCGTCAAGAACTTCCTGGCCAGTCGCAGCGGTGAGGGCCTGGAAGTGAGCTTCGTGGCTGAGGACGCTTATTCTTACATTGAAGAGGTGAAATTCCTGGTCAGGCCAGGGGACTGGCAGGTGGTTTTCCCGGTGGACGGGCTGTGCGATTCCCGGAGCGAGAGTTTCAAGTTTACGGTGAAAGTTCCCTCCGGTACTGATAACCTGCTTCTGATCAGGGTTCGGGACAGTTTTGGCAACGTCGGGGTGCACCAGCACCGGTTTTAGGCCGGGAGTCCACCAGGAATTATTTGGTCTTTACTCTTTCCAGGTACTTATCTTCTCTGGTATCAACTCTGATGATATCGCCCTCTTTGATAAACTGTGGCACCTGAATTACCAGCCCGGTCTCCAGCTTAGCCGGCTTGTTGATGGCCGTCTGGGTGGCTCCTTTGAGTATCGGTTCGGTCTCCACCACTTTCAGGTCGACGGTATTGGGCAGGTGGATGCCCACTGGCTGGCCTTCGTAGAATTCAATGGTCAGGACCATGTCCGGCAAAAGGTAATTGACTCCGTCGCCGATGGCTTCCAGGTCGAGCTTGATCTGTTCGTAGGTCTGGAGATTCATGAAATAGAATTCATCGCCGCTCCGATACAGAAAGACCATTTCCACTTCTTCCAGGTAGGCCTGTTCCACCCGGTCTTCAGACCGGAAGCGGTATTCCAGCTGTGAACCGTCCTTGATATTCCTGAGCTTGGTTTGAACCATGGCTTTCCAGCGTCCCGGCGTGATGAGCTGGTAGTCCATGACCCGGTAGAGCTGTCCTTCCATCTTGATGATCATGCCTTTTCTTATCTTGGTAGCGTCAATCATCGGGCTTCCTCCTGGGCTGAGCCGGTAAAAGAACCGGACCCTGCTAAAATGGATGTGATCGAGCCAAAAGAGAAATTGAAGTTATATTTTACAACAAATCAAAGATTTGTCTATTACCCCTTGCTATGACCGGGTCTCAACCTTCAGCCCGGAATCGGGTCTGATGATGTAGGGTCGGCCCCCGGCCCGCTCGATGGCCCGGGCCACCGTTTCCGGGTCCTCGGGAGCATAGGCAAACATGCAGCCCCCGCCGCCCGAGCCATTGATTTTTCCGCCCAGGGCCCCGTTCTTCAGGGCAGCCTGGAGCAGGCGGTCAATCTTCGGGGTGGAAATACCCACCAGCTCTCTCAGCACCCTCTGCTGCTCGGTCAGCAGCCGGCCGAATTCCTCAGGGGCGAAGCTCGGCGACCGAAAAATCTTGAGCCCTTCGGCCGTCAGCATCCGGTTAAGAACTGCCCCGTGAAGCGGCTTTCTGATTTCCGGCGGGAGGTTTCGACTGAGTTTCAGAATCTCCTGTTCACTCACGGAAGACAGGTCCAGTCCCGGATATTCTTTTTTTAATATTTCCAGCCCCCTGGCGACCCTTTCCCGAACGGAACCCAGGGTGCCGGTGGTATCCTTCTTTTCCAGGGAATCACCCAGGACAAAGGTGCCCGGTGGCGAAGGCAGCCGGGTAACTTTCAGTCCTCCGGTGAACTCTATCCAGACGGTTCCGCCCAGAGCCGAGGTGTAATGGTCCATCTGGCCGCCGGGTTCTTTGAACTCCAGCACTTCCGCCCGGTGGGCCAGCCTGGCCACGGCTTCGGGCCCCGGTGCCAGGTCAGCCCGGCCACAGGCCTCAAGCAGGAACCTGGTCCAGGCCACTACCATGGCCGAGGAGCTGGAAGTCCCGGCGTTGATGGGAATTTCCCCGTGCATGGTAATTTCCCAGCCCTGCCTGAAGCGGCAACCCAGCCGGAGCAGGACGTTGACCGTACTTCTCAGGTAATCTCTCTGCTTCAAGTAAGGAAGCTCTGACTCGGGGATAAAGCTGTCTTCTTCGCCCGTATCCGGAAGATGGAGGTGGAATCCGGGGTCGGGGCAGGGGGAACCGTCGACATAAAACCTGAGGCTGATGGCCGAGGCAATGACATCCAGTTCCAGGTAGTCCTGGTGTTCACCGAACAGGCAGATTCTTCCCGGCGAGGAAACCCGGAGCGAGGGAGCTTTTTTATTCATTTCTTCTTTTCATTGGTTGAAAGTGGATCAGGCTTAAAATCTATCCCAGCCGCTCTTTTCTGTCAATTTTATTTCTGCCATCGACCTGCGGTTGATTTATTCCTTGAAATTTTTTATAAAGAGTTTTCTGTTAGACGATGAAAGGCGAGTGATGAAAATCATTTTTCTGGGAACGGGCGGAGCGGTGCCCACCGCGGCCCGGGATAACACCAGCTTTCTTCTGGAAGCCAGCGGCGCTTTCTGCCTGGTAGACTGCCCCGGTTCCCTGACTCAGAAAATACTCAAGGCCGGGTTGCAGCCAACTCAGATTTTGGCCATATTTGTCAGCCACATCCATGCCGACCATGTTTACGGCCTGCCGGCTTTTGTCCATAGCCTGATGCTGGAGGAAATAACGGTGCGCCTTTTCGGCTCGGACGAGACCATAGCCTTCTGTCTGCAGCTCCTGGACCTTTTCGGCTTGAGAAAAGAAAAAATCGCTTACCGGATAGAGCCGCAGACTCTGACGCCCGGGAGAAGGACAGAAATATCTTCTGGGCTAGCCGTAACCGGCTGGCCGGTGCCGCACCATTCTTCTTCTCTGGCCTTTGATTTTGAAACTCGGGAAGGCCGGGTTGTCTATTCGGGGGACACGCCGCTCTGTAAATCTCTGATGGAGCGGACGGCCGGGGCCGATTGCCTGATCCATGACTGCAGCACTCCCTCTCGTTATCTAGACGAGCTGCCTTTCCTGCGCACCATGCACAGCAACTCCCTGGAGCTGGGGAGGGCGGCAGCCGAGGCCGGTTTCCGGACCCTGGTTCCCTGCCATTTTTTCAGCGACCTGGATTTTTCTCCCGAAGAAGTGGAAACTGAGATCAGGAAATACTACCACGGCCGGCTATTCATGCCTGAAGATTTTTCCTGCCTGGAGCTGCAGACTTGAAGCCTGGAATTGATAAAAGGGCTAAAATAGAGTGTGAACCGGGCCGGGTTCAGGCCGGGGCAGCTGTCCAGAATAATTATGAGACTCCCGTTCCAGTTCCGGCACGACGCCCTTTCCGGTCGGGACAGGATATAACCGTAGGAAGGACTTCATGAAGATCCTATTCAAGACCTTTTTGCTGATTCTTTCGGGCAGCCTGGTTCTCGCCGGTTGCCTGAAGCGAGGAGGAACCATGGCCGATACCGTTCTCGTCAACGGGCATATCTGGACTGGAAGCGATTCAGTTCCTGAGGTTGAGGCCCTGGGCATAGTTCAGAATAGAATCATAAGCGTTGGCAGTAATTCCGAGGTTAAAAAGCTCGTTGGTTCGGGGACCCGGGTCCTGGACCTTAAAGGCCGGCTGGTTCTGCCGGGGTTTATCGATGCCCACACCCACTTTCTGAACGGCGGACTGGCCCTGCGTTCGGTCCAGTTGCGGGACTGCCGTCAGCGGGAAGAATTTGTCAGCCGGATTGCGGCCAAGGCCCGCGAACTGCCGGCCGGGAGCTGGATTCTCAACGGCAACTGGGACCATGAACAGTTTTCGCCGCCGCAGCTTCCGACCAGGGAGTGGATTGATTCGGTGACGCCAGACCACCCGGTCTGCGTCAATCGTTTTGATGGGCACATGGTTCTGGTCAATTCGCTGGCCCTGAAGCTGGCCGGGATTGACCGCAAGACCATTTCTCCGCCTGGCGGTGAAATTGTCCTGGATCCCAAGACCGGAGAGCCGACGGGCATTCTGAAGGATGCGGCGGCCGACCTGGTTTATGCCATCATTCCAGAACCTTCTCTGCAAGAGAAAAAGGAGGCGGTGAGAATTGCCCTGAAGGAAGCGGCCGCTTGCGGGGTTACCTCCATTCATGACATGTCAGATGCGGTGAGCTTTGAAGTTTACCAGGAACTGCTCAGGTCGGGAGAGCTGACGGCCAGGCTCTATGTTTATATTCAGATTCCGGAAATAGAAAGTTTTCTCCGGCTTAAGATCAAATCCGGTTTTGGCCATCCTTTTCTCAGGCTGGCCGGGCTCAAGGGCTTTGTGGACGGTTCCCTGGGTTCTTCCACCGCTCTTTTCTTCGAACCTTACTCCGACAATCCCAGGGCTTACGGGTTGCTGGCCTCCCACATGTTTCCGGAAGGCATAATGGAGCAGCGGTTGCGTCAGGCCGACCGGGCCGGGCTTCAGGTGGCCGTTCATGCCATCGGCGACAGGGCTAACGCCATTTTGCTTGACATGATGGAAAAGATATTCGCCGAAAACGGGCCCCGCGACCGGCGCTGGAGAATCGAACATTGCCAGCACTTGAGGAAGAGCGATATAGACCGCTATGGCCGGCTGGGCCTGGTGGCCTCAGTCCAGCCTTACCATGCCATCGACGACGGTTGCTGGGCAGAAAGAAAAATTGGCCCGGACCGGGCCAGAACCACCTACGCCTTCAAGTCGCTGCAACAGGCCGGAGCTGTTCTGGTTTTTGGCTCAGACTGGACTGTGGCCCCGCTCAATCCTCTTACCGGAATTTATGCCGCCGTTACCCGCAGAACCCTTGACGGCCAGAACCCGGATGGCTGGATACCCGAAGAAAAGATAACCCTGGAAGAAGCCATCAAGTCCTATACTGTCCGGGCTGCCTATGCTGAATTCTCGGAGAAAGAAAAGGGTTCGCTGGAACCAGGGAAACTGGCCGACCTGGTGGTTCTGGACCGGGACCTGTTTCATATCGAGCCAGAAGAGATCATGAAAGCCCGGGTGGTGCTGACCATGGTTGACGGACGAATTGTCCATTCCAGCCCGGATATTCTTTTTAGTGAAAAGCAGAGATAACTTGACCGAAAAATTGGAGACCATCCTGGCCTCTCTACCGGCTGAGAGGAGATATCTCATTCTCTTTTTGCACCTGGTGCAACAGGAGCTCGATTACCTGCCCGAAGAAGCCCTCCGGGCTGCAGCCGATTATTTCGCCGTCCCCCCGGCCGAGGTTTATGGCCTGGTCACTTTTTACTCAGCCTTCAGACTCAAACCTGGTTGCCGGCATGAAGTGACTGTCTGCCAGGGAACAGCCTGCCATGTGCGGGGAGCCGGGGAGCTGGCGGCCGAGTTCTCCCGCCTGCTTGGAGTCAGGCCGGGTGATAAAAACCCGGAGAAAGGGGTGGCTCTCAGGACAGTCAATTGTCTCGGCTGTTGTGCCCTGGCTCCGGTGGTAGTGGTTGACGGAGAATATCAGGGCCGAGTCCAGGTAAGCAAAGTTCCAGAGATTGTGAAAAAGTTGACCGGAAAAAAATAATGAACCAGAAAAGGATCAGGACGGTCGGCGAGTTGCGGGCACTGCGGACGCGCCTCCAGGCGGCCCAGAAGCCACCGCGTCTGGTCAGCGTTTCGGCTGCCAGCTGTGGCCGGGCTTCAGGAGCTATGGCCTTGGCCGCAGCCCTGGATGAAGAAATAGGCAGGAGGGGTCTTGAAGGCTCGGTCGAGCTACGCCTTACCGGCTGTCACGGACTGTGTCAGTTTGAGCCGAACGTGGTTATCTTTCCCGAAAAGATTTTTTATCCGAACCTGGTCCCCGAAAAGGTGCCGTGGCTGGTGGAAGAAACCCTGGTTCACGGACGGATAGTGCCCGAGCTGGCTTTCCGGGAAAGCTCCGGGAGCCAGATTTTTCCGCGGCTGGAAGATTTGCCGTTTCTCAAGAAACAGGTGCGGTGGCTGCTTGACCGGCACCTGACCCTTGACCCTGGTCGCCTGGAAAGTTACCTGGAGCACGGAGGATTCATGGCCCTGGAGAAGGTGCTATCGGGTATCTCTCCAGAGGAGGTTATCAACCTGGTCCAGGCCTCCGGGTTGCGAGGCCGGGGCGGGGCCGGTTTTCCCACCGGTCTCAAGTGGCGCCTGGCCCGCCAGGCCGGTCAAACTGAAAAATATTTAATCTGCAACGGAGATGAGGGAGACCCCGGAGCTTATATGGACCGCGGGCTTCTTGAAAGTAATCCCTTCAGCATAATAGAAGGAATGATCATAGGAGGCTATGCGGTCGGTGCGGCCCTGGGCTTCATCTACATCCGGCAGGAGTACCCGCTGGCCATAGAGCGGATGTCGGTCGCCCTGGAAAAAGTCCGGGAAGCCGGTCTCCTGGGAAAAAATATTCTAGGCAGCGATTTTTCATTCGATCTGGAACTCATCAGGGGAGCCGGTGCGTTTGTTTCCGGGGAGGAGACTGCGCTCATAGCTTCCATAGAAGGACGGCGGGCCTTTCCGCGTCAGAGGCCGCCTTTCCCGGTGGTCCGCGGACTATGGGGCCAGCCGACAGTCATCAACAACGTGGAAACCTGGGCCAATGTGCCCATGATCATCGAGCAGGGACCAAGCTGGTTTGCCAGGATGGGCACCGCTCACAGCAAGGGGACCAAGATATTTTCTCTGGTCGGTAAGGTCCGATATACCGGCCTGGTTGAAGTTCCCTTCGGACTTACCCTCAGAGAAGTGATTGAAGAAGTGGGGGGCGGCCCGGAGCCTGGTCAGAGAATAAAGGCCGTGCAGACTGGCGGCCCATCCGGCGGTTGCCTGCCAGCCTCTCTTTTTGACCTGCCACTCGATTACGAAAGCCTGCAGAAAGCTGGCTCAATCATGGGTTCGGGTGGAATGATCGTCATCGACGAAGCCACCTGCATAGTTGACCTTATCCTTTACTTCCTCCGCTTTGCCCGGGAAGAATCCTGCGGTCAGTGCGCCCCCTGTCGGCTGGGTACTGCCCGGATGGTAAGGATACTGGAAAAAATAACTCGGGGAGAGGGCCGCCCGGAAGACCTGGAGCTTCTGGAAAAAGCCAGCTGGACCATGCGAGAGGCCTCCCTGTGCGGCCTGGGACGGACGGCAGCCAACCCGGTCCTCAGCGCGCTAAGTTATTTCCGGGACGAGCTCCAGAGGCATGTTCTTGACGGGGAATGCCCGGCCGGAGTCTGCCGCGGCCTTATTTCATACACAATAGATAAGCATCGGTGCGGTGGCTGTTTGCTTTGCCTTGACGCCTGCCCGGCGGAAGCCATTGAGGTGGCCGACGACGGCTACCCGCGAATAGACCAGAAGTTATGCACCCGGTGCGGGGCCTGTCTTACGGTCTGCCCCGCGGACCTCTCGGCCGTAATTAAATTAAACAAAAAAGGGGCCGGAGCCGGTGAAGGGTCTCGAGAGGAGTAAAATGTCCGGGACGGTTATCAAATTGAAAATCAACGGGCTGCCAGTCGAAGCCCGTCCCGGCATGACCGTCCTGGAATGTGCTCGCAGTCAGGGCCTGTTCATTCCTTCCCTGTGCGACCTGGAAGGCTTGCCGGCTTTTGCCGGCTGCCGGCTGTGCCTGGTAGAGATTGCCCAAAGGCCCCACCGCTCTCCGGCCTGCCAGACGCTGGTCGAAGACGGAATGGAGATTGTCACCAGCACCCCAGAACTGGAAGAGCTCAGGCTGGCCACCTTGGAGCTAATTCTCAGCGAGCATCCCCATTTTTGCCTTCTGTGCCAGGAAAGGCCGGACTGCCAGGAGCTCAAAGCCACCATGGTCAAGGCCCTGGAGCCGGGCGGCTGTATTTTCTGCCCGAAAGATGGCGACTGCGAGCTGCAACGTGTGGCTGATTACTTAAAACTCAAGCGGGTGGCTTACGATTTTGAAGACCCGGGACGGTCGCTGTGGCAGTCGGACCCTTTCATAACCCATAATCCTAATCTTTGCCTACTTTGCGGCCGATGCGTCCGGGTCTGCGCCGAGGTCCGCGGGCAGAACGTGCTCAGCTTTGTCGGCCGGGGTCCAGAAACGGCCATCGGCACCTTTCTGGAGCGCAGCCTCCAGGAGTCCGGTTGCAGTTTTTGCGGGGCCTGCCTGGATGTCTGCCCGGTGGCCGCTTTCAGCGAGCGTGGTCTGACCGCGGCCCGGGGCCATCGAATATATGAACATTCATTCATATGTCCGCTGTGCAGCTCGCTCTGTGAGTTGAGGGCCGAGTACCTGGAAGACGGCCAGCTTCGGAGGATTATCCCGGAAAGCGGCCGCGGGCCGGTCCATGGTCTGGCCTGCGCCCGGGGGCGGTTCGGTCTCAAGGAAATCGGCGACCGGAAGCAGGAAAGGGTGCTGCCGGTTCTCAGGAGAAACGAACGGCTGCTGACGGTTTCGCCAGAAGAGGCCCTGGCGGCCGCGGCCGAGTCGTTAAGACGGTATCAACCGGAAGAAATAGCCATGATTTCTTCGGCCCATGGTACTGCTGACAGTCTACTGGCCTTTTATCAGCTCGGCCGCCTGCTGGGCACCGACAACCTCTTTTATTTTTACCCGGAAGATTTTCTGGAAAGAATCGCTGCTTTTGAAACCGAGCAGGGAATTCAGGTCAGGCGCAAGATAGATTTTAGAGAACTGGAGAGATACAGGACTTTCTTCCTGGTGGAGGTTGACCCTGATTCCGAGGCCCTGGCTCTCTGGTTGGACATAAAAAAAAGATTACGGTCAGGAGCCAGGTTGCTCGTCCTGGATTCCATTCTGAACCGCTGCGGCCAGGAGGCTGCGGTTGACCTGAGGGGCCACCCCGGCAGAGAAACCGAGGCTCTGCTGGCACTCTTAAAAAGGATAATCTTCAAAACGTCGCAGCTCAGCTTTTATCCTGGATATCACCACCTCCTGGATGAGATTAACCTGTGGTCGGAGGAAATGTTGGCGCGGAGAAGCGGGCTCCGGGCGGCCGAGCTGGACAGAGCGGCCGGAATTTTACTGGAGTCCAGTCCTGCGCTTTTTCTTTTTGGACAGAGATTCCTGCACCAGCCACGCTGGGCAGAGAACCTGACTGCCCTCTGGAATTTACATCTGCGCCTGGAGTCTGACCTGATGCCGGTTACCGGAAAAGCCAACGAGCTCTTGATTGACGGGCTCAAAGCCGATTTCGGCCTGCGTGTTCTGCCCGATCTGGAGCCGGTCGAAAATGCTATCAAGACCGAAAAAATAAAAGCGGTTTTTGCCTTCGGCCACCTCCCGCTTGGAGAAAAACCAGAAGTGTTGATTGTTCAAAATCCGTTCAGGGCAGGCCTGGCTGAAAGAGCGGACATCTTTATTCCCTCAGCCAGCTGCCTAGAAAACGGCGGCCTGATGGTGGACCTGGCTGGCAATATAAAGCAGAGAGGCCGAGAATTCAGAATTCCTGGAAAGGAAACGAACCCGGCCGACATCTCCCTCGTAGCCAGGTTGGCCGAAGCTCTTGGCCAGCGCCTGGAGATTGAAAATTATCCCGGAAGACTGGAATCCAGGCTGAGGGAAAAGCCTGCCGGCTCAAAGAGCTTTATTAAAAAATATCTGCCGCTTTCCCCTGTGGTCCAGAAGCCTTCGGCTGAGCCTGAAGTCAATGAGCTCCCCGGTCAGCTGGAGGTGGTGGTCGGGGGCAACCTTGATTATTACGGCGGCCTGGTCATGGCCGGGCTGAGTTCGGGATTCCGGGCCATCCGGAATCCGGACTGGTTGTGGCTTAATCCGCGAGACGCAGATTTTCTGGGGCTCCGGGAAGGCCAGAAGGTGGCGCTGGAAACTGCCTGGGGCCAACTTAACCTTGAAATAAAATACGCCCCCCGGCTCCGGCCTGGAACTGCTTTTTACAATCCTGTGCTTGATGACCCGCTCAGGATGAAACTTTACGGGCAGGGAATAATTAAAGGAACGGTAAGAGTCAGAAAATGAACAGAGTGATTCTGGTTGACAGACTGGTGCCCAACCTTTTCCGGCTGGTTCTGGAAGCTCCTGAGGTGGCCGCCTCCGCTCAGCCCGGGCAGTTTGTCATGGTCATACCCGATGGCCAGGGCGAACGGATTCCCATCAACCTGGCCGACTGGGACCGCGAGAAGGGAACGGTTGACCTGGTCTTCTTGAACCTGGGGGTTAGCACCAGGAAACTGGCTGCTCTGAAGCCGGGAAAAGCAGTGGAAGGACTGGCCGGTCCGCTGGGACGGGCTCCGGAAATTGCTGGTTCCGGTGCGGTGCTGCTGGCCGGGGGTTGCTATGGGATAGGCGGTCTTTATCCTCTGGCCAGAAAGCTCAGTGAGGCCGGGCGCCGGGTTGTTTTTCTGGCCGAAGCCCGCAGCCCTGCCTATCTTTACTGGGAAGAAAAAATCAAAAAACATGCTGATAAGTTTTTGACCCTGTTCCGGTCGGATTGCCTGTATTCGGGTCATGACCTGAAAGAGCTGTTGGACAAGGTCAGAGCCAGTAACCCCGATATTTCCCTGGTGATGGTCATGGGCTGCAGTTATCTTCTATTCAAGCTGTCAGCAGCTGCTACCGGGCTGGGTCTTAAGACCCTGGTCAGCCTTAACCCGATCATGGTGGATGGCACCGGGATGTGCGGGGCCTGCCGGGTTTCGGTTGAGGGGCGCACCTACTTTGCCTGCGTCGACGGGCCCTGGTTTGAAGCTCGCGGCCTGGACTGGCAGGAGTATTTCAACCGGCGAAAAGCTTTTTTGGCGCAGGAAGAACAGGCCCTGATCAGGTTTGACCGGGAATCCTGGAATAGAACGGAGTGAACCTGGCATGAACGGAATCGACAGGCTGGAACCGGGACAGGCAGAAAGGCTTCTCCGGGAGCGAGAAAAAGACTGGCGAAAAGCCCTGCGCCGGGAGCTTTCCGTGCAGAAAAGGATGGCCATCGACCGCCAGCCGATGCCGGAGCAGGAGCCTGGAGTCAGGATCCGGAACTTCAAAGAAGTAAACCTTGGCTACAATCTGGAGCTGGCCAGGGAAGAGGCCAGAAGATGCCTGGACTGCGGGAGTCCAGGGTGCGTGGCCGGTTGCCCGGTGGCCATTGACATTCCGACTTTTATTAAATACATCGAAGCCGGAGAGCTGGAGAGGTCGCTGGAAAAAATCCGCGAGACCAACGGCCTGCCGGCCATCTGCGGCCGGGTCTGTCCCCAGGAAGTTCAGTGCGAAAAAGATTGCAACCTGGTTCGGGCCGGCAAAGCACCGGTGGCCATTGGCCATCTGGAAAGGTTCGTGGCCGATTATCTCTGTCTGAGGGAAGGGACAGGTCCCCGGCTATCTTTCAGTCCCGAGTCATTCCGTCGACCGGAAAAAATTGCCGTGGTTGGTTCTGGCCCTGGAGGCCTGACCGCCGCCGCCGACCTGGCCCGTCTGGGCTACCAGGTTACGGTTTTTGAAGCGCTACACCTTCCGGGCGGGGTTCTGGCCTACGGCATACCGGAGTTCCGGCTGCCCCGGGAAATCCTTCAGTCGGAAATAAATTTCATTAAAGCCCTAGGGGTTGAGATCAAAACCAATTTCATCGTCGGCCGGACGGCCAGCCTGGAAGATCTCGTCCGGGCCGGTTACCGGGCCTTTTTCCTCGGAACTGGAGCCGGGCTGCCAGCCTTCATGAACATACCCGGTGAAAACTTGCTCGGGGTCTATTCGGCCAACGAGTACCTGACCAGGGTCAACCTGATGAAGGGCTTTCGCTTTCCGGAGTTTGATACACCGGTGCCCCGGGCCAGGAAAGCAGCCGTCATCGGCGGAGGCAATGTGGCCATGGATGCGGTCAGAACCGCCCTGCGGCTGGGAGCGGAACAGGCCACCGTCTATTACCGGCGCTCAAGGGCTGAGATGCCGGCCAGGTTGGAAGAGGTCAAGCATGCTGAGGAAGAGGGCATAGTCTTCAATTTTCTGACGGTTCCGGTCCGCTTCCTGGGAAATGACCGGGGCGAGTTGAAGGGAATGGTTCTGCAGAGGCTGGCCCTGGGAGAGCCTGATTCCTCCGGTCGGCCCCGACCAGTGCCCATTCCAGGCTCTGAATTTGAAGTGGAAGTCGACCTGGCGGTGGTGGCCATCGGCCAGAGCCCAAACCCACTTCTGATCAAACAGCTTCCGGGTCTAAAACTCGGCCGCTGGGGCAATGTCGAGGTTGATTTCCAGACGATGGCCACCAATCTCCCCGGGATCTTTGCCGGCGGGGATGCCGTCCGCGGCGGGGCCACGGTCATCCTGGCCATGGGCGACGGGCGACGGGCAGCCCGGGCCATGGATGAATTCTTGACAAGAAGTTAATTTTAGCCCCGAGCTTTGGAGCGTTTAATTCCTTCCGTGCGAGAAGGCGGGAGAGAGCGCTACCGGTTCAAGATAATTTTTTTGATGAACCAATGCCGTCAGCCTGGCTTTTGCTGTAAAATAGAGCGAACAGACTCTGACGAGAAAAGCGAATAATTGGAATTGTAATATGGCTGAAAGATGAAACAGGAAGAGCTTTTTCCGCCGGAAGCCGGGCACATCGGCACCGATGAATCGGGCAAGGGAGATTTTTTCGGCCCGCTGGTGGTGGCCGGATTCTTCCTGCCCGAGGGGCAGGAGGAAGTTCTCCGGGAACTTGGAGTCCGGGACTCCAAGAAGCTGTCCGACGGGCGAGTCCTGGAAATTGCCCGCAGCCTGCGGCAGGGCTATAAAAGCTCGGTGGTGGCCATCGGTCCCGAACGCTACAATGCGCTCTACAGGAACCTGCGGAATCTCAATCGCCTGCTGGCCTGGGGGCATGCCCGGGTTATTGAGAACATTCTGGCCGAGGTCAACTGCGTCATAGCCATTACCGACCAGTTTGGCGACGAGCGCTTTGTCCGCGAGGCCCTTCTGAAAAAAGGGAAAAACATCAACCTGATCCAGAAAACAAAGGCCGAAGACGACCCGGCGGTGGCGGCCGCTTCCATCCTGGCCCGGGCCCATTTCCTTTATAAGTTAAAAGACCTATCGGAAGAGGTTGGGATGGAACTGCCCAAAGGGGCTTCGCCCCTGGTGGAAGAAGCTGGCCTCAGGCTGGTAAAAAAGTATGGGCCGGGTATCCTGGAAAAGGTGGCCAAGACCCATTTCAAGACGGCCGAAAAAATTCTTAAAATTGCCGGGAGTTGAGGCGGGTCGGGCCGGGTCTCTCAGGGGTGATTACCGGGTGGGCCTGGAAAATTCCCGCCCGATGACCCGATTATTTGGCCATTAACTGAGAACGGGAAATCAGTTTTTCCTTTCTAAACGCTTGATTTGGGTGATATTGTTTTCCCGGGTTTCACCGCAGAGCACAGCGAGGTCATAAAATCTTATGCAGACGGAGATGATTTCCCGGGTCGGCCCTTAACCAGAATCATTCTCCGAAATTACTCTGGCCGCCGGGCTGTGGTATACTTGGGAAAAACGGAGCGGACAGATGACCGAGATTCAACGTGCTCAGGCAACAGAACGCCTCTATTTTCAGGATGCCTACCTGCAGGAATTTTCGGCCCGGGTGACCGGCCGAGAATCGAGAGAAGGCAACCCGGTGGTAGTCCTGGACCGGACAGCCTTCTATCCAGAATCAGGTGGTCAGCCCCACGACCTGGGTTGGCTCGATGCCGTCCGGGTGATTCGAGTTGAGGAAGAAAACGGGCTCATCCTGCATTTCCTGGAAAAAGAGCTGTCTGCGGTTGACCAAGTCCGGGGCCGCATCGACTGGCCCCGCCGCTTTGACCACATGCAGCAGCATACCGGGCAGCATATCCTGTCGCAGGCTTTCTATGAGGTGGTCAAGGGGGAGACTCTGTCCTTCCATCTCGGCCAGGAGGAATCAACGGTCGAGATCGGTATCCCGGCCATCAAGGATGAAACATTGCAGAGAGTGGAAGAACTGGCCAACAGGATTGTCTTCTCAGACCTGGAAGTTAAGACCTATTTCCTGTCCGAAATGGAACTCACGACTGTCCCGCTTCGCAAGCCGCCGAAGAAATCCGGCCCGGTCAGAGTGGTGGAAGTTTCTGGCTTTGATTATTCGGCCTGCGGTGGAACCCACTGCCGGCGGACCGGGGAAGTGGGACTGATAAAAATCCTGAAGCAGGAGAAAATCAGGGGTAACCTCCGTTTTTCCTTTGTCTGCGGTTTCCGGGCCCTGCGGGAATTTGAAAACCGCCGGCGCTTCCTGCAGTCGGCCTCCGTCGTGCTCTCGGCCGAAGAATCAGAAGTGGCTGCCTGTGTGGAAAAGAACCTGGCCGAACTGAAAAACCTCAAGAAGAGGCAAAAAAAACTGGAAGAAAAGTTATCATTCTTCGAGGCCCGGGAAATGCTGGCCGGGAATCCGGGCGGGATAATTTCCGGCCTCTATCCTGACAAATCCCCCGAGGAGATTAAATTCCTGGCTCTTAACCTGGTGCACCAGGCCGAGGTCCTGGCTGTGCTGGCCGCTTACCGGAATGAAAATTTCCACCTGGTGGTGGCCGCTTCCGACAGCTTGAAAGTTGATGTCCGGGGGGTAATACCGGTTCTCCAGGCCGAGATGCAGTTCAAGGGTGGCGGCAGTCCGACTCTGGTTGAACTGGTTAGTCCGGAAAAAGATAAGGCCGGTCGGGCCATCGAACTGGCCCTGGAATTTTTCAAGACCAGGACAGGAAGGGTCTGAAATCACTCGTATCTCAGGCAGACTATCGGGTCCATCCGGGCAGCTTTCTGGGCGGGGAAAATACCGAAAAACAGGCCTACCGCCATTGACACCGAAAGTCCCAGAAACACCGACCACCAGGTGACGGCGGCCGGCAGGGGAGTGGCCGAGCCGATAATCAGGGCGATGCCAAATCCGGCCAGGATACCGATTATGCCGCCCAGACCGGTCAGGACCACTGACTCCAGCAGGAACTGCTTGACGATGTCTCCGGCCCGGGCTCCGATGGCTTTTCTTATTCCGATTTCCCGGGTCCTTTCCTTGACCGCCACCAGCATGATGTTCATAACTCCAATGCCACCCACCAGCAGGCCGATGGAGGAGATGACGATCATCACGATAAAGGCGGCCCCGGTTATCTGATTGTAGAGCGTCAGCAGGGTTTCCTGGGTGTAGATGGAAAAGTCGTTGGGCTTGTCGGCCGGAACTTTTCTTCTAATCCGGAGGAGGTTGGTTACCTGTTCGATGGTCTCTTCAACCATGGTCGGATCCCTGGGAATCAGGGTCAATTGCAGGGAACTCATATCATAGGGAAAGTATTTCATCAGGCTGGTATAGGGAATTACCAGGATATTGTCCTGGCTACGGCCGAACATCTGTCCCCGTCTGCCCATCACCCCTATGACCGTAAAGCTTTCACCGCCGATTCTTATTTCTTTGCTCAGCGGGTTGGAATGGGGGAACAGGGCTTCGGCTACTTCGGCCCCCAGCAGGCAGACCCGGGCCTTGTGCCTTATTTCGGCCTCGGTAAAACCACGTCCTTCCTTTGGCAGGTAAATGGCGTAGACCTTGAAGAAGTTTTCATCGGTCCCGAACAGGAAGGCGTTGTCGCTTTTCATGTTCTGATATTTTACTTCGGGCAGATTCAGGAAGTCAGGGTTCAACCAGATGGTCAGGCCTCCCACCAGCGGGCATTCCTCCAGTATAGCCTGAGCATCTTCTATGGACAGGTTCTTTCTCTGTCTTTCCTCTTCCGACAGGTTGCCCATCCTGACCGGCTCGTACTTTTGAACCATGATCAGGCTGCTGCCAACCTTTTCAATTTCTCCGGCAATGCTCTTGTTCAGTCCCTGGATGACCGAGACCATGGCAATGACGGTCATGACCCCGATGACAATTCCCAGGGTGGTCAGGAAGGAACGCATCTTATGAGCCCGGATGGATTCCAGGGCCATTCCGAATATTTCCTGGAGCAATCCGGTCCTGGCTTTCATTGTTCTGACCTCAGGGCTTCTACTGGGTTGAGCCTGGCCGCCCGGTTGGCCGGGTAGATACCGAAGAACAGGCCGACCATGGTTGACATCATGATGGCCACGATGATCGAAACGGGGTCAACCTTTGAGGGCAGGGAAGTGGCCGCGGTGACCACGGTGGCAATCAGGTAGCCCAGCAGGATGCCGATTATTCCGCCCACCCCGGAGATGATGGCCGATTCCATCAGGAACTGTATGAGAACATCCCGGCGTCGGGCTCCCACCGCCATTCTAATTCCGATCTCCTTGGTCCTTTCGGTTACCGAGACCAGCATGATATTCATGATGACGATGCCCCCGACCAGCAGGGCGATGGCCGAAATGGCAATCATGGCGAAATAGATTCCCGAGGTGGCTGACTTGTAAAACTGGATGAAGGTGTCGGAGGTGACAAAGGCAAAGTCATCAGGCTGGCCGTAGGTTCTTTTCCTGACTGACCTGAGGATGGTCCGGACCTCTTCCATGGCCCTGGCCATGGCTTCCTGGGAAGAGGTGTGAATGTTGATGTTTATGGTCTGGCGGCTGCCATAAATTTTCATGAAGGTGGAAATTGGTATCCAGGCGTAATTATCCTGACTGTAGCCGAGCAATTTGCCCTTCTTCTTGCCCAGGCCGATGATTTCAAAGTTCTGGTTGCCGATCTTAAGCCAGCGGCCGACCGGGTCCAGTCCCGGGAATAGATTTTCGGCCACGTCGGCCCCGATTATGCAGACATAGCGGGAGCGGTCCTCGTCATCCTGGTTGATAAAGCGCCCCCGTTCCAGCTCCAGGACCGAGCCGATTAGGTGGTCGACTGCCGTCACCCCGCGAATGGAAACGTCCTTTATCGACCGGCTGCCGAACTTGGCTGTTCGGCTGGTATTGACCGAGGCTCCAACCAGCTCACAGGAACGGCAGAGCTGGCGCAGCGTTCTCATATCTTCCAGGGTCAAGTCCCGGCGTTTCATCTGCTCCTGGTATTCCTTGATGGTGGTGATGAAGGGGGCGAATTTGGAAACCGAGAAGTCGTTGGCCCCGTAGAAGGACATTTTGGTGTAGACATAATTGTTGAGCCCCTGGATGACCGAAACCACGGCGATAATGGTCAGGACCCCGATGATCACCCCCAGCAGGGTCAGAAAAGTTCGCAGCTTGTTGTGCCAGAGTGAGTCGAAGGCCATGTCCAGCGACTCGCGGAGATAAAGGCTGCTTCTTTTCATTTCTACCTGCCAGTAAGTTTACTATATTTTATACGAAAGAATAAGGGCGGGGTTCAGGTCGATGTCGGGCCATGGCCAACAGGATGCCCGGAGCGTGAGGAGGCCGGAGAATAATTACCTCTCCCTCGGTCTGGAATGCGGCCGGCCGGGCAGAAATCCCGGCCTTCTTGACTGGACGGCGCGCAGGGTCAATAATGATGAGGAATTCCAGACATAAGGAGTGCCAGATGTGCCAGTTTGACCTTCAGGCTGAAGGGCAGAGCGTGCCCTGTCTTTACTTTGATGAACCGGGTGCCATCAATACCGAGGCTACCTTGAAACGGGCGGCCATCAGAGCCGCTGAACTCGGTATAAACCAGGTGGTGGTGGCCTCGGCGTCGGGTCAGACCGCCCTGCTAGCGGCTGAAATTTTCCATGATTGTCGGCTGGTGGCGGTCACCCATTCCACGGGTTTCTACCGGCCGGATTTCCAGGAGATGCCGGAAGAGGTCAGGCTTCGCCTGGAGGAAAAGGGGGTGAAGGTTCTGACCTGCCAGCACGCCTTCGGCGGAGTGAACCGGGCGGTGCGGAAGAAACTCGGAACCTATGAACTGGATGAAATAATTGCCTATACCCTGAGAGCCTTCGGCGAGGGGATGAAAGTGGCCATCGAGGTCAGCCTGATGGCGGCCGACGCCGGTCTGCTGGAAACCTCCAGACCCTGCCTGGCCATGGGAGGGACTGAAAAAGGAGTGGATACCGCCGTCCTGCTCAGGCCGGTCAATGCCCAGAATTTTTTTGACCTGCGGATCATGGAGATTCTGGCCAAGCCGGGCTTTTACCACGAGGAAGCCAGGAAAAAGTAAGGCGGAGGTAACAAGAAAGCTTACCGGTTTCCGCTGGCCAGGCTTTGTGGGCTGCGGCCAGAAAGATTTTTCGCGATTTATTTTTTCCTAAAATGATTTTCCGGTCGTCATGTTCAGAAATTCATGTTCACCTCCGGGCCAGGCTTTCCCGGGCTGGCTCTACTTTTGGGTCCGAGTCTGGTAAAATGTTCACAGTATTTAACAAGGGAGAAAAGCGATTATCAGGTTGAACAAGTTTCTGGCCCGGGCGGGAGTGGCCTCGCGCCGGGAAGCCGACCGGATGATTGAAGAAGGTCGGGTCAAACTAAATGGCCGGGTGGTGACCGAGCTCGGCCTTAAAATTGATGAACAAAAAGACCGGGTGGAAGTGGACAACCGCTGGCTGAGATTGCCATCGGAACATGTGTATATTCTGCTCAATAAACCGGCCGGTTACATAGTTACGGTCGATGACCCCCAGCAGCGGAAGACAGTGATGGAACTTCTGCCCCGCCTTCCGGTCCGGGTCTTTCCGGTTGGGCGGCTGGATGCCGAGACCGAAGGCCTGTTGCTTTTTACCAACGACGGGGAACTGGCTTACCGCCTGACCCATCCGCGCTATGAGATCAAAAAAATCTATGAAGTCAGAGTGAAGGGTTTCGTCGAAGATAAAGAGCTGGAGAAACTGGAAAAGGGAGTCTTCATCGACGGCCGGAAGACGGCTCCGGCCCGGGCCCGGATTATCTACCGCAACCGGGAAAAATCACTGCTCAGCCTGGAAATCCACGAGGGCCGAAAACACGAAGTCCGTAAGATGCTCTATGCCCTGGGCTTTGAGGTTAAGAAGCTCCGCCGGGTATCCTTCGCCGGAATTACCATTAAAGGACTGCGCCGCGGGTTCTGGCGGCGGCTCAGACCGGAAGAGGTAGACCGTCTGAGAAAAATGACCGGATTGGGTGATTAAGTCTGGATCTTAATTATTTGTCTTTAGTCTGGTATCTCCTGATGTCACCCCTGGCCTTCTCTAAATGACGGGAAAATCTTCGTTCGGCTCAGCTCTCTTCTTCTTCTCCTGATTCACCCGACTCTTTTTCAATATGCTTCCATAGCAGCTCATCCTCGAATTCTTCCCAGGCCATTCCCAGGTGCCAGATGCCGGCATCAACCAGGCTGTTGACAGTTTCTTCTTCATAACTACCATTTTGCAGTCTGTCGCCGGCCTTAACTCCGGTCAGAATTTCTATCGCTTCATCAACCGTCTTTATCGGGTAAATATGAAACTTGCCCTCAGCCACGGCCTTGACCACTTCTTCTTTAAGCATCAGGTTCTTGACGTTCTGGTGGGGGATAATGACCCCCTGAGTTCCGGTCAGACCCCGGGCCTGGCAGACCTGGAAAAATCCTTCGATTTTTTCGTTAACCCCGCCGATGGGCTGGATTTCGCCCCGCTGATTGATGGAACCGGTAACGGCAATATCCTGACGCAGCGGCACCCGGGATAGGCTTGAGATTATGGCCAAGGCCTCGGCCGCAGAGGCGCTATCCCCGTCTACCCCCGAGTAAGATTGTTCAAAAGCGATGCTGGCTGACAGGGCAAACGGCTTGTCCTGGGCGTACTTGCCACGGAGGTAACCGCTAAGAATCAATACTCCCTTGTTATGAGTTCGGCCGCTGAGGTCCGCCTCCCGCTCGATATTGATGATACCAGCCCGGCCGGTTGAAGTCCTGGCCGTTATCCTGGTCGGCTTGCCAAAAGCCAGCTCTCCGGTATCGTAGACGGCCAGTCCGTTGACCTGTCCAACCACCCGCCCCTCGGTGTCGATCAGTATCGTTCCTTCTTCTATCATTTCCTGGATTTTTCTCTCTACCAGGTTGACCCGTTCTATCTTTTCCTGGATGGCCTTCTTAACGTCTTCTCTGGAGATGACTTCCTTTCCGGCATGCCTGGCCCAGTAATCGGCCTCCCTGATGATGTCGGCCACCAGGTGAAAGCGGGTGGACAGCTTTTTCTGCCGACCGGCCAGCCTGACTCCAAATTCTACGATGGCCGCAATTCCTTCCCGGTCAACCGGCCGCAGTCCGTCTTCATCGCAGATTTTCCTTATGAACCGGACATAATCGGTGATGGTCTTTTTGTTCTTTTCCACTTCGGTATCAAACTCGACCTTGACCTTGAAAATTTTCTTGAAATCCTCGTCGTAAAAATAGAGGAGGTTGTAGAGATAGTCATCCCCGATCATGATCACCTTGACCCGGCACTTGATCGGCTCCGGTTTCAGTCGGGCGGTGGAGATGGCAAATATGGAAATGGGGTTCTGGATCTCGAACGTCTGGTAGCGCAGGGTCCGGAGCAGGGTGGGCCAGACTCCGGGCTCAGTCAGGACATCGAGGGCATTGAGCACCAGGTAACCCCCGTTGGCCTTGAGAAAGGAGCCGGCTTTAATCTTGGTGAAATCGGTCTGGGCCACGCCGAAGCGGCTGTAGGAGTACTCAATGGTGCCGAAAAGATTGGGGTAAGAGGGTGAGATTTCCATGACTACCGGGGCTCCCTTGGTCTCCGAGTTATCGACCAGGAGGTTAACCCGGTAAGAAAGGTAGGGGTCAAGGCCGGTTTCTCTTTCTGGCTCCTCCTTGGGAACCGCCTTGAACAGGTCCAGGTCGCGCCTCAGGTTTTTCTCGACTTCATCCAGGTATTGCTGGACGCCGGGGAAGGGGAGTTTCTGTCGCAGGTCATTCAACCCTCCCTGGATGAGTGGGGTGCAGGCTTCCTCTTCCAGGCTTTTCAGCTGGCTCTGGGTCTCTTCATCGATTTCCCTCAGAGTGGCAATAAGCTTTTCCAGCTGTTCGGTCAGTTGCTCGTATTTTTTCTTGAGCTGGTCCAGCTGCTGCCTGGACATCTTTTCTTCCCTGACCAGTGTTTCCAGCTTGCTGAAGGGGGTGGGCTGGCCCTCGATCACGGGAATAAGTTCAGGCCTGGTGAAAAGGCCCATGGGAACCTGAATGACGGTAAATCCCTCGGTGGCCACCAGGTCGTCGAACTTTTGCAGAATTTCCCTCTGCTTTCGCTGCTGGGCTTCGACAATAGCCTGCTTTTTTTCCTGGAAGTACTGGCTCTTCAGCAGTTCGGGGATGTTGGTCCGGAGCATGGTGATCAGTTTTTCCATCCCCTCGCTGAGCAACCGGCCCTGGCCGGCTGGCAGGCTCAACAGGAGCGGCTCGTCAGTTTTGCTGAAGTTGTTAACGTACAGAAGGTCGTCAGGGATTTCTTCCGAGGCCCGAATTTTTTCCAGAAACTGTTTGATGGTGGTGGTGCGGCCGGTGCCGACCATGCCGGTGATAAAGATGTTATAGCCCCGGCTCTTGATCTCCAAGCCTGTTTTCAAGGATTCCAGGGCCCGGTCCTGTCCGATGATGTCATCGCAGGCCGGGCAGCTGGCCGTAGTCTCATAGGCGATGGCCTCGGGGGGACATCGCCAGTAGAGCTGTTCCGGTTTAAGTTCTAAAAAGTTGTTAGCGGGTTTCATGTTGACTCCTGCTTACTTTTTACCATTAACTCGCCCGGAAATTCAACCGCGGTCAGCCTCAGATTATTGCTGAAAAAAAAAGTGAGTTCTGGTAAAATCTGAAAAAGTTACTCTAAGGGTGCCGGTCATGAGCAACGTTGAAATCGTAAAAGTGAACACCAAAAAAGACCGTGAGGCGTTCATCAGGTTCCCCTGGGAAATATACAGGAACAATCCCAACTGGGTTCCGCCACTGCTCTTTGAGGTTCGGGCCAAGCTCGACCCCAGGAAAAATCCCTTTTTTGAGCATGCCGAGATGGAGCTGTTCCTGGCCCGGAGGGACCGGTCAATCGTCGGCCGGGTGGCAGCCATCATCGACCGCCGCCATAATGAATACCACCGGGAAAAAGTGGTCTTCTTCGGCCTGTATGAGAGTGTCAACGACCTGGAGGTGGCCAGGGCCTTGCTGGATACCGTTTCCCGCTGGGGCAAAGAACGCGGAATGGAAATTCTGCGGGGCCCGATGAACCTGTCCATGAACGATGAATGTGCCTTTCTGCTGGAAGGCTTCGACCGGCCGCCGGTTATCATGATGCCCTACAATCCCCCTTATTATATTGAACTCATGGAGAAGGCCGGGCTGGCCAAGGCCAAGGATCTCTACGCTTTCATCATGACCCGGGACCACCAGACCGTGGAAAAGGTCCAGACCGTAATCGAAAAAATCAGGAGCGTTACCTCTTTTGCTATGCGCACGGTCGACCTGAAAAAAATTTATGAAGAAACCCGGAAAGTGGCTTATATCTATAATCAAGCCTGGTCCAGAAACTGGGGCTTTGTCCCCTGGACCGAGAAGGAAATGGACTTCATGGCCAGGCGGCTTAAGGACTTTGCCGACCCGGAGCTGGTCATTTTTGCCCTGCATGAGGGAAAAGAGGTGGGCTTTGCCTTCGGCCTGCCCAATTACAATGAAATACTTAAGGACCTGAACGGCCGGCTTCTGCCGTTCGGAATTTTCCACCTGCTGTTTAACCGGAGAAGAATAAAAGGCATGAGAGCGGTGGTCTTCGGGGTCCTGCCCAGGTTCCAGCATACCGGGCTGGCCTACCTTCTTTATGATGAACTGGAGAGAAGGGCCAGGGCCAAGGGATACGAGTGGGCCGAAACCTCCTGGCAACTCGAAGATAACGAGGCCATCAATAGATTTACCACTTCCATAGGTGGTAAAATATACAAGAAATACAGGATATATGAAAAAAGACCGATTTGACGACCAAAGGAGAAGGAGATGAAAGTTTACGAAGGAAAGCTGCAGGCGAAAGGATATAAGATAGGCATAGTCCTCAGCCGCTTCAACCAGTTTATCTCCGGCCACCTGCTGGAGGGAGCTTTGGAAGCCCTGAAAAAGCTGGGGGCAGAAGAAGCTAACCTTTCTATCTATAAGGTTCCAGGCGCTTTTGAAATTCCTCAGGTGGCCAAGATGCTGGCCCGGAAAAAACAGGTCGACGGGATTCTGTGCCTGGGCGTCCTGATCCGGGGCGAGACACCCCATTTCGATTTTCTCAGTGCCGAGGTGACCAAGGGCCTGGCCCAGGTGGCCATGGAAGAAGGCCTCCCGGTGGCCTATGGCATTCTGACGGTGGAAACCCTGGAACAGGGTATTGAAAGGGCAGGAACCAAGGCTGGAAACAAGGGCTACAATGCGGCCATGGCCCTGGTGGAAATGCTAAACCTGCTGCAGGATTCCAAGCTCAGGTAAGGCTCGTAAGATAAGAGATCTTTGCCCATGGGAAAGAGAAGAAAAGCGAGGGAGTGTGCTTTACAGATTCTATTCCAGCTGGAATTTACCGGTGATGAACTGAATCTGGTCCTTAAGGATTACTGGTCCCGTCAGGCCGTCCCAGCTGAGACCAGGGAATATTGTGAGTGGTTGGTCAGGGGAATCTATGAACACCAGGCTGAGGTGGACCGAACCATCCAGCAGGCTTCCAAGAACTGGCGACTGGAGAGGATGGCCACGGTGGACCGGAATATCCTGAGGCTGGCCGTGTTTGAAATGCTTTTTGAAAAGAACCTGGCCCCGTCCATTATCATGGACGAAGCCATCGAGATAGCCAAGAAATATTCCGGGCAGGAAGCCGCCAATTTTGTTAACGGCATCCTGGACGGAGTGCATCATCAGCTCCAGAGCGTCAGCGGCCCGGAAAAGAACTGAAGCGCTGCGAGAAGCCAGAATTTCAAGAGGTGAAAAAATGAATGAACAGCATGGAAAAAAGGACCGCCAGTTGAAGCTGGTCCAGGAAGAACTCAGCGACCAGGAGTTAATCCGCCTGGAAAAGTGGCGGAAACTACAGGAAAAGGGACTGGAAGTTTTCCCCCATCGGGCCGAGGTCAGCCATTCCGTTTTCGAGGTGGTCAGGGATTTCTCCCATTTGAACAAAGAAGAACTGGAAGGAAAAGAATATCGGGTGAAGGTCCCGGGCCGGATCATGACCATTCGCAAGATGGGCCGGGCCACCTTCTTTCATATTGCCGATTGCCGCCGTCGCCTCCAGGTTTACCTGAGAGAAGATCAGGTCGGCCCGGAAAATTATGACCTGTTTGACCTGTTTGACATCGGCGACGTGATCCTGGTCGAGGGGCGCTTGTTCCGGACCAGGACCGGTGAGCTGACGGTGCTGGCCGAGAAGTTTTCTTTCCTGGCTAAGTCTTTTCATCCCCTGCCTGAAAAATGGCACGGCCTGCAGGATGTGGAGCTTCGCTACCGCAAGCGCTACCTGGACCTGATCATGAACCCGGACTCAAGCGAAACCTTCATGGTCAGGAGCCGAATAGTCAGCAGCCTTCGGAAATTCTTTGACGACCGGGGTTTCCTGGAAGTGGAGACTCCGATGATGCAGGTCATTCCCGGGGGGGCCCTGGCCAGGCCTTTCAAGACCTTCCACAATGCCCTGGGAATTGACCTCTACCTGAGAATTGCCCCGGAACTCTACCTGAAGCGATTGGTGGTCGGTGGCCTGGAAAAAGTCTATGAAATTAACCGCAATTTCCGTAACGAGGGTGTAGATTCCCAGCACAACCCCGAGTTCACCATGCTGGAATTCTACCAGGCTTATATCGACTACAACCAGCTGATGGACCTGACTGAAGAACTCTTCGTCTACCTGGCCCGGGAAATTCACGGGAAAGAAGAGTTTCCCTATGGCGAGGAGACCATTTCCTTCCGTCGCCCCTGGAAAAGGCTCAAGTTCCAGGATGCTGTTCGGCAGTACAGCGGTCTGGCTCCAGCCAGGTTTGATGACCCCAAGGCCCTGATAGAATTTGCCTCCACTCTGACTGCCGACCGGAAGCCCACCACTTATGCCAAGGCCCTGGACGTTATCTTCGACAAACTGGTCAAGGAAAAGATTGTGCAGCCGACTTTCATCATCAATCCGCCCCGAGAAATTTCCCCGCTGGCCAAGGCCGACCCGACCCGGCCGGAGGAGGCCAGCCGCTTCGAGCTGATCATTGCCGGAATGGAGATTGCCAACGCTTTCTCCGAGCTGACCGACCCCTTCGAACAACGGCAGCGCTTCGAAGAGCAGGCGGCTATGAGGCAGACCGGCGATGAAGAATCGCACCTGGTGGACCTGGATTACGTCGAGGCCCTGGAGTACGGCCTGCCGCCCACCGGCGGCGAGGGCATCGGGATTGACCGGTTGACCATGATCCTGGCCAACAGAAAATCGATTCGGGAGGTAATCCTATTTCCTCTCCTTAAACCAAGATGAGGAAAGGCTGCGGTGAAACCGGCATGAGCTTTGAATTATTCCTGGCCCGAAGATACCTGACTGCCAGAAGGAAGCAGGCCTTCATTTCCGTCATCACCTCGGTCTCCATCCTGGGGGTGACCATCGGGGTGATGGCCCTGGTCATTGCCCTGGCCCTGATTACCGGGTTTCAGGAGGATGTTCAGGACAAGATACTGGGAGCCACTTCCCACCTTATGGTTTCTGACCTCACAGGACAGGGATTAAAAAATTATCAAGCGCTAGCCGAAGAAATTCGAAAAATTCCAGAAGTTGAGTCGGTCAGCCCGGTCATTTATAATACCGTACTGATTCTTGGCCCGGCCCGCAATTCTGGAGCTCTGCTCAAGGGCCTGAATTTTGAGGAAGAAATAAAGGTTTCCCGCTGGCTGGGCAAGTTACTGGCCGGCCAGCTGCCCGGTCCCGGGAGCGAGGATGAAATAATCCTGGGTAAGGACCTGGCTGCGGCCCTGGGGGTAAGTCCGGGCGACCGGGTGAATGTGCTTATTCCCTCTGGCCGGCTGACCCCGGTTGGCCTTCTGCCCCGGACCAGGACCTTTCGGGTGAGCGGGCTGTTTGATTCTGGACTTTACGAATTTGACTCGTCAACGGCCCTGATTTCCCTGGACCTGGCCCAGAAACTGTACAACCTGCCAGACAGAGTATCCTATCTTCAGGTCAGGATCAGGGATATTTTCCGGGCAGAAAAGGTGGCCGAAAAGATATACCGGCTGACCACCTCTGGTATTTACGTGACCACCTGGATGGAGCTCAACCGCTCGCTCTTTTCAGCCCTGAAGCTGGAAAAGACCTTGCTCTTCCTGACCATAACCCTGATCGTGGTGGTGGCTGCTCTGAATATCATTGCCAGCCTGGTGCTCATGGTCATGGAAAAAACCCGCGATATTGGAGTGCTCATGGCCATGGGGGCCAGCTCGGCCAGTATCAGGAAAATATTTTTCCTGCAGGGAGCCATCATCGGGGTGGTGGGCACCGTCCTGGGTCTGGCCCTGGGCCTGGTCTGGTGCTGGCTGGCCAACATATTTAAGCTGATTAAGGTGCCGGTGGACATTTACCAGATTTCCTATGTTCCCTTTCACGCCAAGCCGCTGGACCTGGCTCTGGTTGTCCTGGTAACCCTGGCCATTACCTTCATTTCCACCATTTTCCCGTCGAGGCGGGCGGCCCGGATCGACCCGGTTCAGGCCTTAAAATATGAATAGATTGGCAGAAGCATCATGGTAACTGAAAATAACCAGGTCATCATCAGGACAGAAAACCTGGGCAAGGCTTACCCGTTGCCCGGAAACGAATGGCTGCGGGTTTTTGAGGGCATTGATTTTGAACTCCGGGCTGGAGAACTGGCCGCGGTCATGGGGGTGTCTGGAGTCGGGAAGACCACCTTTCTTAACATAATTGGCGGTCTGGACCGGCCGACTGAAGGTAAGGTCTTCGTTCGCGGGCAGAATCTCTGGGAGAAGACTCCGAGTGAGATTGCCCTGCTCAGGAATAGATACATCGGGTTCGTCTTTCAATTTTACCATCTGCTGCCTGAATTTTCGGCCCTGGAAAACGTGGCCATACCGCTGCTGATTGCCGGCAGGGACCGGGAAGAGGCCCTGGAACAGGCCGCCCGGGCTCTGGAAGAAGTTGGCATGAGCGGCCGGGCCACCGCCCGCCCGGCCCAGCTTTCAGGAGGCGAGCAGCAAAGGGTGGCCGTGGCCAGGGCCCTGGTGGCCGGGCCGGGTTTGTTGCTGGCAGATGAGCCCACCGGCAACCTGGACTGGAAAACAGGGGAGAAGATCTTGCGATTGATAATCGACCTGCACCAGAAGAAGGGCCTGTCGTCGATAATCGTCACTCATAACGAGAGAATAGCCCGTTTCTGCCATAAGGCTTACCTGCTGGAAGCCGGACAGATGAAACTTTTAGAGGGTGCGGTTGGTTAATAGATTTATGAAGCCCATGGCCGCAGAAAAATACCCGGCCCGACCTGACTCTTTGAAAAATGGCCGGCGATATGGTATAAAGTTATGTCAATGAGAAGACTCAGCCTGGTTATATTCATATTATTTGTCATTTCATCGGCCACCTTGTCTGCCCAGCAGATTATCGAGAAAATAGAAGTGGTCGGCAACAACCGCATCTCCCAGGAAACCATCATCTACTACCTTTCTTCGCGCGAGGGTGATTACTACAACGAGGCCCTCCTGAAGAAGGATTTCAAGGTTCTGTGGTCGACCGGATTTTTCTCCAACCTCCGGATAGAGGAACAGGACGGAACCAGGGGTAAAATCATCAGGATTTTCGTCGAGGAAAACCCGGTCATCAAGAACGTGGTTTTCCGGACGGGAAAGAAGGTTAAAGAAAGCGATATCGTCAACAAGCTCAAAGAGAAGGACGAATACATTGCTGCCCATTCACACTATAACCCGTTCCGGGTTCAGAAAGCTAAAAAGACAATAAAAGAGCTCCTTGAGGATAAAGGGTTGCAGGCCGCCAGAATAGATGCCGAGCTGGTGACCAGGGCCAACAATGAAGTGGACCTGGTGTTTAGGATCGATGAAGGAGCCAGGTTGCGGGTGGGGGAGGTGGTTTTTGTCGGCCGGACCAAAATTCCCGACAGCTTCCTGGTGGAGGCGATGAAGGATAATCGCCAGCACAGTCTTTTCAATTGGATTGCCAACAAGGACGTTTTCAAGAAAAACAAGCTGGAAGAGAATCTGGCCGAGATCAAGAAGAGGCTCCAGGAATATGGCTACATGGAGGCCAGCGTCGGCGAGCCCCGGTTGGAGGAGATAACCAAAAAGAACGTCCTGTTCAGCAAGCAAAAAATGATGCGGATTATCATCCCGGTGGACCCGGGCCACGTTTACCGCACCGGCGAAATCAAAATCGAAGGCAACAAGTTCTTCACCACCAAATACCTGCAGAGTCTGATCAAACTACAGCCGGGGGATATATACAGTTCCAAGAAGAGAGAAAAAACCGTTGAGTCCATGGGGGAGAGCTATCGCAATTTTGCCTTTCTCTATGCCCAGATCATCCCGGTTGAAAACCTCGATCCCAAGAAGAAAGTGGTCAACGTGACCTTCAACATCCAGGAAGGGGAAGTGGCTTTCCTGAGGCGCCTGGAATTCAAGGGTAACACCTTCACTAAGGACAAGGTGCTTCGCCGGGAATTCCTGATGCGCGAGGGCGACCGCTTCAGCCTGGCCGTCTTCAAAGACAGTCTGTTGAGACTCAAACAGCTCGGGTTGGTTGACGTGGAGAAGGAGCCAGACATCAAGCCCGACCCGGAGAATCCTACCCAGATAGATGTCAACCTGAACGTCAAGGAGCTGCAGCGGAACAACATTCAGTTTACAGCCGGTTACAGCGGCTATGAGGGCACTTTCGTGGCCTTCAGCTATTCCACGGTGAATTTCCTGGGAACCGGGGAAACCCTGGACTTGACCCTGCAGCACGGTAAGAGAGTCAAGAATTATAGCTTCGGGATGAGCCAGCCCTACATTTTCGACAAGCCGATGACCTTAGGCTTCAACGTATTCGACCGGAAGATTACGATTCCCTATCTATACAACCAGTTTGCCAAAGGGATCACTCTGAGCTACGGGACCAGGCTTTATGGTTACCTGAGGTTCAATCTGAGCTACAGCTTCCAGAAGCAGATCTTGGAAATTCCAAGTTATGGGGATGAAGAAGGACAACAATATTATTACAATCCATATTTTTATCCTGGAAAATACTTTGTTAGTGCCCTGGAACCCGTTCTTTACCAGTCGACCATAGATAGTCCCCTGACTCCCAGCCGGGGCACGATGTACACCGTGGCCTTCAGGTATGCCGGCAACTTCCTGGGGGGCGATGTCCATCTCTACCGGCCGAGGTTCGAGTTTGCCCGCTACCAGCCACTGTGGGGGAATCATGTGCTGGGAATTCATGTTGAGTACCAGTTCATCAAACCCATCGGCAACCATGAGGTGCCCTACTGGGAAAGGTTCTTCCTGGGTGGCGAACAGTCAGTCCGGGGTTATGAGTATTATACCATCGGCCCGCGGGACGAAAAGAACATCCTGATCGGCGGAGTGAAGTCGCTAATCTTCAATCTGGAGTACATAGTCCCCCTGGGTGGACCGCTCTACGGCATACTGTTCTATGACGTGGGCAATGCCCTGCTTCAGTCTGAAAAGTTCAGCCCCAAGAATATGTACAGCTCGGCCGGACTGGAAGTTCGGGTATTTGTGCCGGCCCTCCGGGTGCCCTTCCGGCTGATCTTCGCTTTCAACAACCGGAAAATTTACGTGGACGATTCTAATTTTGCCTTCCGCTTTGCGGTCGGCACCACCTTCTGAGGTGCGAAATCCCTTTATCTTTTGCTCGGAAAAGTGTAAAATTATTCACTATTAATTTTAGGAGGATTGGAAATGCGCAGAATACTGACGACGGTTATGCTCCTGGCAGTTTTGTTGATTGCCGGCAGCCACCTGGCCCTGGCCCAGCAGGCCCTCAAGGTCGGGGTGATCAATTCCCAGGAAATCCTGGAAAAGTCGGCTGAAGGCAAGAAAGCCATCGCCCAGCTTGAAGAAAAGAATAAGAAGACCCAGCAGGACCTGGCCAAACTGGATGACCAGATCAGGCAGCTGGAAAGCCGGCTGAGCACCCAGCAGCTGACTATGACCCAGGAAGCCATTCTGTCGCTGAGCGTTGACCTGGACCGCAAGAGAACCGAAAGACAGAGGATGGCTGAGGATGCCCAGAAGGACATGCAGGAACTCACCCAGAGACTCTACATGCGAATTCAGGGAGAGGTCATGCCCATCATCAATAAGCTCGGACAGGAAAAAGGACTGGACCTGATCCTGGACCTCAGGGAGAGTGGCGTGCTCTATTTCTCCCCGGCCGTGGACCTGACCCAGGAAGTCATCAAGAGGTACGACGCCAGCAAGGCCCCGGCCAAGTAAGTTGTTCTGAACCTTGATTCCATGAACTCAGAACAGATTGAGAAATGGTTACCACACCGGTACCCGTTTCTTCTGGTGGATAGGGTGCTGGAACTGAAGCCGGGAGAGAGTATTCTGGCCCTTAAAAACGTCACCTATAATGAACCTTTCTTCACCGGGCATTTCCCGGGACTTAAGCTGATGCCCGGGGTGCTAATCGTAGAAGCCCTGGCCCAGGCCGGAGGCATACTTCTCTACCATTCGCTGCCGGAACCGGAAACTGTGGTCATGGTCCTGAGCAAGATAGAAGAAGCCAAGTTCAGGAAACCGGTGGTTCCCGGCGACCAGCTGAAACTTTCGGTTCAGATGCTCCGTCATAAAGCCGGTTTTTATTATTTTTCAGCTCAGGCCACGGTCGACGGAGAAGTGGTGGCTGAGGGTAAACTCACGGCTGGTTTGATGAAAAAAAAATAAACCGGATGAGGGCAGATAACCCTCATCCGGTTCTTATTCTTTTCCCGCCTTGTTTTCCTTGACCCCGTAAGTAACCCGATTACTTCAGCACGAAAAGTGAATCATCCAGGCCGGTGTTGTAGACAATTTCGTTGATGGTCATTCTTGCGAATTCGACGCCACCCTGGAAGATGGTGATCGAGAAGGCGGCCATGGTGCCGTTAACTTTCCTGTAGTCTGATAAAACCTGAACGGCCTCAATTTCGCCTCCGCTGGGGCTCAGGGCCTTGCTCCTGTTCTTGTAGGGCAGAAAGGTGGAGGCATCCACATAGACGGTGGCCGTGTCGCCATTGGCAAACTTCTGTTCCAGGACATGGCAAACCTTTCCATCTACTTCTTCTTTACCTTTATAGGTGTAAGTGATGCCGAATTTTTCGGGGTGAAGGAGAGAGTCATTACCCAGGGCCTGCCGCCTCATCTGTTCGGCCTGGTCGGGAGGTAGCTCTATAACTTCCCCGGTCTGAGGATTAGTAACCTTAGCTTTCTCACCGTCATAGACCTGAACCATGCTCATGCCCATGACTTCTAGTTCCAGGCGATATTTGTCAGGCTCCTTCAGGTACATGGTAAACGGCGAGCTCATACCAAACTGGATAATTTCCATGGTGCCGCTCAACCTGGTATCCTTGATGCCGGCCAGGGTTTCGCGTCCGCCCAGGGCCTTGATCATGTTGTCCAGTATGTCTTTTTCGGTCTGGGCCAGGGCTGGAAGAGTAAGAGCCGCCAGCACCAGCAGCACCAGGGAATAAGTCAGGATTCTTTTGGCTTTCATGCTTTCCTCCTGTATCGTCAGTCAAGATTATACAGAATTGATACGGAAAAGGATAGCAAAAGTTCAGCCGGCAGATAGGGGGGTGAGGGATTTTTGAAAAAATCACCCCCCGCGGTGATTGCCTTTGGACCTTTTTTATCTTATTTTATGCTCAAAACAAGGCGTAAGATTATGATCTGGGACAGCCAGGAAGACAGGTATAAGCTTATCTTCGACACCGTGCCCACCCCTGCCCTTTTGCTGGACCTTGACGACAATATTGAGGATTTTAATGACAGTTGTCTGGAATATTTTCCCAACCCTGAATTTCATCAGGTATTATACGGGAGCAAGGTTCCGGTCTCGCGGGTCTTCCCCTGGCTGTTAAATTCACTTTCTGCTCTGCACTCCGGTAATTCCAGAGAATTGACCTTTGAGCAGCAGATCATATCTGATAAGGGCCGGATTATCTTCCAGGTCAGGGTTAAAAAAATTCTAGACCCCTTCGATAACCACCGCAGCACCCTGGTGGTAATGAATGACATCACCACCATCGTCGAGGCTGAAGAAAAGGTCAAGAGGGCCCGGGATTTTTACCTGACCCTGTTTGAAGAGTTCCCGGCCATGATCTGGCGAGCCGGGACCGACGGCCGGTTTGACTATTTCAACCGAGCCTGGCTGACCTTTACCGGCCGGACGTTAGAAGAAGAAGCCGGCCTGGGCTGGCTTCAGAATCTGACCGAGGCCGACAAGAAAAGATTCCAGCTCAGTTATGAGTCCGCCCTGCAGAACAGAAGACCTTTTGAGGTTGAGTTCCGGATGAGACGGTTTGACGGTCAGGTCCGATGGGTCCTGTGTGTTGGCCGCCCCTTCAACGGGTTGGACGGAGAGTTCGCCGGGTTTATCGGTTCCTGCTATGACATCACCGAGAGAAAAAACCAGGAAGAGCAGCTGGCTTACCAGGCCTTGCACGACCCCTTGACCGGTCTACCCAACCGCCGCATGCTGGAAGTTATCCTGCCCCGGTTGATCGAGGAAAGTGAGCAGGGCAAGTTCAGCGCCCTGTTCTTCATCGACCTCGATAATTTCAAACTGGTAAACGATAATTTCGGGCACCACGTTGGCGACAGCCTGCTGGTGGAGCTGGGGCGCCTGATTCAGAAGCAATTACGTTCCACCGACAGGCTGATTCGCCTGGGTGGTGATGAGTTTGCCATCCTGCTGGATGGCGTCCAGAGAAGGGAAGCCGAGTTGATTGCCGCCCGGCTCCTGGAAAGCGTGGCCGATTACCAGTTTGTCACCCCCCAGAAATCATTCAACCTATTTCTTAGCATCGGTGTGGCCATGATAACAGGCCGGGTCGACCAGGAAATAATCATGTCCAGGGCTGACACGGCCATGTATCAAGCCAAGGAGCGCGGGGGGAACCAGTACGTTATTTATGATTGAGGCCGCTTGGCTCATCCGGTCAGGTTTCTGATTCTATCATTTTAGTCTTTATTTACATTGGGTGCTGTATTAAAATTGGGCTCGAAAGCAGGAGCAGCCATGACTACCGGAATTAAAAGGCAAGCCGTTCTAATAGTTCTTCTCTTGCTGTTGTTATTGACCCCTGACCTTAAAGCCGGAATGGTGATCCGGCCCGGGTTCAAGCTGGGCGGCGGGGTCTCCACCATTTTCGGGCAGGATACCTATGAGCAGAAATGGCAGCCATCGTTCCAGGCGGGAGTATTTTTTGAGTTGTCCGTCTGGAACCGCCTGGCGGTAGCTGCCGAGCTTAACTTTGTTCGAAAGGGCTCGGTTTACCGGCTGGATTCAGACGGGCTGGAATACAGAGAAAGATACTTCTTTGACTACCTGGAAGTTCCTGTCCTGGCCAAATATTATTTGGCCAGACTGAAAGAGATAGACCTATATTTTTATGCCGGGCCCTCGGTGGCCCTGAACCTGAAAGCCAGGCTCCGGGTAAGTTTTAACGACCTGGAGGAGACGGTTGAGGTGGACAACCTGAAGGGAACCGACCTGCTATTGAACGGTGGAGCCGGCGCGGAGGTCAACCTCAAGCCGGGTAAACTGATAGTGGAAGCGCGTTACAGCCACGGCCTGCAGTCGGTAGCCACCGAGCCCGAAGCCGATATTCGGAACAAGAGCCTGCTCTTTCTGGCCGGGTTCAAATTCTAAGCGCCCGGCTCATTTTTTCCAGGTTCCTGGCCGCCTTCTATGGAATTCAACCCTGATTCTGTTCTGGACTTCTTCTTCCAGGAGAGCCATGTCGAAAGTTAGTCCGGCCAGGTATTTGGCGTGGGCCCGCAGGTAGGCCAGGCCCTGGCGGCAGAGAAAGTCGAGCCAGGAACCGGTGGCGGTTTCATCCATCACCTCGGGTGTCTGTTCCACCGGTGTCATCTGGCTGCGCTGGTTCAAGCGGTTTTCGGTGGGCGACTGTCTCCGGGCAAAGATGTTCAGCCCGTCATATATTTCCAGGGGTGAGACGAAGGGAGACCAGCGTCTGGCCCAGCGGTCGTACCTGGAATAAAACTTCAGGTTGGAGTCGCGTATTCCCGGCATTGAATTCATTTCTTCAATCATAATTTTTTTAAGCTCTTCGGCCGCTTCCCGATAAGGCCGGTAGATGTCCAGGCTTAACTGGCGGAAGTAGGTGAACCAGCCCTTGGGAATCCAGTAATCGCGGAAGAGATAGGGTGAGTAGCCGGAAAACATCTGGACCCATTCGTGGGAAGGGTAGCCATGCAGGTTAAGGTAAATATCCGGAACCCAGTCGCGATTAAGACGGGCTCGGACTCTGGCTTCCGGCAGCAGCGGCTGGCCGAGACCCACCTGGTAGCCGATATCCACTCCCAGCGAGCTGTACCTGCCGGCGTGGAGGCTGTGAAAAGGCTCGTCCTTCCACAGGTCCAGGGCCAGGGCTGCTCCGTCCGGGTTTTCCATCGGCTGAATAACGACCGAGAACCTTTTGAGAAAATCTTGGTAGTCGGGGTCGGAGGCTAGCAGCTCGGCAAATTGAAGTGAATAGTTGGTGGCTGAGACTTCGTTAGCATGCTGGCGGGCAGTCAGGTGGAGCACCGGTTTGAAAGTTATCAGTCTCGGCAGAGATACGTAGCGACCGGCTGGCAGATAAATTTCCAGAACCGGCACCGGTCTTCTTTCATAAGAGTATCCGCCGACATAGCTCCTGACCGCCGGATAGCGCGACAGCGAGGAGGCAATCCTGAGGCATTCTTCTGGTCCAATTATTCGGTCGGAAGGAATGTCAACGGCCGGGGCCTGATTTCCAGCGACCGCAGGCTCGGCCGCTCCGGGTACTATCGGTATTGTCTTCTCCAGGCTCAGGTCCTGGTATTGGACCCTTATTTTAAGATTCGAAACTCCAGGAAGGGCGAAAAACTGAACGTTGGTCCTTTTCTCTCTTTGCCGGCAAAAGGAGTCAAGAATCGAAGCCAGCAGGGTGTAGTCGCTTTCCTTTTCCATCTGGAGCGACAGCCCGGCTGATTCCAGGCAGCCGCGGCCGGGGTCATAGACCAGCTCATCCAGGCGCAGACTCTTCGTTTTTATCGGGCTGAACTCCAGGACCTTTCGGGCTGGCGGCTGGCTCCCGGAAGTCCAGCTCAGGGTCATTCTTGGTTGTTTTGACCGGAAGTCTTCCAGTCTGAAGCTGGCCCTGGGAGCCCGGCCTTCAGTTGAGGGATGGATGACTGGCAGAACGTTGCCCGGGGCGGAGGAGCGGGAGGCATCGGCCGGAAGACTGAGGTCTTCCTCCGTCCAGCCGGTTATGGCCCGCAGAAAGTCCAGGGTGTCAAAGTAGATTTCATCGTGCAGGGCTTCCAGTGAACTGATGATTTCCTGGTCCAGACCCAGGCGGTAATCGGGTTCACTCAGCCATAGTTCGACTGCCAGCCGCTTGAAATAGGGTTGCTTGGCGAAGGTCGGTTCATGCCCGGTCTTTTGAAGGACGAAGTCCTGGAGCGGTTTGAGTATTTCATCCTGATAGAAGTCCCAGAATTTTTCCGGGTCAGTCTGAACTGCGGCCTCCAGCCAGGTCTGGCCTTTCTGGCTGACCCGGCACCAGCCGGTAGTTATAGTCACTGTTCCCCAGTCGGGCCTGGCCCTCAAGAAAGGTATTTCCCTGGTCTGCGGAGAAAAGTCTCCCTGCCAGAGAAGTTGTCCCCGAAGGTCGAAGGCCTGCGCTTCGTAGATGGGTCCACCGGCCGGCTTTTTTTCAAACTGGATGTTTTCAATGGGCAGCCGCAGTTCCGCCGCCAGGATTTCATCCACCGGGTAGAGTTCCTGCAGCCAGCGGTTGGGGTCGCCATAAAACCTCTTTATTTTTCTCTGGGGTTGGTCCTGAACCTCGGCGAAACGAACGAGCACTCTGTGGACGGGAAGATTCTTGAGGCGGGGCAGAACACTTTCTGTCAGCCAGAAAAAGCCAGGCTTGTAGGCCGAGAGAACCTCGACTTCGGCCTGGAGGTTTCTGGACCGGGCCAGCTCTTCCACCTGCCGGCGGACTTTCTCCCTGACCGCCGGGGATTCGCTCAGGCCGAGGCTGATCATTATGCTTTCCGCCCGGGGAATTTTATCCAGCTTCTCCCTTAGCAGGCCCAGGGCTTCGTCGGCTTCCCAGACCCATTCCTTGGTCTTGCTCAACACCTCAACCGTCTGGTTCATGGTCTCGACCGTGACTTTGAGTCCTGTGCCGGGCAGCTCTTTCTTCAGGTAAGATTCAATTTCCTGACCGAAGCCGGGGTTGTCTTCTGGCAGAGTTATGGCCACTTCCAGGTTTTCCGGCTGTTCACGGGCGATCTTCTTTATTTCTTCAGCCAGCCTGTCCTGGAAATAAGCTTCGGCCGCCCCGTTTTTGCCCTGCAGGAATTTTTCCGTTTCTTCCTTCAGCAGCGAAATTTCCGGCTCACCTTTTTTGAAGTCGGTAAGGTAGGGAAATTTTTGGCCGAAGTAGGCCAGGGTCTTATCCAGGACCTCGGCGGAAGAAGCGGTAATCAGCAGCGAATCGGAGGAACCAGGAGCCGAGGGAAGAATTTTAATCAATCCCAGTCCGGGATTTAGTTCCGGGGTTTTAAGCTTGCCTTTCTTGAGCAGGTCCCGGGTCAGAGCGTTACTGCTTACCAGAATCGGAGCCACCAGGGCTTTCGGACTATCAATTTCTTTGTCCAGGTAGACCAAAGGAAAGGAACTGCCGGCGGTGTCGAGCACCAGCCGGGTGGCCAGCAGGGGAAGGTTATGGCCGGCATAATCGGTCGGGATGATGACGGCCGTCTCGATTCCATCGGTGATTCCATCACCATTGCGGTCAGCATAGAATCCCTTGGTGGAAAAGACCTCGGTCAGGTCAAACTGCCGCGGTTTATCCGGAATCCTGGGAATTTCCTTAAAGAGCGGGGTTAACAGCCGCCTGGAGGAACCGGGGCGGGGCAGGCTCACCCTATCTTCACGGCCGGGAGAATTCAGTATGAACTCCAGGCAGGCGCAGGCCGGGTAAGCCAGGACTTCCGTATTCTGTCCAAGGTTTCTCTGCCGCGAAAGCTGCCGCAGAGAAGAGGCCACTCTTTCCAGATCAGAGAATTGAGAGAAATCGAGTTTTACCGTCATAACAGCAATCTCGCCCGCAGCCTCAAAATCCAGGGAATTCAGGCTGGCCGGGAGGTTGTCGGAGGGGGGAAAGGTGTACAGCAAGCGGGTTACGGCCACCCCGCTTGGTTTAACCTTGAGACCTTCCAGGAATCCTTTCAGGTCTTTTTCCAGTCTTTGGTAGGTATAGCCTGATTCCCTACCCCAGATTTCCCAGAAATAAGGCCAGCGCAGGAAAAAGGCCCGGCCGGTCCTGAGCAGGGTTTCGGGCGTACCGGCCAAGCAGACCAGTCCCTGCTGTCCCCGGTAGTTGAAGACAGCTACCAATCCCTCGCCGGCCTTCAGTCCAGCCGGGTCGATTTTTTCGCCAGCCAGGATTTTTCCGGCCAGCTTGAGCCTGTTACCAATCAGCACCGGGTTCTTCAGGCGAGAAAGATCCTTGATTTCCGATTCCAGGTAAACCAGCTTGAAGTCCAGTTCCAGGCTTTCCAGGTTGATCCTGGCGGCCAGGTCGGCGGCCAGGGCCAGCTCCTCGGGCAGGGGCTTGTCAGGAATGATTATAGACAGGGCAATTTTTTCGCCCAGGCCGTCGCCGTCTTCGTCCAGGAGCGTTTTCCCCTGGCGATAAAGGTGAGAGAGGCTGAAATCGTCGGCAGCGGCCAGCCCAGCCAGCAGCCCGATGATGATCAGACTTAAGATTAATCTCTGTCGCATATTAACCCTCACTGCCCTGAATTTTATCATTTATTCTCCGGGCGGGGTAAATAATTTTGGTTGGTCCGGTGCGAGATTTGTTCATAACAGAGCATCGGGCAGTTTGGTTGGGGTTAAAATTCTGTTTGTATTTATGTCTACCTCCGAAGATAATAAAGAAAAGAAAGGAATATGTTTTTTAAGGCTTCAGGCCGACTAACATTCTGTCCCGGGAACGGGCCTGAAAATCATAGCGGGCTGGCCCGGTTCGAGGAGGTTTAATGAAAACCAGTGTTTTCCTTCGCATCTTGATACTGGCGGGCTTACTTCTGGGCGGGGTGGGGACTTCAACCCGGCTGCCCGGACAGGGGAGAGTTGTTTCCAGCATTTCAGTAAGCTCCCCCGATAACCGGGTAGAGGTGAAAATAGAGCTCGGAAATCAGATCACTTACTCCGTTTTTTATGATGGAAGACAGGTGCTGGCCCCCTCCACCATTTCCATGACCATCAACGACAACGTGGTGCTTGGCCGGCGACCGGTCCTGGAGAATACCGCCAGGAATAAGGTTGATACGACCATTAATCCGCCGGTCAGAGAAAAGCGGGCGGTGATTGTTGACAAGTATAATGAGGCCAATCTCAAGTTCCGGGGCAATTTTGGTCTCATTTTTCGGGTTTATAACGACGGTGTGGCCTACCGTTTCTATACTGGCTACCGGGTGCCGATTAAGGTCCGCGCTGAGGAGGCCAGGTTTAACTTTCCCGATAACTATCAAGTTTATATAGCTTTGGCCAGGAGCTTTCACACCTCATTTGAAAGCAACTATAGTTACCTTTCTCTCAAAGAAGTTGGCCAGGAATGTTTCGGCTTTGCCCCGGCGGTGGTGGAGATACCCGACGGACTCAGAGTGGCCATCACTGACGTGGGAGTAGATGATTATCCCGGAATGTTCCTGACAGGGAGCGACCAGGGGCAGCCCGGGCTCATGGGTAAGTTTGCTCCCTATCCGCTGGAAGAAAAATTGCGGGAAAATAGTAACAGGGAACTGGAAGTGATAAAAGCGGCCGATTATATTGCCGAAACCAGGGGTGCCCGGCAATATCCCTGGCGCCTGATAGCCCTGGCCCAAAAAGATGCCGACCTGATCAGCACCGATATCGTCTACCGGTTGTCGCCCGAGCTGGAACTCCGGGATACTTCCTGGATCAAGCCGGGCAAGGTGGCCTGGGACTGGTGGAATGCCAACAACGTTTACGGGGTGGAGTTCAAGGCCGGAGTCAACACCGAGACCTATAAATACTACATAGATTTCGCTTCGAAATATGGGATTGAATACATTATCCTGGATGAAGGCTGGTCTGACCCGGCCGACCTGTTTAAGGTTAATCCCGAAATTAACCTCGAAGAGCTAGTCCGCTACGGCCAGCAGAAGAACGTCGGGTTGATTCTCTGGTGTGTCTGGCTGACCCTCGACCGCCAGCTGGACCGGGCACTGGATTATTTCCATAAAATTGGAGTCAAGGGAATAAAGGTTGATTTCATGGACCGCGATGACCAGAAGATGGTTAATTTTTACCGGCGCGCGGCGGCCGCAGCTGCCCGCCGCCGCCTGCTGGTTGATTTTCACGGTGCCCACAAGCCAGTCGGCCTGAGACGGGCCTTTCCCAACATCCTCACCAAGGAAGGCGTGCTCGGCCTGGAATACAGCAAGTGGAGCAGCCAGGTTACCCCTGACCACGACCTGATGTTGCCTTTCCTGAGGATGCTGGCCGGGCCTATGGATTATACCCCGGGAGCCATGCGCAATGCCCAGGAGAAACAATTCCGGGCTGTGTTCGATGTGCCTATGAGCCAGGGAACCAGGTGTCACCAGCTGGCCATGTACGTGGTCTACGAGTCGCCACTGCAGATGCTATGCGACTCGCCCTCGGCTTATCTTCGCGAGTCCGAAATTATGGATTTTCTGGCCGCGGTGCCCACGGTCTGGGATGAAACCAGGGTCCTGGAAGCGAAGATAGGAGACTACGCGGTAGTCGCCAGAAAGAACGGCGAGACCTGGTACCTGGGAGCTATGACTGACTGGACACCAAGGGAATTTGAGCTGAAACTGGATTTCCTGGAGCCGGGTAAGCTTTGGCTGGCCGACCTCTGGCTGGACGGACCCAATGCCAGCCGTTTTGCTTCCGATTTCAGCCGTCAGAACCTTAAACTTTCTTCAGAAGAAACGATAAAATTGAAGCTGGCCCCGGGCGGAGGAGCCGTGGTCAGGCTCAGGCCAGCCAAATAGCCAGAAGACATAGACATCCGGCTGGCCGCTCTGGTCAGGATGAGACGAAGGTTCTTGACGATTTGAAATATGAAAAGATTTTCATATGTTATTGATTATAAATAAATTAAATATTCCCATCTGTCTACTGTAGCCATATCCTGCCGGGTCATTTTATGCTATAATTATATTCGTTCTGGAAGCGGGTTTAACAGGTTTCGGCCGGGCGCCGAAGATAGCCAGAAAAGTCTTGACACAACCCGTTTTCGGGCATAGATTATGGTCAAGGGAACACAATATATTGTATAGGTAAAAGATGGTAGACTATATAGTGTTAATCACCGATATAATTCCCCGCTTCGACTTGCCCAATACCCGTTATTTATCGCTGCTCATGAGCGGCAGTTTAAACCTCCGCCCCTGCGGAAATGTCCAGTCTGCCCAGAGTTTCCATGCAGGAGAAGGCCGGACGCTTAGCTCCCTGAGCTGATGGGCCGAGGAAAGAATAAAAGGATTGACGGGCTCAAGATGAGAAGAGTTAGAGCGCTTAAGTATTTTCTGGCCACTTTTCTGGCCCTGTTTTTTATTGCCGGCCAGCCGCCCGAGTTCGGTCGGGAAAGCAATTTTTTCCAGGGTTTTATGATACCCCGACCGGTGGTCAGGATCGGTTTGATGGTCGGGTTGAAACAGGCAGCTATCAGTTCCTCTTCCGGAATGAAAATCTATGAAATCGGGCGGGAATACAGGCAGCTGGCCGAAGATGTCGAGGAAGTAGTCATCAAGGTCGAGAAAGAAAAGCTAACCGAAAAGTTCGTCTTGTTGATAACCCAGACCAGTGACTACCAGGAAGCCGAGCTCCTGGCGGCTGAACTCAGCCAGAAGTTGCCAGGACAGGTCATTGTGGAAGAAAGGGTGGAGGCTGGAACCAAACTCTATCAGCTGAAATACGGGGAATTCCTGACCCGCGGGCAGGCCCTGGAATCCATCAGGCTGCTGGATAGCCTCGGCTACCGGGATGTCTGGATCATCAGAGAAATCGTCAGCCTGCCCGAGCCGGGCAACATCTGGCTACAGGTGGACCATAAGCTTCAGTCCTTCAATAAAGAAGCCGACCTTTATTTCATCCCGGCCTTTCCCGAGAGCTTCCTCAAGCTCAACGACCGTAGCTACCGCGGCATTTTCCAGCTCAAGAATACCGGACGCGGGCTGGCTCTGATCAACATCTTAAACCTGGAAGATTATCTTAAGGGGGTCGTACCGCTGGAAATGTCGCCCGGGACTTTTAACGCCCTGGAGGCCTTGAAGGCCCAGGCCGTAGCCTCCAGGACTTATGCCCTTAAGAATCTGGGAAAGAACAATAGCCTGGGGTTTGACCTGACCGATACCCAGAGCTCCCAGGTCTATGGAGGCCTGTCGGCCGAGCACCCTCTGAGCAACCGGGCAGTGGAGGAAACGGCCGGGGAAGTTATTACCTATAAGAATGAACTGATCAATGCCCTTTATACCAGCACCTGTGGCGGTATGACCGAGGATGCCGAAAACATCTTTTCCGGCCGCCCGGTTTCTTATCTGAAGAGTGTCAGCTGCACCCACGAAAAACAGCCCGAATGGCGCCTGGAGACTTCCCGGGCTTATCCAGGGATCAGAATAAAAGGTCGTGACGTGCTGGCCGAGGTCTTTCCTCTGCTGGCTGCGGGAATAGTTTCGCCCAATTCTCCAGCCGATTATTTTGACCAGCCCTCGACCGGGGAAGAAGTGGCCGGGTGTCTCCAGCGGGTTGACCAGTTCAGAAAAATCAACGACCCTGCAATGAACCCCGGTCTGGAAAAATTGCCCCAGGTTAACTTTGTGGAACTGGCTCACATCCTGGTAGATTTTTTTGGCTGGCAGGACAAGACAGATTTGCTGCTTCTGCCGGCCGAAATTGAATTTCTGCTCAAGGATCAGCAGCGCCATAAAGACCTTAAGGAAGCTGACCGCAAGGTTCTGGCTTACCTGCTGCAATCCGGGATATATCCCAGCTATCTCCGCGAGGATAACCTGTTTCGCCCGGTGACCAGGGCCGAGCTGGCCTTCATCCTGAAAAAGTCGCTGAGCTGGCTGGAAGACCTTTACCACCAGGGTACCTTCCTGGGAAAAAAGGGCGAGCAACTGGAAGTGATGGAAGGTAACAACCGCCGGGTGCTGTCCTGGCCGGCTGATGGCTATCTTTTGCGCAGCCTGGAGGAGGGCACTTTCCCGGCCAGGTCGCTGCTACTTCTGGGCGGCGAAAAAATCAGGTGGATAGAAGCTGACGGCCAGGTTCGGTTGCTGGAAGTCCTTTATCCGCCTAACACCAATGTCCTGGACCGAAATTCCCGCTACAACCGCTGGAACGTCAGGGTGGCCCGCGAAGAGCTGGAAAAAATCATCCTGAAATCCTATCCCCAGGTCGGGTCGCTTTCTGACCTCAAGGTTCTGCAGAGGGGCAAATCAAACCGGGTGATTGAGCTGCAGATTGTCGGCGAAAAGGGCACGGTGGTGGTGCAGGGCCTCAGGGTGCGCTGGGCTTTGAACCTGAAGGATACCCTCTTTTCAATCGACCGCGAATACGACCCTTCCGGCCGGCTGTCGCACTTTGTGTTCAGCGGTCGAGGCTGGGGACATGGTGTTGGCTTATGCCAGGTTGGCGCTTATGGCATGGCCCTGGCCGGCGCCAGTTACAAAGACATCCTCAGCCATTACTATAAGAACGTAAAGATCGAAAAAGTCCACTGAAAGATTTCTCCCCACCGGGTCCCGAGTTGACAATATCCTCGCACCGTTGTAGATAAGTTGTTCGCATCTCGTTAAGTCTGACCGATAAGAGGCGAAGACATGAACTATTTTCAAGCGCTGGTGCTCGGTTTCCTGCAGGGTCTGGGGGAATTCCTGCCGATTTCCAGTTCGGCTCACCTGGTTGTCGGCCCCTATTTTTTCAACTGGAACTACCAGGGGCTGGAGTATGACGTGATGCTCCACCTGGGCACTCTGCTGGCCATAGTGGCTTATTTCTGGAAGGACTGGATAAAGATAATAGGCGACGGCTTTACCAGGACGAAAGAAAAGGAAGGACGTTTTCTATGGTATGTGCTTCTGGCCACGGCTCCCGGGGCCCTGGCCGGTTACCTCCTGGAAGAAAAAGCCGAAACCGTCTTCCGTGAACCGCAGGTGGTAGCCGCCAGCCTGATTTTCTTCTCCATATTTATTTTCCTGGCCGACCGGCTAGCCAGAAACCGAAAGGGATTGGAGGAACTGAACCTGATTGAGGTTCTGCTTATTGGACTGGCCCAGGCCCTGGCCATAGTGCCGGGCGCTTCGCGCTCTGGAATGACCATTATGATGGCCCTGTTCCTGGGATACCGACGCCAGGCTGCGGCCAGGTTTTCTTTCCTGCTGGCTACCCCTCTGATCGTGGGCGCGGCCCTGCTGGAAGTGCCGAAGATAACTCTGTCTTCAATCAACGGTCCTTTTCTGGCCGGTTTCCTGTCTTCAGCCCTGTTCGGTTTTCTGTCGATCGGGTTCCTGCTGTCTTTTCTCAAGACTAGAAACCTGGTGCCGTTTGTTGTCTATCGCCTGGGGCTGGCCCTGTTGATCCTGCTTAAGTATTTTCTGTAAATTGACTTGAAGCGGTATCTCCCCTAAAATACTGCTTACGTTCATCAACTTTCCTGGAGGACAAAGTGAAAAATTCGGCTCTGTCACCTGACCGCAAAGAGGCCCGCGAGTACCAGACGGCTTCATCCGGACTATTCTTCAAGGCCAGAAAAGTTCTTTTTGAAAAGAAATCAGCTTTTCAGAAGATAGAAATTATTGAGAATGATTTTTATGGCCGGGTGCTGTTCCTGGACGGGCTGGTCCAGACCACTCTAAGGGATGAATTTTTCTACCACGAGATGCTGGTTCACCCGGCCCTGGCCTGCCTGCCGCGCCCGGAGAAAGTCCTGGTCATCGGCGGGGGAGACGGCGGAGCTCTAAGGGAAGTGCTCAAGCATCCTGTTAAGAAAGCCTGGCTGGTGGAAATAGACCAGGAAGTCATCAAAGCTTGCGAGAAGTACTTTCCCTGGCTGGACGCCGCCCTGTCTGATCCCCGGGCCGAGCTGGCCATTGCCGATGGCTTTGATTTCATCCAGAAGACCAGCGAGCTTTTCGAGGCTATCATCGTCGACTCTTCTGACCCGGTCGGACCTTCGGCCATCCTGCACGCCCGCGATTTTTACTTGAAGCTGAAAAAGGTGCTCAAGCCCGGCGGTGTTATCGTGGCTCAGGCTGGCTCCCAGCTTATTCACCTGGAGGAGCACGGGCAGAAAGCCCGCTTCCTGAAAAAAATGTTCAGGTATTCCAGTTTCTATTCGGCGCCGGTGCCGACCTACCCGGTCGGAACCTGGTGCTATACCTTCCTTTCGGACAAGGTTGACCCGCTGAAGGTTAAGAAATTGAGAGTTCCGGCCGGCCTGAAATATTTCAACCAGGAAATCTTCCGGGCCAGTTTTGCCCAGCCGGCCTTTTTCCAGCAGGCTCTTAAAAACTCAAGATAGGAACCCGGGCATTAACTTAAAAATTCGGATACCGGTGAAACCGGTTATGATCATAATAAAATCGCTTAGGCCCGCCTGAAACTTCTTCCTGTCAGCGCCTAGCTTATTTTTTCGGGACCTGGTCCAGGATTTTTTTAAGCAGTTTCTTGTCTCTGGGAAACTGATTAACAGAAGGCAGCCTCTGCAACAACAGAGCCCAGTTGGCGTCCAGGGCAAAGACCTTCCTGAACAGCGGCAGGCTTTCCTCAACCCTGCCGGTCGAGGCCATGGTGACCGCCGGCCAGAAGATCATCTCGGGGTTGCCGCTGTAAAGCTCCATGGCCCGGCTATATTCTTTCATGGCTTCTTCCACCTTGTTTTCGGTCAGCAGCTCATCGCCCCGGTTCATGTGGTTGTAGGCCTTGGCCACCAGCACCAGTCTTCTCATTTCCCGGATCGGGTCGGGGTGGTCTTCAATCCTCAGGTCATAAACCCGGTCTTTCCACCAGACACCGGAGCTTTTCCCGCTGACCACCAGGATGGCCGCCGATTGCCGGCCCCTTATATCCCCGCCCTCTTTTTCTGCGGCTTCCAGGGCAGCCAGCAGTCTATCCACCAGTTCTCCTTTGGTCGTTTGATAGGCCCTGGCCATAGCTTCCCAGACGGTGTTCTTGAGCATCATGTTGGCCTGGCAGGAAAAGCCATCCCCTTTGAAATGTCCGGCCTCGGCGATGCAGTTCTTGCCGGTATGGACAGCCACCCGCCCGGTGGCGTCAACCATGGCCACCTGGCGGACTTCAGGCGTGCGGTCGGACTTGAGCAATCCGCTAAGGGCTTCTTCGGCACTCTTCCCGGCCCTCATCATCTCCAGTCCCAGGGCTCCATAAGACGGGTCGACGAAAGACTGGGTGGCTACCGCCCCCACGCCAGCAGCTGCCCAGCTGACGATGCTGCCCACCGAAAACCAGTGCGACTGCACGGCCACGCCCAGCTGCCCGGTTTCTCTATCAAAGGCCACGATGGAGTAGGTGGTTACCGGCCGCAGGGTATTAAGGCCGGGTTGGTGCTCTTCGGGAAGGGAAAAAGCGGAAAGCCTCATCACCAGGAGCAAGGCCGTAATTAAAGAAGCCATAATTTGTCGATTGACTTTAAGCTGTTGGATTCTGTTCATGCTTTCCTCCCGATCTTCATATTTTCATTAACATTTTTTATAATTCTCCGGATTTTTCAAACGGAAATTTTATTCAGAAAAACAGTGAAGTCAGGCAGGTTAAACTTAAAAGCCCGGGGGTTGCCTGGATGTTTAAAAAAGTTTTGCTTCCGGGAACAGAAGTTTTTATCAGCCCAGGGCTCTGGGCATGAGTGATAAGATAAGAAAAAAGGGGGAAATGCCGTCAGGCATTTCCCCCATGGTCTGTGCTTTTAGGTCTCAGCCAGTCTTTCTGACGGCTTTCCAGGTAGCCGTGCCGAAGTTGCCCATCTCCACTTCACCGGTGATGGTATTGGCGTCCTGGATCTTGCCCTTGTAGGTCATGGTAAAAGACCCCTGGGGCCCTTCCCGGGTGATTGACCATTCGATGGCCTCGCCCTTGACCGTTCCTTCGCCCGTGATTTCACCGCCGCGCATGCTCTGCATAGTCACGGTCAGCTTTTCACCTTCCTGGACGAACTTGATATCGCTGGTTCTCTCACCGCGGGGAGTGGTGATGGTGAAGCTCCAGTCTCCGGTAACGTTGACCTGGGCAGCCACGGCCAGCAGGCCGCTCACCGCCACAATCAGGAAAAGAAGGCAAGCTTTTTTCATTTTAGTCCTCCTAATATTTTTGACGCTTCTCTGCCGCTTTTCTTCCATATATTTAATTGCCTGTTTCATGGATATTTCAATCTGCCCTGACGCTGCTTTTCGCCCAGCACCCGGAGCATGTCAGCGGTCATGGCGGCCAGGTCGTAGGCCGGCTGCCAGCCCCACTCTTCCCGGGCGGCGCTATCGTCTATGGATTCCGGCCAGCTGTCGGCGATGGCCTGCCGGAAATCCGGCTGGTATTCTACCTGGAAATCGGGCAGGTGCTTTTTGATTTCCGCAGCCAGCTCGGCAGCCGAGAAAGACATGGCGGTGACATTGAAGTTGGAATGATGCTTCAGGCGGGAAAAGTCGGCAGCCATCAGTTCGATTATGGACTTCAGGCAGTCGGGCATGTACATCATGGGTAGCCTGGTATCCGGCCTGAGGAAGCAGGTGTAGCGCCGGTTGATTATGGCCTCATAAAAAATGGCCACGGCATAGTCGGTGGTCCCGCCGCCGGGCAGGGTCTCGTTGCTGATGATGCCCGGAAACCGGCAACCCCTGACGTCCAGGTTGTATTTTCTGACATAATAATCGCACAGGTGTTCCCCGGCCACCTTGGTCACCCCGTAGATGGTGGTGGGACTGAGGACGGTATCCTGGGGAGTGTTAACCCGGGGTGTGGCCGGGCCGAAAACGGCTATGGAGCTGGGACAGAAAATCTGTCTGACCCCCAGCTCTCTGGAAGCTTCCAGTATATTATACAGGCCGTTGATATTGACCTCCCAGGCTTTCTGGGGAAATTTTTCCCCGGTGGCCGAGAGGATGGCCGCCAGGTGGTAGATGACTTTAATCCGGTACCTGTGGACCAGCTGGCTGATTTCCTGTCGGCTGGTTACATCCAGCTTTTCGAAGGGCCCTGAATTTTCCAGGACTGGGGACGGTCGGGCCACGTCTGAGGCAATTACCCTTTCTTCTCCGTAAATTTTTCTCAGGGCAGGAACCAGTTCAGAACCAATCTGGCCAGAAGCGCCGGTGACCAGGATGGTCTCGGTCTCAGGGGTCATTTTAGCTCCTCGTATCCTGTTGGATTTAAGAATAAAATCTTATATCCTGAGCCGGGTCGGATGTCAATAAAGCCATGAAAATTATTTCCGGTCTTGCCTTTATCGGCAACTTCTTATAAATTTTATACCTGTCCATACTTAACCGAAAACAGGAGGACTTGATGAGCATCGTAGTGGATGGTCACTTGACCATCGACCAGGTGGTCAAAGTTGCCAGAGAAAACCAGCCGGTGGAAATTCATCCGGAAGCCAAGGCCCGCATCAAGAAATGCCGGGCCCTGCTGGAAGACAAGATAAAGAAAAATGAAATAATGTACGGTGTCAATACCGGAATCGGCGAGCTGGCCAATGTGGTCCTGAGCCAGGAACAGGTGGAGAAATTCCAGAAGTATATCATCTACAGCCACGCTGCCGGTTACGGCCAGCCTTTGCCGATAGAGGTGGTCAGGGCGGCCATGCTGTCCAGGATAAGCTGCCACTGCCACGGCCACTCTGGCCTCCGCCTGGAAGTGGTCGAGCTTCTGGCCGAGCTGCTTAACCGGGGAGTGACCCCGGTTGTCTGCGAGAAGGGCTCAGTCGGGGCCTGTGGCGACCTGTCGCCCATGTCCCAGATCGCCCTGGTGCTGATGGGTGAGGGCGAGGCCTATTACCGCGGGGAGAGACTTCCGGCCAGGGAAGCCCTGGAAAGAGCCGGGCTCAAGCCCCTGGTTTTCCAGGCCCGGGATGGGCTGGCCACTATCAACGGCTCCAACGTCATCACCGGCCTGGGAGCTCTGGAAGTGCACGATGCCCTGCGCTGGATAAAGAACTCGGAAATAGTGGCGGCCATGACCCTGGAGGTCCTCAACGCCAACATGAAAGCCTATGATGAGCGGGTGCACAAGGTCCGCGGTTATCCCGGAGCCCTGGCTTCCGCCGAGAACATCAGAAGGATTACCGAGGGCAGTGAACTCCTCAAGCAGCCGGGGAAAAAAGTCCAGGATGCCTACAGCCTGAGAAGTACTCCCCAGGTGGTGGGAGCGGCCAGAGATGCCTGGCAGTGGGCGAAATACATGATCGAAGTGGAACTCAACGGGGCGGCAGATAATCCCATCTTTTTCCCCGATGAAGACCTGGTTCTGACCGGGGCCAACTTTCAGGGAGTGCCCCAGGCCTTTGCCCTGGAACTCCTGGGAACGGCCATCACCACCGTCTGCGTTCTGTCCGAGCGCCGGGTCAACCGGTTAATGAACCCGCACCTCAGCGTCGGGCTTCCGGCCTTCCTGACCAGGGGTGCTGGAATGTTCTCAGGTCTGATGCTGAGCCAGTACACAGCCGGAGCTCTGGTTTGCGAGAACCGGGTGCTGTCCCACCCGGCGGCCACCGGTTCCATCCCGGCAGCGGCCGACCAGGAAGATTTCGTCAGCATGGGCATGACCACGGCCCTCAAGACCCGACAGATACTGGACAATGCTCAGGCCGTGCTGGCCATTGAATTTATCGCCGCGGCCCAGGCCCTGGATTTCCGCAAACCGCTCAGGCCCAGCCCGGCAGTTCGGGCCGCCTACGAGGTCATCAGGAAGTACGTCGATTTCATGGACGAAGACCGGCCGCTTTATTCTGACATCAACCGGCTGAAGGAGGTCGTCCAGAGCGGCGAAATCCTGGAGGCGGTGGAAAAGGTCACCGGTCCGCTGAAATAATTAATTTGATTGGATAGAAAAATAAAATGCCGACGGACAGGGTGGCGCTGGTTACTGGCAGCACCGGACACCTGGGCCCGGCCGTGGCCCGGCGCCTGGCAGTCGATTTCAACCTGGTTGCCCTGCATTATTTTAAGAGCCGAGAAAAAGCTGAAGCCCTGAAAGAGGAAATCGCCAGGTCTGGCCGGCGGGCGGAAATTTTCCAGGCGGACCTGGGCAGTGAAGACGGTGCCGCCGACCTGGTCAGTCAAGTCCGGGGCCATTTCGGCCGGCTGGATGTTTTGGTTAATCTGCCGGGCGCCATCCGCACCAGGCCCTGGGACCAGCTTGACCGCTCCGATTGGGAAGACATTTTCCGCTCCAACCTGGAAAGCTCTTATTTCTGCCTGAAACACGTCCTGCCGGGCATGAGAGAACAAAAATGGGGACGAATCATCAATATCGGCTTCCACCTGGTGGAGCATCTCGGTTCTTTTCCTGGTGTCACTCCCTACGCCGTTGCCAAGACTGGCCTTCTGATCCTGACCAGGACGGCGGCGGTGGCTGAAGTAGAGAATAACATAACCGTAAACATGGTTTCCCCCGGATTGATTGAAGGCGGGGAAATTCCTGCTTCACTGAAAATAAAGGAAGGTCAGCTCGGTCGAGCCGAGGACGTGGCCGAGGCCGTGGCCTTCCTGGCCTCGGAAAGGGCCGGCAAGATTACCGGAACCAATCTGATTGTGGCCGGAACCTGGAAGATGTAATCATAAATAAGGTAATATCTGCTTATGGCAGACCCCAGCCCGGGTGAGACCCTCTCCAGGTTAAAGGATTTAAGAGATGAATAATAAAATCAGCAAGCGAGGAGCTTCTTTATTCTGTTTATCAGGAGCCGGCCTGCTGGTCCTGCTGTTCTTAATAATCTCTTCCTGCCAGACGCCTGAGTCTCTGACCAGAAGCCGCCTCAAGTCGCTGGAGAAGGGCTTACTGCGGCCAGTCTACCTGAAGGGGCAGAGGCCGGAAAAAATGAGGCTGGCCGACCGCATGTCTTTTTACAAGGTTCCGGGAGTCAGCCTGGCCGTAATGGACAAGTATCGCCTGGAGTGGAGCAAGGCCTACGGTTACAAAAATATCATCCAGTATCAGCCGCTAACCGGTAAAACCGTTTTCCAGGTGGGCGAGCTCAGCCAGCCGGTTTCAGCCGCCGTGGCCCTGCGTCTGGTGGAAAAGGGCCTGGTCAGTCTGGAGGCTGACCTTGGCAATTATTACCTGGAGATAGCTTTTTCTGGCAGGAGGTTCAGGCCTTCAGAAAAGCTCAGCTTCACCCTGCATAACCTGTTGAGTCACAATGCCGGTTTCTATCCCTGGACTTCGGAAGGCTATTCCCGGTCGACCCCGCTGCCCGACCTCGGGGCCATACTCCGGGGTGAAGAGCCAGCCAGAAACTACCACAGCTACCGGGGCTTTGACCCGGAAATTCCGGTCCGCTTTTCTGATTTCAACTACGTGCTGCTGGAGCAATATCTTACCAGCCGAACGGGAATGGATTGGCCCCGGCTGGCCCGGGAAGAAGTTTTTGGGCAGCTTGGCCTGAAGAATACTTTTTTTGGGACCCCGACGGTTGAGGACCTAGCTTCAGGCCACTTGAGGGAAGGTGAGGGGATTGAGGGCGACTGGTACCGTTACCCGGAACAGGCAGCCCGGGGTTTGTGGTCAACACCCGAAGAATACCTGGCCCTGGTCATCGAGCTCATGGACTGTGCTCGTGGTAAGACTGGCGGTCTGCTCTCTCCGGCCCTGGCCAGGAGGATGCTTTCCGCCCAGGCCGCCGGAAGTGGTTACGGATTTCGCCTGGAAGGCGAACATGAGAAGTTTAAGCTTTACCTTAAAGGAAAAACCAGGGGTTACAGAGCAACGGTGCTCATCTACCCTGCCCTCGGCCAGGGAGCCGTGGTTATGACCAACAGCGACAACGGGGGAGTACTGACCGAGGAAATCCTGCGCGGACTGGCGGTCATCTACGGCTGGCCCGATTATCAGCCAGAGGAAAAGACTCTGTTCCGGCTGCCGCCCGAAATTTACCAGAAATACACCGGCCGCTACCAGGTCAACGAAAGCTATTTTCTGGATGTCGATTACCAGGATTATTACCTGATAGTCCACCCCACCGGCCAGGCGGCCACCAAGTTTTACGTGGAAACCCAGACCATCTTTTTCTCTGTCGACCCCTTTATCCGGATCAAATTCAACCTGGATGAACAGGGCCGGGTTACCGGGCTGGTTCTCTGGCAGGAGGATTACGAGGTAAGGGCTCGGAAGGTCGAACAATAAAATCGAGCTTCCTATTTATCGGCAGCCGGCAATTTCAATCAACCCTGACCAGCGTTAATTCCACCTTCCTGGTCTTCCCGTCTCTTTCCACAGTCAGGGTCACCCGGTCGCCGATTTTGTAATCATCGAGAAGGTTGTAGAGGTCGTCGTAAGAACGTATTTTCTTTCCGTCGATTTCCTTGATGACATCCTGGATAACCAGCCGGCCCATCCGGCTCCTGGTCAGTCCGCGCAGACCCTGGCGGTAGGCCTCGGAATCTACTGGAACTTCGTAAATAACCACTCCCTCGATTCCCAGCCGCTGGCCATAGCGGTCGGACAGCAGGGTCAGGCCCAGGCCTGGCCTTATGACCCGCCCGTACTGGATAATCTGGGGCACGATTTTCTTTATGGTGTCGACCGGAATGGCAAAGCCAATACCTGAGGAGCTCTGGGAGGGGGAAACAATCATGGTGTTCATGCCAATGAGCTCACCGGCTGAGTTGAGCAGCGGACCTCCAGAGTTTCCCGGGTTGATGGCCGCGTCGGTCTGAATCATATCCCGGATGGTTACTCCCCCGACCCCGGGCATGCTCCGGCCGAGGGCGCTTACGATTCCCGTGGTGACGGTGTGGTCAAACCCAAAGGGGTTGCCGATGGCGATAACCTTCTGGCCGACCTGCAGGTTGCTGGAGGTGCCAATTTTTATGGGGAAAAGCCCCTTCAGATTACCTTCGATTTTCAGGACGGCTATATCTTTGTTCGGTTCCTTGCCCACCAGCTTGGCCTGCCTCTCTTCCTGGTTGGGCAGGGTGATATTGAAAAGGTCGCCATCTTCGATCACGTGATAATTGGTAATGATATGCCCGCGGTCGTCCCAGATAAAGCCCGAGCCACTGCCCCGGGGCACGGCCTCTTCCGTCCAGGAGAAAAAGTCGCGGACCAGTTGAATGTTGGTGATGAAGACCACCGAATTCTGGGCCTTCTTAACAACCTCGATGGTATTCTTTTCGTCTTCGGTCAGCTGGGCCCGGAGATTCGGAGGAGAGGATAAAATACCCAGAGCCAGCAGCAAGGATAAAATAAAGAAACCTGTTTTCCAGTTTTTAAGATTTTTCATTTTCCTTTCCTTCTGAAGCTGATACCTCTACTTTAACCTTAAAAAGCTCGGGATTCAAGTTGCTGTCAAAAAACCAGGGCCCGGTGCTCAAACCATGGGGGGCGCGGGTTGTTCTGCGGGTGATTCTATTTCCCTGGCTCCGAAGTAGCTGTGGTCTTTGGGCAGATAAAAGAGGAAGACCCCCAGGGACAGGAAACCGGCCAGGATGAACGGGAAACGGATGCTCAGAAGGTCTGACAGAAATCCGGAAACAAGGCTGATGACCGCGCCCGAGACCATCTGGATGTTGGAAATCCAGCTGAAGGCCTGGGTCTGGTCCTCTTCCCTTACGGTCGAACCAACGAAAGTATGGAGCGAAGGATAGGTCATCAGCAGGAAGCCTCCGAACAGGAGCAGGGCGGTGACAGACAGCGTCCGGTTAAGGGACAGACCGATGACCAGTAGGCAGGCGGTGGCCCCAGCCAGGCTGGTCAGAAAGACCTGTTTGCGGCCGAATTTCCTGCTCCAGAAACCGTAAAGGTAACCGGTTATCGTTCCCAATCCTATCCACAGGGCCAGGTAGACTCCGGTCCGGCCCATGGGGATGTTAAAGCTGTTATGCAGCAGCGAAGGGGCGTAATAGACCGTCACCGACCAGCCCATTCCGCCAAAGAAAAACCCCGGAAGAAGGTGGCTGACTTTCCTGAGCACTCGCAACCAGTTTCGGGCCGAAAGATCAGGCTTTACCGGTTGCCTGGAGGACACGCCGTTGATAACCATGACCCCGACGGCGGTTATCAGCAGTCCTACCGCCGCCCAGGCAAAAAGCGGTGCTTTCCAACCATAATGCTGGGCTATGTAACCGGTGGTGATGAAGGCCAGAAGCACTCCCAGGTTGCCCGACCCACTCTGAATGCCCATGGCATCATCCAGTTCCCGGCCCAGCCCGGCCCGAGACCTGGAAATCCAGGCGATGACACAGGGGTGATAAAAGCTGGTGAAAGCCCGGAGCAGCACGAACAGAAGCATCAGGACGGCAAAGGAGGGGGAAAAAGGAATGAGAAAGTTGGCCAGGCAGATGCCCAGGCCGCTGGCCAGCATCAGCCAGCGGTATTCGTGCCTGAACGATAGGGCCACAACCCAGAACTGGATGAGGATGGTGGTGATCAACCCCAGGTTGGATAGCAGGCCGACCTGGGAATACTTCTTAATCAGGAAAGCCTGGCTGTAGAGTATGGGAAATATGGTCGGGGTAACTATGGTGGCGGCATCAGTCAGGGCGTGGAACAACGAAGCTGAAAGCAGTATTCTTTTTTTCATTTTTTATCTGTCTTGCTCAATTTAAGCAGATAATTTACCACTGGTGGTGATGGTTGGCAACCAGGTACCGGGTCAAGTTCAAATATAAGTTGCCTGGAATGCTTGTAAATTTGTAAAATCAATTTCTTAATGCCTGACCTGGAGGTAATCATGAAAAACCTGAAGAAAAATAATGGCGGGCTTTTTTTACTGGCATCTTCGCTCCTTCTCTTGCTGGCTTTCTGGGCCGGGCTGGTTTTGGCCCAGACCACTCCGCAGCAGAGACTGAGTTCCTGGGAGCTTCATCAGAAGCTGGCCGCGGAATCCTGGTTTAAGAGTTTTGAATGGCAGAACCTTGGCCCCTATTTCATGGGCGGCAGGATCTGCGAGATAAAGGGCTATGCTTCCGACCCGCGCCGGATACTGGTGGCGACGGCTAGCGGTGGCCTGTGGCTGACCGAAAACAGTGGAACCACCTGGACCCCGCTCTTCGACGCTCAGTCCTGGGTTGGCTTTGGCAGCGTGGCTATATTTGAGAAGGATAAGAACCTGCTCTGGGCCGGGACGGGCGAGGAAAATTCTTCCCGCTCCTCCTATGCCGGCACCGGTGTCTTCAAATCCACCGACGGCGGCAAGACCTGGCAGCACCTGGGCCTGGCCGATACCCATCATATTGCCGATATAATTATCCACCCCGAAAATCCGGAAATCGTCTACGTGGCAGCCATCGGCCATCTTTATACCGAGAATGAAGAGCGTGGCGTTTTTAAGACCACCGATGGCGGCCGGACCTGGCAGAAGGTTCTTTATATCTCGCCAAAGACCGGGGTCATCAGCCTGGTCATGGACCCGGCCAACCCGGAGGTTCTCTATGCCGCTTCCTGGGAAAGAATCAGGAAAGCCTGGAACATGACCGAGTCGGGAAAGGAAAGTGCCATTTACAAGACAGAAGATGGCGGCCGGACCTGGAGGAAAATCGTCAACGGCTTTCCCCAGAACGAATACGTCGGCCGCATCGGCCTGGCTGTCTGTCCATCCAACCCGAAGGTAGTCTATGCCTTCCTCGATAACCAGGAACCGCGGACACAGCCCAGGCCCAGAGAAGAAGCCAAGGGCGCTCTGACCATTGAAGCCCTGAAGAAACTGACCGTCCAGGATTTCCTGAAGCTGGAAGACGGCAAGCTGGAAGCCTTGCTCCGTCAGAACCGGGCTCCACAGGTGTTTACGGCCAGGTCGGTCAAGGAAGCGGTGCAACAGAAGAAACTGACCCTGGCCGAGCTGGTTGATATCCTCCGGGGCGGAGCCAATGCCGCCCTGTTTACCACCCAGGTCAAGGGAGCCGAACTTTACCGCAGCGATGACGGCGGCGAAACCTGGAAGAAAACCCATGAAGGTTTCCTGTCCAATTCCATTGTCAACACCTACGGGTATTACTTCGGTAAGATGTTTGTCTCGCCCGAGAATGAGAATGTCGTCTACCTGCTGGGCGTGCCGCTGATGAAATCGACCGACGGCGGGAAGACGTTCAAAGAGATTCCGGAAGCCGGCGGCTCCTACGGCTACGGCTATGCCGACGTTCATCCCGACCACCATGCCCTGTGGATAAACCCCAACGACCCCAGAGAAGTCTGGATAGGAAACGACGGCGGGCTGAACGTTTCCTTCGACGCCGGGAGGACTTTCCAGAGAATTGCTAACCTGCCCCTGGCCCAGTGTTATACCGTCAGCTTCGACCTGGAAACTCCCTATAATATCTATGTTGGCCTGCAGGACAACGGAGTTAACCTGGGGCCGCGGGATTTCGTTTTCGGGCGCCGGGACAAGGACTGGAAGATGATCCTCGGCGGCGACGGAGCTTTTGTCGAGCCCAGCCTGCAGGAGAAGGGCATAGTCTACGCCGAGTACCAGTTCGGAAGCCTCTTCCGTCTCAACCTGAACAATCCGCGGGAAACAAAGTCCATCAAGCCCCAGCTGAAGACAGTTCAACCTCCTTACCGGTTCAACTGGCTGACGCCTTTTTTGATTTCAAAGCATAACCCGTTCACGCTGCTTCTGGGGGCCAACAAGGTGCTGAAGTCAGTGGACCGCGGCGATAACTGGATTGAAATCTCGCCGGACCTGACCGACCGCAGGAATATAGACGGGGATGTGCCCTTTGCCACCATTACTGCCCTGGCCGAATCGCCCTTTACCCCGGAAGTCATCTATGCTGGTACTGACGACGGCAATGTCTGGGTTACCAGGAATGGCGGTTGCTCCTGGGAAAAGATAACGGCCGGGCTGCCCAAAAAATGGGTGACCAGGATTGAGGCCAGCCGCTTCCAGCCAGGGCGGGTTTACCTGACGATGATCGGTTACCGCGAGGATGATTTCAGCACCTACGTCTTTGCCTCCGAAGATTACGGCAAGACCTGGATTTCCCTGAAGGGCAACCTGCCAGAGGAAGGCTGCAACGTCATCCGGGAAGATACGGTCAACGAGAATATCATTTACCTGGGAACGGACCTGACCGCCTATGTCAGCCTGGACCGGGGGAAGACCTGGCATTCGCTGCGGGCCAACCTGCCGACCCTGCCGGTCTATGATATGAAGATTCATCCCCGGGAAAGGGAGCTGCTCATCGGCACCCACAGCCGCGGGGTGTTCGTGCTGCCGCTGAAAAAGATCCAGGAACTGACGCCAGAGGTCTTGAGCCAGGCTCTCCATGTCCTGGAGCCGGATGAAGTTCAATTACCGATGGCCAGAAGGGGAGAGGTCCCGGCCGTTGAGGTCAATGCCCGCATTCTGGCCTACTGCAGAGACGGTGGTTCCGGCCGGCTGATAATTAAAACCGCCACCGGCAAGGTCCTCAAAGAAATGGCCGTGGACCTGAAGCCCGGGCTTAACACCCTGGCCTGGGACCTTAGGGCTGAAGGCCAGAAGGAAAGGGTGGCCGCCGGTGAATACCAGGTTGAAGTCAGCCTTGGCCAGCTGACCCAGGCCCGCCGGCTCCGCCTGGTAATGCCCAGCGCGCGCTACATGGAGTTTGAGGTGGATGACTGAAAAAATAATAAATTACCGCGGCTGCTTCATCTGCGGTGAAGAAAATTTGATCGGGCTGAAGCTGGACTTTTTCTTTGACCGGGAAAGAAAGGTGGCCTGGGCCGAGTTCACTCCCGGCCGGGAACATGAGGGTTACCGTGACCTCCTTCACGGCGGGATAATCTCCTCGCTCCTGGACGAGGTCATGGCCAAGGCCATCCTGGCTGAGGAGATTCCGGTGGTTACTTCCAGGCTGACCGTGGAATTCAGGAAACCGGCTAAGATCGGTGACCAGCTTAGGCTGGAAGGTTGGGTGACCGGTCGCAAGGGCCGGGCTTATTTCACGGCCGGGAAGATGTTCGGAAGCGACGGGCAGGTGGTGGCCGAAGCCAGTGGAGTCTACATCCGGGCCAAAGGTGCGCTGATAGAGCTGCTAAGCAAGAGCCTACCTGATAAATGACCCGGGGTCAGGATGGCGGCCGGCCTGGCTCTCAACTGCGGTCCAGGGCCTGCTCCAGGTCTTCAATCAGGTCGTCGACGTTCTCGCAGCCAACCGACAGCCTGATCAGGTCGTCGGTGATTCCGGCTTCTTCCTTTTCTTTCTTTGGAACCGAGGCATGCGTCATGCTGGCCGGGTGCTGGATAAGGGTTTCAATTCCACCCAGCGAAACAGCCAGGGTGCAGAGCCTGACGCCGTTTATCATTTTAAGACCGGCTTCATAGCCACCCCTTAGCCCGAAGGAAATCATCGAGCCCGGGCCTTTCATCTGCTTTTTCATAAGCTCGTATTGCGGATGGCTCTTCAAGCCAGGATAGTTAACCCAGGCCACTTTCGGATGGGCTTCCAGCCAGGCGGCGATTCTCTGGGCGTTTTCCTGGGCCCGCTCCACCCTCAGATGCAGCGTGCGCAGCCCGCGCAGTACCAGCCAGGCCTGGTGCGGATCCATGGTTCCGCCGTGCATTCTCAGAACTTTCTGCAGCCTCAGATGGAGCTCTCGGTTGCGGCTGATTATGACCCCGCCCACCACATCGCTGTGGCCGCCTATGAACTTGGTCAGGCTGTGCATGACCACATCTGCCCCCAGTTCCAGCGGGTTCTGAAGAACGGGCGAGGCGAAAGTGTTGTCGACCACCAGCAACAGGTCATGCTCCCTGGCAATTTCGGCACAGGCCCTCAGGTCGGTGATGGCCATGGTCGGATTAGCCGGGCTTTCCACAAATAGCAACCTGGTATTCTTTTTGATTTTTGTCTTAATCCCTGAAATATCTGAAGTGTCAATGAAGTCGGCACTCACTCCAAAGCGGACAAACTCGGTCTCGATGATAGTTCTGGACGGCCCGTATAGGGCAGCAGTTCCTATCAGGTGGGCATCCTTTTCCAGAAAGGCCAGGTAAATGGCGGAAACGGCGGCCATGCCGGTGGCCGTGGCCAGTGCTCCATAACCCTTTTCCAGGGTGGCCAGGGCTTCCTCCAGGGCCAGGATGGTCGGGTTGCCCAGTCGGGTGTAGATAAATCCCTTTTCCTGGCCGGAGAAAAGAGCTGCCCCCTGTTCTGCACTCTCAAAGGCAAAGGTCGAGGTCTGGTAGATTGGCGGAGAGACGCTCCGGACTGCCGGGTCGCGGTGATAACCGGAGTGGATGATTTCTGTTTCCAGCCTTTTCTTTTTATTGTTCTCGCTCATCCTGCCACCTCGAAATTTGTTTGTTGAGGGCAATTCAAGCCGGTCTATAACTCCCGGTTGTGACAATATTTAGAAGCCGGCTTGATATCCTGCCAGATATTTTCTTCTTATGATTTTTACCAGTCTATTTTCCCCTGGCCAGCTCTATCATCAACTTAACTTCTTTGACCATTTTTTCGGTGTCGCCTTCAAAGCCGATGCTCTTGAACCGAATCTTGCCCCTGGGGTCGATGATGAACTTGGTCGGAATGCCAGATACGCCGTAGTCGGCCACGACCTTGTCTTCGGTATCCATCAGGACGTAAAAGGGATACTGGTTCTTGGCCAGGAATTCTTTAACCACCTGTTCCTTGTTGGCTTCATCCTGCCAGGTGTTGACGAAGACAAAAGCCACCGACTGGTCTTTCTGGTATTCCTCGACCAGCTTCTTCATGCCGGGGAATGAACCCAGGCAGGGACCGCACCAGGTGGCCCAGAAGTCCAGGACGACCACCTTGCCCTGGTAATCGGCTAACTTAACCACCTTGCCTTCCAGGTCCTTAAGCTCAAAGGCCGGAGCGGGCTGCTCGATCATCTTTTTCTGCAGCTCCGACCGCAGGGCGGCGGTAGCGCTGGTTTCCAGGTTAGTTCTATATTCTTCCCAGCCGCTATTCGAGCCCCTGGCTCCGGCGTAGGCCTGCTGGAGCAGGTCCATGATGTCGGAACCGGTGAAACCCTTGCGGGCGGTAGCTTCCAGAACCTGGAGCGCCGGCTCATAATTCTTATTTTCCAGCAGGACCTTGGCGTAATCCATAGAAATTCCAGACTGTTCACCTTTGCTGGCTTCATAGGCCTGGCGCAGGGAGTTGATCGCTTCATTCAACTGGCCCTGTTTCCAGAGCAGATTTCCTTTAAGACTGAGCATCATGGCGCTCAGGCTGGTCTGCATTTCCTCGCGCCATTCTTCCTCAGTGTAATAGGCGGGTTTGTACTTGTCAGGATTGGACAGGTGCTCGGCCATCAGGGAAATTCCGTTGTCCAGGGCTTTTAAGGCCAGCGGGGCCTGGCCTTCCTGGTTAGCCTGGTTGGCCACGGCGTAGAAATAATATGGCTGGGCCTTAAGCCGGTTGTCCTGGAGAAAGTTGTTGGCTTCTTCCAGCTTTTTTTCCTGGAACAGAGCCTGGGTGACCATTCCGATTATGGACTCAGTGTACTTGGAGTCGGGAAATTCTTCCTGAAATTTCTTGATGAAATCCATCCTGGCCTTCGGGTCCTGGATGCCCTGGAGCTGCATCACGGCCTGTATCTGGAAGAATTCTCCCTTCGGGTTTTTCTGGGCCTGCTGGGCAATGGCCATGGCCTTTTCCTGGTTTCCGGTCTGGGCGTAAAATCGGTAGAGTGTTACCAGGGTGGAGTCGTCCAGGTCAGACAGGGCGGAGACCTCATCCAGGAAGTCTTTTGACTTCTGCTCCCAGCCTTCTTTCTTGGAAGCCTGGAGCAGGCGCAGATAGCTGTTGACGAACTGCTTCTTGATGGCGGGGTTGGCCAGGAAGTCTTCTTCGGTCAGTCGCAGGGCTTCGTTCAGGTCCTGGTTGATTCCCACCAGCTGGCCCCAGGAAGTGTAAGCCAGGGCCAACCCGGCTTTATGGCCGGGGAGGACTTTACCGTCGGGCGTATAGAGCGCAAAGATGTAGCCCTTGCCCTGGTTATTATCTTCGTTGTCTTTATCCAGCTTGACCTTGGCCACCAGGCCAAAAGCTTCCTTATCTATGGAATAGGTGCCGGTCCACTTCTTGCCGCTCTTCTTGAGCGAAACGGCCTGGACCTTCGGCAATTCCCTGGAATAGGAATAGACATAAAGGCTGAAGGCTTCCCGGGAAGCCAGATCCTTTTCGGCTGGTATATAGGCGAAGGTGACGGTATCACCCGGTTTGGCCTTTTCGGGAGACATGGTCAACTGGGAAGAGGAGCTTTTTCCGGAGCAGACCACCAGCGAAAAAGCGACCAGAAGGATAGTTACAGCCAGAGAAAATGATTTTTTCATCTGAAATCCTTTCAATGAATTTAACCTATTATCCCAGAAAATGGACACTTTTACAAATGAGGTTGGGGGTAGATGGACCGGGTTTGCTTCTACTGCCTGGTTATTATCTATTCTGGGCCGAATATAACCTGATCAGAACCCGGAGCTGGGCAGAAATGACCTGAAGCAGGGAAAAATGTTCCAAGGCTACCCGGTCATCTTTCATGAAAACTTAAAGCCGGCCGGGCCATTCCCGGCTTGCTATTCAGCCAGGGCATAACGGGATTTTGAAATAATATGATATGTCCGGTAGGCCAACCGTGAATAACTCAGGAGGCAAGCTTGATCGTGGTTTTGAAAGGAACAGAGGCTGGGCGCAGGCAGGCTTCCTGGTCGCAGGCCTGGTAGCGGACTTTTCCTTCGATTTCCAGGCTGCTGCCGCAGACATCCTCGGCCAACTCAATTTTCAGGTTGACTTTGACCTGGCCTTCATAAACGGACAGCGGTTTATCCGAGAATTTGAATTTTTTCTTTTTGGCTTCAGGAAAAATGACTTCTTTTAGTTCAAGCGCCGGGTCTTTTTTCAGCTCGACAGAGGTTGGAACCAGCAGTTCATCTTCTGGTTTCTGGGAATTGATGTGAAATCCCGGGGCCACCGTGAGCTCCAAAGTGATTTCAAAAGCATCGCCGGGAGCAACCGGTTTGGCGGGCGGAATCGGCTTGACCGTCAAAATTGACTGCCTTACATTTTTTTCCTGGGCCAGAGCAGCAGTTCTATACGCCGTAAGCAATATGGCCATAGCCATAAGAAAAATGGCCAGAAGGCGAGCGTTTCTTTCTTTCACTGTCTTCCACCTCAACCCCAATAATATCTGAAACCAGCCTTTTTTTCCATTGAGGTGAAGCAGTTAAAAGACAAAATGCATGCCAGGGGGCAGTTCAGGCCCCCGTTCTGTGGTTAACGTCGACAAAATACAGGGTAGGAAGACTTGTCTTCCTGCTTTTGGACCAGGACCGGGGTTTCAATGGCGAACTTTATTTAATTGTCCGCCCGGGCCAGAACTCTTCCATTTTTTAAATTTTAACTTGACAGAACCTTTTCCGTGGATTATTTTATAAATGGTGAACAAAATGGTTAACAGGATTAAAAGGTCTTTAACCGGAAGGCAGAAACAGATCCTGGAAAAAATCCAGGAATTTATCCTGGAGCACGGCTATGCGCCCACGGTCCGGGAGCTGGGGCAGCTGGTCGGACTGAACAACCCCTCGGCCGTTTTCAAGCACCTGGTGAGCCTGGAGAAGAAAGGCTATCTCAGGCGGGAAGGCGGTGAGGTCCGTCTGGCCCAGGTACCGGATGCGGTCAGCGCCGTGCGCCTGCCCCTGGTCGGCCTGGTCCCGGCCGGCACACCGCGGGAAATGTTCGATACCCTGGGGGAAACGGTGGAAGTTCCAAGTTGGTTTGCCAGCCGGAAGCAGGGCAACCTTTTTTGCCTCAGGGTTACCGGAAAGAGCATGATTGACGCTTACATAGATGACGGCGACCTGGTGGTCATCGAGCAGACCGAGGTAGCCAGCTCCGGCGAAATGGTGGTGGCCCTGCTCGAAGATGGCTCGGTGACCTTAAAGCGCCTGCGCCGGGAGAAGGACCGGGTGCTGCTGGTGCCTGAAAACCCAGCTTTCAGGCCGATTGAAGTCAAGGAACTCCGGATAGTCGGCCGGGTGGTCGGCGTCATCCGCAAGTATTGATTCTGTTTGTGATTTCGGGGGACGAAGAATGTGGAAGGCGGAGGAAAGTTTTCTCCTTTCCAGACAGAGGCGCTATGTGGTTCACATCGACCTGGACGCTTTTTTTGCCTCGGTGGAAGTTTTACTCAACCCTGAGCTCAAAGGAAAACCACTGGTGGTCGGCGGCCTGCCGCACGAGCGGGGTGTGGCTTCCACCTGTTCGTATGAAGCGCGAAAATACGGGGTCCATTCTGGAATGCCGCTTCGCCAGTGCTACAAGCTCTGCCCCCAGGCTGTCTTCGTCCGCGGCAATTACCACCTCTACCAGGCCTTTTCTGAGAAGTTTTTCCGCATCCTGCATGAATACACACCGGACGTGGAAGAAGCCTCACTCGATGAAGCCTACCTGGAATTCACCCGTTGCCGGCATATCTATCCTTCTTTTAGTGAAGCAGCCAGGGAAATCAAGAGCCGGGTGGAGAAGGAGCTGGGCCTGGGCGTTTCAGTGGGTGCGGCCTCCAATAAAATCCTGGCCAAGCTGGCCACCAGGAAAGCCAAGCCCGGCGGATTTTTTGAACTGAAGCCGGGCGAAGAACAGGAATTTCTGCGGGAGCTGGACATCTCGGAGATTCCTGGCATAGGGCCGAAAGCCCAGGTCATGCTGCGGCTGCTCAACGTCCACCAGATAGCCGACCTCTGGCAGGTGCCACTGGGGATGCTGCGTTCGCTGTTTGGAGTCATGGGCGACGAGCTTTACCTTCTGTCGCGGGGCATGGATTGCCGGTCGCTGGCCGTTGACGGTAAACCCAAATCCTTCTCCCGCGAAACCACCTTTCTCCAGGACATCTGGGACCGGGACCTGCTGCTGGCCCACTTAGCCTATCTCTGCGACCGGCTGGCCCTGAGCCTGCGGCAGGAAAAGTATTATGCCCGGGTGGTGGAAGTTAAGGCCCGCTATTCGGATTTTAAGACCGTGAGCAAGCGCCGGGCGCTGTCGCTTCCGGTCCAGGAAACTAATCGCATCTACCGGGTGGCTGAAGAATTATTCCTGGAACTGTGGGAAGGCTCGCGCCTGGCACTGCGGCTGGTTGGAGTCAAGGGCAGCGAGCTGGTTGAAGCCCGGCATCTTTCCCTTTTTGAGCTTTACTCGGAGCGGGAAGAGCGGCTCTGCCAGGCTTTAGACCGGGTGCGGGAGAAATACGGGTTTAATGCCCTGCTGACGGTGCGGGAGAAGATGCTGAGCGAAGTCTATGAGGAAGACCGCGGCCGCGGCTTTATTCTCAAGACAGCTTCCTTGACGAGATAGTATCATGTTTACCCCTTTAAGAGTGCATTCGGTATTCAGCCGTGGTGAGGGCAGTATCACCGTAGAAGAGCTGGTCCAGTTTGCCGAAAGAAACCGGCTTCCGGCGGTGGCTCTGACCGACGCAGGCGCTTTCTACGGTTGGGGAAAGTGGAGGGCTCTGAGTGAGGGATGCGGTTTCAAGCCAATTTTCGGCTGCGAGCTGGAGCTCGATTTTCCGGGCAAGGGCAGTCGCTTTGTTTTCCTGGTCAGGGAGAAAAAGGGCTACCACCGACTCCTGGAAATTTTTAACCGCCGGCAGTTTCTCGCACCAGAAGGCCTGGTCACCGTATTCATCCTGCCTGAAAACCTGCCTGTTTCCGAAGCGGAGCTGGAAGAGTGGGTGAGGACGTTGAGAAAGCTTCAGGAAAGCATTCCGGAAGATTTTTACCTTGGCTGCCAGCTCGAGAATTTTGAGGCGGCCGAATGGCTTTCCATCCGCACCGGTATTCAGCTTCTCTGGAGCGTTCCGCTCAAGTATCTCACCAGCCCGGAACGCCTGGTGCTGTTGCGGTCCATCGAGCAGAAAATACCCTATCCGCCGGAACTTAAAAAACTCTCTCCGGTACTCCGGAATTTTGGTCCGGAGCAGGAGAAAATTGCCCTCAAAAAATACGGCGACCGGCTCAGAGAGGTTTTCCGCCGACACCTGGAGGTGGCTGAAAAGATAGATTTCTCGTTTGAAAACATTGTCCCGCCCCTTCCAGCCGACCTCTTCCCCTTTACCCTGCGCCAGGTGATAAACGAAAAGCTGTCCCGGCTCAGGAATCTTAGCTGGAAGGAAAGGGAAAGAGCGGTGCGTGAGCTCCAGGTAGTGGAAGACAGCGGCTTTGCCCCGTACTTCCTGGTGGTCCACGACGTGGTGGAGTTTGCCCGGCGTCGCGGCATCTACCACAACCTGCGCGGTTCCGGTGCTTCTTCCTACTTAGCCTACCTTCTGGGCATTTCCCGGCTTAACCCGGTGAAATACGACCTCTATTTCGAGCGGTTCTTAAACCGGGGCCGGCCCGACCCGCCCGACTTTGACCTGGATTTTGACTCCAGCCGCCGCGACGAAGTCCTGGAATATGTGCTGAAACGCTACGGTTCGGGTAAAACCGGCGCGGCTTACGTCTGCAGCCTGAAAAATTACCGGGCCCGCTCGGCGCTTTATGAAACAGCCAGGGCCTTCGGCGTCCCGCCGGAAGAAGCCCGGAGCATGAGCAAAAGGGTGCCGATGTTTGTTGAGCCTTATTATCTCCGGGAGATGCCGCCCCAGGCCGGTTACCTTGAAGTCTGGAAGTTAGCCTCAGAGCTTTCCGGAGTTTTTGCCGAAATTTCGCTCCACGTGGGCGGGGTCATCCTGACCCCGGCCCCGGCCGAACGCTTCCTTCCGCTTGAAGAATCGGCCAAAGGACTGCTGATGTGCCATTATGACCGCGACACGGTGGAAGAGCTCAGGCTCATCAAGCTGGACCTGCTTTCCACCCGCGGGCTTACGGCCATCTCTGAGACCAGGAAAGCGCTGCGGCTGGAACACATCCCGCCGGATGACCAGAAAACCTATGCCCTTCTCCGGGAGGCCAGGACCATCGGTTGCTTCCAGGTGGAGAGCCCGGCCATGATGAACCTGCTGCGTCGCCTGAAGCCGGAAAACCTCGGCGATTTAATCCATGCCCTGGCCCTGATCAGACCAGGACCCACAGAGAGCGGCATGAAGGAAGCCTACCTCAGGCGCCGCGAAGGCAGGCCGCTTCCGGAAGACCAGCTTCTTTCCCGGGTGCTTCCTGAAACCGGCGGCCTGATGTTCTACGAGGAGCAGGTGATGCAGGTGGCCGAGCGGGTGGCCGGGTTTCCGCCGGAAGAAGGGGAAATGTTGCGCCGCCAGCTTAAAAAGCGCCGGGTGGAAGAGAAGCTGCGGCGGAAGTTTTTCGAGCAGGCCCTCGGCCGCGGTTATTCGGAAGATGAAGTTAAGAACCTCTGGCAGAAGATGGAAAAGTTTTCTGCCTATTCCTTCAACCGGGCCCACAGTGCTTCCTATGCGCTCATGGCTTACGAGGCGGTTTACTTAAAGGCCCATTACCCGCTGGTTTACATGACGGCGGTGTTCAACGCCGCCGGCGGCTACTACCAGCTTCCGGAGTACGTGGAGGAAGCCAAGAGGCTGGGAATTACCATCCTGGGGCCTGATGTCAACCGTAGCGGGTACAGGTTCCAGGTGGAAGGGCGGGGGATAAGGGTTGGCCTGGGCTTGATAAAAAATCTAACGGCCAAGACCATTGAAAGAATCATCAGCGAGCGGGAAGCCGGCGGTCCTTATCTTTCAGTGGAAGATTTTTTAGGCCGGGCGAGGCCCGGGCAGAGCGACCTGCTGGCCCTTATCCAGGCCGGAGCTCTGGACTCCCTGGAGCCGAACCGCAGCCAGCAGGTGCTACGCTATTTTCAGGGGGTAGCGGAGCTCAAGGTAGCCGACATTGCCGATGAAGAAAAGCGTAAGCTCCAGCTGGAGAGGCTGGGGTTTTTGCCGGCGGGCGACCCGCTGGAGCTTCTGGATGGGAGGCGGTCGCCGCTGCGGATAGCCCAGCTCAAAGACCTGTCCGGGCAGGTGGTGGAGCTGGCGGTAAGGATCATCGATGCCCGGGAAATCAAAACCGCCAAGGGGCTCACTTATTTTTACCTGTTTGAGGATGAGACCGGCCTGGTGGAAGGGGTGGGACAGAGGAAGGCCCTGGCCTTCGGCTCACCGCCGGTCTGCTTTCTCCGGGCTGAAGTGCGGCTCCAGGACGGCTCCCACCCCCGCCTTATAAACTGCACCTTCCTTCGCACCTTTTAGATACTGGCTAAATACCAGCTCTCTTTTCCAGCAGCAAACGAGCCACTATTTACAAGTTATCAATTAAAATCGACAAACACAGGAAAAATAATATTTTTTGTAAACCCTGACCACGGAGTGCGCCCTGAAAATTAACCAGAAAGTGGCTGAGTTCTCACTCTAGCTCTTACCCCTGACGTCTACTTTTGATTTTTACAAAATGTCTACTTTTGATATTTACGGAACACGAAAGAAAGAAATACTTGACAAGATGTTTTTTTTTTTTTTGATATTTACCCTTTGTGAAAAAGTAAGCAAAAAAGAAGCTTTATGGCTAGGTTCTCTAAGCTTGAAAGAACATTAATCGGTTTAGCAGTTCTTTCTCTTTTATTGTCCTTGGGAATATTAATTTTTTACTATTTTGTCGGTACTGTTGAGCATCAATTAATCAAAATGGTCAAGCAGGACAGAGAATATTATTATAATTCTGCTATCTACTTAATTAGCTCTGCTGATACTTTCTGCCGGCCTTGCGCCAAATACGATCAGCTAAAAAATAACCCTGACCTGAGAATTATTTTTCTCGTTGAACCCGATTTTTCTGATACAGACATTGAAAACTTTAGAAGGGCTTTACGAATCGAGATGAATGATGAAGTAAGAAGGATGGATAAGGCATGGAGAAGATTATATTTGAAATTAAATCGTAACAGGTGGAATTTTTATTACAACTTCTTGATAATAATTAATCGGGGCAGGATTGAAGAAATAAGGAGGTTTTGATTGAGGGTAAAGAACCAATTAATAAGCTGGTTTTTGATCTTTCTTGCTGGCAATAATTTCATCTTTTGCTCTGATAATGGGCCAAAAGAGAAATTAATATTGGCAAATACTTTCCCCAAAGAAGAAATATATTTTAAAGCCGTTCCCCCCATTGACATCGATGAAGCAGGTAACATTTACGCAGTAGGAAATAGAGAACAAATGGTTTTTAAGTTTAACCCAGAGGGAAAATTATTACTTTCCTTTGGGGGTTACGGACAGGGACCAGGCGAATTAGAATGGCCTTATTATTTCGATGTAAATGAGCATATAGGGAAAGTGTTCATTCTCGATGACGCCGGACTTAGTCTTTTCTCTGAAGACGGAAAATTTATTAACAGGTTTAGAGTATTCAGTCCAGCTTTATCTGTATCTGCTGCCTTGAATAGAATATATCTTTTGCAACCAACAGAAAATAATTTAATCCATGAATACAGTTATGAAGGCAAATATATTAATTCTTTTGGTGATAAGTATAGAGTTGACTACTCAATTTATAAAAATATGTCTCCGCGAGTTGTAGATCGTTTGATAAATGAAGGGTCTGTTTTATCGAATGGTGATATTGTTTTTTACGTTTCCTATTTGATTGGAGATATATGCAAGTACAATTCAAGAGGCGAAAAGCTTGGCTCCAGACGCTTAAGCGAACTGAGAGGTAAAGCGAGAAATGAAAAGATAATTTATCATCAGGGTCTAAGTAGAAATATCAATGGGACGATTCCCATTCCGCCGCGAATTATCCAGGCGGCTCAGCTGTCCGGCGGCAGATTATTTTTATTAATCACGGGTTATGGGGTTTATGGAGAAACCGAGCCGTTATCTCATTATGAAATTTGGAGATTGAGTGTAAATAGTCTAAGAACCGAATTGATCTATGTTCTGGACCTTAAGGAGATAGAGATTGAACATTTTTGTGTGTTATCAAGAGGAAATGAGGACACATTTTTTATAAGCCTTTATGATAATAACCAAGAGAAAAATTTAATTGGTCTATTAAAAAAGGAGGGTTCGAGATGAAACGCTCGGTTCTTGTCTTTACTCTTTGTCTGATATCCTGGCTTATACTATTAGGAATGATCAATCTTATTGCCGGCACAGCAGTTTTTTGCAACTCAGCCTTTCCAGGCCGATGCACTCAAGGTGGCTGTGATGCAGAAGCTGGTTGGTGGGCAATTAAATGCACTGTTAAATGTTCTCCTAACTTTATTCTTATCTGTGATTATCCTCCACCTAATTGACCATTATTATTAATTGGTGTTGCGGGATCTTCTGGCTAAATCGGTATTGCTACGGTAACCGTTCATAGCTAAAAGCCTGGTGCTTAAATCAGCTAAGCCTGGCTCGCACATTCTTAGAAAATTAAACCAAAAAAACGCTTTTTCCCAAACTATCAGTTAAAATCGGAAGATTAATTAAAGTTTTAAAATTATAGAACGATTTCTTTTGGAATTTCGCGGAGGTTAAAACGTGAAGCCATGCTATGACAGTAGGCTCCAGCCATTAAAATGGCCAGGATGTGACCGCACCGGGGAAGGGGCAGAATCCGCTCGATGCCGAAGACATCACCGGTTTCGCAGAGGTGTCCGGCAACCGTCACCTTTTGCTTTTTGCCTCCGTTCACCTGGCTGGCGTTGACTATTTCGTGATAGGCTTCCTCATAGATGGCCGGCCTGGGTACAGTGTTGAAAGTTCCAGCGTTGACGCAGGCAAAAAGATTTCCGTAGCTTTTTTTGATGTATTCCACCCTGACCAGCAGCACTCCGGCTTCGGCTGCAAGGTGTTTTCCTGGTTCGATCACGATGGCCTTAAGGCCCAGTTTAGCTCGCTCGACCTTATCGAGAATGTAAGCGGCATATTCAGGCAGCGGGAAAAGCCTCTGTTCTTCTTTGTATCTTGGCCCGAAGCCGCCGCCAAAATCCAGGAATTCCAGTTCAAACCCGGCCTTTTTCAGCTCGCCGGCCTTTTTTATCATCCGGTCGACAGCTTTTACGGTCACGGGAAAATCTTCCTCAGTCCAGCCAGAACCCAGATGCTGGTGCAACCCCACCAGCTTAAAACCAAGGCTTTGCAGCCGCCTGAAAGTTGCCAGCACCCTGGAATCTTCCACGCCGAACTTGATCGGCGAGCCGTCAGAGCTGCGGTCTCCGGCGGTAACCGTCTGGCTACAGAAACCACGGCCGAGTCCCGGGTTCCAGCGCACTGAAACCCGTACCGGTTGCCTGATTCTCGATCTTCTCCTGGCTGCTTCCAGCAGGTCAATTTGCTCGTAAGCGTCGATGTTGACCGTAACTCCTGGATGCTGCAAAACCTGCTCAAAATCTTTCTGGCAGATGGAGGTGCCGGTAAAAATAATTTTTTCTTCGGAGAATCCGGCTTTCAGGGCTGTCTGCACTTCCCCCGGGGAGACAGCATCAATCCAGCAGCCGCCTTTCAACAAAGTTTTCAGAATGCCCCGATGCGGGTTGGCCTTCATGGCATAAGCCACCCGCACTTCCAGTCCAGCTGGCACCGGGCTGAAGGCTTCCCGCAGCGACCGCAGATTCCTCAACAGCTGCTTCCGGCTGTAAACGTAGAGCGGCGTGCCGTATTTTTCAGCCAGCTGTTCGGCCGGCTGGCCTTCCAGATATAGCCGATTGTTTCTTACCCTTAAAAATTCACCTTCCCACCAGTTCATAATATGAGTCCTCGTTCCTAAATTTATGAATATTAAAACTTTATTATATTATTCCTTTGCCGGAAAATTTCCATAGTCTCTCAGCAGGCAGCTGGTCGACCAGAGTAGCGGTAAGTAATGATTATCTCGGTGGCCAGAGTCTGCTATCATGAGGGTTGCGCTAATTGCTTTTTTTTCTGACAACGGATGAGCGGCCAGGCGAATTATTCTCATAGCTCCAGCCCGGCCATTCGTCTCCGGTTTGATTTCTGAGGCCCGCAGGCATTTCTGAGATGGCCTATCCTTTTGGCCCGGCCTCATTTTGAATCCTTACCTTTCTCGACGGTTGTTTTTTCCAGGTCCGGCTTCTCTTCTCCCAGCTTTTCTTCAAATAAATCGATCTGGCCCTTTTCCAGTTTCCTGGCAATTTCTTTCAGTACCGGGTATTTTTCCAGCAGGGTGGCCGGGACCTGCAGTTTCTCGCCGGTCAGCATGTTCTTGATCTGCAGGGCGTTGG
>JAOAIU010000052.1 GCA_026414545.1 Candidatus Saccharicenans sp.
GTTATAGCTCGTTTCGGTTCGCCCGAGATTAATGTTGCCTGGATAAAGTTCCACCAGGTCTTTAAGAACCAGTCTACCGGTTTTTGATTTAGCCAGGTGAAGAATAGCCTGGCCGATGGAGCGCTGCGGATCATATTTCCAGGGATTATAAGCGTAATCAGCGCAGGTCAGCATTGGGAGACGGTTTATTTCGTTCTGGTAAGCCATTGGATTGCTAATATAGCCATCGGCCACTTCGCAGAGTCGCGGTTCCCTTCCTGAAACCGGGCCAAGATGGAGAGCCGGTTGCCTATCGTTAACCGGATAGTTATCCCAGATGATCAGCCGGTGATTGATTATTTTTTTGTAAGCCACGGCGCAATCGTAGGTAATCTTTGTGGTGACAACCGCATCTCCGGTCCAGAAAACATAGATATTAGAATCAAGAGCCTGTCCCAGGCTGTTTAGATAGAGCCGGGCCTCCTCACCTTCACCACAGCTCCAGTAATAAACCGGACAGATTATCAAGCTGGCTCCAGGATCTGTCTCCCTTAGTTTCTTAAGGAGCCTGTTGGCCACCAGGGCATGCCCCTGGCCAAGGCCGGCCCTGTCGAGCCCCTCAACCGGGATATCATCAAAACACAAGCTGAACCAGCGAACGCCCAATTGCTGCATCCAGTTATACTGCTGGAAAAGAAGCTCGAAGTCCTCCTGCCTTTCGTAACGGGATGGACGTTCGGCAAACGGCTGGGGTTTGAGTCAAAAGCAGAACTGGAGCCCGTTTTCCTGGCAGGCCCGCACCACTCTTTCATAAGCAGCCTTTTTATCTTCTGGAATCGGTTCCCACCAGCGGTTGATAAATTTTTCCGAGTCGGTAAACATGGAAAGGTAGCAGTTCATCAGGAAATTCATTCTGCCCAGGGCCAGGTAAGGTATCTCTGTCAGGTATTGCTCCGGAGTCCAGCTCCAGCCTTTGATTCCCCTGAGCTTAAAGCCCGGAGCTTTCTGTTGCGGGGGCAACGGCTCGGGGAAATCCGTGAGTTTTGAGGGCAGTTCTATCCTGAAGGACGGAGTTTCTTTACCGGGCAGCAAATCCTGGGGGTTTTTCTCAGAAGTGGAGCAAAAGCTAAAAACAAGGATCAGGACCGAGCCGAAGATCACAGGGTAAAGGATAATCTTTCTCATTTCCGCCAGCGTGTTTATCATTATATTCTCAGATGAGCAAGAATAAAAAGGGGACACTGTACAGTGTCCCCTTTTTTGCCCCCATCCAACAGAGTTCCGCCTGTTAACGCCAATCTTAAAATTGGGACACTATAAGGTGTCCCTTTTTATATGATATGAGCCGAGGCTTGAGTATCTGCCTCCTTTATAACCCTATCAAAATTTGATTGCTGCAGCAAAAAATCTTATGGTAATCATAGGAGTATAGATCAAGTCTTGAGGAGGGTGTCATGAAGAGAAGAAATTTTATCACCGGAGCCCTAACCGCGGCTTTTCCAGTCGTAACTGGAATAAACCTTGCCGGTCGCTCAAGGACTACTGAAATGCCAGAAATGAAGACCGCTAAAAATTCTTCCTCTGAAACCACAAGACAAAGGAACTTCGTCAAGCCAGGAGACCCCCCGGCTTTTGCCCAGCAAGTAGCTCCGGAACTCAAACCGATTGAGCTGCCGGCACCTGAAAAAGCCGGAGGAAAGACAGTGCTGGAAGCCTTGTGGCTGAGACGAACCAACCGCAATATCAAACCGGACCCGCTCTCGCCACAACAGCTTTCCAACCTGCTGTGGGCGGCTTTCGGCATCAATCGCGGCGAAGGCAGCCTGATCCGCGGCAAGCCCGGGCGGACGGCCGCTTCGGCCAGCAATTCCCAGGAAATGGACCTCTATGTAGCCCTTCCGGAAGCGGTCTATATCTATGAACCTGTTAAACACGCACTCCTGCCGGTGGCTGCAGGAGATTTCAGGCCCCGCGCTAGCCGGAGGCAGTCAGGGGTGAATGCCCCGGTCAGGATTTTCTTTGTAGTCGACCTCAATCGCTACGTTCTTGAAGGTCAGCCCGACCCCCGCATCAAGGACCCGGAAGTCCAGAAGTCCTACTATTACGTGGCCACCGGGCTCATCGCCCAGAATATCTACCTCTATGCCGCTTCAGCCGGACTGGCTGCCTGGTTCCATAACTGCGACCGCGAGAACACGCCCGCTGATTTCAAGCTCAGGCCCGAGCAGAAGGTGCTTTTTGCCATGACCGTTGGCCATCCAGCCTGAATCATGGAATTGATTGCCAACTAATCCACTGATTTTTTCCAGCCTGGACCGGACAAACTTCTTCTTCGCTTTTTCAATTTCAATCGGCCAACGTTCTGGCTCATTTTACCCGCTTTCTCTAAGTCCTTAGCAGAATAAACAGAAATCAATCCTGTCTTTTTTACTCATAAAATTGCTATATATCCAATATTCTGAGTCTGGAAACCTCTTGTTTCTTTATTCTTTTTCTCTTCCTAAGAAGCAAAAGCATTTATATTTGTCTTAAAAACCCATCCTCTCAAAAAGAGACGATACAATTATTGTGCCCTGGTTGCCTTGTTTATATTTTTATTAATATTTTATTTTTATCAACAGGCGCTCCAGCCGTCCGCGGTTATAGCGCTGGACAATTATGCAGGGCACATTGACCGCCAGGGCGTAGCCAATCATTATCAGCTCCACCCACCATTCATTCCATAATAAGAAGAGCGGGGCTCCGGCCATGGTCAGCCAGTGAGCAAACTCAGCTCGGCAGGTTTCGACATAAAAATCTTGTAGATAATCTCTGTTTTTGGACTCAAGTCTTTTCTTCCGAAATCCAGGCTTGAAAAAATCGCCAAAGTCAGGCAGCCAGGCTTTCCAGACCCTAACTCCCAGCTGCTCGTAAATCTTTCCTCCGCTCTCAAACTTCTTAAGGCGATAAAGACTCGCTTCAGGGTGGTAGCTGGACCTGGGCCTTCGAGCCGCAATATAGCCGGCCAGGAAATGGATGACCGGCCACAGCCCAAAATTAAGGAGCAAAACAATGGCCGGACTCAATTGGAAAATCTTCAATGGCTGGCTCCTATAATTCCTTACCTTAATTTTTTCTCGTTCTTATTTTTCGCCCTTTCCAATGAACAAAACCCAGCAGATGGGTATAGAACAGCGAATTCATAAAAATAAGCATAAAAAAAATTAGATTCAGGGGATACATAATGGCTGAGAGCACGCCAAAATTACCGAGCTTCCGAAGAAAATAGTACACCTGAAGGGCAAAAATCAGGTAAAGACCCAGGCCGAGCTGCCAGAGAAAATCGTTTCCGCTTACTATTCCTTTAGCCACATCCAGCGGACCACTCAGGGCCCCGGCAAGCCAGCCAAAGGACACCAGAAACAGGACAGGGCTGGTCCTGGTGGCTCCGGTGGCAAAATTCTTGGTCCAGCCCTCCACTAACTTTTTGAGCCCGCCGGGGTACATTCTGAAAGAAACCAAACCCTTTCCAGCGTAACAATGAACCTGAAGGCCTTTGCTCAGGGCCACCCGGGCCAGAGCCATATCGTCAATTATGTCGCCCTTAATGGCTTCATGTCCCCCAACAGATAGATAATCGCCTTTAGAGCAGACCAGACAGGGGCCAAACGCCCCCCGGGGCCTGTTGAGACGCGAAATATATGAAGATATATTCATATTTAAGATTAGAATCAGGTTAAAAAAGGCCGAAAGCTTTTCGTATGGCTTTTCCATGATATGATAGGGTTGGACAGAGACAAAACCCTGCTGACTTAAATAAAGGCCTAACAGAACTTCTAGTCCATTGTCTGCCAGCCTGGTATCGGCATCCAGAAAGAGCAGAACCTGGCCAGAAGCAGCTCGGGCACCCTCAAAGCAAGCATAAGCCTTGCCCGTCCAGCCTTCCGGCAGGGGACCGAGCTTTACCAAATGCACTCCCCTATTTAAGACCAATTGACTGGTGCTATCCGAAGAATTATCATCGACGACTATTATTTCGGCGGGTTTCAAAGTCTGCTTGGCCAAAGAATCAAGCAGAAAACCAAGGTTTTTCTCCTCATTTCTCGCGGGAATGATTACTGATACGGCCGGAGGCATAAGCAAAGACTGACAATTGCTGGTAGCAGTTTGCTTTCGAAAAGCTTCTATGGCCAGGGGAATCTTGGCCAGGTAGAAGAACAATAAAAGCCAGAAAAAAACAGGTAACAGCTTGAACAGGTCGGGATTCATCTGGATATATTTTAAGCTAAAACTTTCGGGGATTAAACCAGAAGTCTATAGCCATGGTGGCTATTGCTCTATTGCCAGAACGTGTCTGATTAAATCCTTTAGTATCGGAACACAAGACCTGGCTGGAAAGCCATCTCGGTCTGGAACCAGGAAAATACAGTCTCTTTATTTTATCCTAACCATATTTGTTAGCAGCTGGTAGGCTGCTGCCTGTAAATTATATATAGCCAGCTAGATAGATAGACTAAAGATAAACATTAATATCAAATAGATAAGCCAACCCTAACCATTAAGCATTCTCTCGCCTGATAATCTTGTTTTACTCAAATCCTAATTAATTTATAATAGCTAACGAAGGGAGGGTGACCATGAATCAGAAGTCTTGCTGTATTTTGGTTGTCGGCCTTGTGATGTTTTGCTTGTTGGGCGCCAGCCTGGAGGCAGTGACGCCGGGAAAAATCGGTTTCAAGATTGGTTACACCCATAACCAGCTCAGGGCCAAGGATACTGGAGCTGACGTTGAAGTTACCAAAATCGCCACAAACGGCGTAGCCTTAGGACTGGTTGGCAACATCAAGCTCACCAACTGGCTTTATTTCCAGCCAGAACTGCTTTATTTCCAGAAAGGCGGGAAATATGATGTACTGGTGCCTCTGCCAGTTTCTATCCCGGGCTTTAAGGTAAACGTGATAGATGACCGGCTGCTGGAATATTTGGAAATTCCCCTGCTGGTCAAAGTAACCTTGCCAGTTAAGTGGCCAGTCATTCCAACTTTCCTGACAGGCATTTCCGCCGGCATGAAGCTGCGGGGCCAGCTCGAAAATAATGTAAATATCAGTATCTCAGGATTTAATGTGCCCTACTTCCGGACCGAAGATATAACCAACCAGCTTCGAGCTGTAGAATTCAGCTATGTTATTGGCGGAGGATTTGATATAAAGCTGGGACAAGGCAAGCTGGCCCTGGACCAAAGATTTTCTTTCGGTCTCAAGACCAATGCTTATGAAACGGTCATCCCGGCTGCCTACTTTCAAAGGTTGGGAATCCCGGTAACCGAGGATGTAATTTACCGACTGAACATGTATAACTACGTATTCCATGTTGCCGTAACCTACTTTTTTTAAGAAAACAAGTGATAGACCTAAAAATAGATCAGAATTAAGCTTCTGACTTATATCGAAGGAATCAGAGCTTAATTAAAACTCAGGACATAGATCTATCAACTTCTAGGCGAATATTATCAAGTTTAAGGGTCAAATCGGCTCAGGTCCTAGCCGGCCGCACCTGGGCAATTATGGCCATGGGTATCATCAAAAACCAGGAAGTAATTGTAGGTTAGTTTAATTTTTTCTTTACAAAGGGATGGTTGAATAAATAAGATTTATTTGAGAAGATGGGGACACAAGAGTGTGTCCCCCTTTTTCCGGAAGGAGAGAGAATGGCCGAAAGAACCTTATGTCAACTGTTTGAAGACAGCGTCCAGAAATTTCCTGACAATATCCTGATGTGGGAGAAAAGGGACGGGAAAT
>JAOAIU010000002.1 GCA_026414545.1 Candidatus Saccharicenans sp.
AGATGTGTATAAGAGACAGGAGAAATGTTTATGTGACAGGATATACTCAATCCTCTTCTTTCCCGATTACAGAAGGAACATACGATAAGGAAATCAGCGGAACAGATGTTTTTGTGGCCAAATTGGCCGCGGTCAGCAGTTACCTGCTGAATATAGGCCGAGCGGGTACGGGCACAGGTCTGGTCAGCAGCAGGGACGGCGGAATAGATTGCGGTCTTGATTGTTCTGAATCTTACGACCAAGGCTATACGGTCACTCTGACCGCAACACCGGATGAGGGCTCGGTTTTTGGCGGCTGGAGTGGGGATGTGACCGGTGCCGATAATCCCATCAAGATAGCCATGGACTCGAACAAGACGGTTACGGCCAAGTTCGTTCCGGCCGGGGAAACCTATACCCTGACCGTGTTAAAGTCAGGTCCGGGGAACGGCACCGTGACCAGCGAGGACGAGGAAATAAATTGCGGGGAAGTCTGCACGGCTACCTATGCCGCCGGGACCGTGGTCAAGCTGACGGCCACTCCGGATGAAACCTCAGGTTTTGACGGCTGGCAGGGAGATATTTCGGGAACAACCAAGACCATAAGCTTCATAATGGACAGCGATAAAACGGCCGTGGCTGTTTTCGGGCCATATCCTCTAGGTGACCTTACGGGGGAATGGAGCAGCCTCAAAGTATCCCGGTACCTGGGCCAGACCATAATCCTGAGCGGTTTCCTGAGAATGATCAACGACGGCGACGGAGAACTCAAAGGCAACTACAAGATAGCCTATTATCTTTCCCCAGATGGCCAGAGCCTGGGAAACCTTCTGGAGACCAGGAGTCTCAGTTACAATCTGGCCGCTAATTCCACCCGTATCCTTGCCTTCGTCCAATATCTCAGCCAGAATCAGAATCCGGTGGGCAAGTACCTGATAGCCGTCATGGATGTGGACAACGAGTTAGAAGAAAAGAATGAAAACAATAATATTGTGGTGTTCGGACCGATCACCGAGTCAAGCGGGAGCGGGAACGGAGAACAGGAACAGAAGCTGAAACTGAAAAAACTCTCTGAAGCCATAAAGAACAAACTGGGAAAATAAGGCGTTTTGGAGGCCAGGATGAAGAAGATTAGACTACTGCTGGTTGCTCTTGTGATACTCGCCACGGCGGCCATCGGGGCTGAGCCCCGACTGGCCTTTTCGCTGCGGGGCAGCTATTACGTTCCCTCTTCCACCACTTTTAACAAGGAATATGTTCCGGCGGTGAATGCCAGTCTGAAACAGCTGTCGGATTTCTTGGCTGATATGGGTCTTGCGGGGACCAGCCAGAACCTGGCCGAAATCACGGGAACATTTTCTTTCGGCGGTGAACTGGAATTCAAGGCTGGGCCCCAGTTTTTTGTGGCCCTTGGAGCCGAGTATATTTTCAAGAATGTCAAGAGCGAGCTGAACGTGAGCGGAACCGTAGAAGAAGTGGCGGTTGATGTGGCCCAGCAGGGCAAGGTTGGCCTGTCCAGCCTGCCGCTGCTTCTAACCATCAGGATCAACCTTCCTATCACCACAGTACGGGTTTACCTGGGAGGGGGAGTCGGATATTACTTCAACCGGGCGGTTATTACCGAAAAGTGGCGCTGGCAGGAGAATTTGATCAACATTTCCGAGGGCAGCCGCAAGGTCGTGGCCACCTCCCAGAATATCTTTCCCCACGCCAACGTTGGCGCCGACCTGGCGGTTTCCACGCGTCTGTATCTCAGTGGTGACATCAGGGTGCCTTTCGGCACGGTTAAAGCTTTCAAGATAAAAAGCGATTCCCTCGATTCCAGCCTGGTCGGCCAGAACCTGACCTTCATCAATGCCGACGGGCTGGAGAAAGATTTCAAATGGGAACTGGTCGGACCGGTTATTTCAGTCAGCCTAAAGTATAAGTTTTAAGCACCGCAGTTTTTTATCTGAAGCTACTTTCTACTTTTTTAATAAGGTGGGCTGCCTTTTGCCATGAAGGCCAAGTGGCCTCGATTCTTTAATCTTCTCGGACCAGGTCTGACCAGATGCTCGGGCCACAGGCTGAGGCTAGCGGGCCAGGCTGTGAGCTATCCTGGCTGCACCTGTTTTGCCCCACGGCTTACCGGGACAGGCTCGACCCGAGGTTTGCTTTCAGTAAAGATTCCTGTTGATTTTACGAGTAATTAAATGTTATATAGAAACCGGAAGCGGGGCCAGAAGGATTGGCTGGCAATCGGGCGGGATAACAGGAGGCAAGATGCCCGGAGCAGGCAAGAAGGTTTTTCCTGGTCAGCGATTTGAGACCATCATCGCCATCATCATCGTCCTGGCCATAGTGGCCACCAATATCCTGGTTCATTATAAACTGTATCTGCTGAATTTTTTCTTTCTTCCAGTAATTTTCTCCGGCTATTACCTGGGGCGCCGGCGGGCGATAACGATAGCCATCAGCTGCATTCTGCTGGAAGCCCTCTATCTGGTGTTTTCGCGGCAGGTTTTTGGGATTCAGCTCGGCCTGAGCCGGGATGACCTGGTCTTTCTGGTTTCCTGGGCGGTCTTCCTTCTGCTCACGGCCTGGATTGTCGGGGTGCTGAGCGAAAAGCGCGAAAAAGAGGTCTTCAACCTGAAGAGGGCATATGCCGGGATCCTGTCGATCGTCCTGAAATACCTGGAGGTTGGCGAGGAGGGAAAATCCCAGGCTGAAAAGGTCTCTGAGCTGGCCGGCAAAATCGCCGCTGTTATGGAAATAAATAAGGTTGAAGTAGAAAACATAAAATCTGCCGCCCTGCTGAGCGATATCCCGGAACTGCAGAACTGCCTGCCGCTGTTCAGCCAGACTACTCAGTACATGGAGCGGGAAAGCCTGGCCCAGCTCCAGCTGAATGACCGGGAAAAAATAATGCTGAAAACCGCGGCCCTTATCCTGACCGAAATTCAGCCGCTACTGCAGAGCTATTATGTCCATTACCGCCAGAAGGCCGGAGAACTGGACAAGAGCCTGAACTCCATCCCGGTGGGAGCGGCCATCATTGCCCTGTCCGAACTTTATGTCAGGCTGGCCAGGCAGGGAAAGGTCAAAGTCGGGCCGGAAGAGGTTTCCTCGCTGGAAGACTTGCAGCGGCTCAAGGGACGTTATTTTCCGGAGAAGGTAGTGGAGGCGCTGCAGCTTGTTGTTTACTGAGCTGGCTGGAGTAAATTGGCGGGTGTCCCTCCTATGGTTGCCGGCCTGACCAGAATTGTGGGGCTTGACCTGGCCGGTTCTTTGCGTCGGCCGACAGGTTTCTGCCTTATCAACCAGAAAGAAATCCTTACCTCTGTTCTCTATACCGACCAGGATATCATTGAGGAAGTTAGAAAGACTGCCCCGAAGGTTGTAGCCATGGACGCCCCCCTGAGTCTGCCCCCCGGCCGAAACCACATCGAGGACAGAAATGGAGGTCATTTTCGGAGCTGCGACCTGGAGCTGAGGAAGCGGGGCATTCGCTTTTTCCCCATTACCCTTGGCCCGATGCGCGCCCTGACGGCAAGGGGCCTGAAGCTGAAGTCAGCGCTGAACCGGTCCGGGTATGAGGTGATAGAAATTTATCCGGGCGGAGCCCAGGATGTCTGGAACCTGCCCAGGGCTGGTCGGGACAGAGAAAAGCTGGCCCGGGGCCTGGCCAGGCTGGCCAGGAAAGAATTCGGCCTTAAGCTCAGCCCGAAGGCGAAGCCCTGGCCCCAGATGACGGCCGACGAGCTGGACGCGGTCACTGCCGCCCTGGTCGGGCTCATGTATCAACAGGGCCGGGCGGAACTTTTTGGGCGAGGGCAGAAAATAATTGTAATGCCGGCGCGGCCCGGGCCCGCGCGGGAAAAAATAGGATAGTCACCAGGGCATTGCTCGACCGGCGCTCAGGCCCGGATTGAGTTTCCCGAACCCGTCGCCAGAAACCTGTCTCTATCCCTGACCTTTATCTATTAGGTTGAAAAATAAAACCGAGTGAATCTCAGATTCGGAAAAGATAGGACACCTTGAGGGTGGTGGAATGCCCCTTTTCCGTTTCCAGGAATTCGCGGCGCTGGCTTTTCTTGAAGCTGAGCTGGATTATACTGCCGGCTCCCAGGTAATATCCGGCCAGAAAATCGAAGCTGTACTGGTTTTCCCTGGTTTCACCGAGCAGGATGGTGCTCAGAAACAGCTTGTGTGTAATCTGGTAGTGGAGGGAAGCTTCGTAGGTCAGGCCTTCAAAAACTTCCTGCCCGGTGGACAGCACCTGCCGGATGTAATCGGCGCCGAAGGACAGTTCGATATTGCTCCTTGGTTTCAGGGAAAGGCTGCCTTCTAGACTGAGCTGGCTCCCGGGCTGGACCGCGGTAAAATCCTCGTTGTAAATGCCTCTTTTCTGCCAGGAACTTTCCAGGCTGATTTCCTTCAGGAACCCGCCCCTTTCCCAGTCGAAATCAAGATTCCCTCCGTAGGTTCTGAGGAATTCGCCGTTCCAGACCAGCTCTTCTTCTGTAGATAATACCTGATACTGCCGGCGACCTGTGAATATTCCATAATGGGCTTCAATCCGGTTGAAGAAATCCCAGAACATCATGAATTCCAGCTCTTCTCCGACCTTGTGGCCGTAGGAATCCTGGTTGAGATTGCCGGTAATGTCCCAGCTCAGCCGCTGGACCGTGCCCCGGTTGAAACGCCAGGCGTAGCCCAGCATGGCTTCCAGCGCTTGATAATCAACCTGGTCTAGATAGCCTGCTCTCAACCTGGCGTTGTCCTCAACCCGTTCGTAGCTGGCTTGCAGCTGCAACCCGGCGTCCGGTTCACGGTTGAATTCAATCTGGTGTATCCCGTTCCGCGAATTGTTACCCGCCGAGTTAAAACAGAAGATGCTGGCCCCTCTCAGGTAATAAATATCTTTGAAATTGAAGCTGTAATCGAATGCCAGGTTGTGGCTGGTGCTCTCCAGCTCGTCGACTCCGGTGTAATATACGCCAATCTGGGAGTTCTTGAAAATATCTCGCTTCAGCCGAAAAACGCCGAATTTGGAGGAACCGTAATCGGTCTTGTTAAGGGCGCCCAGTATGCCAAAGGAATAGGCTCCGGTCTTGCCGGAAATCTTGGCCGCCAGTCTGGGGTCTCTTATCCGCCGGGAATAGAACACCTGGGTACCTGTGGCCAGGCTGAAATACTGGCTGCCCTCGGTGAAGAACGGCCGGTTCTCCCGCAGGTAGTTTTCGTAGGGCGAGAGCTGGTAAAGGAACGGGTCAGATTCTACCTGACTGAAATCCGGGCTGGCCGTAACATCCAGGTAGAGGTTGGGCTGGATTCCGTACTTAACATCCACGCCGGCGGCCAGCTTATCATCCTTTTCGCCTGACCAGCGGGAAGAACGGACGCCGGCATAGGGGAAGATTTCCAGGTTGTGCCCGGCCTTGATTCCCCGCAGGCCCCTCAGTTCGGCCATCTGGTGGAGGCGCGGCAGGTCTCTCTTGACTTCGGTCCAGTAATCGGTTTCATTAAGCCGGTGGATATAGCGGCAGAAATTGACCCCCCAGACCTGTTCGGAAGCGGTGGAAAAACGAAGTGATTTGAAAGGTATAGCTATTTCAGCTGACCAGCCGTCCTCTCTCATCCTGGCGCCGGATTTCCAGATGGTCTCGACCGAGTTTTTCTGGACTCCTTTGGGATTGACGGTGAAGGAAATGCTGGTCCTTTTATCGTTATAGGTGTCCAGTATTACCTGGATGGAATCGTTGTTTTCGAACTCGTTCCTGGGAGTAAGTTCAGCCCAGATCTTCTCCGGTTGGGAGTCTTTCAGCAGGAAGGCGAAGTAGATGTATTTATCGTCGTAGGTGGCCCAGACGTAGGTTTCCTCGGAGGCCGGGGCCCCGTTGACAGGGTTGTACTGGATAAACCCCGAAACCGGCTCCAGGTTTTGCCAGCAGGCATCTTCCAGCAAGCCGTCGATTCTGGGGGGCTGCTCTGTCTTTTTTATTTCCAGAACCTTGGACCTGTCCTGAGCAGTCATTGTCATGACTTGAAAGGCCAGGACCATGACCAGACCGAGAATACCCGTGATTTTTTTCATCCGACCCTGTGAATCCATCTTAATCAAGTTTTTACTTCTGACGCCGGTCTTTTGGTTTTCTTCCATTTTTGCTGGATTTTAATGGATAAATTGATTTCTGTAAACCGGGAATTTTATTAGAGTCGATCTGACTATCATTCCAGGGTCAGCAGGTACTGGTCCAGAAGATATTGAAGGTTAAAGCGATAACCATAAGCTCGAAGAAACTCAATGATGGTCACGAAATCCGTCTGGCCCGACCGGTATTGCTCCAGGAGTTTAAGGAAGTGTTTTCTTTCCCCTGGTGTCAGTTTGGGAGAAGCATAACCGAACATATGGTTCAGGGCGTTGAGCAGGTTAGATTTCCTGATGGGCCGGCTTAAAATCCGGTGAAAGCCCTGGCGGTAACTGGCCATAGTTTCTGCAAAATTACCCGGGCGATGAGCGGCCAGAATCCGGCCCAGAGCCTGGAGGTCTTTCTGGCTGATGGCCATCAGCAGGTACTTGGCCCGGGAGTGAAAGTCTATCAGGGATTTAATATCTCCGCTGGACTTGCGGAAGAAAAAGTGAAGGTAAACCCGGGCCAGGAATTCCCAGCGCAGCTCACGGTCGTATAACCTTCCTTCGTCAACCAGCGGCAGGTGGGGGCGAAGCTTTCGGACCGTAGCCGCAAAAATTCCGTCATCCTTGCCCAGGATGTTGGTACCTTCTAGATTGCCGAAGACCTTGGCACTCTTAACGCCGCAACTGGGCGACTTGGCCTTGAGGATAAAGCCGTCCACTTCGGGCAGGTTATTTATGGTCTTTTCCGAGTACTCAATCAGTTTTTGAGTTACGTTGAGCCCCGTTTCGCGCTGAATCACCTCTACCCGGTTGCCGAACCTGAACAGGCTGACTGTTTTTCGGGGAATGCCCAGGCCTATTTCCACTTCGGGGCAGACGTTAATCAGCTCGAATCTTGGCTTGAGGGCATTGACGTTGTCATCGCTGACCGTTCCGCCGTTATAGCGGTTAAAGTGGCCGTTAAGGCAGGCGCTGATGACCACGGTTGGCTTATCCATGATTAATTAATTTTATAAATAACCAGCCAGAATTTCCAGGCAAAAAAGCTGACCGGTAGTCTGCCCCAAGTGTGTCGGAGCTGACCTGGGTCCCGGCAGCCGGGGTTCCTCCAGACCAAGCGGAGCCGGGTACTGGGATGGGATCGGCGACTGCGCGAACCGAACACCTTACCACCACTTTTTGCTGGCTGTCCGGGGATTACCATGAAAACACGATTTTCTCGTCCTGTTCAAAAAAAGTTCTGGTTCTTCAGATGTCCTGGGCCGTAGCCACGAAGAGCATAAATGGCCAATCGTGGTATTTCCCTGAAGCACCAGGAAATCAGTCTGGGCTGCCAGGACTTGAAATAATCAGGCGGGAAGTTTATAAAATTGACAGCTTCAATCTAATGTTGAAAGGACGGGACGAAAAATGTTGGATTCGGGGAGAAACATTAAAACCAGCTTTGCTGGATTGGCTTTATTCGTGGCTCTGGCTGCGGGGCTGCTATCTTGGCCAGTTCCGGCTCAGGCCGGACAGGGAGGCTTGCGCCTCCAGGCGGCTTTTTCTGAGGCCGAAATCAGGAACCTGGCCAGGAACTTTGAATACAGCCTCCTGGACGGCTCAAAATACAGGTTGAAAAACGGACTGTTCGAGTCGGGGGAAGGTCTGGATAATTATGTCAGTGTAAAGCTGGTGGCTCTGGCCGTGGGCGACCTTGACCGTGATGGCTATCCCGAGGCCGCGGCCATCCTGGTTTCCAATTTCGGGGGGAGTGGCTCGTTCTATGAGTTAACCGTTCTGGTCAACCGTGGCCAGGAGCTGGAGCAGACCAATAACCTGGAGCTGGGAGACCGGGTGGAGGTAAGAAAACTGACCATAACCGGAGGCAGAATCAGGATTGACCTTTTAACCCATGGTCCGGAAGACCCGATGTGCTGCCCCAGTCGGAAGACGACTCTTATCTGCGGATTGGCTGCAGGTCGGTTGCAGCTTCTGGATAAAAGGCCGTAGAAAAGGTTTTGATTGTTGAAAAGAGGCTCCGCCTTAAAACTGGTCAAGTTTCAAAACCAGCCGGCACCGAATTTTCCTCATACCGGGCCGCCGGCTTGAACTTCAGCCGGCCATTTCCGGGGGCATCAACCCCCCACCCGGCAATTAACTTATGAGGATTCTGACCGCCGGACTCAAAAACCTATACCCAGTAGAACCGAAAAGCCGGTATTCCGGGCCTTGTCCGTTGGGACGGTTGAGTTTTCTGACAGGATGTTGCCCAGCCCGTAATGGTAGCGGGCATCTACGGTGACCTTAAAAAGCAGTGGTATCTTGATGTCCAGACCAAGTCCGCCGACGGCGGCCAGGGCGTTGCTCTTAAAATCACTCTTGATATCTTCTTCTTCTGTTGTCCCCATCAGGGTCATCCTGGCTTTAGCTTTTTGTAAAAAACCGTAGGAGGGACCGCCCAGAATGTATAGCTTGACCGGTCCAGCTGGAATGATGTTCAGCCTGACCAGCAGTGGTATTTCGATGTAGTCCAGCATAATCCGGGCCTGGGCCAGGGAAGCCGGGTCGGCCGGATCCAGCAAAATCTGGGCCTCCATTCCGCGACGGGAATAAAGAACTTCGGGCTGAATTCCAATGGGTCCGAAATTAAGGCTGAGAAAGGCGCCGAAGCAATAGCCCTGGAGATATTTTTGACTGGGCATGTCCAGGGCTGGACTGAAAACGATCTTGGAGTTGTTCAGGCCACCCTTAACTCCGAAAGTAAACAGGGCTCTGGCCGGGGCGGCATTCAGGACTACCAGGAGAACCGCAAAGGTAATAACAATTGCCTTTTTCATCATTACCTCCTTTGAACTAATCTAATAAATTTATCCTGCCCGAGGCAAGAAATTTTATATAGGCAGACAAATATTTTCTGCCTGTAATATTAGTCGCAGGATCAGGAAGAGAAAGGAAAATTAAGAATTAGCCCCCGAGGCAAGATGGCTCCGGCTGTTTTTTAGGACAGCTTCATTCACAGGCTGAAGTCTGGTGTTTAATGCCCCTGAAGGGAACCGATCCTGAA
>JAOAIU010000029.1 GCA_026414545.1 Candidatus Saccharicenans sp.
CCCGGTGTGAATGCCCATGGGGTCGATGTTCTCCATGTTGCAGATAGCCAGGCAGTTATCGGCTTCATCGCGGATTATTTCGTACTCAATTTCCTTCCAGCCTTCAAGGTATTCTTCCACCAATACCTGGCTGGATTCAGAAAGAGCCATTCGGAGCTTTTCTTCGAGTTCGGACTTTTTGTAGCAAAGTGAACTGCCCTTTCCGCCCAGGGCGAAGGCGGCCCGGAGCATTACCGGGAAGCCAATTTTTTCCGCCGCTTCGAGTCCTTCCGCTACCGACGAAACCGCTACTCCCCGCGGTGTCTTCAGCCCGGCTTCAGCCAGCGCCCGGTTGAACAGGCCGCGGTCTTCGGTGATTTCCACAGACTGGAGCGGGGTGCCCAGGACCTCAACCTTATGTTTCTCCAGCAGTCCCTGTTTCCACATGGCCAGCCCGCAGTTAAGGGCTGTCTGCCCGCCGAAGGAAATCATCATGGCTTCCGGCTTTTCTTTTTCGATGATTTTTTCCACGAAATAGGGTGTTACCGGCAGAAAGTAAACCCGCTCGGCCAGAAATTCTGAAGTCTGGATGGTGGCGATATTGGGGTTGACCAGGACCACTTCCAGGCCCTCTTCTTTGAGGGCTTTGATGGCCTGGCTTCCGGAATAATCGAACTCACCGGCTTCACCGATCTTGATGGCCCCGCTCCCGAGAAGGAGAACTTTTCTGATCTTTTTCCTCATCGAAGCTGCTCCAGAAAGAGGTCGAAGATGAACTCGGTATCGGTCGGTCCCGGGCTGGCTTCGGGATGGAACTGAACGCTGAAGATGGGCTTTTTCTTGTGGCGCATCCCTTCATTGGTTGCGTCGTTGGCGTTGGTAAACCACACCGACCAGTCAGGGGGCAGGGTGCGGGTATCAACTGCGTAACCGTGGTTCTGACTGGTGAGATAACAGCGCCTGGTGCCTTCTTCCAGACAGGGCTGGTTCTGGGAACGATGCCCGAATTTAAGCTTATAGGTTCTGGCCCCAGCGGCCAGGGCCAGGATTTGATGCCCAAGGCATATGCCCAGTACCGGCAAGTTTTCCTTAAGCAGAGCTTGGACGGTGGTCACGGCCCGGCACTGTTGTGGATCACCGGGTCCGTTGGAGATAACCAGGCCCTGGGGATTAAAGGCCAGGATTTTTTCAGGTGGAAAATTTTCAGGAACCCTGACTACTGAAGCTCCCCGGGCCACCAGGGCGCGAATTATTCCACGTTTAACTCCGCAATCAATCAGCACCAGCTTCTTGCGGCCTTCCGGGTTGTAGATATAGATGTCGGGTGATGACACCTCGGCCACCAGGTTTCCGGCGTTGGGGTCGGGTAGCGTCCGGGCTTCCTTGATGAGCGGTTTGAGCCTTAGTGGTTTTTCTGAAACCACCAGCAGACCCGGGATGACCCCATAATGGCGCAGCCTTTTGACCAGGGTCCGGGTGTCTATCCCGTAAATTCCCGGAATCCGGTTTTCCTCCAGCCAGCGTTCCACCGATTTTCTGGAAGTATGGTGGGAAGGGCGGGAAGTGACTTCAGAAACAACATAACCCTTGATCCAGGGCCGCCCTGATTCAAAGTCATCAGGATTAACCCCGTAGTTGCCGATTAGGGGGTATGTCTGGACCAGTATCTGGCCATGGTAGGACGGGTCAGTAATAGACTCGACGTAACCCACCATCCCGGTATTAAAAACAACTTCCCCCCAGGTCCTGGCGCAGGCGCCGAATCCTCTGCCCTCAAAGACCGTTCCGTCCTTGAGGACCAGCACTGCGTACTTCGTGCTTCATCCTCCAGAAATTTTTTTGACTTTAGCATAATTCTGGTGGACTGGCAAGACCGGTAGAAAAATTTAGGGACCATTCTGCCATGAAATCAGGCACGGAAATTAGTGCGATGTTCAGCTCTTGGAATCTGTTAAATCATATAGTAGCTCTCTGTTAAATGATGGGAAGGCGGTATCCCGGTGAACTTATTGAAATGATAATAATTATCGGTCAAATGTACAAAAAGCCAGATAAGATGAAGGCAAATATCAGGCGCCTCGAGTTGAAATTGATAAACTCCTCTTAATTTTCTCTGATAGAGAGACATTCCTGCCTATTTCGATTCATGGATAGAAATTTCTAATTTAATAATTAATAACGATTAACCAAGACCACAGTACTTTTTAGTGAATAAGATTTTTCGAAGGTTGGCCGGGAAAAGAGGCCGGCCCTTTCTAGTTCTCGAGCACGTATATTCTTAAGGTCTGAGATTTATCTCCCCCAAGGAAATAAATTCTGCCGCTTGTGTCCTGCGCCACCGGGTACCCTGTGGAGGGATTGCTTCTATCGTCCTTTAGACTGAGTCCCGCAGGTTCGAAACGGTTTCCCTTTTTCTTGAAAATCACGAATCCATCTTTATCCTTGAACCACAAATCTCCGGAATGAACGAGGAAAACATTTCTACCAACCCATTCTGTTTCTCCAACCTGGTTTCCGTTGAGGTCAAAGTATCTGATAAGGCCAGCGGCCGGGAAAGCCTGAAATATTATCTGGTTATCGGGGTCAAATTTTGGAGCTACGGCAAAGTAATCCGGATTCTTATCTATGAGCGAGGGAGTGTCTCCGAGCTGTTCTTTAAGGGGTGAAAAGGATTTTATCAGATTCAGGTTGAAATCTAAGAGGTGGAGGGAATTCCTGGGGAGCTTGACATCTTTGGCTATGCCGTTGACCAGGATTATATCATTCGGCCTGAGAATCTGCAGGTGGGTAACCAAATTGAACATTTCACCCAGGTTGATTTCACGTATTTTTTGCCCGCTGATTCCGTCAAACCAGACCAGGGGAAGATAAAAATATTTGGGAGTCATCCTTCCCGCCAGCAGGCAGACTGGATTACCGTTACTATCGACATCAAACCTGGTGATTTCTCCTTCTATTTTTTGAGGTCCTTGCTGAATGATTTCTCCAGACGGATTTAGCTTGAGAAATGAGTCTTTCCCGCGTTGCGTTACGAAAATATTCCCTTGGGTGTCAAGAGAGACAAACACAAAATGGGGCTGATAAGGTTTAAGAAAATGGCTGAGATCGATCTCTCTTTCCAGTTTAAGGTTTTGAGAATATATAAAGGGAATTAGGAAAAAAATCACTGAAAGAACAATTAATATCCTTTTCATAGTCGGCCTCCTGAATTAGTTATCACAAGGTCAAATAATTATCGGAATCCCGAAGCAAAACTCAGTTCGCAGGCGAGGGAGCATATATTCAGTTCCGTCATCGCCTCTGCAAGTTACATAAATGGCATATTCTATGCAGTTCGTCAGGCAGTCTCCACACCATTCGCAAACCCAGTAATAGGTATGACAGGGCTCAAACCAATATCCCACGCTATAGGCATGCATGCATCCCGATGGGTCAAGATAAGCAGGGCTGAATATTGTTGACATAAGGATAAGGATTATTAATAATCTTGATAAATATTTTTCAATGTCATCTCACCTCCCTTTCATTTGGATTCTGATTATCAGGTAAAAACGACCAGAGAGTGTGTCAAGGGGATTAATATAATTTTTATTTTATTTTTATAAGATTTTTTTAGTCGCGGGAAAAGGTGGATAAGAAGTAAGGGCATCTTAGTTCTTGCCTAAGGGCCTTAAATAATGTTCCGCTTTTTGTGGGTCATCAGGGACGCAATATTCCTGGCTTCAGATGGCGACCTTTCGAATAATTTGCGAAAAAGCTGGGAGAAATAAAGCGGCTGGTAACCTGTTTCCAGGGCAATGGTCTTTACTGGCTTGTCGGTGGAGACCAGCTGCCAGAGGGCCCGGCAGCATCTCTCTCTTGCCCAGTATCGGTTTAGCGGTAACCCCGCAAGTTTTTTAAAATTAATAGACAGCCAGGTTGGAGAGCAGCCCACGAGCTCTGCCAGATATTTGAGCCCTCTCAATTCCAGGTGAGATTCCATCATAATTTTCTGCGCTTTGATTATTTTTTTAAGGGGATTGTAAGGTAATACCAGAGATTCAGTCAGGCCAACATAATACGGCGATCTCTTTAATAAAGAGAGGGGGTCTTCTCCAGCGTTTTTCGGGTTGCCCTCGGTAAGAATATTTATCAAAAAATATGGGAGAATTGATATGTTTTGAATGTTCGCGGGCTTTAATATGGCTGCCGGAATAGAATTTTTTTGGTAAACAAAAAGAAACCTTTTCAGGCATTTATCAAGAGCACAGTGATAGTCGCAATCAATCAGGATTAGAGAGATAGGCTCATCTGTGCCGGCTTCCTGAAGATCATAGATGACAGCTAAATTCAGCCTTTGCCCGAAGCTTTCTTTTATAAGCTTTTCTGTTTCCCTTTTGCTGGAGAGAAGTATTATCTTCTCCATTCCAGCCCCCGATACCTTCATAATACCATGCAGATTTTTTGAAATCAATATCAAAAACATAGGGCGGGCTCGTTAGCAGTCTTCATATTATCAAGATCATGGGGTTTCTGACGGCCAAAAGCTTCTATCTTCTAAGGGACAAGAAGACAAGATGCTTTTTCACTTGACCCCGGGAACGGCAGTAAATATATAAGCTGTCTGCCCAGGGGGATTCCGTTTCCTTAAGGGGAACAGGAGGGGAGGGTGAACAACCAGAAGGGTTTTTTTCTGCGATTTATGATTGGCTGGGTGGTTTCAGCTCCTGGCCACGCCGGCTGGCAGGCCGCAGTTTGGTGTAAAAAATTTTTATGGTGAGAAAGGATTTTTATATCAGGGCAGGAAGGGAAGCACAGCCCGGTAATCCTGTTTCCCCTTATCCAGTTATAGTCTGTCGCCGGCTGAGCTCACCCGGGCTGGCACGAAAGTTGCTTTTTCTTGGGTAGAAACAGGGGGTGAGCAATGAAAAAAGTAATTGGCATCCTCCAAAAGAAAAGGGAAACCGGGACCCAAGGCTTCAAACAGAAGCGAGAGGAAAAATCGTGCCAGTCTGAAGCCAGGCTGCAGGCAGTACGGAAAGTCAACCTGGAGAAGCTTCCCAGGCCCGAGGTTTTCAGAGATTCCTTCATCGTCCTCAGCAAGAATTTCAAGTTGATCATTCTGGCCGTAGCGATTTCTGGCCTTATTCACCTGATGGCCGGGGCCCTGCTCATCGGAGTTCCCCTGATGAATCCGGGAACTCTTCCTCCTGTTCAGGTTTACAGCGCTTTTCTGGCTCCGATGCCATCTCCCACTCCGCCACCTGCTCCACCCAAGGGAAGCCCAAGAGGTGCCGGCAAGAAGACTCCAGTCATGACCAGGCCCAGCGCGGCCCCCGGGGTGCTGGTAGCCCCGGTTGATATTCCAGAAGAAATCCCCGAGGAAGGGATCGTCGGACAGGGCGATAAGTTCGGCGTTTCTTGGGGAGTTGATTATGGCGAAGACGAACCTGTCTGGGGAGAGGCTCTCAAAAAGATCATAACCGAACCTGTAACCAGCGAAAATCAAGAACCTGTCAGGGCTAGCGGTGAAATTAAGCCCCCGCGACTGATTCGCCGGATTGACCCTGTTTACCCTGAAATTGCCCGCCAGGCCCGGAAGGAAGGAATCGTCATTCTTGAAGCGACCACGGACATTTATGGACGAGTGGTCAGCATCCGTGTCCTTCGCTCTGAGCCGTTCCTGGATGATGCGGCCATCGAAGCGGTCAGACAGTGGGTCTACGAGCCGATGGTCATCAACGGCCGCCCCCGCTCGGTGACCTTCACCGTGACTGTCATTTTCAAGCTGCAGAAGTAGAAGCGCTGACCGTTGGTAAGGATTTTCATTATCTGTAATCAGAAAAGTTAATTAGATAAGTCTATAAGCTCTAGGGAAAAATAAAATTCAATTTGCCTTTCATATCATCCGACCGCTCTTTTAATATTTTCCTTAATCCTATGATAACTGCATTTCCTTTTAAATATAGAATTGACCACGCTGAGATATGATATGAAAGAAGGGGTGGAGACCCTTTTATCAGCCAGCTGAATCCAGGCTAACCGGGATGTAATCAAGCCTTTATATCGTTTACATCAATCTGGCCCTCGGTTTTTAACATAAAATATTCAAAGACGTCATTTTTTACTTGTGATAAATTTATACCTTTGACAGCCTTATTAGAGGAATTAAAAAAATGAAGCAAAAGAATTTTTTAGCCAGCATTATCGCCCTGTTGGTTCTGGGCTGGTCCCTGAACCTGATTGGCCAGGAAAAAAACCTTGATCCCTGGCTGACTCCGGAGAGAATTTTCCTCAACCGGGAGTTTGTCCAGGAAAGTTTCGGGCCGGCCAAGTGGTTGCCAGACGGGCAAACTTACACCACCGTGGAGAAATCTGCGGAGGTCGAAGGCGGCACAGATATAGTTGCTTATGATGCGGAAACGGGAAGAAGGCAAGTCCTGGTTTCAGCTTCGATTCTTATTGACCGGAAGACTTCCAGGCCGCTAAGGGTAGAAGGATATGACTGGTCAAGAGACGGCCGGCTTCTGCTCGTTTTTACCAATAGTCAACGGGTCTGGCGGTTGAATACCAGGGGTGACTACTGGGTATACGACCGGACGAGCGGGCAGCTTAAGAAGCTTGGAGATAAGTTCGAGCCATCCAGCCTGATGTTTGCCAAGTTTTCCCCTTCTGCCAGGCAGGTGGCCTACGTTTACAGGAATAATGTTTATGTTGAAGATATTGACAGCGGCCAGATTGAAAAGCTTACTTCAGACGGTTCCGAAACCATAATCAACGGAACCTCAGATTGGGTCTATGAAGAAGAATTCAGTCTGAGAGATGGCTTTCGCTGGAGCCCCGACGGCCGACATATAGCCTTCTGGAGATTTGACACCGGTTCCATCCAGGACTTTTACCTTATAAATAATACTGATTCCCTGTATCCAAAGATAATTCCCATCAAGTATCCCAAGGTCGGCACCATGAATTCAGAATGTAGAATCGGTGTGGTAGATATCGTTACCAGGAGGATCGACTGGATAGCACTGCCCGGCGATTCGCGAAAAGACTATTATCTCCCGGTCATGGATTGGACACAGGATGCCAGGGGAGTAATTTTCCAGCATATAAATCGCCTTCAGAATACAAATCAGGTGATGATTTTTGACGTGGCCAGCGGGGATTTAAGGACGATTTTTACCGACCGGGACGAAGCCTGGGTGGAAGTAATGGATGATTTTATCTGGCTTAACAAGGGGAAAAGCCTGCTCTGGCTTTCCGAACGGGACGGCTGGAAACATGTTTACCAGGTCTTTCTGGACGGACGGCCGGCCAGGCAGATTACCCGTGGCCAGTTTGATGTCATCGACCTTGGTAGCCTTGATGAAAAGAGAGGCTGGTTGTACTTCATAGCTTCTCCGGAAAATGCCACCCAGAGGTATCTCTACCGGGTGAGGTTGAATCAGAATTCGAAGCCGGAGAGAATAACTCCACTTACCCTTCCGGGCTCTCACTCCTATCAGATGTCTCCGGATGCCAGTTTCGCCATCCATACTTATTCCACGTTTGATTCTCCGCCGGTCATTGACCTGGTTAACCTTCCCCGGCATCGAGTCCTGCGTACCCTGGTAACCAACGAATCCCTGAGGGCCAAAGTGAATGCCCTGAAAAAGCAACCGGCAGAATTTTTTAAGGTCGATACTGGCCAGGCCATTCTTGATGGCTGGTGCCTTAAACCCCCGGGCTTTGATGAAAACAAGAAATATCCCGTCATTGTTTATGTGTACGGTGAACCGGCAGCCCAGACGGTCCTGGACCGGTGGGGCGGCAACAGTTATTTGTGGCATCTGCTGCTGGCTCAAAAGGGTTATGTGGTGATCAGCATTGATAACCGCGGGACGCCGGCCCCAAGGGGCCGGGAATGGCGCAAATGCATTTACCGCCGGGTTGGAATCCTGGCTCCGGCCGACCAGGCGGAGGCTTTGAAAGCTCTTTTAAAAAAATGGCCCTGGATGGACTCCAGCCGGGTCGGGGTCTGGGGTTGGAGTGGCGGAGGCCAGATGACACTCAACGCCATGTTCAAATACCCGGAACTTTACCGAACCGGAATTGCCGTGGCTTTCGTCAGCGACCAGTTGCTCTATGACACCATCTATCAGGAACGTTACATGGGTTTACCCCAGGATAATCCTGAGGGTTACAGGGAGGGCTCGCCCATTCATTTTGCCGGCAATCTCAGGGGCAACTTGCTCATCGTTCACGGCACGGGTGATGACAACGTCCACTACCAGAGTTTTGAGCGTCTAGTCAATGAGCTCGTTGCCCACAACAAGCTGTTTTCCATGATGGCTTATCCCAACCGTTCTCACGGCATTTTCGAGGGTAAAAATACCACCATCCATCTTTACCGAACGATGCTCGATTTTTTCCTGAAAAATCTGCCGGTCAATTAAGAGGAAGCCAGGGACATCAGCAGAACTCATAGGAAATTGAAGTTTCTTTAATAAGTATGGATTAAAGTTGCGGGATCCAGGGTCAGGCTCATTATTCAGTAGGCAAGGAGCTTGGCCTGATAGAGAAGGAGGGAAACAGAGAATGAAAAAACTGATGGAATTGTTCGTTGTCGGGTTGCTCTGGACTACGCTTGTTGTGACTTGTGGGTGCCGTTCTGGGTCGTTACCACCCCATGATTCTTCTGGTATAGACCCGACCACGGTCCTCTGGTATAACCATCCGGCTGACAGATGGGAAAACGCCCTGCCCGTTGGCAACGGACGGCTGGGGGCAATGGTCTTCGGAATGGTTGATCAAGAGCGCATTCAATTCAATGAAGAAACTTACTGGAGCGGCGGTCCCTATTCCCAGACTGTTCAGGGGGGATATCGGGTGCTGCCTGAAATTCAGTCTCTGATATTTAACGGTGATTACATCAAAGCCCATAAACTCTTCGGCCGCTATCTAATGGGCTATCCGGTTGAACAGCAGAAATACCAATCGTTGGGCGACTTGATCTTAAAGCTGGGGCACGGTCCGGAGGTTAAAAATTACCGGTTGGAACTCGACTTGAAAAAGGCCATCGTCCGGCTATCTTACGTGGACAGAGGAATAAGGTTCGAGCGGGAGGTCTTCTCCAGCCCGGTTGACCAGGTTATCGTTGTAAGGCTGACGGCTGACCGGCCGGGCAGCATCTCGCTGGTGGCCAATTTACGTGGTTGCCGCAACCAGGCCCATTCCAACTATGCCACTGATTACTTCAGAATGGATGGTTATGGCCAGAACGGCTTAATTCTGCGCGGCAAATCGGCCGATTACCTGGGTGTCAAAGGACAGCTCCGTTATGAAGTCCAGCTCAGGGCTGAGGCCCCGGGCGGTTTGATTGCCGTGGATGACACCGACCTGATTATAAAAAATGCCGATTCCGTTACTCTATATCTGGCCGCGGCCACAAATTTTGTGAATTACAAAGATGTCGGCGGAGACCCGCACCTGAGGGTTGAGGAGACCCTTGGTAGAATTTCCGGTAAACCCTTTGAGCAAATAAAGGAAGACCATATCAAAGAACATCGGCGATTGTTCGACCGGGTCTCAATCGACCTGGGTTCAACTGAGGTGTCGTTCCTGCCTACGGACTTAAGGCTAAAGAAATTTGACGGGAAAAATGACCCCAACCTGGCTGCCCTCATTTTCCAGTTTGGACGGTACCTGCTGATTTCCGCGTCGCGACCGGGTACCCAGCCGGCCAACCTCCAGGGCATCTGGAACCAGTACCAGAACCCTTCCTGGGATTCAAAATATACCACTAACATAAACACCGAGATGAATTACTGGCCGGCGGAAGTGGCCAACCTTTCCGAGTGCGCCGAGCCTTTGTTCAGGATGATTAAAGAGCTCACCGACCAGGGAAGCGAAGTGGCCAGAGAGCATTACGGAGCAAGGGGATGGGTTTTCCACCAGAATACCGACCTGTGGCGGGTGGCCGCACCCATGGACGGGCCACAGTGGGGGACCTTTACCACGGGCGGGGCCTGGCTCTGTACTCATCTCTGGGAGCATTATCTTTATACCGGCGACCTGAATTTTCTGAGGGAATATTATCCGGTGATGAAGGGCAGTGTCGAGTTCTTCCTTGATTTTCTAAAGGAACACCCGAGATACGGCTGGCTGGTGACCAACCCTTCCACCTCACCAGAAAATTTTCCTGACCGGCCGGGCAACGGGCCTTTTTATGATGAGGTAACCGGCTGGATGAGTCCCGGGACAACGATCTGCGCCGGCTCCACTATTGATTTACAGATATTGAATGATCTGTTCGGTTATGTGGCCGAAGCTTCCAGGATTCTGGGGGTAGATGAAGAATTCAGGAATAGAGTGCTTGAGACCAGACAAAAACTGGCGCCCATGCAAGTTAACAAAAAGGGAGAACTTCAGGAATGGCTCGAGGATTGGGGACAGAAAGAAAAGAGTCATCGCCATATTTCCCATCTCTATGGTTTGTTCCCGGGAAATCAGATATCTCTGCGAAAAACACCTGAGCTGGCCAGGGCAGCCAGGGCCGTCCTGGAACAGAGGGGACTTGAGGGAAACGGCTGGTCTTCGGCCTGGAAGATGGCCTGCTGGGCCAGGCTGCTGGAGCCCGAAAGAGCAATTGAGAATCTGGTCTACGCGCTTCGTCATTACACCTTTAACAATCTTTTTTCTATCTGTTCCAAAGCGCTGCAGGTGGATGGCTCTTTCGGTATGACTGCAGCTGTGGCCGAGATGCTGGTGCAATCGCACGAGGGAGAAATTTTTATTTTGCCTTCTATTCCCGCGTCGTGGAAGGAAGGAAATATCAGAGGGATCAGAACCCGCGATGGCTTTGAACTGAATCTGAGCTGGGATGTAAATCATCGTCTCAAAATAGAGGTTATTTCTACCCTGGGGCGAACCTGTAATATTCGTACTCCCTTTCCAGCAGAAATTCAGGAGGCCTCACCTGAATTATCGGCGACCAGAAAGGAAGGAACCCTTTTTTCCTTTGAAACAGAGCCGGGGGTGAGTTATAAAATGACTTTCATTCCGGTGGTTAAGAAATTTTGAGGTGTGAATAGAAATATGCTCATGGGCAAAATAGAGGGAGTTCACCGCCTGCTGACCGGGTCAGGGATATTGCCAGGTGAAGATTATTAAATATTTATGATTGATTTAGAGGCCGAACGATAAAGATTCTATGGTGTATGTCGGGTAGTAGCGATGGAACAAAAAGAGGTAAAATTGCCTGTAATGGTTTTAGATTTCGGGTCAAATCTGAGAGGTAACCCATGCTCCTTTTAAGCCGGGATGACTTAAAAAATCTTCTAAGCATGAAGGAAGCCATCGACCTCGTGGCCAAAGGCTTTCTGTTGCTCTACCAAAAAAAAGTTCTTATGCCACCGAGGTCTGTCATTCCAACGTCTTTTTATGACGGTTCACTCTTAATGATGCCGGTGTTGGTGGAAGAAGAGAAGACATTCCTGGTTGCCAAGGTAATTACCGTTTATCCCCGTAATCAGCAGCTTTTTGGTTGTCCAGCGCTTCAGGGATTCACGGTGGTCTTTGAGGCCGAAAGCGGTACCCCGGTAGCCATTCTGGATGCTCATTTTCTGACAGCTCTGCGCACCGGTGCGGCCGGTGGGGTGGCCTTGAGATACCTGGCCAGAAAAGAGGCCGACACCATTACCCTTTTTGGAGCCGGGCCCCAGGCCCGGACCCAGCTGGAAGCGGCCTGCGCGGTTATTCCAATTAAGAAATGCTATCTGGTCAGCTACGGGGATCCCCGGGAGAAAGACTTTGCTCAGCTGATGGGGGACAGGCTGGGGATTGAAATCTTCATTACAGAGGATAGAGAGAATGCCGTTCGTCAGGCTGAGGTGGTGATTGCCGCCACCAATTCCAGGGAACCGGTTTTTAAGGGCGAATGGCTCGAGCCGGGCACACACGTGACCGCCATCGGGTCATTCCAACCTGAAGTCAGGGAACTTGACAGCGAGACCATACGAAAAGGCCGGGTTTTTGTGGATAGCCTGGAAGCCGCCCGGGAAGAAGCCGGAGATTTAATCATACCGGTGAAGGAAGGGCTGATTACCTGGGACAAGGTAGAAGCAGAGCTGGGCGAAGTAATTGCCGGAGAAAAACCAGGCCGGAAAAATGCGGATGAAATAACGGTTTTCAAATCGGTGGGTCTGGCTGTCCAGGATGCGATGGTGGCGATCGGAGCCTACCGGAAAGCAGTCAGCCAGAATATCGGTGCCAGTTATTTCTAAGGTGCATGATATGAAATACATCAGCATTTTCAATCAGGTCATAGGGCCGGTCATGAGAGGCCCGTCCAGTTCTCATACAGCCGGTGCTTATTTTATCGGTAAAATTGCCAGGTCTCTGCTTGGAGACGAAGTAGAGAGGGCGGAAGTTTCCTTTGATCAGGAAGGCTCATATGCCCGAACTTACCGGGAGCAGGCGGCCGACCTGTCCTTTGCCTGCGGGATAATGGGAATTGAGCTGGTGGACGACCGCTTTTTTAAAGTCCTCGAGCTGGCTCAAAGGGCGGGGGTCACCATTGAATTCAGGGTGGGAAGACTGGACCATCCCGAGCATCCCAACACCGTGGATATCAACCTGACCTCGAAAGAAGGCAAAAGACTTAGGCTGAGAGCCGCATCTGTGGGCGGCGGTTCTGTCGAGATCTCGAAAATAGAGGATTGGGAGGTTCATTTTACTGGAACTTTTTATGAACTGGCCGTGGAGGCCAACACGGAGGTCGCGCAAGTAATAGAAAAGAAGCTTGGGAAAACAGCGGAGCTGATTGCTAAGCCCGATGTTCAAAAAAGGGACGACCGGGTCTTGGTATCGGCCAGGAGCAGGGAGGCTTTTGGTTTGGATTTTCTGAATGAGTTCAGAGCGGTGCCGGGTGTCAGAAAAATCTGGAGAATCGATCCGGTTTGCCCGGTAATAAAGAAAGAGCCGCTTTTCCAGAGCGCGGCGGAGATGATAGAGCTGACCGAGTCGCGTCGGTTAACTCTTGGCGAGTTGGCTCTTGAGTATGAATCGGAAGTCCTTGGGCTTTCCAAAGAAGAAGTGATGATGGAAGCAAAGAGACGTTTTGAAGTCATGCAGAAAGCAGTTCAGCAGGGGCTGCAGTTTGAGGGCGAAAGAATCCAGTTGTTGAAGCCTTCGGCCGGCAGGATATTCCGACTGGAACGAGAAGGCAAGATACCCGGAGGGGGACCTTACTTGAGGGCAGCGGCCAGGGCTATGGCCGTGATGCACACCAATGGCAGAAGGGGGGTGGTCTGCGCCGCTCCAACCGGCGGTTCGGCCGGGACTTTACCAGGGGTTCTGATTACCTTACTTGAAGATGAGTTTTTCAACCTGGAAAAAGTATTGCTGGCCCTTCTGGCGGCCGGGGCCATTGGGGTTATAGTCGATACTAGGGCCACTTTTGCGGCCGAAGTGGCTGGCTGCCAGGTGGAAATCGGGGCGGCCGGAGCCATGGCCGCGGCGGCGGTGGTTGAGGCCTATGGTGGTAACGCCAGGCAGGCCGCTGATGCTGCTGCCATTGCCTTTCAGAACATAATGGGCTCGGTCTGCGACCTGGTTCAGGGAAAGGTAGAGATTCCCTGCCATACCAGGAACGCCCTGGGCGCGGCCAACGCTTTTCTCTGTGCCGGCCTGATCATGGGCGGGTACGAAAACCCGATTATCCTGGATGAGACCATAGATGCTGTCTATGCCACGGGAAAAATGCTCCCGCCCGAGCTCAGGTGCACGGCCCTGGGCGGGCTGGCGGTCTGCCCCTCCGCCCTGAAACTGGGAAACTGAAAACTGCCTCAATGGATTAAAAAGCTAGCCCGTTCTTAGCTGATATTTCAGTCAGATTGTAAATAGCCTTTCCTTTTTCTATAATTGTCAAAAATCCATTCATAGAAGGATGCCATGAAAGTCAGTAAGTTCAAGCAATATTTGCTGTCGGGCGTTTCTTATGCCATTCCTTTTGTGGCTTCGGGCGGGATACTCATCGCTATTTCCATAGCCTTCGCCCCGATGACATCGCAGGGTCCTGATTTCAGCCGGGCTCCTTTTCTGAAGCTGCTAAACGACATAGGAGCCGTGGCT
>JAOAIU010000047.1 GCA_026414545.1 Candidatus Saccharicenans sp.
CCGCCGAGCCTGACATAGAATAGGCCGGAGGAGGTAGAACCTTGGCCAAAATATATTATGTGGGCGATTGGGCCATCCTGACCGGACCGGTTTTTGCCGAGACTCCTTTTTATCACTCCCCAAAAGGCCTGGATATTTACAACTACGGGCACTGGCTTAAGAGCGCACTGGAAAGAGGAGGCCACCAGGTAGAATCTGTCCCGGCCTGGGATTTCTACAACAAGCTGGGACCCGGCGACTATGAACGAATACTGGAATATTACGATGTGTTGATCTTCAGCGATATCGATGCCAGGCTGTTTCAACTGGCCCCCAGTTTCTTTGACCGCGAAAAATTCGGCCAGAAGGTCCTGACTTTCCCCGACAGAATAAGACTGACCCTGGAAGCGGTTCAGGCTGGCAAAGGTGTCATGTTCCTCGGTGGCTGGTATTCCTTTACGGGTGAACAGGGTAAGGGCGGCTGGGGCCGTTCGCGCCTGGCTGAGCTGCTTCCTGTCCGTTGTCTGGATTTCGAGGACCTGGTGGAAACAACTGAAGGTTTCAGGGCCGAAGCCACCGACAGCGGCCTCAAGGTTTATCCCGAAATAGATTTCAACCTGCTTCCGCCCCTTCTCGGCTATAACAAAACGCTTCCAAGAAAAGAAGCCGACCTTCTCCTGAAGATTAAAGAAACTGGCGACCCGCTCTTGACCGTCATGAATTTCGGCCGCGGCCGGGTGCTGGCCTTCACCTCGGACCCGGCTCCCCACTGGGGTTGCAATTTCGTCTTCTGGGACAAATACGACGAGTTCTGGCAGCGAACGCTAACGCTGGTCTGGCCCTGAAAATTTTAAAAACCAGGCTGACCGCCACCATATTTTGAAAACCAATCCCCACACCTGCCCCTTTTAATGTATTTACACCGCCCGACCTGAGTCCCAGTAACTTCTGAAACCAGTTTGGCCGGTCGGAACCAGAGAGGCCATAGCTGGCCCCATTTCCCTATTTGAAAGCAGTTCGAACAGGCTGGAATAAATTACAAAACTGGTATAAATTCAACTTAGAATTATTATTCGATTTTAATTAATTTAATCTCAAAGGAACCAGCAATGAAGACACAAAAATCATCCACTAAAAGAGATTACCTGCTGGCCGGCTACGGAGAAGAAATCATCACTCCTCCCCTCGGCACCGACCTGGCCGGCTTCGGTTTTTACCTGGACCGACGGGCTATCGCGGTCAAGGACCAGCTTAAAGCCCGGGCCCTCTACCTCGAAAACGGAAAAAAGCTCTGCTCCTGGTCAGCCTGGACCTCCTGGGCCTAACCGTGGAATTCTCCGACCGAATCAGGCAACAACTGGCCTTAGCCCTGAAGCTATCTTCAAGCAAGGTGCTTCTGGCCTGCACCCACACTCATTCCGGACCGGCTGTTCAGCCGCTTCCGGGCCTGGGCCAGGTCGACCGGGCCTATGTCCGTTCTCTGCCCGAAGCCATCCTTGAAGCCGGCCTGAAAGCTTATTCCTCTGCCGGAAAAGCTTCATTCGGCCATCACCTCGAGGCAGTTGAGCCAATCGGTTACAACCGCCGGCTGAATGATTTTTCTGAAATTGACCCCTGGCTGAGAACTGGAATTTTCAAGCTTAAGGACCGCTCCATATTTATCCTGAATTATGCCTGCCACCCGGTAATCCTGGGCCCCGGCCGGGAAATCTCTTCCGACTGGCCCGGAGCCGCGGTCAGAAGCATAGAAAAATCCGGACACCGGGCCCTGGTTCTTCAGGGATTCTGTGGCGACATAGACCCGGTGAGCTATCTCAACCGACGCCTCGGCCATACCAGGGAAGACTATGAACTCTGCGGCCAGATAATTGCCTCCCGGGCCATTAAATCTCTGAAATATGCTTCTTTTTCTCCTGATATCAATCTGGAAGCGGTGGAAGAAAGAATCAGGCTGCCCCTATCAGTTTTCTCGAAAAGAGACTTGGAAAAGGAAGTGGCCGCGGCCAGAGAGGCCAACCGGCAGTTTCCCAACGCCGACCGGGTCATTCAGATCTGGAAGAAAAAGGTGCAAAAAATTCATGACCAATACCTGCACTCCCCCTGGCTGGAAAATGTCCCGGTTCAGGCCCTGGCCGTTGGCGGCCTCAGGATAATCGGTTTTCCGGGAGAAGCTTTCTGCGGCTTGGGCCTCAAGCTAAGGGCCAGCTTCCCGGAGCTGATGACCGTCGGCTATGCCAACGGTGATGTCGGCTACCTTCCAACCAGGGAAGCCTACAAGACCAGAAATGATTATGCCTGCTACTGCGCTCCCAAGTTCTATGGAAGCTTTAACTTTTCGCCAGAAGTGGAGACTGTTCTCCTCCAGACCGGCCGCCGCCTGATAAAAGGACTGGCAGAAAATTAAACATCCAGGCCCGGCAGCTGGGAGAGGCCTTAACATCTGCCCGGAACCCGACCATAGATAATTGCAACTTCTTACCTGGCAGGAGATTCTGGCCGCGTCTCGTTCCATCTCGCTTGCGGCTGAATCGACCGGAAAGCCAGAATAACATATGAATGACTATTCATATATCCAATAAGCTGGCAGGCCAAATTCAGCCCATTCTTTTGGGTTTCTCCATTCCGGCTATCCGGACCCTCTCCCCGTTTCTTATTTTTCGGCCAGGGAAAGAAGCACAAACCTCCGGTCAGCATATTGCAGGTATTTACTCGGAGGTTTTTGCCCGCTGAATTCAGCAATAGTTTCTCCGCTGAGCTCGTTTTTCAGGAGGTAATTGACCCCGGGTCTGAGATTCAACAATTTCAGGCTGAAGAAAAGGCCGAATCCTTCATAGCGCATCACGGCCAGGTAGCTTACTCCTCCTACCTCGGCCTCGGCTACATCATCAAGACGGGAGGCCTGGTTGCAGGTGACCTCAAAATGCCTCTTGCTTCCCAGTCTCTCCAGGGCCAGGTCCAGGATATCAAGAAACAGAGTCCGGAGAGATGGCCAGACTGCAGTCTTCGGAGACAGACCGAAGGGGACGATTACCACCAACCCCTGGCCGTACTCACTGGCCAGCACTGCTCCCCTTCCATCCCCAAAGGTGGCCAGGACAGCGGCCCTCGTGGCCTGCCACGAGCTTACTTCATCGGCCGGTAATACGAGCCGGTCGCCGGGCTTGAGCCTCGGCCCCATCTCTTTTTTGATAACCAAGGAACCCTGGGTCCTGGGATGTTCTTCGCTGGCTCCGTACAGTTCCTGCCGCTCCCACCCATCAGCGTAAGGAATATGCGGACCAAACAGGATGACCACTCCTCCCCGGCTGACTAATTCTTTGATCAACCGGCTATCAGTATCCTGCAGCCCGGCAATATCCGGCAAGACCAGCACATAGCGGTTCGATAAAAGGAAATCCAGCTGTTCTTTGTTCATTTTGTATGGATAGTAAGGCAGAATTTCTTCCCCTCGCGGGGGAACAAAAGGAATTATATCCGGGCTTACCCCCAGAATCCTGAAGGCCTCAAGGGCCGGCACCAGGTTGTTAACCCAGCGGTCGCACCACCAATCGCTATAAGGAAGGTAAAGCCCGATGTGGCTGGAAGCGGCCGCCGCCTTGCTGGCAATCTGCTTATAGGCAGCCAGGCCCTCACTGACCGCCGTCTCACAATCGGCTACCGCCGAGAGCTTTTTGCCCATGTGGTGGATGTTGTAATGGTAGGTGAAAAAAACTATTCCTTCTGGCCCGTAGCAGGCGGCCGCGCTTAAAATCTGGCCTTCGATATCTTTCGGACTGGCCAGGTACTCGCCGGCATATTTCTTTTCCAGGTAGCCGAAAAGTTCGACGTGTGACAGGGTGATTTTATTCCTGACCCGAGTGGCCCCGGCGCTCAGGCTGGCAAAATCCTTAACTCGATGCAGCGGGAAACAACGCCGATTGTCAGGGCGGTAGGAAGCCATGACCGCGCCCTGGTAGATGATGATGTCCAGGTCGTCAACGGCCGCCAGGTAACCGGCCAGAAGGGGGTCGTCGATATAGGGTGAACAGGAGACTAGCAGGCCCCGGTTCAGAGCCTTGGCCGCGGCCGCAAATTCCCTCATCTGCCAGGCCAGGTAGGTACCGCTTCCTTCCTGGTAGCTGTAAAATCCGGCTAGCGAAGGCTCGGAGCCATAAAGAGACCATAGTTCGGCCATGATTTTCCCGGTGCTTTCCAGGAATTCCGACTGGGGCATTTCCCGGGTCATATCCCAACTGACGCTCAGAAAGCAGGCCAGGCCATACTCGGCGGCCAGACGGAGGGCCAGGCCAACCCGGTCGTCAGAGCTGCCTTTCGCAGCCGTCTTCCCACAGATGGCTGAGGGATAAAATGCTTTTTCGGGAGTAATCAGGCTGTGGACGATGACCAGGTTGCCTCCGATTCCCTGAAATTTCCGGTAATAACTCCTGAGGTCTTTTTCCAGGGCTCCCGGGCTTTCTCCATCCAGAAAGTTGACTATCATAAAGTCGCCGACCAGGCGACCCACCAGGAAGCTGGCCTTAGCCAAAACTTTCTTCCGCCCGATTTGAGCGGAAGCGGTCAAGACATAAAGTCCATCAGGAGAATTCTTTTCAAGTTCTATTTCTGACCGGAAGCCTGTTTTGGCCGGCGAGGCGAGCTTCTTCCCTTCCAGGTTAAGTTTAAGCGGCTTTCCTGACGGGCGAAGCAACCAGACTTCCAGAGGAACTTCTCCTGTCATCCAGCGTCCGGGCAGAACGACCTCAACTGGAACCATGTCGCCAGGCTTAAAACGCAAGGCTGGAATTTTCACCTCCAGTCGTGGAGAGGTAGCTACGGCTAAAGCTTCATCCGCTTTCTGAGGGAAGCCAGACAGGAAAACGATAAACCCGGTCAGAACCAGAGTCAGGGCGGGAATTCTTCTCATGGTAAGCCTCCTTCCACCGGCCGGGAGCGCGGCCAAGGCAGTCAGGTAACTTATTTATTAACATAAACAGAGGATAAATCCCAACCAAAGCGGCCCTTCTCCAAAAAATTACATTTGAAATCGGCCCCATTTATTTTATTTAATGTTGATACTGGAGAAAAAAATGGGCTGGATATTCCTAGGATTAGCCGTTGCTGGCTTTGTGGCCATGAACCTGGTGATGAAACTGGGAAGCCTGAAGGGCCATTCTTCCCCTCTGCTGACTACCTCTCTCTTTGCCCTGGCTTCCCTCTATTGCCTCCTCTTTTTAATTTTCAGCGGGCAACCTCTTAACCTATCGACAGCAGTGTTGCTGCTGGCAGTTGGCGGTGGAATCGGTGGAGCCCTGGCCTACTTTTTCTTTCTCCAAGCCTTGAGGATAGGCACCTATGCTTTGACCATCTCAATCTATACCATGACTTTTTTAAACCCCGTGGTTTTTTCAATCATCTTCTGGCAAAGCCCAATCACTGCCCCGACGGCCGCCGGAATAATGTGCATCATTTTGGGCATCATCCTGATCTCAGCAGCTGGCTCCAGAACCGAAACCATTAAAACCGGGTTGTATCTCAGGTGGATAATCTTTCTGGGGGCCAGCTTTTTCCTGACCGGAATACCTCAAATTTCCCAGGCGGCCGCGGTCAGGCTAACTGTCCTCAACATCTGGTTCTACCTTCTGCTGACTTTCTTCTCCGGGGCGGTTGTTTTTACGGTTTACTTTTTCCTGAAACGGGTCAAAATCCCGGGACAGGTTTTTTCCTTCGGTGCCCTGGCCGCTGCCGGCAGCGTGGCCGGCAATTTCTTCACCATGAAGGCCCTGACCCGGCTGAGCGAGCCGGTGGTCTTCCCCGTCATCCAGGCCGGCCCGATAATTGCGGCCGTTCTTTTATCGCTTTATCTCTTCAAAGAAAAAATCAGACCCCTGGCTTACCTGGGAATGGTCCTTGGCCTTTTCGGAATTCTATTGCTGACCATGAAATAAGAAGGGGAAAATATATTCACATCACCTTTAGTTGAAGGGCGATTATTTTAGGGCAGCTTTCATTTGGGCAAGGTCAGACTCAATTGTCCTTTTAGTGACTGGATAATTATCGGGGAATTCTCTGTTCAATCGCTCCAGCACGTTTTCCAGCCGCCGGATAAATCTGGTTGCCGGGCCTTTTCCCTCCGGTTGCTTTATCAGATATTCAAACCTGGCCAGGACGCTGTTATAGCTCTGTCTCTTATACACATCTGACGCTGCCGACG
>JAOAIU010000005.1 GCA_026414545.1 Candidatus Saccharicenans sp.
TCGGCCAGCCTGGATTCCAGACTCTGCGTTTCTTTATAATTCTGCTGCCATCTTCTTTTCAATTTATCCAGGAATCCAGGGTCGGCAGCCATTATTCTACTAAGATTCTGGCGCAGCCAATCTTTTTCCGCCTCTTCCAGAAGAGGCCACTGTTCCAGAAAAACCAGGGCAATATTAAGGAAAAGGAACTCATTATAAGGATGTCGGTCAAGAGCCTCCCGACAGAGCAACCGACCTTTTTCAGCATAGGTCAGCAGAGGATAGTTATAAAGAAAATAAACCTTGCTCAGTTCCCACAAAAAAGTGTGGTCGGCTGGATTGCCGGCAACGGCCCGTTGGAGGGCCTCACTGGCCCGGTCCAGAAACAGCTCGCTCCTTTCCACCTGGCCGAACTCGATCTCAGCCATCGCCCGCTGCAGGCGCAGCCGACCCAGCTCGGCCTGGAAGGTCGGCAGGGGATAATACCTCAGGGCAGTTACCAGGCGGACCTCCAACCGAGAGAAGTCGCTTTCAAGGCTCCTGATGTTCTGGCGGTCTTCCTGATAACGAAAATAATTCCAGTATCCCGAATAAAAGGTAATGGAAGCGGCCAGGGCCAGAAGGCTGCTGGCCAGGGCCAGAAATATTATCATCCTTTTCCCGGTCGACTGCCGACCAACACTGCGAGTCATGGTCCCTTCCTATTTTCCAGAATGGCCGGCGCTTTAACCGCCAGCACGAACAGGCTCAACCAGACGAGAGCATTGCCGGGCATTCTCAGGCTGAAATCGGTCAGGCTATGGAAGAGAATGGCAAACACGCCCATCAACGCCCCCAGGCCAAGGCCCTTGGCCATAGGGTCGCGACTTTTCATCCAGCTGCTCAAAGCCAGGGCAAAGCTAAGTATGGCGGCCAGGATTAGAGCCACCCCCCCGACCAGTCCGGCCTCAGCCAGCATTTCCAGGTAGTCGTTGTGAGCGTGGGTGAGGATGACATTAAAGTCCTTTGTAAGGTAATGATTTATGGCCTGGACGTAAGTCCCCAGCCCACAGCCGAGAACTGGATAATCTGAAATGAGGTCCAGGGTATAGGTATAAAAAAGAAGGCGGTTCCGGTCGAAAAAGCCGCCCTGGGTGAATCTTTCTAGAACCGGATCAATGCCAACCAGGACCACTCCCAGAAGGACAAGAAGCACCACTGCCCTGACCAGTTTTTTCTCAGTCTTCTGCCGGCCGGAGATGCTGGTCAGAGATAGTAGCAGCAGGGTCAAGAAAAAGGTCACCACGAAGATTATGATGCCCGAACGGCAACGGGAAAAAAATAGCCCGAGACCGATGACCAGTGGCGGAATTATGAACAGCAGTGATTTCTGAACCTGCTCCTGCCCGAACCTGACTACCTTCTGTCTCCAGCTCAGGCCTGGTTTCAGGGTAAAAAACTCCGAACGAACCAGGAAATAGCCCAGGCTAAGCGGGAAAAGCATCTCCAGAAAAGCGGAATAGTGGTCACGGTTAACGAAGGTGCCGAATGCGCTGCCTGAATAATAGCGGTTAACCCAGGTAAAAATACGGTTGGTTCCCCCGAAAAATTCAGACAACCCGTATAAAGATTGAAAGACACCGGCACTTACCAGGGTGAAAGTCAGGGCCCTGATTTTGGCCCGGCTGGTTAGCGTCTTTGATAGCAGGAAAACAAAGGCAGCATACGACAGATATCTGACCAGTTCATAAGCGCTGGCCCAGGGAGAAAGAGAAAAGGTCTGGGCCCGAAACCCAGTCGATTCAAATAGACCCGTCTTAACCAGGGACTGGCGCCAGGACCAAACTGCGGGTGAGATTATTCTGACCACATTATCCGGCCAGGGGACAAGCTGGGCCAGGGCCACCAGGAAAAACAGGCCGGTAAAAAAATACACGGGCCGGTAACGGGAAGAAACTGGCGGAGCTACCGCTTGCCTCGGGCCCAACAAAGAAGACAGGTAGGTCAGGAACAGCGCCCAGACCACCACTTCCAGGCCCAGGACTGCCCACTCGATATTGCCCCCAAAAGGAAGGGGCAGAAGCCAAAGAAGAAGGCAAAGCGAAATGAATATAAAGCTGTCCATCCTGGGTAGCCGCAGGCTATTATAAGCCACCTGAACTTATAAGGATAGATTAATTTTGATTAGACTGTTCGTTTGCCCGGAGAATATCAGCGTAGCCCGGGCCCGGTTACTTCTTGGAAGGTGAGGCCTCTTCTTTGCCTTCCAGGAGCTTGAAGGTCCCGTACAGGGCCAGAGTAGTGGCCACCATCAGCACGGCCACGCCTACCGGCGTCTTGAAAAAGGAGACTTTTTCTTTTTCGGTGGGTTCAGTACTTTCCTGGCCAAGGCCAGAGGCTGTCCCGGCCTTTAGCGCCAGCGATAGCTTGCCGATTTCTCCGCCCTTGACAACCATTATATAGGGGAAATTGTATTCGCCATCCGGCGCGGCAATTCCGAGAATATACTTACCCTCTTTTAGCTTGTCCAGCTTGTAAGAGCCACTAGCATCAGTCGGAGTGCTCACATATTCTTTGCCGTCGTCAACGTTTCGGACCTTCACCACCGCGTTCTGAACAGGAGTCTTCATATCGCTGCCGTAGATGAACCCCACCAGCGAACCCGTGGGGGCAGCCAGGGTTTCAGCGGGCAACAATAACAGCATAAAGGCTACGAGGACAAAACCTAATAAAAGGGGAGAACGATAAATACCATTCTGGAGCATGTTAACCTCCCTCTACGTAATATATAGTCGTTTTATTCAGGTTTTTCAAGCAATATTTTTTTCTTCTTGCCCCCGAACAGACCGAACAATTTCCGGCCACGAGTGGGGCAGACCGGGCGCCCCAGCTCCGGGATCAGGCGGTTATTGAGGATCGCCTCGGGGACATCCCGGACCATGGCTTCTGCCGTTTCCTGGCCGACTATCCGGGCAGCCGCCTCCAGCCCGCGGCTCAGAACCGGACGCCTGTTTTTTGGATCATGGGCATCGGAAGCCATAAGCTGTACCAGATGATGCTTTAAAAAGAGCTCCGCTCTTTTCTGGATTTCCGACCCGAAGCCGCCGGTCAGACTGCCCGCGGTCAGCTGGGCCAGGCAACCGCGGCTTACCAGGTCATAGAGAATCTCCGGCTGCCGGCCTAAAAGGTCATTTCGCTCCGGATGGCTGATAATCGGAGTATAACCGGCCAGCATCATCCGGTAGAAAAGCTCCCGGCTGCCGGCTGGGACCTGGTCCGAAGGAAATTCGACAAAAACATATTCGCTCTGATTTATACTCAGGTTCCTGGCCTTTATTTCCTGAACCAGGTCCGGATGGATGAAAACTTCGGCCCCGCGGAAAAACTTTATCCTGTCTTCGTTTCGGTAGCGTTCGTAAAACCCGTTAAATCGATCCTCAAGCACCTCCTGGCTATCCTGGTAGCGGGAAAAGCGGAAAAGATGCGGGGTCAGACAGACCGCGCCCACACCGTCGGCCGCAGCCAGCTCCACCATTTTATCCGTTTCCTCCCAGCTCTCCGGCCCATCATCCCAGTCAGGCAGAAGATGGGTGTGCAGGTCGATCAGGCTGCGGCTGGCGGGATCCCGGCTGAAATAAACTTTAACCTTGATCTCCATTATCTTTATTTCTGGTAATAATGCCGGTAATAATGTCGATGATAATATCCCCGATTATCAAGATTCAGAGCATTAATGACCACCCCATAAGTCTTGAGCTGAAGCAGGTCGATAATCTCCCTAGTCTGTCTCAGCGCTTCTTTTGGCGTCCGGTCGGCCTGAACCACCAGCACCAGACCGTCCACCATTTTCCCCAGCACCTGGGAATCGGTTACCGACAGGATCGGTGGAGTATCGATCAAGATAAAATCGAAGGCCGCTTTCAGCCTATCCAGCAGAGCCTTCATCCGCTCGGAACCCAGAAGTTCAGCCGGGTTGGGCGGCACCGGGCCTGAGTTAACGAAGAACAGCGAGGGTACCATGGTGGTTTTGATCAGTTTGTTGAGGTCCAGTCCCACGGTCAGGTAGTTGCTCAATCCGTCATGGTTTTTCAGGTTGAAAATCCGATGCTGTTTCGGACGGCGCAGGTCGGCATCCATCAGCAGCACCTTCTTATCCATCTGGGCCAGGCTAACGGCCAGGTTGGAGATGGTCACCGACTTGCCCTCGTTGGGCAGGGGGCTGGTGATGATCAGGCTCTTCAGGCTGGCCAGCGGGCCGGACAGCAGCAGGGCTGTCCGCAGCGACCGGTAGCTTTCGGCAAAGGTAGAATCAGGGGCGAAATGGCTGATGAGCTCGATGCTGCGGGGCTCGCCGCCATTTTCAGCCTCATCCTTATCCCGGGTTTTTTTCTTTTTCTGCTGGCCACCATCCTCCTCTTCCCCGGAGCGGTAAGCATAATAATGGCCGTTAAGGGTGGCATCTTCATCAAAAACCGGGACCACTCCAAGAGTGGGCAGACCAGAATAACGTTCGACATCCTCGGCTGATTTTACGGTATTATCCAGGTACTCCATTACCAGGGCCAGGCCGAGCCCGCCGAATAACCCCAGGAAAAGAGCCAGAAGCAGGTTACGGAGTTTCCTCGGACTGTCCGGTCGCAGGGGCAGGTCAGCCCGGTCCACAATCCTGATGTTGGAAGTCCTCAATCCTTTGAGGCGAGCCGACACCCCCGTTTCGCTCTGCCTCTTGAGCAACGACTCCAGCAAATTCTTTTTGTTTTCCAGTTCGATTTTCAGGCTGTTGTAAAGAATGGCATTGGAATTGAGGCGGAAGGCCTCTTCCTTCTGCTGCTCAAAAAGCTCTTTCAGGGATATTTCTTTTTTCAGGGCCGCCTGATAATCAGCGTAGGCAGCCTTGATCAACCTCTGGGTTTCGTTCTGGAGTAACTCCCTGGCTGAATCCAGCTCGGCCTTCAACCGCTGCATTTCCGGGTATTCCGGCTGGAATTTCTCCTGCATCTTGGCGTACTCCCGGCTGAGCTTCAGGTAGTCTTCCCTCAGCCGCTGGATCAGGGGATTGTTCATGGCCTCGGGAATAAAATCGGGAGAGGCGTTTTTTATACCGTTGTAATATGATTCTTTTCTGACTCGCTCAATCTGGGCTTCAGTCAGAGCCTTGTTCAGTTCGCTGATCTTGTCCAGCATGGTGGTTTCTTTATCACTCAGGATGACGATGTCCTTCTCCTGGCCATAGTTCTGAAGTTCCTGCTCCTTCTGACTGATTTCCTTTTTAAGCTCCTCTATCTGCCCGCTCAAGAATTCCGTGGCCTGTTCAGTAGTTTCGTATTTGGCTTCAATGTTCATATCCACGAAAGAATCGAACAGGGCATTGACACAGTCGCTGGCCAGAGTCGGGTCGTGGGCCTTGAAGGCCACTTCCACCAGCCTGGTCATCCGGATGGGCTTGACCTCCAGTCGGCCCAGAAATTTATCCACCATTTTCTGCTTTAAAACCGGGTTCTTCAGGTCATCCGTGGTCAGGGCTTTGCCGCCGTAGAATTCTTTCTTCTCCCAGAGCTTGAGCCGCTCGATGGTCCTTTCAGCCAGGCTCCGGCTCTGCAGCAGTTTATACTGGGTCTGGAAATAATCATCCCTGAAGGTTTCTATCTGGAAGATATCCTCGAAACTCAAGATGTTGGGTTCTTTCTCTATCATGACCGTGCCCCGGGCCTTGTAGACCGGCCTGGTGACGAAGGAAATGACCAGGGACAGTGCGGCTGCTATCAGGGTAATCGACAGAACCGTCCAGCGCCGACGGATGATGATGTCTATGTATTTCCTGAGGTCAATCTCGCCCGTATCCAGAGCCTGGGGTTCCACATAATTTTCGTTGCTCATCTCAAACCTCTCCACTGGTCGGCATTAGAAAATGCTCTCCTTGACGATGACCACATCTCCCTCCCGGAGCGGGATATCTTTTCTTTTTCCTTTGATGATATCGTTCAGGTTAACCCGGAGGTTGGTCTCCTTGCCACTCTTGTCCTTCCTTTTCACAATAACCCCACGCTTGGAGGCATTTTCACTGAGACCCCCGGCCTGAGCTATGGCCTGGAGCAGGGTGATCTTTTTTGAGATCTTAACCTGCAGGGCTCCCGGGTTGCGCACCTGGCCGAAGACATAAATGGTAATGAGCTTGTCCACGGGAACGTTGATCACATCATTGGGCTGCAGCGGTATGTTCAGACGTTGATTGCCGTTGAGCAGCAGGTCTTCCAGGTCAATGCTGATGGAGGCGGTGTTGCCGTCCTGTCCTTCTCTTAAAACATAAATCTCGTTGGCCGCGTTTTCCTTGAAGCCGCCGGCCTGGGAGATCATCTGCAGCAGGGACTGGCGACCGACCAGTTCATACATGCCAGGTTTTTCCACGGCCCCGATGATGGCCACTCTGGAACTCTGGTATTCCTTGATGAAAACCGAGACCTGGGCTTTCTTGACATATTTGTCCAGCAGCTCGGCAATTTTTTGTTCGACCTTCTCCTTGGTCAGCCCGCCCACCTGGATGTTTCCCAGAAGAGGAAGCGTGATGGAACCATCCTCCGAAACCCGGACAGTGTGGTCGAATTCAGGAAGCTCGAAGACTTTAATTTCCAGCAGATCCCGCGGCCCGATAATATATTCACGGATAAAGTATTCCCGGGCCGCAACCTGGGTTTCCTGACCTTCAGCTTGAGCCGGCCTGGTCTGACCCAGGACGGTCAAAGGCAGCCAGGCAACCAGCAATAGGACCAACCTTAAGCGCCAAGAAAAAAACACTGTTTTTTCCATTTCTTCAACCTTTTCTGGAACCCGTCCCGAAAAAATTATCTTCAATCAGAACTCATAGGTCAGGTTCAATCCGATAAATTTCCGCTCGGCATCCCAGTTCAGAACGTTTATGTCTCTGGTCCAAAGACCTCCGGTCAATCCAAGGCCCACAGTCTTCTTTATTCTAATATATAAAGCCACAGAATTTAAAGAGTAGTTGTCCTCCCGCGGTTCAGAGCCAGGAACCTCCCCCAGGGGATAATCATTCTTCAGCCGGCTGTAGGTGTAATCCAGCCGGATTTTTTTCCGGAAAAGATAGAGCGAGCTTCCGGCCGACCAGGAATTGCCCACGTAGAACGGATTCTGCGACCAGATGGAAAAGTTGACGTCCCGACGGTAAGAGGCCCTGAGCACCAGCGGGCGCAGGAAGGTCCAGCTGACAGAAGTGTCTCCCACCAGTCCCCGGAAATCGGGCTGACCCTCGGCCCGGACGTCAAAAAACTTATGTCCTATTCTCAGCTGACCCCTGACCCGGCCTGTCGGGGAAAACTCGAACCCCGAATAAAAGGTCCGGCTCCAAGAATCTCCCAGGCTGGAGGGGCTCTTAAAATCATATCTTCCCCACTCCCCTTCCAGGAAAAACTGGACCCGCGGGTTCAGGCGGTAATAAAACTTGCCACTCCAGAAAGTTTCCAGGTGGCTCAACCGCTCTCCTATATTTACCGAATCATATTGAATGCTTTCATACTGGTAATCTATCCTGGTGGCCGTAACCTCAAAAGACACCCGGAAGGACCTCTGGTAGAGCAACGAAACGAATCCCTTTTTTTCATTCCTACGGGGCCTGATGTCGATTTCGGTGTTCCAGCGTTCCCGAGCCCGGTTGAGAGCTCCCCCGGCTGTCAGCAGGAAACGGTTTAAGCTCAGGGAAATGTCGCCGTTAAAATAATTATTCCAGGTTCTCTCCCTCTCAGTCTTAAAAAAATAGACATACTGCGGTGATTCAAACAGGTGGACAATCAACCTTTTTCGCAACATGAAATAGGCCTCAACCCCCGGACCGGCAGTCAGCCAGAAATCAGAAACGGCCTCGGGATGGTAATAGATGTTAGAGTCATAACCGGCGTCCCTTATGATAATCAGGGGTTGGACCCTGAGGGGACCGAATTTCCAGGCCGCTCGCTCCCAGCTCAGCCGCAGCTCCCTGGCCTTCCAGGTTTCTGCCTGACCCCCAGTTGACAGAAGAATAAGGGCCAGGCTCAGCAGCCCCATCACGGGAAAAAAAGAATTGATCCTTTTCAACCTGATCACGATGAACTTCTTCTACAAAATTTTATTATTACCATAATTTAGAGAGCCAGTTCAACCGCCTCCTCCCGGCTGATTTTTTCTTGTCTGGGCCGGCTGGCAATTATATATTATGTGATGAGAGAAGTGGATGCCTGACCGGAAAGCCGGAGCAATTCTTACCAGCATTGGCGCCTTCCTGCTGCTTTCCTTTTTCCTCTCTCCCGTCCCGGCACTGGCCAACCGGGCAGTCTCCGACCAGGGGTCAGGGTCAGCGGAAGAGGACATCAGGCTACTGGCCCGATATCAGGAAAAACGGGGTCCTCTCTGGCTGGCTCAGGGCCAGGTCGAACTCCACTTCGGTTCGCTGACTCTGCTGGCTGACCGGCTTCAGGTCAACAGCGAAACCTACGAGGTGGTGGCCGAGGGCCAGGTCACGCTCCAGCTCCCGTCAGAAGTGGTGGCCTGCGAACGTTTGATCTATAACTTGAAAACGGGTGAGGGGAAGCTGGAAGGAGTCAGGGCCATATCCCGCCCGGGCCTTTTTTTCGGGGCAGGCTCAATAGAAAAATCAACTTCTGGGCTCTACCGGCTGGATAAAGCCTGGTTCACCACCTGCGCCCAGCCGGTTCCCCGCTGGCTGTTCTCCTTCTCCGAGGCCAGCCTTCGGCCGGAAGACCACATCACCATGAAACAGGCCGTATTCAGGGTAAAGAAGCTGCCCCTCCTTTATATCCCTTACCTGCGTTATCCCTTAAAAGATAGGGCCACCGGCTTTCTTTTCCCCCGGGTGGGGTTTAACCGGGTCAAGGGGCTGGCAGTCAGCCAGAGCTTCTACTGGGCCCTGGCACCCAACATGGATGCTACTCTTACTGCCGATTACTATTCCCGCCAGGGCACCGGGGCCGGGCTGGAATACCGCTATCTTTTTCCGGGGGGGACCAGGGGAGAAATCAACAGCTATCTTTTTCTTTTCCGGCGACAGCAGACCGGCGAGCGGCCCAGGCCAGCCTACATACTGAGATTAAATCATACCCAGGCCCTGCCCCTGGGATTCCAGCTAGCCGGGCAGGCTGACTATTCCAGCTCATTTAGTTTCTTGCGAGAGTTTGATAACAACTTCAACTCGGCCACCGTCAGCAACCGTTCCTACCAGCTGGGCCTGAGCCGGAGCTGGTCCCATTTCAACCTGAACCTGAGGACCTCCAGGTTTGAAAGCTACTTCCCGCAGACCGGGCAGAGCGTGATTACCGCCTATCTCCCCCAGGCCAGTTTCAATCTCCTCAAGTACCGCTTGCTGCCCTTCGTCTACCTTTCATTTGAATCAGGCCTGGATAACTGGAAATACAGCTGGAAAAGCGATCTGACTGAGAATAGTTACCGGCTGGGCCAGGCCTATTTCCGGCCAGCTTTATCCCTGCCCCTGATACCAGCCGACTGGTTGAACCTGACCCTCAATGCCGGGGGGAACTTTGTCTGCTATTTCCAGAGCTATGAACCCGGAACCACCATCAGCAGTTCCCAGCCGTTGCTCACCACCCAGGCCAGGCTGGGGTTAAACCTGGAAGGCCCGGCCATCTACCGCCTCTACTTCAGGCAGGGTCAGCCGTTCTTGAAACATCTGGTAGTTCCTTTTATCTCCTATGCCTACGATACCCCCTTAGCCCGAGAAACCATGGACCGGATAATTACTCCGTTCGGACTTTTCCGGAACCACGACCTGAAATTTGGCCTGATGCAGCATTTTCTGATAAAAACAGACAGCTCACCCCGGGAAATTGTGACGCTCGGGCTATCGACCACCGTTTTTTTTGACCCGGAACACAGCCCCATAAAATATTATTACCCGAATAATCCACTGCGCCACTTTGCCCCGCTGAATGCCTACCTGAGGTACTATCCGGCTGGCCGGTTCAGCCTTGACTTCTCGGCCGATTTCAACCCCTACGAAAAAAATTTCCTGAGCTCCAGGTTGAGCGCCAATCTGGGTAAGCCTGACGACAATTTCTTCTTCAGCCTTAACTGGTCTAAAAATTATCAGGTGCTCGGCCCCGGCAGCTTTTTCCGCAGTCATCAGGCTGGCGGCCAGGCAGGCTGGAGCTGGCCGGAGAAGCTGGACCTTAAAGCTCAGCTGGAATTCGACCTGCAGAACCGGAAGTTTCTCTATGCAGCCCTGGCCGGAGTATACCATTACCAGTGCCTGGACTTCGGCTTTGACCTCAGGGTTTTCAATTACCGCAATCAGCCTGAGGTTCAATTCCGGTTTTCGCTCGGGCTGGGCAACATCAGCCGAACCTCCGACCTGCTGGGGGCTCTTGGTTTTTGAGAAATTCCGTATCAATCGCCCCCCGGAAGGGAGGTATTTACCTTTTTATTCAGGGCGATAAAATCTCCGGTTGACACTCTGGACAAAAGTGAATATAAGTTATATTTTGAAAAGTGTTCGATTATCATAAAAGGGAAATAAAATGCGAGTTCTGATAACGGGTATCAGCGGTTTTATCGGCAGCCATCTCGCCGAGTATCTGACTCAGGCTCTACCCAATGTCGAGATTTTCGGACTGGTCAGACCCCGGGCCTGCGTTTCGGCGTTAAAAAAATTCGGAGACCGCCTAAGGTTGCTGGAAGCTGATGTCCGGGATCAGGGGTCGATGCTGAAAATCATGAACGAAGTCAGGCCCGACCGAATTTTCCACCTGGCCGGCCAGTCAGCCATCGAAGCTTCCTTCCGGACCCCGAACGAGACTTTTACCACCAACGCTCTGGGGACGGTTCACCTGCTGGAAGCCCTGCTGGAGATTCAAATCAACCCGGTCGTTATCATTGCTTCTTCGGCCGAGGCCTACGGACTGGCCTACGCCGACGAGCTGCCCCTCAAGGAAACGGCCCCTTTCCGGCCCCTCAGTCCCTTCGGGGTCAGCAAAGCCGCCCAGGACCTGCTTGGCTTTCAGTATTACAAAACCTACGGTCTTAAGGTCATCAGGGCCAGAATTTTCAACACCCTGGGGCCGCGTCAGCCCCTCCATTATCAGGCTTCATCCCTGGCCCGGCAGATTGCTGAGATAGAAAAAAAGAAGCGGGAACCGGTCCTGAAAGTGGGCAACCTCGAAAATAAGAAGGACTACACCGATATCAGAGACCTGGTGCGGGCCCTCTGGTTAGTTTCTGAAAAGAGCCAGCCGGGAGAGGTGTTTAACCTCGGCTCCGGCCAGGCCTGGTCGGGAAACGAAATTCTGAAACTGATGCTGGGCATGACCAGGGCCAAGCTGGTTCTGGAAAACGACGATAAGAAGAGCCAGCTTCCGGAACCACCCATCCTGCTGGCTGACATTTCCAGGCTGGTCAGGCTGACCGGCTGGAAACCCCAGATTAGCCTGAAACAATCAATCCTGGACCTTATAAATTTCTGGAGAGAAATGGCCTGACTCCGGCCTGATTGGTCTTACCGGCTGGATTTGATGTTGAGTTCCAGCTGGCTTTCCTGAACCAGCTTTCGCTCTTCTTCTATGGTCTTTAAAATATCCTGGGTGACATCACCGGTCGGATAGCTACCGTCAAAGCAAGCCGCGCAAAAACTGCGGAGCTGAGGGTTTTCCATGCGAACGGCCTTCTTCAGGTTTTTCAGGGTCTGGTAGATGACCCGGTCGGCCCCGATGCGCCTGGCCACTAGCTCCTCATCGGCATCCCTGGCCACGAACTCAGTCTTGGTCTGCATGTCTATCCCGTAAACGCAGGGATACCGGAGCGGGGGTGAATAGGAAGCAAAATAAACCTTCTCGGCCCCGCACTCCCGGACCATCTCCACGATGGCCCTGGAAGTATTTCCCCGGACAATGCTGTCGTCAACCAGCAAGACTTTTTTTCCGGCAATCTCTGAGCAGATGGGGTTGAGTTTTTGTCTCACCGAGCTCTGCCTCTTGATTTCAGCCGGCATGATAAAGGTCCGACCGATGTAGCGGTTCTTGACCAGGGCCTCCCGGTATTTCAATTTCAGGCGGCGGGCGATCTCGATGGCTGCATCCCGGGCCGAATCCGGAACCGGCACCACCACGTCGATTTCCAGATTTTTCTTTTTGATTTCAGCGGCCAAAAGGCGCCCTAGGTTCACCCGGCTCTTGTAGACGTTTACCCCGTCGATAACCGAGTCGGGACGGGCAAAATAAACCCACTCAAACAGGCAGGGGGTGTGCTTCTTGTGGATTATTTTCTTCCGGTGAAGCTGCCGGTTACGGTCCAGGAAAACGGCTTCGCCGGCCTGGATATGTTCAATGTCATCAAAGTTCATCAGGTTCAGGCTGACCGTCTCCGAAGCGAAGGCATAGGAAGGCTTCAGACCATCCTTCCGTCGGCCGAAGCTTAGCGGCTTGATCCCATGGGGGTCGCGGAAGGCCACCATTCCCTGCTCAGCGATGTAAGCTACCACCGAATAGCTACCCTTGACCCGGCGGTAAACTCCGGCTACGGCCTCAAAGATATTTTCTGGGCTAAGTTGCTTTACCCGTTGCTCTTCCAGCTCCTGGGCAAAGACATTCAGAATCACCTCGGCATCGCAGTCAGAATTCAGCAACCGCTGGTTCTTTTCAAACAATTCCTTCTTCAGTTGCCGATAATTGACCACGTTACCGTTGTGAGCCAGGATGATGCCAAAGGGGGTGTTGACCATGAACGGCTGGGCATCCTCGTATCCCCCTCCGCCAATGGTTGGATATCGGGTATGGCCAATGCCAACGTTACCCTTGAGCTGGGCCGCTTCCTGCGGACCGAAAATATCGAGCACCAGGCCGTTGCCCTTCTTCTCGTGGAACCTGCCGTCGTAGGTGATGATGCCGGCGGCATCCTGCCCCCGGTGCTGAATGGACAGCAATCCCTGGTAGAGGTCGTGAAAGACTTCCCGGTTAGCCCAGATGCCGATAACACCACACATGGTCTGGTATCCTTAAGTATCAGGGCATATTATAGCAAATAGCTCAGGTAGTGTTAATTGAACCAGAAAAGATTGCCAGCAGGTCATTAAGCCCGGACCGGGGACTGGTTACCGGCCCGGCTAACCTTCTACTCAGCTGGCAAACTTAACCAAGTTTTAACAAATCCTTCGCTTTATCTTTACCGACCGCTCCTATGCTTTGTTTCCGAGGACCGGAGCTTTCCTGGCGCCGGAAAGCCCGGATAACAAATCAAGGAGGAAAAATGAGCGCGAACAAGAAGTCTAAAAAGGTCAAATTCATCGTTGGGCGGTCGCTTTTTCTGTTGGCAGCCATTCTTACCAGCCTGTTCTCCTGGCTGTCTCCCGCTTTCGCCCAGCAAAAATTTTCTGGCACGGTCTTCTTCGATTATACTTTTTATCTTTCTAACGATGGTCCAATAACCACCCCGCCCCCTAACAACCCGAATTTCAAGAACAACTTCATGCAATTCCGCCGGGTTTATTTCCGCTACGACAACAAGATCAACGACAACATTAGCTTTCGCCTGACTCTGGACGGCGACACGGTCAAAGCCGTTGATGCCTCAGGTAAGGCTGACGATAAGTTCCGGCCTTACTTAAAGCATATGTACCTCCAAATAAACAACCTGATTCCCGAAGCCGATATTAAGATCGGTATGGCTGACACCATTACCTTCAAGATGGCCGAAGACCGCTGGGGATACCGCAGCGTGGCCAAGACCCTGCTGGACGGCTATAAGGATATTACCGGCAAGGACATCGACGCTACCAGCGCTGACATCGGGATCAGCCTCACCGGCAAACTCGTTCGCCAGGTTCGTTACGGGGTCATGCTCTCCAGCGGAGAAGGTTATTCCAAACCGGAGAAGGACAAACATAAAAAAATCAGCTCTTATCTTCAGCTGATTCCGGTGGCTGGCCTGTCGCTGGTCGGTTACCTGGATTATGAAAAGCAGGATGTCGGAGCCAGGGCATATACCTACAAAGCTGATATGTATGTTGAGTTCATCCCCAACCTGACTCTCGGGGCTGAATACTTTGTTTATCGCAACGATAAGAACTTACTAAACGGCGAACGTTACGACCGCTCCGGCCTGTCGGTTTTCGGACGTTACAATCTAGTCCCGGAGAAATTGAACCTGTTTGCCCGCTTTGACCGGTATGAACCCAGCAACCTGACCGACCTGGACGAGCTCTCCCTGGTAATCGCCGGCCTGGACTGGGCACCGCTCAACAGCAGTTTCAAACTTCAGCCCAACATCTGGCTCTACGATTATAAAGACCCCTTAAAAAAGAATGACCTTATCTTCAACCTGACCTTTTTGATGAGTTTTTAAGAAACCCTTTTGAAGGAGGAGAAAATGAAAAAAAGCTTGAACAGAGATTGGAAGAAACTTTGGGCCCGACCTGGAATCCTGGCCCTGCTTGTGGTGACGCTGGCCCTGTGGCTGGTCTCACCGGTTCTGGCCCAGAAAAAAATGATCCAGGTCAAGGGCTCTGATACCATGGTCAACCTGGTTCAGATCCTGGCCGAAGAATACATGGCCAAGAAACCGGGTACGGCTATCGCTGTCCTGGGCGGCGGCTCGGGCACCGGTATAACGGCCATCATCAACGGCACCTGCGACCTGGCCAACCATTCCCGAGAATGGAAGCCGAAAGAGCTCGACCTGGCCTATGAAAAAGGAGTCAGGCCCAGAGTCTTTGCCATCGCCGTGGATGCTCTGAGCATCATCGTCAACGAGAAAAACCCCTTAGAGACCCTGACCATGGCTCAGGTGGGCTCGATTTTTCGGGGTGAAATCAAGAACTGGAAAGTTCTGGGTGGGCCCGACCAGAAAATTTCCCTCTACGGGAGGCAGTCAAACTCCGGCACCTATTCCTTCCTGCAGGAGCACGTGCTGAACAACAAAAACTACTCTCCGGATGTCAAGGAGATGAACGGCAATGCCCAGATCATTGAAGCCGTTACCCAGGACCTGGCCGGCATCGGTTACGTGGGCGTAGGCTACCTGTATGACGAGAACGGACAGCTGAGAAAAGGTCTCAAAGTTCTCAAAATAAAGAAAGACGACAATTCTCCGGAATACTCGCCCCTGGACAAGGAAGCTGTCTATTCAGCTAAATACGCCATCTCCAGACCGCTCTACCAGTGCACCAACGGCAAACCCTCGGCCGCCTTGGCTGATTTCATCCGCTTTGAGCTGAGCCCGGAAGGCCAGGCCATCGTGGAGAAAGAAGGATTTTTCAAAATCGGTAAAGAGCTGATGGAACTTAACGAAAAGAACCTGAGATAGGAACCCCAATAAAGTGGAAATAGCATGGGCACGGTTAAGAAGAAGGGCATCCTCGGGGACCTTAAAGAAAGCCTGATTCAGAGGCTTTTTCAAACCAGCGGTTTGCTGGCCATAATAGTTCTCGTAGGAATCTTCGCCCTTCTTCTCCACACCTCAATTCCCGCCTTCCGGGAAGTCAGCCTTAAAGAATTTCTGACTTCTACCCGCTGGGACCCGACCTCCCCGGAAAGGCCTGAATACGGCCTGCTATCCATGCTGGCCAGTACCGTCATGGTAACTTTTGGCGCCCTGCTGGTGGCCTTCCCCGTCGGAGTGGCCGTGGCCGCCTATCTTTCAGACGTGGCCAGCCCCAGAGTGCGCGAGCTGGTTAAGCCTGTGGTCGAATTGCTGGCAGCCATTCCTTCTGTCGTGGTTGGCTTTATTGGTATTACCCTGGTGGGGCCGCTGATCGCCAAGCTTTTCAACCTCAGCCACGGCCTGACGGCTCTAAACGGCAGCCTGCTGCTGGCCATCATGGCTCTACCCACCATAATCAGCATTTCCGAAGATTCGCTTAATGCCGTCCCGGTTTCTTATGTCGAAGCCTCCCTGGCTTTGGGAGCCAACCGCTGGCAAACCCTGGTCAGGGTTAAGATACCAGCGGCTCTATCAGGGATAATCGCCTCGATGATGCTGGGAATGGGCCGAGCGATAGGCGAAACTATGACCGTCCTGATGGCTACAGGCAACGCCCGGGCCTTCCCTCATGGTTTCCTGCAATCAGTGAGGACGCTAACGGCCAATATCGCCATCGAGCTGGGAGAGGTTCCTTATTACACCACCCATTATTATGCCCTGTTCGCCATCGGCCTGGTCCTGTTTATCCTGACTTTTTTCGTTAACCTGACTGCTGATGTCATTCTGGAAAAACAGAAAAGGAAACTGCGGTGAAGAGCTCGGTTAAAAAAAGCCATAAGAATTTGAAAAGCCAGCTAACCCAATTTACAGGTTTTCTTTTTCTGAGGCTGGCGGTTTATTCAGTGCTGTTCATACTCCTTTATTTTTTCTACGACGTCGGCAGCCAGGGCTACAAGGCCATCTCCTGGGAATTCTTGAGCCAGGTCCCGAAACGCGGAATGACCGAAGGAGGAATTTTCCCGGCCATAGTCGGTACCTTTCTGGTGACGCTGATAACCGCCCTGTTTGCCGTGCCGCTGGGCATGGCCGCGGCCATATACCTGAACGAATATGCCCGGGCTGGCCGTCTAACCAGGCTAATCAGACTGTCAATAAGAAATCTGGCCGGGGTCCCCTCGATTGTTTATGGTCTTTTTGGGGTAATTCTGTTCGTCAACATGCTAAAGTTCGGGACTTCTGTTCTCTCGGCCGGACTGACTCTCGGCCTGCTGACCCTGCCCTGGACGATTACCGCCAGCGAGGAAGCCCTGAAGTCTGTGCCGGATTCCTACCGGGAGGGAGCCCTGGCCCTGGGAGCAACCAAATGGCAGATGATCCGGACTAACGTCCTGCCCTATTCCATACCAGGAATGCTGACCGGAGCGGTGCTGGGACTGGCCAGGGCCGCCGGAGAGACGGCGCCAATCATGTTTACCGGCGCGGCCTTCTATTTGCCCTTTCTGCCGCGCTCCTTAAAAGACCAGTTCATGGCCCTGCCCTACCATCTTTACATCATGGCCACTCAGCACCATGCCATCGATAAAGCCCGTCCACTGGCCTATGGCACGGCCTTGGTGCTGATAGTCTTTGTGGTTCTGTTTAACCTCGGAGCCATCCTAGTGCGAGCCCGCCTCAGAAGAAAGTGGAGACACTGACCATGAAAAGCAACATTATCATCCCGGCCGGCGAAATAAAGATAGTGGTTGAACATCTGAATCTTCATTACGGCAACAAACAGGTGCTGCAAAACATCAACCTGGCGATACCGGAAAAGAAAGTTACAGCCATCATCGGGCCCTCGGGTTGCGGAAAATCCAGTTTTGTCCGCATTCTCAACAGAATGAACGACCTGATCCCGGAAGCCAGGGTTGAAGGTCGGGTACTGATCGACGGGGAGAACATCTACGATAAGGATGTGGACCTGGTTGCCCTGCGCAAAAAAGTGGGCATGGTCTTCCAGAAACCCAACCCTTTTCCCAAGTCTATCTATGACAACATAGCCTACGGCCTGAAAATAGGAAATCACCGCAGCCGGGCAGAACTGGAACAGATAGTCGAGCGTAGCCTCCGACAGGCGGCCCTCTGGGATGAAGTCAAGGACCGTCTGCACCAGAACGCCATGAAGCTGTCCGGCGGCCAGCAACAGCGTCTGTGCATAGCCCGGGCCCTGGCCGTGGAACCGGAGATAATTCTTTTTGACGAGCCCTGTTCGGCCATCGATCCCATCGCCACGGCCAGAGTGGAAGAATTGATTCACCAGCTCAAAAAAGATTACACCGTGGTCATAGTCACCCATAACATGCAACAGGCGGCCCGGGTTTCGGATTATACTGCCTTCCTCTGGCTGGGCGAACTCATTGAGTATGACCGCACCGAAAAGATCTTTACCAACCCGGCCAACAAGATGACCGAAGATTATATAACCGGGCGATTTGGCTGAGCGGAGGACCGGATGATGGACCGAGTTTTTGACCAGGAACTCAATGAACTTAAAGAAAAGGTGGCCAGGTTGATGACCCTGGTCGGGCAAACCTTCAATCTGACCGCCGAGCTTTTGAAACGACAGGATTTATCGCTGGGAGCGGCGATAGCCGAGCTGGAACAGAAATCTGATGAACTGGAAACCGACCTGCAGAAAAGAGCTTCCGTCCTGATGGCCCGGCACCAGCCAGTGGCCCGGGACCTGCGGCTGTTGCTGGTTTCTATGAATGTGGCCCATGAACTGGAGAGAATCGCCGACCAGTGTCTGAACATCAGCCAGCGCCTGGAAGAGAGCCGCGCCTGGCTGCCCGTGGCCTGGCCGCCAGAAATCGAAGAAATGGTGTCCCGGACCGGCGATATGCTGAGCTCGGCCAACCGCGCCTACCTGGAACACAACGAAGAACTGGCCAGCCAGACCATCGGCCAGGATATTTTCCTAGATGACTTGAAATCTACCATCACCAACCGATACTTCGATTCAATAAATAAAAGGGCCACAGACCCGGCCCGGGCGGTGCTATTTATCCTGGTCAGCCGGCACCTGGAAAAAATTGGCGACCTGGCAAAAAATATTGCCGAAGAATCCTATTACCTGATCAGGGGTGAATTCATCAAGCACCTGCGCCTGACCGACATCTACCACTAACACAGAGGCAGATTAGCGGTAGACAGATACACCCCGAAATAATATAAAATAGGCGGAGGGCAAAGATGGTCAGAACCATTGCTATCCTGGATGATGAAGAAGACATCCTGAAACTGGTTCAGACCCATCTTAGCCGGGCCGGTTTCAGAGTGGAAACCTTTTCCAGGCCGGAATCTTTTCTTAGATATATGGACCACAAACAGCCGGACCTGATTCTTCTGGACCTGATGCTTCCGGGTGCTGACGGGCTGGAGATCTGCCGTCACTTAAAGAGCCGCCCTGAAAAAGCCGCCATTCCCATCATCATGCTAACCGCCCGTTCCCAGGAAGCCGACCGGGTCACCGGCCTGGAGATGGGCGCTGACGATTATGTCACCAAACCTTTTTCGCCACGCGAGCTGGAAGCCAGAATCAAAGCTGTGCTCAGGCGCCAGGAAAAGTTGGCCCCCCTTGACCGGGGGATTAAGAAACTGGCCGGCGGCCAATTAATCATCAACCCGGAAAAACATGAAGTTTTGATCAAAGGCCAGCCGGTCGAGCTTTCTCTTAGCGAATTCAGGATTCTGGAACTGCTGACTTCCAGACCGGGGCGAGTTTTTACCCGGGACGAAATACTGGACCATCTCTGGGGCCAGGAGAAAGTGGTCATCCCCAGGACGGTCGATGTCCATATCAGGCATCTAAGAGAAAAGCTGGGGAACCTGGCCTCACTGATAGAAAGCGTCCGGGGTGTTGGCTATAAATACGAAGACCCCGGGGCTGGCAGCCAGACCCGGTGAACCGCTTCCCCCGGGGTTTGAATCATCTCAACCTGCTCTTCTCCCGGTTAGTCTACGAGCTTTTCTTTTTGAGAATCCTTAAAAGAAAGTAGACCAGGGCCCCGAAGTTAAGGCCCAATATTATTATCATCCAGATGAAGACTTCCATGTCAGTCCTCGTCTTCCACCGGTTTCCGGGTCCAGCGGGCCAGCGTCCTGTTTAACAGCAGAACGATGGCCAGCAGTATCAACCACTGAAAAAGAATGGTGCCGGCCGAACTGGTCTTGAAGGGATGCCACCAGGTTTTCCTATCCCAGCCGATAGCCTGGTAAAACCACCAGCCAGTCATCACCAAAAAAATCAGAGGCGAGACGTACTTGATTATAAACGTAAACCAGCGACCGAGTTTGAGATCGGCCCCGACGTTGATTTCCTGGCGGAGCTTTTCCAGTCCATATCTTCTGGCTGCTAGAATCGTCCAGAAGCCGCTGACCAGCAAAGCCATTCCCCACACCCAGTCCTGGTTAAGAAGAAAAGACGGGAAGGCGGCCGAGGGCAGACCGAAAAGGAAACAAACCAGAATTATGAAGATAGTGCTTTTCTTCCTAGTCCAGCCAAAATCCATCAGGGCCTTGGCCCCGAGTTCCACCTCGGCTAGAAGAGAGGTCAGGGCCGCAAACAACATCGCCAGGAAGAAAACCGGGGCGACCAACAGGCCTCCTTTCATTTTGGGAAACAATCCGGCCAGGGAAATGAAGGTCAGGCCCATGTTATCGGAGAGAGAGGCTCTGGCTATGCCGAGATTTGGAGAAAGGGCAAAAATGGTCGGGATGACGGCCAGGCCGGCCAGCAGAGCGGCCGAATTATCGCCAAAACCAACCACCAGGCAGTTCTGGGGAATATCATCCCTTTTTTTCGTATACACGGCATAGGTCAGCATCAAGCCCCAGCCGGCCCCGGTGGACCAGGCTGACTGGGTAAAAGCCTGGAGCCAGGTGGCCGGGTCGCCCAGTTTTGTCCAGTCAGGAACAAACAAATAACGCAGGCCGAGTCCGGCCCCGGGGAGGGTGACCGCCCGTACGGCCGCCACCACCAGGAACAGGAATAAAGACGGAACCAGTATTTTATTGATTCTCTCCACTCCTTTCTGAATGCCACGGTAGATGATTAAACCGCACAGTCCAACGGCCAGAGCTTGATAAAATATGTTCTGCCAGCGGTTGTGCAGGAAGCTATTCCAGAGGGCGGCGGTGTCCACCCCCTCGCGAAAAGCACCCTGCAGGGCCAACACAAAATACTTGGCACACCAGCCGGTGATTACGGCATAATAAAAAGTTATCAGCAAGCAGACAGCCACCATCCAGCCGCCCATCCAGGTGAACTTCTCCCCGACGAAGTCGCGAAAGCCGCCGATGGGCCCGAGCCTTGTCCGGCGACCGATAGCCATCTCCACCATCAGCAGCGGGGCTGACCACAGGAGAAGCGCCAGCAGGTACACCAGTACAAAAACCCCGCCGCCGTACTGGGCAGCCATCCTGGGAAAACGCCAGATGTTGCCCGTGCCCACGGCCATGCCTATGGCCGCGGCCACAAATCCCAGCCTGGAAACGAATTGCTCTCTCTGACTCAACGGGACCTCCGAACCATATCATTTTGCGGTTCAAAGAGAGCATTATAAAAAAATAGGGAGACAATAAACAAACGGATTTTTGAAAAGAAAAAAAGCAACCGGTCAGCCGGTCAGAAAACCAGTCGCAAGCCCACCCTCAGACTGAACCCGGAAAGATTGACGTCAGCCGGCCTCGGGTCCAGGACTCCTGGCTCGGTAGGCGTGCGCTCGCGGACAAAAAGGGCCGGATAATACTGGCCATCCGCTTCTACCACCCAGTAGTAGAGCTTGCCTTTTTCCGTCCTGGCCAGGCCATCGGAGTCTAAGTAATCATTGTGGCCCTCGAAATTTCTTATTCTGGAATAGCGATAAGCGCCTTCGAGGTAGACCTGGAGCCAGGAAGATACCGGCCACTGAACCCCGGCCGCTTCCGACCAACCCACATTCAGGCCGCTGGCCCGCCCTTTCCATTCCAACCAGAGTTCGTCCTGTTCCACCCGGTACAGATAGCTGGCTCGGGTCAGGTTGGTCTCAAGGCCGGCCCGAATGTAGAAAATATCCGCCGGCTGGTAAAGCAGGGAAACCCGCAGTGAAACGTTCCTGAGACCCGGTCGGGTCAGAAGGCGGTACTGGCTGCTATCAAGGGAGAAACTGACCGCGGACTCCCTTGCCCCTTGCAGGTAGTCAAAACCCAGACCGAGAAAGAGCTGCCGGCCCAGCGGATAGAAAAAGTCCAGCCCGTAGCACCAGACCAGATGCAGGCCGTTGAGATCGGCCTTCTTCCCCGTTCCTAACTCGGCCAGGTAATAATCGGCAACTCCCTGAGCCGCCCGGTTCAGGTCCGCCGGAGACAGGTAAAATCCGCCACCGACCAGGGTAACCAAGTAACCAGGGCGGGCTGGCCTGACCCTCTTCGGCTTAACCTCGACCACCTTCAGCAGCGGGGTTTCTGGTTGACGAGCAGGAACCACGGCTGCCGGCTTCATGCCAGAGGTTACGACCTCGACCAGGCTTTCATGAACATAGCCGCGAACCCTGGAACCGTCGGGTTTATCCACGGTCACCAGGTACCAGTCTCCCTCTTTGCCTTCGGCTTCCAGCTCGGTTCCCTCGGCCACCTGCCAGAGCATCTCGCTACCGATATCAGGTTTCAGGCGGATGTTGGCCTGTTCGCTCACCACCTTCAACCGTATCTTCTGAACCTGGCCTGGGGCTGTTACCGCCAGGAAGCTTAAGACCATCAGGCAGATAGACAGCATACATGAAAATCTCTTCATATTTGATCCCTTAATAAAAAGCTTACTGAACCGGAAGATAAAAAGCAAAAAGTATTTGACCGCGGCGAAATAATTGTAGACGGCGGCGACCTGGCCGCAAACAAAAAAGATATTTATGCCGACCCCCTGGCCGGCCTGACTTATTCCCAGAAAGTTTCTTTTATTTTATTTTTTCAGAACCAACCGGCCGGCATAGACGGCAGCCGGGCCGAGTTCTTCTTCAATCCGCATTAGCTGGTTGTACTTTTCAACCCTCTCCCCGCGGCAGGGCGCCCCGGTCTTGAGCTGCCCGGTTCCCATGGCCACGGTGAAATCAGCGATGAAACTGTCGACCGTTTCGCCGCTGCGGTGCGAGACCATAGCCGTCCAGCCGGCCTGCCGGGCAGTCTCAATGGCCTGGATGGTCTCGGACAGGGTGCCAATCTGGTTGAGTTTGATCAGGACTGAGTTGGCTATTTTCTCGGCAATTCCCCTCTTTATCCTTTCCACATTGGTGACCAGAATATCGTCGCCCACCAGCTGAATCTTGCTTCCGAGCTTCTTGTTTAGAAGCTTCCAGCCTTCCCAGTCGTCTTCGGCCAGACCGTCTTCTATGGAAATTATCGGATATTTCTCTACCCACCCGGCATACATTTCTACCATCTCGCCGGAGTTCACCTTCCGGCCCTCGGTCCTTAAGTTGTAGAGACCGTCCTCAAAAAACCCGCTGGCAGCCGGGTCCAGGGCAATGGCCACCTGCTCGTACGGTTTATAACCGGATTTTTCTATGGCTTCCACAATCAAGTCCAGGGCTTCCGAGTTCTTCTTGAGAGCCGGCGCGAAACCGCCTTCATCGCCCACACCGGTAGCATAGCCACGGGCCTTTATAACACTCTTAAGGGAATGATAAATTTCAGAGCCCCAGCGCAGGGCTTCCCGAAAGCTCGGGGCCCCAACCGGAGCTATCATGAATTCCTGCAGGTCCGGCCCCTGCCAGTTGGCATGCACTCCGCCGTTCAGAATATTAAAGAACGGCACCGGCAAAAACCGGGCAGACAGTCCGCCCAAGTAGCGGTAAAGAGGGAGCCCCAGAGACCGGGCGGCAGCTCTGGCCGCAGCCAGGCTGACTCCGAGGATGGCATTGGCTCCCAGCCGGCTCTTATTTGGAGTGCCGTCCAGGGCTAGGAGGCGGGCATCCAGGCCGCTCTGGTCGCAGGCATCCAGACCGCAGACTTCGGAAGAAATCAGCCGGTTGACATTATCCACGGCCTTGAGCACGCCCTTGCCGCTGTATCTTTTCTTATCTCCATCTCTTAATTCCAGGGCTTCATGAACCCCGGTGGAAGCGCCCGATGGCACCCCGGCCGTGGCCCAGGTTCCATCTTCTAACCGGACTTCCACTTCGACCGTGGGGTTGCCCCGGGAATCGAGGATCTCTCTGGCTTTTACCATGGCAATGGTGGTTTTCATGGTCTTCTCCTTAAAATGGGTTTTCTTTTTTCAGTGAATTTTAACACAGAGCCCGGAACAAATCTAATCCGGCCTTCAATTCTCGCTTCTCATTTCCCGGGCTTTTTAATAAAATTAAGGGGGTGAGTCTTTAGACCGCCAGCGAGAATGATGGCTCCAGCCTGAGGAAAGGTTAAAGGCATGGATATTCTGGAAATCATCCTTAAATTGATTCTGGCCGTGGCTCTGGGAGGACTTGTGGGTATTGAGCGGGAGGCCAGCCAGAAGCCGGCCGGCTTCCGGACCAACATCCTGGTCTGCGTCGGTTCGGCCATGATGATGAGCCTGGCTGTCGGGCTGGTCCAGGGGTCCAGCGCCACTCCCGATGCTCTGATCCGCATGGCAGCCGGGGTGGTAACCGGCATCGGTTTCCTGGGCGCCGGGACCATCATCCAGGCCCGGGGCATGGTCATCGGCCTGACCACAGCCACTACCATCTGGGTGGTGGCCGGGCTGGGACTGGTCATCGGGGCCGGTTATTATCTGCCCGCCCTCATTCTGACTGCTCTGATCATCGCCACCCTGGTGGTCTTCAGAAAGATTGAGGAAGTTTATCTGAAAAAGAACATCTACCACTATCACCTGAAATACAAAGACGCTCCAGACCTGTTGTCCAGGCTGCGCAAGCTGAGCTTTCACCACGGCGTCAAGCTGGAGAGACTCAGCATCAAGAAGGAAGGCCCTTTCCTTATCCTGAATTTTTCAACAATTGGCAGTGAGGAGAAAGAACAGGAATTCAACGACGGTTTGATGAACCTGGGGCAGCTGGAGGAATTCCGGGTTGATTGAACGCCGTTTGCTTCTGGCTACCACCAACCCCGGCAAGGTCCGGGAATTAAGAAAACTGTTGCGGGGGCTGCCGCTCAGGATAGAAAGTCTGGAGAGGTACCCAGAATTCGGGAAATACCGGGAGACCGGAAAAACTTTCGAAGAAAACAGCCGGGGAAAGTGCCTTTTTTACAGCCGCCAGTACCCGGGCCTGGTGCTGGCCGAAGATTCCGGGCTGGAGGTCAAAGCCCTGGGCGGACAGCCGGGCGTTTACTCTGCCCGGTTCTCAGGCCCCGGGGCCAACGACCAAAAAAACATCCAGAAATTGCTGAAGCTGCTGGCCGCTGTGCCAGAGAACCAGCGGCAGGCCAGTTTTGTCTGTGTGGCCAGCCTGGGCCACCAGGGCCGAATCATGAAAATCTTCCGGGGCCGCGTCCGGGGTCTGATACTGTTTGAGCCGGACGGGAAGAATGGTTTTGGCTACGACCCTGTCTTCTATTACTCCCCGCTCAGGAAAACATTTGCCCGACTGCGGCCAGAAGAGAAAAACCGTGTCAGCCACCGGGGCCGGGCCCTGGCCAAAGTGCGTCGTTTCCTGGAAAGCTATTGGCAAGAATAAATTGCCTCCGGAAACTCTCTGGGCAACCGTCCTTACATCCATTCCCGCCGGTAAATTTTTGTTAACCTGAAAAACCCCAGGGTCAAACAGCCTTTACCCGTCTCCCGGTCCAGACTGAGTTTATCTCACTTAATATGAATAGGTTACCAACAGGGCCGGCCTGGCCTGTTTCTGGCATTGTTCTCCGGTGAAAGGAGGTTTTCATGACCGGAGGTTTTAAAAAACTGCTGGCGCTCAGCCTGATGGTCTTTATCAGCCTGATGGCCATTAATCCGGGCTTTGGCCAGAACCAGCCCAAGTCCGGGCCGGCCAAAATCAACATCAACACCGCATCCGCAGCCGAACTCCAGAACCTGCCCCGTATCGGGCCTAAAGTAGCCCAGAGGATCGTGGATTTCCGGACCCAGAACGGACCCTTCAAGAAAATCGAAGATATCATGAAGGTCCGGGGAATCGGAGAAAAAATCTTTGACCAGATCAAAGACCTGATCACCGTGGGCGAGGGCAAGTAATCCGGACGGCGCTGCAGACAAGGGCAGGGGAGTGTCCGCCAGGCCTTTCCTGCCCTTTTTTACACCAGCTGGTCTTTGCCTGTGCCCGGTTCTAAAAAGAGCCGGGAAAAACAAGAAGTGAGGTCACCAGCCGGGTGAAAATCCTGTCCCAGACATCAGGACCGGGGATGGGCTTTCCGGTAGATTTCCAGAAGCCGGCTGAGGTCCAGATGGGTATATTTCTGGGTGGTAGCCAGGCTCCGGTGCCCCAGTAGCTCCTGGATGGCCCGAAGATCTGCCCCCCGGCTGAGAAGATGGGAAGCAAAAGAATGCCGCAGCGAGTGAGGGCTGATCTTACGAAATACGGCTATCTGCTTCAATCGGTACTGGACCAGGCGCTGCACCGAACGGGCAGTCAACCTCTGGCCGCGGTAATTCAGGAACAGGGCCGGAGACGGCTTGCTTTTAAGGCCCAGCCTGGACCGAAGAGCCAGGTACTCCCGCAACCATTTTTCCGCCTGGCGGCCGAAAGGCACTATTCTTTCTTTCTTCCCCTTGCCTTTTACCCTGACCAGCCTCTCCCGAAGATGAAGGTCCTCCAGGTCCAGGCCGGTAAGTTCCGACACCCTGAGCCCGGAAGCATAAAGCAATTCAAGGATGGCCCGGTCCCGGACTTCCAGCGGTTCTTCCCGGTCCACGGCCCATTCCAGCAACTGAGCTGTTTCTTCCTCGGTCAGAAAGCCGGGGATTTTCTGTTCCTGGCGCGGCGTGGCCAGGGCGCTGGCCGGATTATCATCGCGCCAGTTTTTTCTTAAACCGAATTCAAAAAAGGAGCGCATGGCCGCCAGCTTGCGGACGATGGAGCTCTTTTTCAGGCGCCGTTCGTGCAGCTCAGCCAGAAATCCGCGCAGGGTAAGGGTTTCGGCCGTTCTCCAGGTGTATCCATTCTCTTTAAGGTAAGCGGCCAGCTGGGTCAGGTCACGGCGATAACCGGCGATGGTATGGGGCGAGGCGTTTTTTTCAAACTTCAGAAAATCGAGAAATTGTTCAATCTCTTTTTTCATCTTTCCCGTCAGTGTCAGTCAGTCTCTGACCTGCCTGGTTCGGGGTGGAGGCAGGCATTCCTGTTCCAGACGGGGCCGGGGCCACCGGCCCGGCAGCCTGTTCACCTTCCAGGTAAAGCACATAATCGCAATGGCGGCAATAGAGGTAGGGCTTTTTCCTGGCCGGGGCTTTCTTGAATAAATACTTGGCCTGGCAATTAGGACAACTCTGCGGGAGCACCTCATCCCAGCTGGCAAACTTGCAGCGGGGAAAATGGCTGCAGCCGTAGAAATACTTACCCCTTCTGGTCTGGCGCTTGATGATGGTGCCACCGCAGCCCTCCGGGCAGGGCACACCGGTATCAATTTTTTCCTTCTTCTGGATGTATTCGCACTTTGGATAATTGGAGCAGGCGATAAAAGGGCCGAATTTTCCCCGGCGGTAGACGAGGGGCGACCCGCACTGGGGACATTTTTTATCGGTGACCTTATTTTCTTTCTTGACCAGCGGTTCCTTGTAAGAGCATTCCGGGTAGCCGGAGCAGGCCTTGAACCTGCCATACCGACCCTCCTTTATGACCAGGTTCTTACCGCAGCGCGGGCATTTATCCTCGACCGGAATGCCGTTCTTTTTCACTGATTCGGTTTCATGACCCTGCTCCAGATACTTCTGCAGGAGTTCATAGTATTGCCTGAGGCTCTCCAGCCAGTCGGCCTGACCGTCGCTGATGCGGTCGAGCTTTTCCTCCATCCGGGCCGTGAACTTGTAATCGAACAGCTCGGCAAAGTTCTTCACCAGAAAGTCGGTGACAAAAAAACCTAGGTCAGTCGGTCGGAAGCGCCCCTCCTCCTTGATGACATAGGTCCGGTCCTGAAGGGTAGAAATGATGGGGGCATAAGTACTGGGACGGCCGATGCCCCTGGCCTCCAGCTCCTTGACCAGTGTGGCTTCGGTATACCGCGGCGGAGGCTGGGTGAAGTTCTGCTTGCTCTGCAGGTCGACCAGGCTGAGGGTCTCGCCCTCCCTGGCCAGCGGCAGCTGGCCCTCTTCTTTTTCGGGCTCAGAGGCTTCTCCCGATTTGCCTTCGCCATTTCCGGCGTTCTCAAAACGCAGCTGCTGTTCTTCATAGAGTGCGAGGAAGCCCTTGAACTTAATGACCTCGCCCCGGGCCACGAAAATATATTTATTCACCCTGATCTCAAACTGGGTTTCTTCCACCTCGGCCGGGCTCATCTGAGAAGCCAGAAACCTGTTCCAGATAAGCCGGTAAAGTTCATATTCCTCTTTCTTTAGGTAAGGCTTAACCCTGTCCGGGGTGAGTTCCAGGTGAGTCGGCCGGATAGCCTCGTGGGCTTCCTGGGCAGTCTTCCTGGACTTGTGAGGGGCAGCCTTGGCCGGTACATACTCGGCTCCGAAATGCTCGGCTATGTACTTCTTGGCTGCCGCCCTGGCCACCTCGGAAATCCGGACCGAGTCGGTGCGCATGTAGGTAATCAACCCGACCGGGCCCAGCTCTCCCAGCTCCAGACCTTCGTACAGCCGCTGGGCGACCATCATGGTTTTCTTAACCGGAAAACGGAGCAGCCGGTAGGCATCCTGCTGCATGGTCGAGGTTATGTAGGGAGCAGGGGGATTCTTCTTTTTTGCCTTGACCTGGATTTTTTCCAGGATAAAAGGCTCACGGCGGCAGATTTCCAGGATTTCCCGGGCTGTCTTCTCATCCTTGATTCTGGCTTTTTTGCCATCGACCCGGCTCAGCAGTGCCCGGAACTCGGGCGGGTTTTCAGCCCGCAGGATGGCGGCAATGGTCCAGTATTCTTCGGGCTTAAAGTCTTTTATTTCCCTTTCCCGGTCACAGATGAGGCGCAGCGCTACCGATTGCACCCGTCCGGCACTGAGGCCACGGCCAATTTTCTTCCAGAGAAGGGGACTGATCAGATAACCAACCAGACGGTCCAGGATTCTCCTGGTCTGCTGGGCATTGATTTTGTTCTGGTCCAGCGGGCCCAGTTTCTTAAAAGCTTCCCTGATGGCCTCTTCTGTAATTTCGTGGAAAACTGCCCTATAGACCTTCTCCTTCTCCTCGGCCAGAAGCTGGCTCAAGTGCCAGGAAATGGCTTCGCCTTCCCGGTCGGGGTCGGCAGCCAGGATGACTTTCTCAGATTCTCTGGCCAGCTTCCTCAGCTCGGCCACCAGGCGTCTCCGCTCGGGAATAATCTGGTAGCTTGGCTTGAAATTGTCCTTCAGGTCTACCCCCAGCTTGGTTTTGGGCAGGTCGCAGACGTGTCCCATGGAGGCCTTAACCAGATAACCTGAACCCAGGTAACGGTTCACAGTCTTGGCCTTGGCCGGGGACTCAACAATAACTAAGGCTTTAGCCACTCAAGTTCTCCTGCGAAAAAATTTACCGGCTTCCTGCACCACCAGGTCTTTCATTTCCAGGGCCAGCAGCACCGTCAGGAGCTCGGCCACGGATATCTGAATTTTATCAGATAAATCGTCAATGTGAATAACCGAGGTTTCGGGCAGTGCCTGGTAGACCTCCTTTTCCCGCCCTTGAAGCTCCGGGGCTGAGCGGCTCTTCTCCGTGAGGCGGCTCAGGGCCGCTTCCTTCCAGGGTGAGGGAAGCTCCATCAGGATATCTTCAACTGATTCCACGAGTCTGGCTCCCTGCTTTATCAGCCAATTCGTTCCCCGGCTCAGGTCGGAATCGACCGGCCCGGGTACAGCCAGGACTTCCCGCCCCTGGTCAGCAGCCAGCCGGGCGGTTATAAGAGCCCCTGATTTCAGGCTGGCTTCTATCACCAGGCAGGCCAGACTCATTCCACTTATGACCCGGTTCCGAAGAGGAAAATGAAAGCCCAGCGGTTCAGAATCAAGCGGAAACTCGCTGATCACCGCTCCCGTTTCAGCTATCTTTTCTGCCAGCATTCGGTTTTCCCGTGGATAAATATTCTCCAGGCCTGACCCCAGGACCGCCACAGTTCGGCCACCTCTCAAGGCACCCCGGTGAGCCAGGGTATCGACCCCGCGGGCCAGGCCACTTACGACCACCAGCCCGCAGGCAGCCAGGGCCCCGGACAGACGGTCAGCCATTATCCTCCCATATGCACTGGGCTTTCTCGAGCCAACTACGGCCACAGCTGCCCAGTTCAGGATATCGGGCTGGCCCAGGCAGTACAGTACAGGCGGAGGTTCGACGATTTCCCTTAAAAGCCGGGGATACCGGGCATCCTCAAAAGGTAAGAGAGTATACTCTTTTTTGGCCAGCTTCTCAAGTTCGGCCTCGGCCCGGGCCAGGAGCTCTCGCGACTGAAGCTTCTGGCGAGCAGCCGGCCTGAGCCTGGCCAGAACGAGCAGCTCATCATCGGGAGGGAAAAGCTCCCCTCCCGCTTCCTGCAGGGCCAGGGCCCTGCGGGCCGACAGCAGGCCTTCGCTGACCAGGTAATTGAGCACCAGCCAGCGCAGCTGCCGCTTTTCGTCTGTCACTTCTTGCAAAAAACCGAAGGCAGGGCCAGCACCGGCACGGTGGAGTAAGAAATGACCTTCTCGGTGGTGCTGCCCAGGAAGAATCTTTCCAGCGGCGAGACACAGGTGGACATGACAATAAGGTCGAGTTTATGCCTGGCCGCATAGGTCACAATCCCGGCCGCGGCATTCAGATCTCGAACCACCACTTCCTTGATTTCAAATTCGCCTTTCTTTTTCTTCCGGCTCTTCAGAGTCTTCAGAGCCTCGTCCATCATCTTTTTAACCTCGTCGGGGGAGAACTTAAAATCGTAAAGCTCCAGGATATAGAGCAATGTCAGGTTGGCTTTGAGGCTGGAGGCCAGCATCCAGGCATAGTTTCTTTCCCTTTCTTCGGCTGCCGAAAAATCCGTTGGCACCAGGATATTCTCGATTTTCGGGCTGGGCCGACGCTTGGGCACCACCAGAACCGGAACCCGGGAACGCCTGAGAACCTGGTTGGCCACGCTACCCAGCAAGATTTTCTCCAGGGCCGACAGGCCTTTGCGGCCGATGACTATCAGCTGGCAATTCTCTTTCTCAGCTACTTCCGGGATCCTCTTCCCGGCTGAGCCGGTGTCGACTATGAGCTTGGAAAATTTGATTTCGTTCCTGTCAGAAATACGCTGGAGTTTTTTCAGGGCCTGGCGGCGACTCTGTTCCTGCTTTTCCATCAGCTCGGCCACCACCACCCCGCGGCTTTCATAAAGAGCCGGAGCAAAATCCGGCACCACGTGCAAGGCCTTGACCTGGGCCCCGAAGCGTCGGGCCAGGAAATTAGCGTAAGACAACGCCGTTAAGGATTCTCTGGAAAAATCCGTGGCCCAGAGGATACTCTTGATTTGTCCGGTCATGATTTTCTCTCCTTCTTGCTTTTTCTCAATTCTACCATATCCGGACCATTCTCATAAAATCTTTATTCACAAATAAAGACGCTCCCCAGTCGGGTTATTCTCACCGGGGGGCAAGGCCAGAAGACGCCACCTGCTTTCTTCCAGCCGAATTCTACCAGAACAACTGGCTGTTGCTTTGAACCCAGGAATCAAGCGGGGAGTATTTGCGTCGTTTCGCCATTAAACAGCCGAGTCTCTGCTTTAAACCCGGGCCGTCACGGTAATAAAGCTACAGCTGGCCGGCTGACATCACCGTCCGAAGAGCACCGAAGAGCCGGTATAAAAAACGCCAGCCACTGCACCGGTAATAAGACAGGCCAGGGTAGCCGCCAGCAGGGCTTTAAGACCTAACCTGGACAGGTCCTTGAGCCTGCCCGGGGCCAGGGCTCCAATTCCCCCGACAAAAATGGCCAGGGAGGCCACATGGGCGAAGCCGCAGAGAGCATAGGAAGCGATGATGGCCGAGCGCGGGTCATGGAAGGCTCCGTCTTGGAGCAGCCCGGCCAGGTGCTGATAGCTGACCAGCTCGGTGGCCACAACTCTTTCAGCCAAGAGCCTGGCCACCAGAAAAGCATCCTGGGGAGAAACCCCCATGACCAGGGTAAAAGGGTAGAAAACATAACTCAAAATGCTGGAAACCTGCCAGTTGAAACTCCAGCCCAGCAGGTGGTTCAGCTGCCCACCCAGCCAGCCGAGGAACAGGTCCAGAAGGGCCAGCAGTCCCAGGAAAGCCAGCAACAGGGCTACTATCCCACCCAGCAGCTTGAGGCCGGACTGGGCCCCGTTGATGATGGCCATAATCAGGTTGTCTTCCTGTTCATAATATGGTTTTACGTCCAGCCCCAGGGTTAAAGGTCTGTCCGTTTCAGGAAACATCAGTTTGGCGGTGAGCAGGGCAGCCGGGGCAGAGAGAATGGAGGCGGAGACCAGGTGCCCGGCTATGGTCGGCAGTCCAGCCCTCAGAATCATCACATAGACAGATAGAACCGAGGAGGCAATGGTGGCCATGCCGGCAGTCAGGATGGTGGCCAGCTCGGAAGAAGTCATTTGCGCAAGATAGGGCTTAACTATAAGCGACGATTCGACTCCAACGAAGATATTGCTGGAAACGCACAGAGATTCAGCCCCACTGATTCTCATCAGTTTGGTAAAAATCCTGGCAAACAACCGGATAAGAAACGGCATAACCTTCAGGTAGTAAAGAGCTCCAACCAGAGCCGCAAAAAAGACTACGGTGGGCAAGGCCTGGAAGGCCAGGATAAAGCCCGGGGAAGCTTCCCCGCTCTCGTTTCTGGTTCCGGGCGGCAGAGCCAGGGGACCAAAAAGAAATTTAATTCCGGCAGTGGCGCTGTCCAGGACCCGGACCACCGCTTCGTTTACCACCAGAAATAACCGGCCACCGGCCGGGACAAGAAAGATGATGAAGGCAAAAAGAAGCTGCAGTCCCAGACCCCAGCCCACTACCTTCCAGTTAACTATTTTTTTATTGGAAGAAAACAACCAGGCCACCAAGGCCAGAATGACCAGGCCGCCCAGGCTAACCAGGTTCAGGTAACTCATGCCACCACCCCGGCTATCAGATTAAATTCCGTCCTAATTGTAACCATTAAGCTCCGGGATAACAACCCGGATAATTGAATCCAACGGACGGCTGCTGACCCAAAAGCAGGGGGGAAGCCGGCCTGCCGTCAACTAACCTCCACCAGTTTGACCCGGGATTTCTCGCCACGGATTATTTTCAACCTGGATACCGGCAGGCCCAGGTACCCGGACAAAAGTTCCAGCAGCTCCTGATTGGCCCGGCCTTTTTCGGGGGCTGAAGTCAGCCTGGCCCTGTATTCATTGGCCGAGATGGGAACAAGTTCCTGTCTTGAAGCTTTTGGCTGCACCCTCACCGTCAAGACTGTCTTGGCCATGTCCTCTCACCGCCTTCGGGTGTTAACTCGCCGGACCGGAGCTGAATCGATGATCAGGCCCGGAGGTAGGGTCATACTGTTTCCTGGCCTGAGCTCTTACTATCTATTCTATTTTATGCCCAGCTCCTTGCCATACTTTTCAAACAGGCGCCGCAGCTCTTCCCTGGTGACCACATAGCGGCTGATAAAAACCGAGAGGCTCGGCCGGGCCGGGTCGTTGGACTTAATGAGTACATACTCCCTCTGGGGACCGGTCCGCCCCTCCCTTACCGGGAGCAAAGCCCGGAGCATGATTTCCCGTCCCGCCGGAACCTTGTAGGGAAAACTGATGACCTTGTTGCCGACCATGAAAGTGAAACCCGGGTTATCAATATCAAAAACAAGCTCCAGCTGCCCGCTGTTCTTGACCTTGATGACGGCCTCCGAAGACTCTCCCTCCAGGACCAGGCCGAGGTCCAGGTTGTAGGGCTCAAGCTCTATCCTCGGGGCCGGGCCCGTTTCCACTTCGGCCGTTATGGAAAGTTCCTGCCTGGGGTCTTTCGGGTCGTTGCTTTCAAAATAGACATACTTGATAACTTTGCCAGCATAACCCCTGGAATCGAAGGTGACCTTAATCTTGCCTTCCCGGCCGGGCGGGATCTCCTTCTGGGAGACCAGGGCCGCTGTGCAACCGCAGGAGGTGCTGACATTCTTGACTACCAGGACGGCGTTGCCGGAATTCCGGAAGGTAAATTCGTGGCTGACCACCTCACCCTGCTTGATCCGGCCGAAATCCCGGCTGGTTTCTCTGAACTCGGCTTTCGGCACCCCGGCCTGGGCCAGAGACCAATTGGTCAGGCCGGCTATCAAAAGGCCGAGAACCAGAATCAGGAATATGTGTCTGGCAGGTTGGTCGATATCCATGTTCTCCTCCTTCTGGGTATCTTAAATGATGCCACAAAGGAAAGCTGGTGGCAACCGGCTGATAACCGCGGCCCCCCTGGGCCGACTGCTCTGTGTCCCGGCTGGGGCCTGGATCAAAAAAGTGCTTGACAGGATGGGTGTCTATCAATATATGATAAAGTTGATAGATTTAATCAACTATTATTGAGGTTGGGACATGAGGCTGTCAACCAGAGGCGAGTATGCCAGCCGGGCCATGCTGGAGCTGGCCGTCCGCTACGGCCAGGGACCGGTGCCCATTAGAATTATTTCTCTGGCCCAGGCCATTCCCCAGCAATTTCTGGAGCAAATCCTGCTCCTGCTTAAAAGAGCCGGTTATGTCAAGAGCAAAAAGGGACCAGCCGGTGGCTATTACCTCTCGCGCCCCCCGGCCCAAATCAACGTGGCCGAGGTCATCCGGGTTATGGACGGGCCACTGGCGCCCATCAATTGCGTCAGCGTCATGGAACATGAGCCCTGTCCTCTGGAGGACCGCTGCGGACTGAAATGGCTATGGAAAGAAGTCCGGGACATGGTAGCCGCTCATCTGGAAAAGACCAGTTTTGATGATGTCCTCAAGCGGCAGCTCATGATAAACCAACAGGCCTTGGGAAGGAGAAAAAGGTGAAGCGTGCAAGGTTATTTTGGCTTTTAGTCCTGAGTTGTTTCTTGATCCTGGCTGCAGTCCGGGAGCCGGTTTCGGCCGCCAATCTGGAACCAGAAAACCAGGAGTCCCGGGGCCAGACGCTCTCCAGCAGCCTGCCTCTTAAAATTTCCGGTTTTGCCCAGCTCCTGTTTACAGGGCAAAACAACCAGGCCGACACCTTCTCGGTCCGCCGGGCCCGGCTCAGCCTGGATGGCCGGATACTCAAGAACCTGACCTTCAAAGTCCAGGTCGACCTGACCCGGTCGCCAGTTCTGCTCGACGCCCTGGCTGAAGTGCTGCTGGATGAAAAATTCAACCTCCGGGCCGGACAGTTCCTGGTCCCCTTCAGTCTGGAAAGCACTACCTCAGCCGGCCGACTGCTGACGGTCAACCGGTCACGGGTGGTCGACCTTCTGGCCCCAGGCCGTGATAACGGCTCATCCGGCCGGGACCTGGGCCTGGTGGTTTTCGGCCGCCTCTCGATTTTTCAGTATAGCCTGGGGCTGGTCAATGGAGCGGGGATTAACAAAAAAGACGACAATGAGCGGAAAGATTTTGCCGGCCGGATCATCGCCTCCCCGGGCCTGGGATTGCGCCTTGGCCTTTCCCTTTACAACGGCCGGCGGTTTGATGCTCCCACTTCAACCAATCTGGCCCGAAACAGGCTTGGCCTGGAAGCCAGCTGGGACTTCAGGTCCTTTCATCTGAACGCAGAATATATTCAGGGCCGGGATGACCTTATCGAAAAAAACGGCTGGTATGTCCAGACGGCAGTGGACCTCAAGCCGGACAGGTATCAGCTGGTTTTCAAGCTCGACCATTTTGACCCCGACCGGAACCTGCCCGGTCAGGCTATTACCGTCTATACCGCCGGAGCCAACTGGTTCCTTAGCCCGGCCTCCAAGCTTCAGGCCAACTTTGAATACCATCGTCTGGAAGCTGAGCCTGACCGCAGCGTTCTCTTGCTGCAACTACAGGTAGGTTTTTAATTAATAGAAATAAAATAAGGATGGAGAAGATGAGCTTCCTGATGTCCCCTGATTGTCGCTATTACGCCTGGAATCAGAGTTTACTCAGTAGCCCGATACTCCGGGCCGGGAAATCGTTGCTAAGAGGCCTGGCCGTTATCATCTTGATGATCTTGATGACCGTCCCGCCGTCACTGGCGGCAGGTAGCCAGGCCACCCAGCAAACCGCCCTGGCCGGGAAAATAAGCATCTCCGGAGCCTGGGCCCTTTATCCGCTGGCCGTCCGCTGGGCTGAGGAGTTTCAGAAAGAAAATCCCGGAGTGAAAATAGACCTGCAGGCTGGCGGGGCTGGCAAAGGCATGGCCGACGTCCTGGCTGGCCTGGTGGATATCGGCATGGTTTCCCGCGACATCCATCCCGAAGAGCTGGCCCGCGGGGCTCTGCCTCTGGCCGTGGCCAGAGACGCCGTGGTCGGAACCATCAACCAGAAAAATCCTTTCTTAAAAGCCATACTGGAAAAAGGACTGACCCGGGAGGTATTGAGAGATGTTTTCATAGAAGGAAAAGTAAGATTCTGGGAAGAAATCCTGGGAACCACCGGCCAGACTCCCATAAATGTTTACATACGTTCCGATGCCTGCGGGGCTGCTGAAACCTGGGCCGCTTTTCTGGGCGGTCACCAGGAAGACCTCAAAGGAGTGGCCATCTATGGCGACCCGGGACTGGCCGAAGCTGTCCGACGCGACCCTTGTGGTTTGGGTTTCAACAACCTGAACTTCGCCTACAACCCGGAAACCCTGAAGCCACACCCCGGCCTGGTCATCTTGCCTCTGGACCTCAACGGAGACGGGCAGCTCGGGCCGGAAGAGGATTTTTACCAGGACCGCAACCGACTGACAGCGGCCATTGACCGCGGACTGTATCCTTCTCCGCCAGCCCGCGACCTTTTCCTTGTGGTCAATAAAAGTAATATCCGTTCAGTGACCGTGGCTTTTCTGGACTGGGTGCTATCCCGCGGGCAGGAGCTGGCCGAAGAGGCCGGGTACCTCAAGCTGGACCTTCAGGCGGCGGCCAGAGAGCGTCAGAAACTCAGGGAAATCAGCCATGAGGAGGCTGGCCGTCGATGACCGTCAGCAGGTTCGACCGGCGCGACCATGGGCCTCGATTACTCACTGCGCCCTTCGCCTTTTTTCCTGTGGCCCTGACCGCAGTGATTTTCCTGTCCCTTCTGAATAAGGCCTGGCCATTGCTTTCCTTGAAATCTCTGTCTTCGCTTCTTCTCTCTTCCATCTGGCTTCCGAGCCGCGGCCATTTTGGCCTCTTGCCTTTTGTTATGGGGACTCTCTGGGTGACTATCACCGCCTTCCTGCTGGCGGTGCCGGTATCCATACTGACATCTCTCTATATTTCAGAATACGCACCGGCCCGCTTAAAAAGAATATTTCAGCCAGTCCTGGACCTGCTGGCTGGACTCCCATCAGTCATATACGGGATGTGGGGAGTCTTGGTGCTGGTGCCGGTGGTGGGCAAATACCTGGCCCCGGTCTTTGGCCACCAGAGCTCCGGTTACAGCATCCTGGCCGCTTCCATGGTCCTGGCCCTGATGATACTGCCGACCATCATCAGCGTTTCAGTCGAGGTCCTGAACTCGGTTCCCCTGGCCCTCAAGGAAGCGGCCCTGTCCCTTGGGGCTACCAGGTTTGAAGTCATAAGATACGTAGTAATGAAAAAATCTTTTCCGGGCATACTGGCTGCCTGTGTTCTGGGTCTATCCCGGGCTTTTGGAGAAACCATCGCCGTGCTGATGGTGGTGGGCAACGTGCCGGTGATCCCCCGCTCCCTGTTCTCCCCCGCTTACCCCCTGCCCGCTCTTCTGGCCAACAACTACGGAGAAATGATGTCCATTCCGGGTTATGAATCAGCCCTCAACCTGGCCGCCCTGCTGCTGCTGATCATAGTAGTCGGGTTCAGCATTATGGCCCGCTGGTACCTGGTCAGAATCAGTCGGAGGTCGGGATGAACGTCAAATCCGAAGGCCAGAATCGGGCCACGCTCAGGAAGAGGCTGCGGGTAGAGTCTGCCTTTAAGTCCCTCATGGCTATCTCAGCCTTCCTGGTGTTGCTGAGCCTGGTCTTGATTCTGGCCATAATTCTCTGGAAAAGCTTGCCCGCTCTCAAGCTTTCGATGATAACCCGGAACCCCGGGAGCGGTTATTACCTTGGCCGGGAAGGTGGGATCTTAAACGCCATCCTGGGTTCACTGCAAGTTGTGTTTGGGGCCACCCTGCTGGCCTTGCTCATTGCCCTCCCGGCCGTGGTTTTTCTTAACAGCTATCTGCGACGGAAATCCTGGCTGGCCGAAACTATCCGCTTTTCTCTCGACGTCCTCTGGGGAATCCCGTCGATAGTCTACGGAGCCTTCGGTTTTCTGGTCATGATAACCTTTCACCTGCGGGCCTCGCTCCTGGCCGGGTTGATTACGGTGGCCATGGTGGAACTGCCGATTCTCAGCCGGGCCCTGGACGAGACCATCAAGCTGGTGCCGGCTGAGCTCAGTGAAGCCACCTATTCGCTGGGCGCCAGCCGCTGGCAAACAGCCACCAGGGTGGTGCTGCGCCAGGCTTTTCCCGGGTTGGTGACCGCGGTGCTCATGGCCATGGGCCGTGGCCTGGGTGATGCCGCCGCCGTCCTGTTCACTGCCGGTTATACAGATAAGATTACCACTTCCCTGCTGCAACCGGTGGCCACCCTGCCTCTGGCCATCTTTTTCCAGCTGAACTCTCCGTTCCCCGAAGTTCAGCAGAGAGCCTACGCTTCGGCCGCCATCCTGACCATCCTGGTACTGCTGATCAGCCTGGCCTCGAGGAGCCTAAGCCGCCGGCTTAGCCGGCATAAGATTCGTTGAATGGAGCTCAGACATGAATGGACCGAGCCGGTTGCGGGTTGAAAATTTAAATGTCTTTTACGGTCAGAACCAGGTGCTGAAAAACATCAGCCTCGAGCTGCCCGACAACAGGATAACGGTCATCATTGGACCTTCCGGTTGCGGCAAGACTACTCTTCTCAAGAGCCTTAACCGACTTCTTGATGAACAGGAAGGTGTCCGGGTTGAAGGCCGGGTATTTCTGGACGGACTGGATATCTACCAGCCTGGAGTGGATATTACTCTGATCAGGAAAAGGATGGGACTGCTCTCCCAGAAACCGCAGGTTCTACCCATGTCCATTTACGATAACGTAGCTTTCGGTCCACGGCTGCTCGGCCTGAGGGACCGGCGGCTGTTGAATGCCCTGGTGGAAAAATATCTGCGGCTGGCTGGGCTCTGGGATGAAGTGAAAAACCGACTGCAGGAGCCTGCCGCCCGGCTATCCATAGGTCAGCAGCAGCGGTTGTGCCTGGCCCGGGGACTGGCCGTGGAGCCGGAGGTCATCCTGGGGGATGAGCCTACCTCGGCCCTCGACCCCCAATCAAGCCGCAACGTAGAAACCCAGCTCCTCAGTCTCAAGGAGCGATACACGATAGTGCTGGTCACCCACATTCTCCGGCAGGCCAGAAGGCTGGCCGATTACGTGGCTTTCCTTTATTTTGGGGAGCTGATAGAATTCGGCCCGGCTTCCGAAGTCCTGGTTTCTCCCCGGGACTCCAGAACCCGGGCCTACATCACCGGCGAAATAAGTTAATCCTTACTTGCTGGCTTTCTTGAAATCCGAGATGAACCGGTAGAAATCAACCTCGTTGGCCTGCAAGCCGAACTGGTAGACGTAGCGGCCGGCCAGTCGGGAGGCGAACAGAGCCCGGAGGTAATTCTGGGGCACCCTGGTCAGGAAGCGGGCAATGCCCACCCGGCGCACCAGGGATTTAGGTACCCCGAGCTCGATCACTTTCTCCAGCAGAGCCTGGTCGTTGAACAGGTCAGAATTATTTATGGCATCCTTGATCAGGTTGATTTTTTCGCTGATCAGGTCGGTCAGGATAGCCCTGGGAATTCCGGTTCTCTCATGCTCTTTCCAGATGATTTCAAATTCCAGCCGGGCGTTTTCCCGGATGACCTCGATGATTTCGTTCACATACTGCTGGCGGAAAGGTGATTCTTCGCCATCCTTGACGCACATCAACTGGTCCCATTCTTTATCGGTCATGGCCAGGCTGGCCAGCACTTCCAGCGACGAAGAGGTCACCCCACCCTTGTTGGCTGAAGCATCTTTGTAGATGATGACGCCCTTTTCTTCCAGCCGCAGTCTGGCTTCCTGGGTCAAAAAGAGGTTGGCTCCCTCCACAATTACCTTGAACCGGGGTTTGCCCTCGGCATCCAGCCAGCACTTCCAGTTGTTGATGTTGATAGAAGCCGGGCGTCCGCCGCAGGGCACGAAAATGTCGGCTTTGAACTTCGGGTGGAGATGGAAGGTGTTGCGGAATTCCAGCCCGTTCTCTACCTTCTCCCCGTCTGGTAAAACCAGGTCGCGGTCCTTGATATTGACCAGGAAGCCCTGGGGAGACAGCAGTGAGCGGTTGAAATTCTCAACCATCTTCCTGGCCTTGGCCAACCGGACCAGCTCCTTGCGGTTGATGCCTTCTGGGTCATACAGGACACCGGAGCCGTCGATTATGGCCAGGATCTTATCTTTGGATATCAGAATTTCGTTGGAACCTAGGTCACCGTCGGGGCCGCCGGTCATAACCTTGGTAATGTTTTCTTCCTTGAGCCCGAGCTTCTTCAGGGCACACAGGACGTACTCGTGGACGGAGTTGGTGGTCATGCCATAACGGTCATGCGGAATCCCGCCCATGCTGAGGGGCTTGCCGGTGGTGAAAGCCTTCCAGAACTTGTAACCACGGACTCTGGCTCTCTGGGCCGCCCATTCCATCAGGTCGGCCGTCCACTCGTCCGGACCCAGGAACAGGATGACCTCCTTGCCATAATAATCAACTATGGAATCGTCGGGCATCATCAGGTCCAGAAGACCATCGATGTACTTCTTGAACGCCACGGACATCTTGTCGGTGAAACCCCAGCGCAGCAGGATGGTACCCTTGGAGCCGCCCTCGGCCAGGTCCTTGTTCTTTCTCTGCTGGGTCAGGGCCAGGTTATAGTTTTCGTCGAAGATGAAATCCGAATTATTCAGGTAAGTCTGATAATTGATGGAACGGACAATCCTGATGCCGCCCCGGGCGATGTCACGGAAGCGGATATGAAACCCTCGGAGCTCGCGGCCGATCACATGAAACACGCCGAAGGGGGTGACCGGGTAATCGACCTTGTTCAGGAACTCCGGGTTATACATGTAAGCAATGGAGACTTTTTCTTTCTTGTAGAAGTTGGTTCGCAGGATGGACTTGATGAAAGTGATAACGGTCAACAGCACCGTCCGGTCGGCTTCTACCGGAACCTCGCGGTTTATCTCCCGGGCCAGGGCCTGCAGTTGATCATCTACCTTGTGGTCTTTAATGGCTGGATTGAATTTCCGGTCAAACAGCCCGAACAATTTTTTCACCACAAGATAATTATTTATCAGGGCATCCCAGACCCGGTCTTCGGTAAAGGTCTCCTTGGCCAGCCTGGTCTTCATCTCGCGCAGCAAGCCCAGGAGTTCGGGATTATCCTTCAGGGCCTGGGACAGCTTCAGGTATTCTTCGTTAAAGCTGCTCAGGAATTGATGGGCGAAACTCCAGGCCGAAGCGCCAAACAACATTTCCTGGGCGGTCAGCTTGCCTTCGCGGAACAGAACCGACAGCGGGCTTTCGGGGATGACATAAATCAGGCTGATGTCGGAAATCAGGTCCTGCAACTTTTCTTGATCGGTGATGTCGTCCAGGTAGAAGGTCAGAATGGTCTTGCCGTTGGCAAAATGCTCCATGTATTTCCGCTTGGAAACCAGGCCGTGGGAGTTGATGACGTCGGAAACATTTATGAAAAACCGCGGAATTGAGTCGCTTTTGCAAACCACGGAGATTCTCAGGGTCTTGTCCTTGGCCACATGGGCCACGTCGATGTACGGCCTTTCCGGGTCCTTGGCCTTATTCATCAACTCCTGGTAGCGAGCCAGCGTCTCCTTGGGAATGGAGGCCAGGAATTCCCGGTCGGCAATCTTCTTCAGGTCGGTCTCTTCAGGAGAAACTTCTTTGCTGACAAACTCCGGCTTGCAGACCACATACCAGCGCAGGTACTCAGCCCCGCGCAGCTTGCGAGCCGAGCGGTAGGACTGGATGCGGAAGCCCGGGTACTTTCTCTCGATTTTCTCCTCGATTTCGATGGCCCGGTAGTGGTTATCTTCCACCAGGTACAGGGCTTCATCGGCCAGCTCGGTAGCAAAATCAATTCTGACCTGCTGTTCACCCCGCAACCTGGCCAGGATTTCAGCCGAGCGCAGGGCCTCGATATGGCGGGCAATGGTCACCAGCGGGGTGGACTCAAAATACTGCTCGCTCAAACCGAGGTCTGTGCAGAAGGTCTCAATTTCTTCCCGCACCGTTTCAGGGGCGAAGAAATTATCCTTGAGGATGATTTCTTCAATTTTCTTAAGCTGGCTTTCAGTCAAGAAGGCCTTCTTAGCAATCTCTTTCAGAGATTTCATTTTATACTCCTTTGCTGAATTTTTATTTTTTCAGAAGAGTGGATTTCCGGGCTTTCCGATTATATTTTTGATTGCTTTTATTATATTAAGCTCAGAAATTTAACTCCCCTGAATTTAGGGCAAATTATACCAAAATCCCGGGTCGTTGGCAAAGTCGGGAAGACTGAAAATTCAGCCCCCGTACCCCAGCAAGGCTACCGTCCAGCAGGCCACGGCCTGGCCTGAGCCTATCTCCCCCAGCCCCTCGCCGGTCTTGGCCTTAAGGCCAATGTGCGCAGGTTCTATTCCCAGAAGAGGGGCCAGGTTGGCCCTCATGGGCTGGAAAAATGGCCCCAGCCTGGGCTTCTCCAGAATGACCACGCTGTCGGTATTAATGACAGTCAGGCCGGCAGCTCGCACCTCAATCATTACCCGCCGCAGCAGTTCCAGGCTGGGAATGTCCTTGTAAGCGGGGTCGCTATCCGGGAACCGCTGGCCGATGTCGCCCAGGCCGCCGGCACCCAGCAGGGCATCAATCAGGGAATGGACCAGGACATCGCCGTCCGAGTGGGCCAGGCAACCTGTCTCCGAAGGTAGACTAACTCCCCCGATGATCAACTTTCGCCCGGGAACCAAACGGTGCAGGTCATAGCCCAGCCCGGCTTTAATCTTCACGCCCGCCTCCAGGTCAATGCAGTTCTCCATTGTAACGGCCAAAAATCATCTTGCCCACGGTGGTCTGAAGGACCGAGGTCACGGTGATATCTACCGTCTGCCCTATCATTCGGCGGGCATTATCCACCACCACCATGGTCCCGTCGTCCAGGTAGGCCACCCCCTGGTCCTTTTCTTTGCCTTCCTTAAGGATGAAAACTCTCATCGATTCTCCTGGCAACACCACCGGACGGAGGGCGTTGGCCAGCTCGTTGATGTTCAGAACTTCAATCCCCTGCAGCTTGGCCACTTTGTTCAGATTAAAGTCGTTGGTTATGATCTTGGCCTTGAGCGCTTTGGCACATTCTATGAGCTTGGAATCGACATCCCTGATGTCAGGGAAATCCAGGTCGGAAATCACCACCTTGACCCTGGAGATTTTTTGCAACCGGTCCAGGACTTCCAGGCCTCGGCGGCCCCGCTGCCGTTTGAGCGGGTCGGGAGAATCGGCCACCAGCTGCAGTTCCTTCAACACGAACTGGGGCACGACCAGGTGTCCCTCGACAAAGCCCGTGCTGCAGACCTCAGCGATCCGTCCGTCGATGATGACCGAGGTATCCAGCAACTTATAGGTCTTCTCTGTTCCCTGACTCCGGAAAAAATTGGCAAAAAAGCCCGGCTCCAGCCATTCAGGCTTCTTGATGCCCACCAGGAAACCGATGTAGGGAAAGGCAATCAGAAAAAAGATGCGGATAAAAGAAGCCATTTCTGAAGTGCGGACGACCGTGTGGTAAATTGAGCCCAGCAGCCAGCCGGCCAGCACACCCAGCAGGGTACCGATGGAGGCCGTCCAGATGATCCGGAACTGGGCCTTGCGCACTCTTGTTTCCAGCAGAATGATCAGCACTCCCAGTAGCAGTCCGACCACCGCGCCGGCCGTTCGAGTGAGGGTAAAGGGTGGATAAAAATAGCCGGCAATGATTACCAGAGTAATGATGATTAACCTGAATATTATTAAACCCATATTAATCCTTCCTTCAGGTCCGGCATCATTTTACAAAATTGGGCTTGAAATTAAAATACCTGAGCCAGCGCCCGGCGGACCGAATCCACCCCCAGGCACTTGATACCCTGAAGATTTTCGCCCCGCAGCTGGGTCAGGTTGCCGGCCGGCATCAACACCGTCTCAAACCCGAGCGACCTGGCCTCTTTCACCCGGGCCAGAGGCTGGCTGACCGAGCGAACTTCCCCGCTGAGGCCCACCTCCCCGAAGACGGCCATTTCCCGGGGCAGCGGAAGATTCTTGATTGAGGAAATAACAGATAGCACCACACCCAGGTCGGCCGCCGGCTCATCCACTTCCAGCCCTCCGGCCACATTGAGATATATGTCCTCGCCGGCAAAACTGTAGCCAATTTTCTTCTCAACCAGGGCCAGGAGCATGGACACCCGGTAGTGGTCGAGGCCGATGGACATTCGCCTCGGATTACCGGAGAAAAGTGTCGATGAAACCAGGGCCTGGATTTCTACCAGCAGGGGTCTCGAGCCCTTGATGGTCGAAATCACCACGCTGCCCGGCTCGTTCTGAGGCCTTTCCCGAAGGAAGAAGGCCGAGGGGTTGTCAATGGGTTTCAGGCCGGACTGGCCCATCTCAAAAATGGCCAGCTCCGAGACCGGCCCGAAGCGATTCTTAAGCACCCGCAACACCCGGTGGTGATGGTCTCTTTCCCCCTCAAACAACAGCACCACATCCACCATGTGTTCCAGCGACTTGGGGCCGGCCAGGCTGCCTTCCTTGGTAATATGGCCGATCAGGAACACCGGAATCTGGTTTTTCTTGGCCAGCCGGAACACCCGGTTGGTGACTTCCCGCACCTGGCTGATGGTACCCGGGCTGGAGGTCAGCTGCGAAGAAAAAATTGTCTGGACCGAATCAATGATCATGGCCCGGGGCTTCATCCGGTCAGCCGCGTTCAGTATTCTTTCCAGGGCCGTTTCGGCCAGCAGATAGACTTTTTCGCGGCTCAGACCCAGCCGGTCGCCCCGCAGCTTGATCTGTTCCAGGGATTCTTCACCCGAGACATACAGCACCGGGCCTTCCTCTGAAGCCAGGTCTCTTGAAACCTGAAGGAGCAGGGTAGACTTGCCTATTCCCGGCTCCCCGCCGATAAGGACCACCGAACCGAGCACCAGCCCGCCGCCCAGCACATTGTTGAACTGGTCGATGCCGACCGGAATCCTCTGGTTGGTTGTTTCTTTTATGTCCTGGTAGAGAACTGGTTCACCCCCGCTTTCCAGGACCTCGCCGGCGAATTCCTCTTCCAGTTCCTCGACCATGGTGTTCCACTCGCCACACTGGCTGCAGCGACCGAGCCACTTGGGCGAATGAAAACCGCAGTTCTGGCAGACAAAGACGGTTCCCTTTTTCATCTCAACTCCAGGCCCAGGCCGAAGAATAGCTGACGACGGTCGGCCAGGGAAAAATCATCCAGCCCCACCAGCAGGTATAAATTCTTGATCGGGTAAATGCGCCCGTATACCCTGAACTGGGGCCTGGGGTCGCGGTTAAAGTCAAAAGCTTCAGCGCTCAGGGCGAAGCGGTTATTCAGGACGTACCAGTCGAGCCCGGCTCCGAACCTGGATTCGATCAGTCCGCCGCGGGCCACCAGCCCTCGCCACTTCCAGCCGGCCTGAAGGGAATAGACAAAACGTTCCTCCCACGGATTGTGGACCAGGGCGGCTGACAGCAGGGCTCTCTCTTTCCACCAAAGGTGGCCGGATATCGTGCCCTTAAACAGTTCGCTATCCGCATAATAAGCGCCCTGAACTCCACCGCCGAAATCCAGGGCAGAAACAGAAGAGGTTATCCTTTTGATCTGACCGACAGTTTCCTGGGCGTCATCGTAAAGGCTGGTTTCATGAATCAACTTCCCGGCGGTACCCTCGCCTTTCTCTATTTTTTCCAGCAGTGCCTTTAGAGAATCAAGCGCCTGGTCAAGACCGGTCAGAGCCTCATCCAGCTTGCGCAGGCTCTCCTGCACCCCCGGCCGGTTGTCCTGGACCAGGCCCCGGATCTCACCCAGGGTATCCTGGAGGTTGGCCGATACCTGCTCCACCTGCCGGTTGATGGTGCTGAAGGTTTTGCCGGAATCTTCCAAGGCCTGGTGCAGAGAGGACCGGTTTTCCTTGAGCAGGCTATCAAATTCACCGGTCAGGGAAGCCAGGTTCTCCAGGGTTTTTCTCAGGTTCGGGCCCAGGTCTTTCTGCAGAACGCTGTTGACCGAGGCGGCCACTTTCTTGATGTCTTCTCCCAGCGACATCAGCAACGTGCCCAGCTGGTCAAAACTGATGGGCGGCAGGGAATCCATCACCTCTTCCGGTGCATAATATGTGCTCTCCCGGCCGGGCACAATCTCCACGTACTTTTCTCCCAGAATGCCCAGGGAGGCCAGCGTGGCCTTGGACCCGTGAGGAATCCGAAACTCCGGGTAGATGCTCATGGTCACCCTGGCCCGGCGTCCGTCCAGATTGATTCCCTTAACCAGGCCGATTTTAATGCCGGCCATCTTGACGGCAGCATTCTTCTCCAACCCGAGGGCCGAATCAAAAACGGCATATACCCGGTAACCCTGCTTCTTGAACAATTCCTGGACATCCCCCACAGAGAGTATCAACACCGCCAGAAGCAAGAAAAAACCAGACAGGAATATACCGACCTTCATCTCCCTTTTCATCACCATGTATTTCTCCTCACCATTCGGTAATGGGTCCTTCGGCTCGGCCGCTGATGAACTGCTGGACCACGGGGCTGGCCGAATGCCTGATTTCTTCTGGCGTTCCTATCTCGATGATCCGCCCGTCATAGAGCATGGCAATCCGGTCGGCCACCTTGTAAGTCGCATTCATGTCATGGGTAATGACCACAGAGGTCACCCTTAATTTTTCCTTGAGCTCCAGAATCAAACAGTTAATAGCGTCGGCCCGGATGGGGTCGAGTCCGGTGGTCGGTTCATCATAAAGGATGATTTCCGGGCTGTAGGCAATGGCCCGGGCCAGGCCCACCCTTTTTTTCATTCCGCCGGAAAGCTCGTAAGGAAGGAGGGTCTCCACGCCACGCAAACCGACCTGCTCCAGGCTGGTTCTGACCACCCGCTGAACTTCGTCCTCAGATAGCCGGGTGTGCCGCCGCAGCCCAAAAGCCACGTTCTCGGCCACTGTCATGGAATCAAACAGGGCCGCCCCCTGGAACAGCATCCCGAATTTCCGGCTGAGCTTCATGATTTCTTCGTCGGGCAGGGCGCTGATTTCCTGTCCATCGATGAACACCTGCCCGCGGTCCGGCCTCATGATGCCTATGATATGCTTCAGCAGGACGCTCTTCCCCGACCCGCTCTGCCCGATGATGACCATAGTCTCGCCAGCCTCGATTTCCAGGTTCACTCCTTTAAGCACCGGCTTGTTCTCAAAGGATTTGTGCAGGTCGACAATCTTGATCTTGCTCATGGTGGTCACAGGGTGGCCGGCAGTACCTTGCTCAGGAAGAAATTCAGGATCAGGATGGTGATGCTGGCCACCACCACCGACTTGGTCGTAGCCCGGCCAACACCCGCCGCCCCGCCTTCGGCCGTCATGCCCTGCCAGCAACCGACGATGGCGATCACCAGCCCGAAGACCAGGGCCTTGATCAGCCCAACTGAGATATCCCACATCTCAAAATACTTCAGGGTGTTCTGAACATAGAGAGTCTTGTTGACCTTCATCAACAGAACGTTGTAGGTATAGCCGCCGAAGATGCCGATAACGTCCCCGTACAGGGTCAGACAGGGGACCATGATCATGCTGGCCAGGATTCTGGGAGCAACCAGGTACTTGACCGGGTTGGCCCCCAGGCTGAACAGGGCATCTATCTGTTCGGTTATCTTCATCGTCCCGATTTCGGCAGCCATGGCCGAGCCCACCCGGCCGGCCACCATCAGGCCAACCAGTATGGGAATCAGCTCCCGGCAGAGGCCGACCGCTATGATCGGACCGCCCTGTGATTCCGAACCAGGACCGATGTAACGATGAAAGGCCAGGTAGGCTTGCAGGCCAAAAACCAGGCCGCCAAAAGCCGCGGTCAGGGAAACCACCGGCAGGGAATTAACCCCGACCTCTTCCAGCTGCTGCCAGAAGTTTCTGGTCTCAAAAGGTTTCTGAAAAATGGCCCGGAAACCGCGAACCGCCAGGTCGTAGACCTGTCCCAGCTGGAAGAAAAAGGTGCTGAAAAAGGGAATCCAGATTTGCTTTTCCATCGGTTCCGCTCAGAATTCCTCTTCGCGCTTGTAGCTGAAGTCCATGTTGACAAACTTGGCATACTCCCTGAGAAATACCAGGGGTACACTGCCCAGGGGGCCGTTGCGCTGCTTGGCCACGGTGACTTCGGCGATACCCTTGATGGCTTCATCTTCAGGGTGGTAATAATCGGGGCGGTAGATGAAGATTACCACGTCGGCATCCTGCTCGATGGCGCCCGATTCTCTAAGGTCGGAGAGCATGGGCTTGGGTTCCTTGCGCATTTTTTCCGGAGCCCGGCTGAGCTGGGACACGCCGACTACCGGAATGCGCAGTTCCTTGGCCAGCTCTTTCAGCGAGCGGGAGATGAACGACATTTCCTGATTGCGGTTTTCAAAACGACCGCCGGTCCGCATCAGCTGAATATAGTCTACAAAAACAATATCCAGGTGCCCTTCCAGTTTCAGTCGCCGGCACTTGGCCTTCATCTCCATGACCGTCAGGGCAGCCGATTCATCCACGTAGATGCGGGCCTGGGCCAGGGTCTCGGCGGCCAGCTGCAGCTTTTCAAAATCCCTATCGCTGATAAACCCAGACCTGGCCTTGCGCAGGTCGACCTGGGCCTCAGCACACAGCAGGCGCAGGGCCACCTGTTCCTTGGCCATTTCTATGGAGAAGAAGCCGGCATAGTAATCGGTCCTCAACCCGACATGCTGGCAGATATTGAGGGCCAGCGCCGTCTTGCCCATGGAAGGTCGGGCCGCCACCACAATGAAATCGGACGGATGGAAGCCGCCGGTCAGGTTATCCAGCTCGATAAAGCCGGTGGGGACCCCGGTGACCGCTTCCCGCCTTTCGGCCAGGATTCTTATGGTCTCCAGCATCTCGCCGGTCAACGAGCCAATGGGCACCAGACCCGGCCTGATCTTTTCCTCGGCTATTTCCACAATGGCCTGCTGGGCTTCGCTGATGACCGTATCGGCATCGGTCTGCTGTTCGTAGGAGGTGTTAATAATCTTGGCCGAGGACAGTATCAGTTTCCGGAGCAGGGACTTTTCTTTTATAATTTGGGCGTAATATTCGATGTTTAGAGTCCGGGGCACCCCGTCCATCAGAGAAGCCAGGTAGGCCGCCCCGCCAATCTCTTCCAGCCCACCCCTTCTCTGCAGTTCTTCGCTCAGGGTAAGAAGGTCGATCGGCTGGCCCCGGTCCATCAGGGCCACCATGCCTTCCAGAATCTGACGATGGGCATCACGGTAGAAATCTTCGGGAGCGAGCTGGGAGAGGACCACGTTCAGGTAGGCATTATTGACCAGTATACCACCCAGGACCGTCTTTTCCGCTTCCAGACTGTGGGGCGGGGTCTTTTTGAGAACGGTCAAATCCAGTTCCATTGTATCTCTCTTCCCGGAAGCACTCTGCCTCCAGTTTATTATTAAAAGAGACGATTGTTAAGACACTGCCGTTCTCAAGCTGTGGGCTCTGACTGGCCTTCCGGGGTTGCCGCCTCTTCCTTGACCACGACCACCTTGATCTCAGCCCGGTCCTCGTGGTAGACCTTGACCGGCACCGAGAAGGTTCCCAGTCTCTTAATTGGCTCCTCCAGCACGATCTTTTTCCGGTCTATATCAAAACCCTGACGGGCCAGTGCTTCCTGGATATCAGCAGCCGAAACAGACCCAAAGATGACATCCTTTTCGCTCGACTTGCGGACAAAGGTCAGGGTGACCTGGTTAAGCTGCTTGATCAACTCCTGGTAGGTCAGCCTTTCCTTCTCCAGCTTCTTTTTCAGCGCCCTCTGCTGCATCTCCACGCTCTTCAGGTTGCCGGGCGTGACTTCTATGGCCAGCTTCCTCGGAATCAGATAGTTTCGGGCAAACCCCGGCGCCACTTCCAGGATATCTCCCTTGTGTCCAACCTTTTCCACGTTTTCCAACAGTATGATTTTCATCCCAAGCCTCCTGGACCTCAGTCTTCAACGAAAGGCAGCAAAGCCATGAGCCGGGCCCTCTTTATGGCTCTGGCCAGCTTTCTCTGGTGGTAGGCGCAGGTGCCGGTGATACGACGGGGAGCAATCTTGCCGCGGTCCGGTATGTATTTTCTCAAAATTTCTACCGCCTTGTAGTCGATGTCCCGGAGATTTCTCTCGCAGAAGCGACAGACTTTTTTCTTGGGCGGGAAAAATTTCCTGGACGGGGCTCTTTCGGTCTTTTCTCTTTCTTCTCTGATGGCCATCTTACTTTACCTCCTCCGGACCGGGGGTGACAGGTTGCGGCCCGGTGCCAGCCGTGGCCGTCTCCGTGGCTTCTGCCTGCTTCACTTTTTTCTTTCCCTTAACCGTATCTCTGGGGTCTTTTTTGATGGTGATGAAACGCAGGATGGCATCGGTCTGCTTGAACCTTCTTTCCAGCTCAGCCGGGATAGCCGGGGCCCCTTCATAGGTAAAGAACACGTAGAGACCCTCGCTAAATCTTTTAATGGGATAGGCCAGCTTTCTTTTGCCCCAGAGGTCTTTTTTTATCATCCGGCCATTTCTGGCCGAAATGACTTCAGCCAGCTGGTTGATAAGGGCTGAAGCTTCCTCTTCGGGCAGGTTGGGGGCAACGATAAACCCGGTTTCATATTGATTCATGTTTTCCTCCTTATGGATTCAAAGCCCCGTCGCTCTAGCGCCGGAGCAAGGAGATGAATGCTTATTTTACAACATTCTGGCGAAAAATCAATCTTGGCCGCTCGTCTCCTGTTTTTTCCGGTTAAATAAGTTCATGGCCCGCGGCAGGTCTCCCCCGACGATCATTTCCACAGCCCGGCAGGCCCGGTCGAGTGCCGGCTGAAGTTTTTCCCTTTCCTCGGGCAGAAATTCTTCCAGAACGTACTCAGCCGCGTCCCGGCCCTCAGGTTTTGGCCCGATGCCCACCCGGACCCGGGGAAAGTCCTGGGTGCCGATAGCCTCAACTATTGATTGCATTCCCCTGTGGCTTCCCGGACTGCCGCTGGCCCTGACCCGAATCTGGCCCACATCCAGGTCCAGGTCGTCATAGACTACTATCAAGTTCTGAGGTTTCAACCGATAGCCGGTGAGCAGGGCCAATACGGCCTGCCCGCTAAGGTTCATATAAGTCTGGGGCAGGGCCAGGATGACGGTGGTGCGGTGCCACCTGGTCTCGGCCAGCCGACACCGGTAGGCCCGGGTTTTTAGCTGAAGATGCCAGTCTCTGGCCAGAGACTGAACCACCAGAAAACCGGCGTTATGTCTGGTCTGGCTGTATTCCGTACCAGGATTGCCCAGACCGACCACCAGCCACACGCCTTACCCCTTGGTCTCTTCGGTTTCTTCTTCCTCTTTCTTGCGCTCTTTCTTGATTACTTCCGGCTCTTTCATCTCAGCACCCTCAACCACCTCCTCGGTGGTGGCCGGAGCCGCTTCTTCGGCTATGCTGCTGATGACCACGATGGCCGCCTGGGGCTCGTGCAGAATTTTAATTCCCGCTGGAAGCTCCAGGTTCATTACCTTGAAAGACTGGTGCAGATGCAGATGGCTTATATCAATCCGGATGGCTTCCGGGATTTCCCGCGGCAGACATTCGATATCCAGCTCCCTCAGCAGGAAGTCCACCAGACCGCCTTCAACCTTCACCCCAACCGGCTCACCCACCAGTTCCACCGGGACAGAAACCCTCACCGGCTTGTCCATGGATATCTGAATGAGGTCGACATGCAGCAGTTCATCGGTCACGGGGTGAATCTGCACTTCCTTGATCATCACATCTTTCTCTTCGGAGTCGTAGGCCACCCGGAAAATGGTGTTTTCACCCGTTTCCGACTTCAGGATCTCGATGATATCCTTCTTCTTCAGGGTCAGGGGCTGGCTGTCCATCGATTCGCCGTAAAGGATGGCCGGGACTAATCCCTGGCGCCGCAGTCGCCCCGAAGCATTCTTGCCCAGGTCGGTTCTCTTTTCAGCTTTGATCACCAGTGTCATATCTTTCCTCCTCAGGTAAAAAGAGAGCTTACAGAACTACCCTCGTTTATTCTTCTTATGGCTTCGCCAAAAAGCTCGGCCACTGAAAGCATCTGGAATCGGTCGCTATGGCTGGCCTTCTCTTTCAGGGGAATGGTGTCGGTCACAAACACTTTCTCCAGGCCTGATCTCTCGATGCGCTCGACCGCTTCCCCGGACAGTACCGGGTGGGTACAGGCCGCAAAAATCCTCCGGGCCCCCTCTCGCCTCAGGGCCTCAACGCCGAGGGTCAGCGTACCGGCGGTATCGACCATATCGTCGAATATCACCACATCCTGGTCCCTGACATCGCCAATGACATGCAGCACCTGGGCCACGTTGGGGGCCGGCCGCCTCTTGTCGATGATGGCCAGCCGGGCATCCAGCCTCTTGGCAAAAACTCTGGCCCGGCCGACTCCCCCGGCATCGGGGGAAACGATGGTCAGGTTCTCCAGGTTAAGAGTCCGGATATGGCTGGCGATGACCGGGGCGGCCATCAGGTTGTCGACCGGAATGGAAAAGAAGCCCTGAATCTGGGGCGAATGCAGGTCCATGGTCAGCACCCGGTTGGCCCCGGCCGTTTCTAGCAGGTCGGCTATTAGCCTGGCAGAAATGGGCACCCGGGGCCGGTCTTTCCAGTCCTGTCTGGCATAGGCAAAGTACGGAATGACCGCAGTGATGCGTCCGGCCGAGGCCCGTTTGAAGGCATCCAGCATCAGGAACAACTCCATCAGGTGAAAATTGGCATCGGCACAGCCGGACTGAATAACGAAGACATCCTCACCCCGGACGTTCTCGTCTATGTAAAAATGGATCTCGCCGTCGGCAAACCTGTCCAGGACGCAGCGACCGAGCTCAATGTTGAGATAGCTGGCAATCCTGCGCGCCAGCTGCGGGTTGGATGAGCCTGAAAATACTTTCATTTTTCAATTCCTCTCCCGGGCATTGACAGAGCTGGGGCGGGAGGACTCGAACCTCCAGATGACGGATCCAAAGTCCGTTGCCTTACCAGTTTGGCTACGCCCCAGTGCTGAGTTCTTGCCAGTACTGTTCACGTCCTACAGTTTCTACCAGCCAAACCTCGTAATCTCTATCAAACTTCCCGGCTGCTTGCCGGGCCAGGGACCAATCCTGGAACCAGCCAAAGACCGCCGACCCAGAGCCGCTCAGCAAAGACAACTCGGCTCCGGCCGCGGTAAGTTCCTTTTTTATGTCAACCAGCTGAGGTTGTATCTTAAAAGCCGCCGGTTCTAAATCGTTCCTTAAATGCTTGAATAATGAAAAGTTTCTATGCTCTAAAAACTTGATAATTTTACTTTCTTTACCGGTTGAAGTCAAGAAGCCAGCCAGCCGGTCGAACTCCCGGTAAGCCTGGGCCGTGGAAACGGGAAAGTCTGGTACAATCAGAAGCACCCAGGCCGTCGGCATTTCCGACACTTCCTGTAATTCATCCCCTTTCCCCGTTCCCAGGCATAGTCCCCCATGCAGAAAAAACGGGACGTCGGCACCAAGTTCGGCAGCCAGGGTCTTTAATTTTTCCCGCTCCAGATGGCAGCCCCAGAGACGATTCAAGGCCAGAAGGGTAACGGCAGCATTGCTGCTGCCGCCGGCCAGCCCTCTGCCTGGGGGTATGTTTTTCTCCACTGTGATGCTGACCCCGGACTTCAGGCCGGTTGCCCGTCGCAGCAGCAGGGCGCTCCGGTATATCAGATTACTTTCATCCCAGGGGACATCTGTCCGGTTTCCAGCCAGGCTGATCAGACCGTCAGGCCTCCGCTCAAAGGTCAGCCGGTCTTTAAGATTAACGGTCTGGAAAAGGGTAATTAGCTCATGATAACCATCTTCCCGGAGGCGGCCAATTTCCAGGCCCAGATTAATCTTGGCCAGGGAGCAAATGGTTATCTTTTCCATCGGCCTGCCATTTCTTCCCAGTCGACCTTTCTAAGGCCGGGAGGAAGCACCGGGTTCACCATCGAGGCCTCCTGCCCGCGGTTGAAATTCAACTTGAGTACATGCATGCGGACCGTGTAACCCGGGGAAGAGAAGTGCACTTTTTTTGGCACCTGTCCGGGTGGAAATTTCTCCTTAAGAACAAAGAGCAGCCCGTTCCTCTCCCCTCCCAGAACGTGGCCCTGACCGTCAAGCTGGAGCTGCCAGCCGTCTTCGGCAGCCAGTTGCGACCAGAGGCCGGCCAGAATCCTGGCCAGCTCTTCAGGTTTTAATTCCTGGCCAAAGACTTCTGAGGTCAGAACCCGACTTTCTCCCTGCCAGTATATTCTTTCTGTGGGCAGATATAGCGTGGCCAGCTCTGGCCCCAGCCAGAGTATAGCCCTCAACCGACCGAGCGGGTCGATAAATTCAAGCCTGGCTGTAGCTGGAAACAGGCAGAAAAAACCCAGCCGGAATCGGAAGACCCCATCCGGCCCGTTCAGGTAAAAAGAAGCCTGTCCCCCCAGGTTCCGGATTTCATTAGGGGGCAGCAGCCGGACGGGCCGGCTACGGCAAGCCGCACCAGTCAGGCCGACGATAATGACCAAGATGAGCAAGCACGGGCCGACCGGACACCTCAGCCTTCCGGTCTTCTCTCTCCCGCCTCCCTCCGGCACTGCCACTCCTCAGTTCCGCTTACTGCTCAGTCCAGCTTAAACCCGTAGTCCTCTGCTTTTGGCTTCTTGGCCTGACCAGGCTGGTCGGCCGAGCCGGGTTTTGTTCCCGGCGTTCCCAGCTCGAATTTATAGTCCTTGGAAACAGCTCTCATTTTTTTCTTCCGGGTTACCGGATAAAAGGGAGACCTAATTCTTCTGCCGAAGCAGGACAGGTTGGGGTTGATGATCATCAGGACGATAAATAAGCCAAAGATAACGAGGATGGCGTAAATTGTCCAGCTCATTTTAGCCTTCCACTCTAATTATAAGTTTAAGCCCGAGATTTAGCAACCGGTCCAGGCCTGATTTCACTCCTGGAAGACGACGGCCTCGAATTTGAACAACCCCCTGGATTTTTTCCAAGCGTTATCGGGCAACCCGGCCTTGCGACAGAGTTCTCTCAGGAAAGCCAGCCGGTCCCAGCCCTGCTCGACAGCCACCTGGGGCAGAAGGAGTCCACTTCTTTGCCCTTCTTTGATTACCAGGCCATGACGGCCAACCTTGATTTCAGAAACATCTGAGACCGGTTGCAGCGGGCCCAGCACAGAAACTTCAATTTGCAAGCCTGACAATTCGGCTTTTCGAAGGGGTGGGAATCTGGGGTCCTCGGTTGCGGCCAGGACAGCTGCCTGGGCCACCGTCTGCCACAGGGGAAACAAGGGCTCGGCAAAACCGATGCAACCCCTGAGCTGGTGTTGTTGCTTGAGAGTGACAAAAGCCCCGGCTTTCGTTTCCAGCCGCGGCGAGTTAGGTTTATAGGCAGGAAGTTCGCCGCTGGACAAATAGGTTTCAATGGCCAGTCGGGCCAGAGCCAGTAATTCTTTTTTTTCTTCACGAGTCAGCTCAGGCCAGATCCCTGATGTCTCGAGATAGACGGCAGCTGACAGATAACCCACCACCCGGTCATCCGGGCCGCCAGCAGCAGCTGAGTCTGAATAGGCCAGTACTTCCACGCCGGCCGAACCGATTTTTCGGGCATAATGTAGAAGGGCCAGCACCGGGCCGCCGCCGCACATGACGTTTTCGTATCTGGCCACCTGGCGGCCGAGTGTCTTCAAGTCTAATTTTTTAATCAGCTCTATTGTGTTACGGTCACGTTCATTGGCCTGGGCGCGGCTGAGAAAATGCGACAGGTCGGTGGAAGCTACCACTAGCACTCTTTTGCCCTTTGTGGCCCTGGCCAGGGCCCCGGCCAGGGCCTGAATCGTCATTTCGGTCTGGTTGCCCATAACTACTGGCACAATCCTGGCCCCCGGGAATACTTTCTGGATAAAGGGCACCTGGACTTCTACCGAATGCTCGCGGTCATGCGCCTCGGGGATATAGCCAAAACCGGAGCTGCGAGCCAGCTCACCGGCCAGGGCTTCATCAACCTCCACCACCCCCAGCGGGGTTGCAAACCCACCCCGGAGATAAATGGAGCAGCCCTCGAAGGCCTGGTAATGAGACGGACCGATTATGACCACCGAATCCACGCTGCGGCCCCGGAACAGGCGATAGCCGACGGCAGCCACCCGGCCCGAATACAAGTAACCGGCGTGAGGGACAATCAAGCCAACTACTTCCCCGGTTACGGACCGGGCCTCAGCCGAATCAAGCCAGACTTCCAGCTGCTGGCTCAACCTTACCGGGTCGGATTCATAAAATTGACCGGCCCAGGCGGGCTTCCTGATTCCCTGTCCGTAGGTCGGCCAGGTCAGCCACGACAGGACCATTATAAGACAGATAGCCTTCATCCCGGTCTTCCGGTTCATTGCTGCCTCCAATTAAATTGTATGATTTCAGCGCCCTTTCGGCAAATCCCCGGTCAACCGGCGCCCGTAATTGTCTCAAAAAGTTTATAAAAACCAGTTTCCGGCTGTTGACTTTTGGAGAAAATTATTGAAGAATTTAATCGAATAGAGGACCATGAAAAAATTCTTCAAGTTCCTGTTGCTTTTGCTCGGAATCTTTTCCACCTTCCTGCTGGGCTTCCATTTTGGCAAGGAGAAAATCAAATCTCGCATCCCCAAGTTCCAGGACGATTCTGACCGAATTGTTTGAGTCTGGATACAAAAATATAATTGGGGGGTTACGGAAGCCTGGGCATACACTCGAAGTCTGGTCTCAGACACCAGTTACCATCGGCCTTATTTTCTGCTATAATAACTAATCATTAACAGCCAACTTTCTGACCGGAACGAGGAGTCGGAAGATGCCTCTGTATGAATATCGTTGCCAACAATGCCATAAACAGTTTGAGGTCCTGCAAAAAATAAATGCCCGGCCGCTTGATAAATGCCCGGAATGCGGCGGCAGCCTGTGCCGGCTGGTTTCCAGCCCGGCCATCCAGTTCAAAGGTTCGGGCTGGTATATCACCGACTATGCCCACAAGAATTCCCCGGCCGGAGGCAACGGCCAGAATGGCCGGCAAAAATCAAACCAGGAAAAGAAGCCGGTCGAGAAGCCGGCGGATGGAGCCGCCAACCAGACCCGGGATAAATAATTTTTGACAACTCTCTGAGGCCAGCTTAGAATTAATCTGATGAAAATCCTGGTTTACCTTCCCCGCACCCTGGGGGCCTCTCTCCTGGCTTTCCCCTGTCTGAAGTCTCTGGAACAGAATTTCCCGGCAGCCGAAATTTCCATCCTGCCATCTGCCGCCTACGCTGATTTTTTCCAGAACGTGAGCCCGGGCTATAAGGTTATCCGTCTGCCCGACTTCAAGGACATCGCCGGTTTGAAGCGGGCCTCCGCGCGTCTTAAAAAAATGAACTTTGACCTTGGCCTTCTGCTGGACGAATCGTTCGCTTCGGCCCTGTTGTTTTACCTGGCCAGGATTCCCCAGCGCTGGGGTTATGACCGCGAGGGACGCGGTTTCATGCTGACCAAAAAGAGCCGTCTCCGGGCCACCGACCCACAGCTGCACCTGAAACATCATTATCTCCAGCTGCCGGCCAGGCTCGGGCTGAAGGTCGCCGACCAGCCTTTGAGACTCAGCCTTCCAGACAGCTACCGGAAGAGCGCAGCCGGCCGACTGAGGCATTCTGGCCTGAACCCTGAACGGGCCACCGTGGTCATAAAACCAGGGTCAAGTTTTGGCCCGGCCAGAATCTGGCCTCTGGACCAACAGAAAGAGCTGGTTCGGCGGCTGCTGGAAAGCCGGCTGCAAGTGGTGCTGGTGGGCTCGAGCAACGGCCAGGCCATCACTCGGGGGCTTCTCGAAGAGCTTGGGGACCGGGTTGTGGATTTTAGCGGCCAGCTCAGCCTGGAGGAGACGGCCGGCGTCATAGCCGGAGCCCGGGTCTACCTTGGCAATGATTGCGGTTTGACTCACCTGGCCAACCTGCTGGGGACCCCGGTGGTAGGCCTTTATGGTCCGAGCGACCCCCACCTTTGTGGCCCGTCCCAGCCTCCAGCTGCGGTGCTGCACAAGTCTGCTCCCTGCGCCCCCTGCAGTTACAGGGCCTGCCCTTATGACCATCGCTGCCTGAGTAACATCTCGGCCGGGGAAGTATACGAGGTCATTTCTTCCTTTCTGGCCCGATAGGATTTACAAAGATTAACGGCTCCCGGGAACATGATTCGCTTTGATGACATAATAGAAAAAATCCAGGGCAAGTACTCCGAAAAGGACCTGCGCGTTCTGCAGAAAGCCTACATTTTCGCCGCCAGGGCTCACAAGGGGCAGATACGCCGCTCCGGGGAACCCTATCTAAGCCATCCCCTGGAAGTGACCAATATACTGGCGGAGATGAACCTGGACCTGACCACCCTGGTTGCCGGCCTTCTCCATGACGTCCTGGAAGACACGGAAGTCAGCCTGACCGAAATCAGGGAGAATTTCGGACGGGAAGTGGCCACCCTGGTGGAGGGTGTGACCAAGATTAGCCGGGTGGAAGATGCCTCGCCCGAGGAAACCCGGGCTGAGACCATCAGAAAAATCATACTGGCCATGACCGATGACCTGCGGGTAATCTTCATCAAGCTGGCCGACCGCTGGCACAACCTGAAGACCCTGCATTACCTGAGCGAGGATAAGCAGCGGCGCATAGCCCAGGAAACGCTCGAAATTTACGCTCCCATCGCCAACCGCCTGGGCATGGGCCGCATCCGGGCCGAGCTGGAAGACCTATCCTTCCGCTACGTTGAACCTGACGAATATTTCCGCATGGTAGCACTGGTGGAACCTGAATTGAAAAAGGGGGAAAAGGAACTCAAGAAACTAAAGAAGGTAATGGAACAGCTGCTCAAGGACAACGGCATCCCGGCCGAAATCCAGGTCCGGATTAAAAGGCTCTACAGCGTCTACTCCAAGATGAAGAAAAAGGGCATAGAATTTGACCAGGTCTATGACTTTCTGGCCCTGAGAATCATCACCGACTCGGTGAAAAACTGTTACTCGGCTCTGGGGATCATCCACCAGCGCTGGCCGCACCTGCCTCAGCGCTTCCGTGATTTTATCGCCATGCCCAAGCCCAACCTTTATCAGTCTTTGCACACCACCATCATCACCGAAAATAAACAGACCTTTGAAATTCAGATTCGGACCAGAGAGATGCACGAGCTGGCCGAGAACGGAATTGCCGCTCACTGGAAATATAAGGAGGGAGCACCAACCGGCCTGGCCGGAGAAGACCAGAGGCTACAGTGGTTGAGAGAAATCGCGGCCCTGTTCAGTGAACAGAAAAACCCCCGAGAGTTTCTGAAAAACCTCAAGATCAACCTAATCCCTGAAGAAATCTATGCCTTCACTCCCAAGGGCAAAGTAATCAACCTGCCGCCGGGGGCTACCGCCCTTGATTTTGCCTTCAAGATCCATACCGAGATCGGCCTCACCGCTCGGGAGGCCCGAATCAACGGCGAAGCAATGCCGCTGCGCACCCAGCTTAAGACCGGGGATATCGTTGAGATCATCACCTCCCCCGACCGCAGCCCCCACCGCAGCTGGCTCAACTGGGTGGCCACCGCCTCGGCCAGACAACAAATTAAAAAATACCTCAACCTGAAAACCAGGAAAAAGGCCATTGACCTCGGCCGGCGGCTCTGGGAGAAAGAGGCCCGGAAGTTCAATCTGCCGGGCGAGCTGCGCTCGGAATCAGCTTTGAAGGACAGGCTAAGCCAAGAATTTAAGCTGCGGCTCAATAGCCTGGAAGATTTTTTCCTGCTGGCTGGACTGGGCAAGATAGTCATCGATAAAAAATTCATGGAAAGGCTGGCCTGGGGGCGACTGTCCGAAGAAGTGGGGCCAACCGGCATCTTAAAAAAGATGGTGGAAAAATTTTCTGGACATGGCCCCACCCAGGGCCTGGTGATTAAAAATCTGGATGAACAGATGATCACTCTGGCCCGCTGCTGTGCTCCCATTAAGGGCGAAGCGGTGGTTGGCTACCTGACGACCGGCAAGGGATTGACCGTCCATGCCCAGCGCTGCTACCTGGTCCAGAAAGAAATCCTCGACAGCCAGCGACTGGTGGAAGTGGCCTGGGACCCCGACTTTCGCGGAACTTTCAGGGCCCGGCTGCTCATTCGGGCTAAAGATTCGCCCGGAGTGCTGGCCCGAGTGGCTTCGGCCGTGGCCGAACAGAAGGGCAACATCTCCAGAGCAGAGGTCAGCACCAGTGGAGATGGTCGGGCCTGCATCTCGCTAGAAATCACACTTGAAGACCTCGGCCACCTGCATAAAATTACGGACAAGATTAACAGGTTGAAAGAAATAGACTCGGTAGAACGGGACTGAACTCAGACCGCTTTCTGAACACGGCCTGAACGCAGACAGCGGGTGCAAACCCAGATGCTCCTGACTCCGGTTTCTGTCCTGGCTTTAACCCGCTGCAGGTTGACACTCCACTTTTTGTTTGAAGCCTTGTTGGAGTGGCTGATGCTGTGTCCGAAAATCGGTCCTTTATGACAGATATGACATTCTCTGGCCATGTTTTTGTCTCGCTTTCCTTAGATTTATACCTTTCTTCGAAGGAAATATCTGTATAGCATAAAAAAGCCTGGAGCGCAACTGAGGTCAGACGGTTTTTCAGAACCGCGTTGGACGACCTAACCGACTGCTCTTTCGTTCCGTACGCCCGTCGGCCCGGCACCGGTCGGGGCCAGCTCTAAGCAGAGACGGTTTACAACTGCCAAGCAGAATTTTCTTCCTCGATAAAATAAAAAATTTCTTGAATTTTGATTTGCCGGGTGGTAATATTTTTCTCGTTTCCCCCACCAGAATTTCCGGCGGGGGCTTTTTCCACAGCTGTGGATATTTCTGTGGAAATCTTTGGGCGCGTTATGAAGGTTGAAGATAAAGTTAATATCTGGAACAGGATACTGGCTGCGGTTAAGAACCGGGTTGAGAGTCAGGCTTTTGAAACCTGGTTTGAGCCCACCTCCTACATTGGTGAGGACGGAGAAACCCTTTACATCAAGGTCCCGAATGCCTATTTCAAGGACTGGCTGAGTTTCCATTACTCGCGCCTGATAAACGAATGCTGCCAGGAATTATTCAATAAGAGTTTTGATATCAAGTACATTTACGATGAGACCCCGGCTTCCTTTCTCCGCAATTCACCGGATGAACGGAAACTTCACCAGGCGGTGACTCAGATTGCCAACCTGAACCCCAATTATACCTTTGAAAATTTCGTCGTCGGTAGCTGTAACCAGTTCGCCCACGCTGCGGCCGTGGCCGTAGCCAAGAACCCGGCCAAATCCTACAATCCCCTCTATATCTACGGAGGGGCGGGCCTGGGCAAGACTCACCTGATGAACGCCATCGGTCACCAGATCATGACCACCAGTGCTCGGCTTAAGGTTCTATATGTGACCACCGAGCGTTTCATGAACGAACTCATCAATCACCTCCAGTACGGCAAGATCCTGGAGTTCAGGCAAAAATACCGGGCAGTTGACGTCCTGCTTATGGACGATATCCATTACATCTCCGGCCGGGAAAGGACGAAAGAAGAATTCTTTCACACCTTTAACCATCTTTACGATAGCCAGAAACAGATTGTTATTTCGAGCGACTGCCCGCCCAAGGACATCCCCCATCTGGAAGACCGCTTCCGGTCGCGCTTCGAGTGGGGATTGATTGCCGACCTTCGGCCTCCAGACATAGAAACCAGAATTGCCATCCTCAAGAAAAAGGCTGAAATGGAAGATGTCTTTCTCCCCGAACCAGTCGCTCTCTATATCGCCGATAAGGTCCACTCCAACATCAGGGAACTGGAAGGATATCTGCGCCGGGTTATTGCTTATGCCTCACTCAAGGGGTCAAGGATAGACCTGGAGCTGGCCAAGGAAGCACTTAAGGGACTCCTGGACGCTTCAGCCAACATCATAACTGTGGAAAAAATTCAGAAGGTAGTCTGCACCCAGTATAAAATTAAACCCTCTGAACTCAAATCAAAAAACAACTCGCCCCGGGTTGCTTTCCCAAGGCAGGTGGCCATGTACCTGGCCAAAGAGCTGACCGACAACTCATTGCCTGAAATCGGCAAGAAATTCGGCGGCAAGCATCACACCACAGTTCTCCATAGCATCAGAAAAATAGAGAAATTAAGAGAGCGCGACCAGGAATTCAACAGAGAAATCAACAACCTGATCCACCTGCTAAAGTAATGAAATTAAGAAAGAAGGCAGCTGATTTTCACATATTCACTATCTCTTCTTGTATTTTTTTTATTGCCTTTTTATGATTTTTAATTATATTATTGACGATGAAGAAAGGTGGAAAAAATGAAGTTCTCAGCCACTAAAAACAATATTATTAACGAATTAGGGTTATTGCAGGGTATTGTGGAAAAAAGAACGACTATGCCCATTCTTTCCAATGTCTTGATTAAGGCAGGCCGGGGTCGAGTGGAATTAATGGGAACTGACCTGGAAGTTGGTCTCAAGACAAGTTTCGAAGCTGAGGTCAGGCAGGAAGGGAAAGCTGCGGTCAATGGGCGAAAGCTTTTTGAATTCATAAAATTGCTGCCGGATGGACAGAATATCGAGTTTTCCAAAAAGGAAGAGAACCTGGTAGTCAGGTCTGGAGAAAGTGAGATCAAAGTGCTGACGGCACCTGAAGAAGATTTTCCGGCCATACAGGATTCTGGCTTTGAAAGGTCCATAACCTGGGCAGTTTCCGATTTCAAAGAAATGATAGACTGTGTGCTGTATGCCATTACCCAGGAACAGCGCTACTACCTGAATGGGGCTCTGCTGTCTATTAAGAACAACCAGCTGGAACTGGTAAGTACCGACGGCCATCGCCTCTCCTATACTAGAAGGGAATTTGAGGATTTAAGAGTGGAGAAGGAAGTTAATCAGATTATCTCCAAAAAGACGCTGAATGAATTGAAAAAATTCGATGACGAGCGGGTGGAGTTTGACTTTGACGATAACAGTCTCTTTTTCCGGGTCGGAAATAGAATGCTGATCAGCCGGATCATAGAAAGTAAATTCCCCAATTATCAGGCGGTTATGCCCAAGGATAACCCGAACATTCTGAACATAGAAAAAGAGGCCCTGATTACGGCCATAAAGCGAGTTTCCATCCTGTCCTCAGAAAAGTCGAAGGGCGTAAAATTTGACCTAAAGGCCGGAGAGTTGAAGTTGTTTTCTTCCAACCCGGAGTACGGAGAGGCTCGGGATAAACTGGCTGTGGATTACCAGGGTAAGGACCTGGAGATAGGTTTCAACTCCCAGTATCTGCTCGATTTTCTGGGGACAGTCACTTCTGACCGGGTAATTTTTGAAATCAAGGATGAGAACAGTGCTGTCCTGATAAAGCCGGAAGCCGAGCCCAAGGGAGTCTATCTTTATGTGTTGATGCCCATGAAGATATAGCCCTCAGCGAGCCGAACCGGCGGCCAGGCTAGCTATGTATTCAGCCACCTGGCGACAGGCTTCCTTGACGGGCTGGGAAATCGGATGCCCGAAGTCGAGAAGGGCCGGTTGAATCCCGATGAAGTAAATGCGGCAGGCCGAGTCGGCAGTCAGTTTTTCCAGTAACTGGTAGAATTCGCTGCTGATTTTTTTCTTTTTTCTATGCCCCGGTTCCAGCTTGGTGGCCAGGACATATCCCGGCTGATGACCGGTATCCAGGGTGTCGACTATTATCAGGTGCGAAGGTTTGAGTCGCTTAATCCTGCGGTTGTAGGCGTTGATTAGCTCATAAACTCTCAGCACCTTGACCCGGGCCTTCTGGCGCCGGCTGAGGTGCCGCTCTAGCAGGCTGGCTACCAGCAAGCCGGCCGCGTCGTCAGCCTTGAGGGCGTTGCCCGTCCCCAGTACCAGCAGCCGGTCCACCCCCTTTAGTTCTTTCCTCAAAAACTCAACCCAGCGGTCAGGCATCCGCCCTTCCCCCTCCAGGCGCAGGCCAGTTCTAAATGTAATCCTGGTCGCAGAACAAATCAAGCCTGAGGCATTCGGCGACCTAAGAAGTCTTCGGCTCAGATTTTGGCTTGACTACTGCCCTGATATATTCCCATTCCATCTTCAGGTTGTGTCGATCGTAGTCGGAGATTTCAAACCTGGTATCCATCAGCATGGCCTCGGTCGGACAGGAGTCAACGCACTGGGCGCAGTGAATGCAGCGGTCGTTGTGGATGACCATCCTGAACCTCTTCTCGGCTTCGTTGATGGCTGTTATTTCTATGGCTTCAGCCGGGCAGTCGCGCTCGCAGGCCCGGCAGACTATGCACAGCTCGGGGCGGAGGTAGGGTGAGCCCCGGAAATCCTTGGGCACCTCCAGTTTCTGGAACGGATAATCGACGGTGGCCGGCTTCTTAAACAGGTGCCGGAGAAGTTCAGGGATAAACACGCCTATCTTCATGAGATTAACCCCTTTACCAGGATGACGATTAAGAGCTGAAGTATGGCCAGCGGGGCCAGGTATTTCCAGGCGAAGCTGACCACCTGGTCCACCCTGATCCTGGAAGTGGTGGCTCGGATTAAAGACAGGAAGAAGATTACCACCAGAGTCTTGATGATAAAGTTGACCAGTCCCAGCAAAGCTCCACCCGGAAAGCCTCCCAGAAAGACGGTGGCCAGCAGACCGGCGGCCACCACCATCTCGGCATCCATCATAAGGCGGAAGAGGGCCAGTTTCTTACCCGAGTATTCGGTAAAAGTGCCGCCCACGATCTCGGTCTCGGCGTGGGGGATATCGAATGGCGTCCTTTCCAGTTTGGCCTGGACACAGATCAGGGCGATGACAAACCCCAGCAGGTTGACCAGGGAGAGGGCCGGCCGCTGCCGATAGAAGGCAGCGATTTCAGCCAGGCGCCAGGAATTGGCCAGGACGGCCGGGCTCAGCACGGCCAGGAAGAGAGGAACTTCATAGCCGAATAACATGGTCAGGACCCGGGCTCCACCGATGGTGGAAAACAGGTTGGTGGAAGACCAGCCGGCCAGGAAGAAAATGAAGGTCGGCAGGCTCAAGAGATAGAGAAGGACGATGAGGTCGCCGTTAAACGAAATGACCGACGGCCGGTCCAGACTGTAGTTCCAGACTGGCAGCAGCAGCATGGCCGTGAAGACAATGGCTAATCCCACTGCCGGAAGAGCGGAGAACATTTTCCGGTCAGCCCGGTCGGGCACGATGTCCTCTTTAGACATCAGCTTGAAGAAATCGGCGATCGGTTGCAGCAGTCCGAAGCGGCCCGTATGGCGAGGGCCCATGCGGTTCTGCAGCCTGGCGTAGAGCTTGCGGTCGTACCACTCGACGAAGGTGGAGTAAAGGAACAAGAAGAGAAGACCGGGATAGATGACGAGATAGATCAGAGTCTTCACAGTGGCCATTCTGCTTCCCTCTTTCTTATGTTGCCAGCCGAAAGTCGGCGGCTGAGTCTTTTTAAGTCGTTCATGACAATGATTTTTTCCTGCCCGGTCCGGGCATCGACCAGCGATACCGCTCGCTCGGCGCAGCAGATGCAGGGGTCGATGGCGGCGAAGATCAGCGGCACGTCGGCGATAAAGCCGTTCTTGAGCATCTTGATGGTAGCGGCATAGTTGCCCAGGGTGGGAGCCCGGACTTTAAGCCGCTCCGGTTTATCGGTGCCGTTGCTTTTTATGTAATGTATGTTCTCGCCCCGGGGGGCCTCGTAGCGGCTGACCACCTCGTTGGGCTTGGCCCGACGCGGAGCTCGAACGGCTACCGGCCCTGACGGCAGGTTTTTCAGAAGGTATTCGATAATGTTATAGCACTGGAACAGCTCTTTGATTCTGACCACGGTTCGGCCCAGGACATCGCCGGTCTCGGCCGTACAGACTTCGAAGGGTACTTCATCGTATACGGCGTAGGGGTCATCCTTGCGCACATCCATCGGCACCCCGGAAGCCCTAAGGGTGGGCCCCACGGCGCACAGGGCGATGGCGTCTTCGCGGGATAGATAGCCGACCCCGGCCAGCCTGGCCACGAAGCTGGGTTCGTTGGTTCCCAGGTGTTTGTAATATTCGCTGCGCTGGCGCAGGACGGAAAGCGAGTCCAGAATGTGTTTTATCTGCTGTTCATCCAGGTCGCGTCGGACGCCGCCTATGGTGTTGATACCATAGTGCACCCGGTTTCCGGTGATGATTTCCAGGATGTCCATGACGATTTCCCGGTCGCGCCAGGTGTACATGAAGAAGCTGTCGAAACCGGCCTCGTGACCGGCCACCCCTAACCAGAGCAGGTGGCTGTGCACCCTTTCCAGTTCGGCCACCAGTGTCCGGATATACAGACCGCGCTTGGGTGGCTCAAGTTCCATCAATTTCTCCACCCCCTGCACGTAACAGGTGGTGTGGGAGTGAGAACAGATACCGCAGATGCGTTCGGTCAGGTAAATGTTCTGAATCCAGGTCTTCTGTTCGGCCAGCTTTTCCAGGCCGCGGTGATTGTAGCCGAGACGGATATCGGCGTCGCGGATAATCTCTCCTTCCACGGTCATCCGCAGGCTGATGGGCTCCTTCAGAGCCGGATGCTGTGGTCCTATGGGTATCTGAAACTTCATCTCTTACCTCCAGGAATGACTTCCGGCGGTCTTTCGTACTTCCAGTCCTTGCGCAGTGGATAGTTGCCGGCCGGCCAGTCGTCGGGCAGCACCAGGGGGCGGCCGTCAGGAATATTCTGGACGACAATCCCGAACATGTCCTGCAGCTCTCGTTCGTACAGGACGGCCCCGGGAATGAGCTGGCAGATACTGGGAAGAAGGGGGTTGTCCCGCGGGATTTCCGTTCGCAGGTTAACGCAGGTAAAGCTGTTGGCGAAGTGGTAAATGAGTTCGAAGGCCTGTCCCAGGTCCACCCCGGTGATGGTGGCCAGGTGGGTAAAGCCCATTTCGTTTTTGAGCCAGTTCACGGCGGCCAGCAGGTCGTCCACCTTGAGCTTTATAAAAATGCGGCGGGGGGCCGGGTTGGTAATGTCCAGCACCTTGTCACCCAAACTGGCTTTGGCTTTATCGATTAATGTCTGGTCGTTCATCTTGACCTCATCCCTTCAGCTTGTTAAGCAGTTTGACCACCCCGTCGATAACCGCATCGGGGCGCACCGGGCAGCCGGGGACGTAGACATCCACGGGAATGACCTGGTCAATCCCGCCAATAACATTGTAAGCTCCGCGGTAAACGCAGCCGGACATGGCGCAGGCCCCAACGGCGATGACGAACTTGGGGTCCGGGGTTTGTTCATAAATTCTGATTAGCCGGTCTTTCATCTGGCGGGTAGCCGGGCCGGTGCAGACTATAACGTCGGCATGCCGGGGCGTAGCTTTTAGCAGGATTCCGAACCGTTCCACGTCGAACCTGGGAGTCAGGGCCGCCACCACTTCGATATCGCAGGCATTGCAGGCACCGGTGTTTAAGTGCAGTATCCAGGGCGATTTCAACCGGGACCATTGAGTCAGTTTGGTCAGCATGTTAATCCCTCGTAATCAGGGCCAGGATGGCCAGGAAAATCAGGAGCAGATATATTATACCCAAATATACTATTTTTCCGATCGGAATAGTCGCCATGACCAGGGCGGCCACATGCATGATGGTGAAAAACAGGGCGAAAACGTAGAACAGCCGATAGCCGAACTGAACCTTGACTCCCGGGATATCCTCGCCGCAGGCATAGGTGGTGAGCTTGCCCGGGGTGCGGTTCAGTCCGGGGGCCATGGCCCGGCCCAGGGCATAGAGCAGTCCGGCTACGGCCAGGAAGAAAAAGAAAGCCACCGGGGGAGACAGTAAAAATTGCAGTCCATTCATGGCTTATCCCTTCAATTTCGAAAGTAGGCGGACATCCAGGCTCTTGTTCTTCTTATAGATGTTGATGATCAGAGCCAGGGCCGTGGCCACCAGGGCCACCTCCACCACGATGTAGGTTATGGCCAGGCTCTGGGCCAGCAGTATGTTATTTTTGACTGCGCCCGTGGCCACGATGGCCAGGCTGACGCCCTTACTGATGATTTCTACGGCGATGAACAGCTTGATCAGGTTGCGCATGGTGAGCAGGCAGTAGAGGCCGGTAAAGATCAGCAGGGCGGCAAAGAAAATGTACAGAAACCACAGGTTACTCATCTTTGTCCTCTTCCTTTTTCCGGAATAGGGCCAGCACGGCCAGCACCCCGGCCAGGATAACCCCGACCTGAGCCACCAGGTCAAAGGTTCTCTGTTTCCAGAGGACCTCGCCGAAGGTTCCGGATTCCGGTCCGGAGGGCAGGGCCGGGATCTTTTGCAACAGGGATTTCATCACCAGCCCGTCGATGACCAGGAACAGAATCAAAAAGACCGGGAAGGCCAGTTTGACCAGCCGGGCCTCGGTTATCTCGTCTCCTTTCTTGGTCAGGGCGATGGTCAGGATGAACAGAACGGTAATCAGGCCAGCCACTACCGAGATTTCGAAGACGGCAGCATAGGGAGCCGCCAGCCGGAAGAAAATGATGCCCAGGAGTAGGCTGGCCACGGCCAGCGACAGGGCGGCTTTAATCAGATCCCTGAGCAGAATGGCCAGCGCCGAGAAGATAACCAGGCCGCAGAGCAGAATTATTTGTATTGCCATATTACAATCCCCACATCAGAACCTGCTGGATTCCTCGAGCCAGGGCTTCAGCTGCCGGAGAAATCCAGGTCTTGAAAATTGGAGTGAAGAAAATACCGGCCAGGATGCAGACCAGGGCCAACACCACGTTGGCCGCCGACATCCAGAAAGGAGCTTCCTTGACCTGCCGCCACTTTTCCGCCACCAGGCCGAAAAAGGCCTTTCTCTGGATGAGCAGGTAGTACCAGAGTGTCAGGATACTGGCCAGGATGGCCACCAGAGCGTAGCCGAATTCCCTGGCCTGAATCAGGGCCATGATGATGACCAGCTTGCTCCAGAACCCAGCCAGCGGCGGTACGCCGGCGATGGACAGGGCCCCCACCAGGTTGGTGCCAGCGGTGACCGGGACCACCTTACCCAGGCCACCCAGTTCGTCCAGGTTCCTGGTTCCGGTGATATGCTGAATGGAGCCGGAATTCAAGAACAGCAGCCCCTTGGCTACGGCGTGGTTGAACAGGTGGAACAGGGCTCCAGCAATGCCCAGGGGGGTGCCCAGGGCCAGACCAAGCACGATGTAGCCGACCTGGCTGATGGAAGAGTAGGCCAGCATTCTTTTGACGTCCTTCTGTCCGAGGGCCAGCAGGGCGGCCACCACCATGGAGATAGTCCCCAGGGCCATCAATACCTGTGACAGCACCGGGGTGAGGCCGATGACGCTGTAGATAATTCTGAACAGGGCATAGATACCGGATACCTTGATCAGCAGACCTGACAGCATGGCTGAAATAGGCGCCGGGGCTGAAGGGTGAGCGTCTGGCAACCAGGCATGGAAGGGAACCAGGGCAGCTTTAAGTCCGAAGCCCATGATGAAGAAGGCCACACAAACGCCCAGGACCAGCCTGGCTTCCAGGTCCTGGAGGCCCTGGGCCACGGCCTGGAAATTGAGGCTGCCCGTCATCCCGAAGATGACCGTGATGCTGAGCAGGGCGAAAGCCGAGGCTACTACCGACAGCATCAGATACTTAAAGGAAGCTTCCAGCTCATCGTAGCCCAGACCGAAGGCTACCAGGGCGTAGGAAGCCACGGCCGCCACTTCCAGGAACAGGTAAACTGAAAACAGGTCCGGCACCAGCACCAGGCCGTTCATGCCGGCGATCATCACCAGGAACAGGGCGTAAAAGGTCGACTTGTGCCCGTAATGCTCCAGGTAGTCGATGGAAAAGAGCGCGATGCACAGGCTGACCAGGGAAATGGTGAACAGCATGAACAGGTTGAAACCGTCCAGGGCCACTTGCAGGTTAACTTTTTCCCCCAGCCAGTTCAGGTTCTGGACGATAACACCATGATTGAAGATGGGCTTGATGAGCAGGATGGAGTTGAACAACAGGAAAGCCAGAGCGGCGTTGGTCAGCACGTCAGGCAGCAGTTTTCTGGAAAACTTTCCTACCAGAGGCAGAAAGGCAGCTACCAGTAATGGAATGACAATGAATGAAAAAACCACCGCTCCTCCTCTATTTTAATAACTGAAGTATTATCCAGACGACGACCACCAGGCCGCCGATAGTCCAGGCCAGATAGTTGGCATACTGGCCGTTATGAGCTTTCTGCAGCAATCCGGTAAAGGTCCGGCCTGTTGCCGTTACCACTTTTTCGTACAGATAATCGACCGGACGGTCGATGAACCGGAACAGCAGCCGGCTCAGCCACTGCAGGAATTTTACGCCCTGTTCATAAAGGTCAAAGAACCGGGCTTCGGACAGGTCATACAGCTTGTGCAGAACCGGCAGGTTGTGAATCGGCTCGGAGGCCAGGTAGGCCCTCTTACCGCCGCGGTTCCAGCCATAAAAGTGAATACCTAGGGCAATTATCAGGCACAGGATGGAAACTCCGGCCACCGGGTTGAACAGGTCCAGGGCGTGGGCAGTAAAATCCAGGTGCTCTCCGGCCTCCACATGTCCTTGCAGAATGGGCTGGATAAAATTCTGCAGGGGGAGCTTATTGTACACTCCAAAAGTTATGCACAGGGCAGCCAGAATAAGGATTGGCAGGACAATCGGGGCTTCGCTCTCCCTGGTCTTCGGGACTTCTGTTGAACGCGGTCCGAAGAAGACCGAGTGCCCGGCCTTCAGAAAGGAAGCGAAGGTGAAAATTGCCCCCACCCAGGCGGCGATGGCGAAGATCGGATAGCCTGTTTCCAGTGCCCCGTGGAATACCATTTCCTTGGAAACGAAGCCGTTCAGGGGCCAGACCCCCGAAATGGCCAGGGCGCAGACCACAAAGCCAGCTGCGGTCCAGGGCATTTCCCGGGCTAACCCGCCCAGCTTCTTCAATTCGGTGGTGCCAGTCCGGTGTTCCACCGAGCCGGAGCTCAGGAACAGCCCGCACTTGTACATGGCATGGTTGATCATGTGAAAGATGCCGCCGGCAATGCCGATGGGAATGGCCGTACCCACGCCGAGAACCATGTAGCCCACCTGGCTTACGGCGTGGAAGGACAGCAGCTTCTTAAAATCTTTCTGAATGAGGGCCATGAAGACGGCCAGGACGATGGTGGCCGCGCCGATGATCATCAGCAGGATGGACAGTCCGCTGCCCACCTTGAGTTCGAAGAAATCAAGCGTGATGCGGGCCAGGAGGTAAATGCCCAGCAACTTTTCAAAGGAGGCTGGCATGAAGGCCATGAAGCTCACCGGGGCATCCACGGCAGCGTCAGGAATCCAGGTATGAAAGGGCATGGCCCCGGCCTTGCCGATGGCTCCGATCATCATCAACACAAAGGCGGCCACGGTCAGGCCATGAGGCTCCACCTGGACTTTATCCATGGTCAGAGTGCCGGTAGAGGCCCAGAGCAGGCCAATTCCCAGAATCAGGGCGAAATCGCAGAAGCCGCCGATGATCAGTGATTTGACCGCAGTCCGGTGAGAGGTTGGTTTTAAGCCCAGGGTGATCAGGGCGTAAGTGGTAATCAGCAAAGCTTCCCAGAAAAATACCAGCAGGACAAAATTATTGGCCAGTACCGCCCCGTTGGAGAAGGCGGCCGCCAGAAAGACGTAGCCATAATATTCCCGGACCCTGGCCTGGTTGCGCATCTTGACCGCTGAGTAGAGGCAGATAAGAAACAGGAACCCGCTCAAGGCCAGCAGGATGAAGGCCGAGAAATGATAGAGCCGGAGGTCAAAGTTAATGCCCCGGCCCAGCCAGTCGGAAACCAGGCTCAGGTTTCTCTGAGCAAAGAACCTGAAACCGAGGTACAACAGTGTTCCCGCGCTCAGGACAGACAGAATTTCCCGCAGGTACTTAACCCGGGAGGGAATGAGCAGCAGGACCACCGCCACCGCTGCCGGAAACAGAATTGGCCATAATAAAGTTGTTGGACTCATCTTAGCCACCAGCTGATGTGAGTTGTTGCCATCTGGACGAGTTTCATCGGGTAGGCTACCAGCAACCCCGCCACTACTGACAGCAGGGCCAGGGTGGCCACCACCCCAACCATGGACGGAGTTTTCTCCGGGGCCGGCACCTTGAGCTCACCCAGAAAAACCAGGGCGAACACCCGGAGCAGGTAGAACATGGTCAACACTGCGGTGAACAGGGCCAGGGCTGCCACCCAGACCTGGTCGGCCTGCACCGTGCCCATGATGACCAGCAGCTTGGAGAAGAAACCGCCCAGCGGCGGCAGTCCGATGACTGAAAAAGCGCAGATCAAGAAGGAAATAGCCGTGATGGGCATGGTCTTGATCAGACCGCCCATCTCTCTTATGTCGCGTTTATGTGTGGCATGAATAACTATGCCGGCACACAGGAATAATCCGGCCTTGGCCAGACCGTGCATCAGGATGAACAACAGCGAGCCGGAGATGGCCGTGGGCGTGGCCACGCTCAGGCCCAGAAAAATGTAACCGATCTGGCTGACTGTAGAATAAGCGAGTATTCTCTTGAAGTCATTCTCCACGGTGGCCGCACCGGCCGCCACCAGGCTGGACAGAACGGCCAGGATGATGATCGCCTGCTGCCAGTCGGGGGGAATCTTAAAAGTGTAGAGGAACAACCTGGCGTAGGCATAAACACCGATCTTGACCAGGACGGCTGCATGCAGCAGGGCGGTAACCGTGGTCGGGGCCACGCCGGCATCGGGCAGCCAGGTGTGCAGCGGAACAGTAGCTGACTTGGAGAACATGCCGAACAGGATCAGCAGGACGGCGGTGCCGGAGATGGCCACTCCGCGCATATCCACCAGGTTGAAGGTTCCCGTCTGCCCGTAAATCAGGATGAAACCCAGCAGCATGACCACCGCCCCGCCAAAGGTGACCAGGAAGGCCTTGTCGGCCTTGAGGATATAATCCTTCTGGCGGTAAAAGCCGATCAGCCGCCAGCAGGCGATGGCGATGATTTCCCAGAACAGGTACATGAAGACCAGGCTGCTGGAGAAGACCAGCCCCATCATGGAGCCGATGAACAGCACCACCATCAAATAATATTCATTCTGGTGGTCTTCGTGGTGGATATAGCCGAGCGAGTAAATGATGATCAGGAACCCGATGAACGAGGAGACTATGGCCATGAAGATGGACAGGGGGTCGATGACCAGGACAAAATCCAGACCCAGAGCCAGGCTCCTGGACCAGATGATCTCACCGCCCTTCATGGCCTGGGGGATAAGGGTCAAGGGGAGAACGGCGGTTACCGCTCCCAGCAGGACCGACCAGGCGGAACGGACCCGGGGCGAGATAGCTCCGGCCAGGGGCACCAGCAACGAACCCAAAATCGGGATAAAAATAGTAAGGAGGGTAATGGCTTCTACTTTCATGAGTTAATGAGTATATTAAAATAAAAAACTTATTGTCAAGAATTTAACACAAGAAATTCACAAAATTTCAAGCCGTTTTTTCACAGGCTGTTCAAAGCTTTTTCCACACCGTCGAGCAAAAAATTTCTATACTTTTTCAGATGAATTCTGATAAAATTCAACATCAGAAGGAAAAAGAACATGAGCATTAACCTGATCGAAGTCAAAACCAGGCCTCAGCTTAAGACCTTTATTTACCTGCCGGAACGGCTCCACCAGGATCATCCCAACTGGGTTCATCCTATCTATATGGATGAGTGGGCCTATTTCAACCCCAAGAAAAATAAGGCCTTTAGTTATTCCGATACACTGATGTTGCTGGCCGAAAAGGATGGTCAGGTGGTCGGGCGGGTGATGGGCATTATCAACCACCGTTACAACGAAGTCCGGAATGAGAAGACCGCCCGCTTCGGTTATCTGGAGAGCATCCAGGACCAGGAGGTGGTGCACGCCCTGCTGTCGCGGGTTGAGCAATGGGCCAGGGAGAAGGGGATGACCAGGATCATCGGGCCCTATGGTTTTTCCGACCAGGACCCGGAGGGTTTCCTCATAAAGGGTTTTGAGAACCGGGCCACCATCGCCACCTATTACAATTTCGAGTGGCTGCCGGAGATGGTGGAAAAAGAAGGCTACAGCAAGGATATTGATTATTTTGTCTATAAAATAGAAGTGCCCAAAGAAATCCCCGAAGTCTACACCAAGGTCGCCGAGCGGATATTAAAAAAAGGGAATTTCCGGGTGCTGGAATTCAGGAAGCGGAAGGAAATTAAGCCCTGGATCAGGCCGATCCTGTCCCTGATGAACGAGACCTATATCGAAAGTAACATCTATGGGTATGCCCCGCTGGATGAAAAAGAGATGGACGACCTGGCCAGGAAATACCTGCCTGTTCTTGACCCCAGGTTCATAAAGGGCGTGCTGAAAGACGGGCAGGTGGTGGCCTTCATCGTGGCCATCCCGGATATGACTGCCGGCATCAAGAAAGCCCGGGGCCGCCTGTTTCCGTTTGGTTTCATCCACATACTCAGGGCGCAGAAGAAGACCAAGCAGCTGGACCTGCTCCTTGGAGCCATTAAGAAAGAATACCGGGGCATGGGACTGGACGCCCTGATGGGGGTGGCCCTGCTGAGTTCGGCCCAGAAGGCCGGCTTTGAGATCATGGATACCCACCATGAGATGGAAGCCAACGTCAGGGTTCGGTCGGAAATGGAAAGGCTGGGCGGCAAAATCTATAAGGTGTACCGGGTTTATCAGAAAGCTCTGACCTGAATCGTGGTCTCTGGCTGATTACTTGACCTCGGCCCAGTTTTGACCCCAGCCCAGGTGTACTCTCAGCGGGACTTTCAAAGAGCAGATGTTCTCCATGCAGTCGCGGACCAGTGGCTCCACGATGGCCCTTTCCTGTTCGGGCACCTCGAACACCAGCTCGTCGTGAACCTGAAGTATCATTTTGGTTTTCAGTCCCCGCGACTTCAGCTCGCGGTATATCTTGACCATGGCCAGCTTGATGATATCGGCGGCTGAGCCCTGGATCGGGGTATTCAGGGCCATCCGACGTCCGGCCTGGAAAGTGTTGTTGTCGGGACTTTTCAGCTCGGGGATCTGGCGCTGGCGGCCAAAAAGGGTTTCGGCATAGCCTCTCTCCCGGGCCTGTTCGACCACCAGGTCCAGGTACTCTTTCACTCTCTTATGCTCGCTAAAATAACGGTCAATGAATTTCTGGGCTTCGGCAGTGGAGGTCTCCAGTTCCCTGGCCAGGGAAAAGGCAGAAGTCCCGTAGATGATGCTGAAGTTGATGATCTTGGCCCGTCGTCGCATTTCTTCCGGGAAAAGTTCCCCCGCCGGCCCGAAAACCAGCCTGGCCGTTTCGCTGTGGATATCCCGGTCGCCGCGGAAAGTTTCCAGCAGGAGCGGGTCTTCTGACAGGTGGGCCAGCAATCTAAGCTCGATCTGCGAATAATCGGCCGAAAGCAGAAGGTGCCCTTCCTCGGGAATAAAGGCCTGGCGTATTCTTTTGCCCATCTCGCCGCGGGCCGGTATGTTCTGCAGGTTGGGGTCCGAGGAGGAAAGCCGGCCGGTAGCTGTCACCGTCTGGTTGTATGAGGTATGCACCCTTCCTGTTTCAGGGTTGACTAGGTCGACCAGGGCGTCGGTGTAGGTGGACTTGAGCTTGGCCAGTTGACGGTACTCCAGAACTGCTCCAGCCAGGGGATGCAGGGGGGCCAGTTCTTCCAGGATCTCGGTGGCCGTGGATAGCCCCCGGGTAATCCTGGTCTTCTTGCTGGCTGGGAGGTTGAGCTTGTAGAACAGGACCTGGCTCAGCTGCTGAGGTGAGTTGATATTGAATTCCTGCCCGGCCATTTCGAAAATCTTTTTTGCAAGGCTACGGAGTTGACCTTCCAGCTCGGCGCCCATTTCCTTCAGGAGCTTAAGGTCCAGCCGGACCCCGGCCATCTCCATTTCGGCCAGCACCTCAATTAACGGCAGTTCTATTTCCCTGTACAACCAGTCCAGCTTCCTGGCCTCTATTTTTGGCCAGAGGACCCGGCTTAGGCTCATGGCCAGGTGGGCATCCTGGCAGGCATATTCGGCCGCCCGGTCCACCGGAACCAGGTCCATGGTCAGTTGTTTTTTGCCCTTCCCGACCAGACTGTCAAATGGAATCTTCGCTTCTTGCAGGTAGTAGGCGGCCAGCTTGTCCAGGTTGTGTTTGCCCCAGTTTGGTTCCAGGAGATAGGACAGGACCATGGTATCGAGGTGGATACCCTGGAGCTCGATGCCTTCCCTCTTGAGGACGATATAATCATATTTTATGTTCTGGCCGATTTTTTTAATGGCCGGGTTTTCCAGCCAGGGCTTGAGTTCTGCCAGAACGTTTTCTGCCGGCAACTGGGCCGGGGCCAGTGGATAGTTATGCCGCAGGGGGATATAACAGGCCTCACCGGGTTTAAGCGAAAAGGATATGCCCACCAGCCGGGCCCGGGTCGGGAAAAGGTTGGTAGTCTCGGTATCGAGGGCCACCTCAGTAGCGTTGGCCAGTGTGCGCAGAAACCGCTGGAAATGCTCTCTGTCCAGGATGGTCTCAAAATTCCGACTGGCGCTTTCCTTGTTTTTATTTAAATACTGGGGGATAAAACTGGTAAATTCCAGCTCACGGTATAGCTCGACCAGGGTTTGAGCATCAGGTTCCTTCGGCTCGAAGTTCTCCAGGTTGAGCTCCAGGTCAAGGTTGTCTTCCACCCGGACCAGCTTTCGGCTCAGTTCCAGACGGTCCAGGTTGTTCTTAATGTTTTCCCTGATCCTGGGATTCTTGACCCGCTCCAGGTTGACCACCAGGTTATCCACCGAGCCGAACTCCTGGATCAGTTGCTTGGCCGTTTTCTCCCCCACGCCCGGGACCCCGGGTATATTGTCGGAAGTGTCCCCCCACAGGGCCAGGACATCGGCCACCAGCCTGGCCGGAACCCCGAAATATTCCTCCACCGTTCTGACCTCTTTTCCTTTGAGAAGAACCAGGCACTCCGGCTCAAGGCAGCTGTCGACGAGATATAGATTGCGAGCGGGGTTGTAAATGGCCACCCTGGGGCCAAGTACCTGCAGCAGGTCTTTGTCGGTGGTGACGATTATGGTGAAGACGTTCCGCCCCGAAGCCTTCCGGGCTAAGGTGGCCAGAACATCGTCGGCTTCATAATCCACGTATTCAAACAGCGGGATTCGTCTGGCGGATATTACTTTTTTCAGGACAGGCACCTGGACGATCAGGTCCTGGGGCATCGGCCGACGCCCTGCCTTATATTCACGGTAGGCCTGGTGTCGCAGGGTGGGGGCACCGGTATCAAACACTACCCCCAGGTATTCTGGTTTTTCTTCCTCGAGTATCTTGTTCAGGGTATTGATGAAACCATAGATGGCGTTGGTGGGAAAACCGGCCGAGTTGGCCAGCTTCTGGATGGCGTAATAGGAACGGTAGAGAAGCGAGTTGCCGTCGATCAGGAAAAGCCTTCCGGGTGTCATTCGAGAAACTTGTCGTACTTCCCCTCGACGATTTCGTCCAGAACATCGGCATGCAGTTCTTCTACCAATTTCTGGATGATTTCCTGGAGGTTGGGTTGGTTGAGGTGGGCGGAGTAAGAAGCCCTCTTGGAGGAAATGACCCTGCCGGCCAGGTAAATCAGGGACTCGACATAATTAAAGGCCGGGCCCTTGTCCTGAGTCTGAACCATGAGGGTGTTGCCCTTGTATTCGATTGTGGTGTTATAACCTTCCATCCTCGGCGTACCTTCAGGACTGATTATACTCTAATTGATGCCGTCTGCAAGAGAAAACGGGGCCGGGGGCTTTGGTTGACAACCTGGTCTAAGCTGGTATAATACTTGGTCATAAAAGGATAAACCCATGGTTATCGATGTCAACGAGATTCCCCGCGAGGGATTGCACATCGACCAGGATTTTGACTTTGTCAGTCTGGACCTGGTGGAGGAAGATGCCGTTTTTCTCCAACCTACCCATGCCGAAGTGGAGGTCAGGAAGGTCGGGAGCGATGTTCAGGTCAAGGGCCGAATTAACACCAGGCTGAGTTTTGTCTGTAGCCGTTGCCTGAGACCTTTCGAATATTGTGTGGACTCTGTTTTTGACCTGGTCTACCTGCCGGAAGAGCTGGACGAAATGAAGGAAGAGCTGGAGGAAGAAGACCTGGACCGGTTTTTCTATTATCACCAGCAGCTGGACCTGAGGGAAATCGTCCTGGAGCAATTGAACCTGAGTTTTCCCCTGCGGCCGCTGTGCTCTGAGGATTGCGAGGGTATCTGCCCGGTCTGCGGGGAGCTGATCAACCAGGGTAAGTGTTCCTGCGAGGTCCGCGAGGCTGACCCCAGGTTGGAAAAATTAAAATCTTTTCTGAGAGATAAGGAATAAATGCCAAACCCAAAGAGAAGACATTCACATTCCAGAAAAGGCAAGAGAAGGTCCCATGATCACCTGACCCTGCCCTCTTTCTCGCTCTGCCCGAACTGTGGCAGCCCCAAGCTGCCCCACCGGGCCTGCCCGGAATGCGGCTATTATAAGGGGCGGCAGGTCATAGAGGGCCAGGAACAATAAGCGAGTTCCTGTTATGACCGTTGAGCTCAGGGTAGGGGACGGATTCACCTTCCCTCCGGGAAAAATCCAGGACCAGACCGAAACTTCTACGCCCGCAGACTGGAATCCCGGTGAGCTTAGAGACGGTCAGCAGAATCCGTTAGGTCGCCCCCGGATAAGCCCCTTCTGCCTGTCCATTGAAAAATTGTTGCAAATTTCATTTAAAAATGTAGACTATTTACCGCGCCGTGTAGAAAATCTACGGGGATGAGGGCGTTTAAGATAATGTTTGACATTCTGGGTGCAGTTAATTTTTTGAACGTCGCCCCGGCCGTTCAATATTTGTCTGGAGCGAGGTGATGATTTTTGCCGACAGGGTCTCGCTGGTCACGGGCGCTTCTCAGGGCATAGGCGAAGCCATAGCTGAAGAGCTCGGCCGGGAGGGGGCCACAGTCGTTCTGGTGGATATCCAGAAAGACAAGCTGGAGCAGGTGGCCTTCAGGCTGGCTGGCCTGGGGATCAGGGCCCTGCCTTATGAGGCGGACGTGACGGATTCAGCTCGGGCCACTCAGGTTGTGGAGGAAGTCTTGGGCTCTCTGGGACGTATTGACCACCTGGTCAACAACGCCGGCATCACCCGCGATTCCCTGCTTCTGAGGATGAAAGAGGAGGACTGGGACCTGGTACTCCGGGTTAACCTCAAGGGCGCCTTCAATTTTGCCCGGGCGGTCCTGAAACCGATGTTTACCGCCAGGTACGGACGAATTGTGAACATTGCCTCGGTCGTCGGCCAGATGGGCAATTTCGGCCAGACCAATTACGCCGCCTCCAAGGCCGGATTGATAGGTTTTTCCAAGTCGCTGGCCCGGGAAGTGGCCGCTCGGGGGATTACGGTAAATTGTGTAGCCCCTGGTTATATCGCCACCCCGATGACAGAAAAACTGCCCGAAGAGGTTAAAAAGGCTTTCCTTGATATCATCCCGATGAAAAGATTTGGCTTGCCGGTGGAGGTGGCCCGGGCGGTTAAATTCCTTTGCTCGGACGAGGCCGCCTACATTACCGGTCAGGTTATCAATGTCAACGGCGGAATGTACATGTAATAATTAAAAAAAATATTGGAGGTAACCATGGAGAGAGAAGAACTCTTAAAGAAAGTCAAGAGCATCGTCGCAGACAAGCTGAATATCGGCGAAGAACAGATTACCGAAAACGCTTCCTTCACCCAGGACCTGGGTGCCGATTCTCTGGATACCGTCGAGCTGGTCATGGCTCTGGAGGATGAATTTGGTCTGAACATTCCCGACGACGAAGCCGAGAAGCTAAACACCGTGGGCAAGGCCCTCGATTATATCCTGGAACATTACAAAGGGAAATAAGTTTCCTCCAGGCTCGGTTATTGTTTCAATAGGGATTTTTCTGTGACCTTTCCGGCCATGAAAGCAAGAAGAGTGGTGATTACCGGTCTGGGACTGGTGACACCTCTTGGCCTGGGCGTGGACTCCAACTGGCAGGCGCTCCTGGCCGGGCGTTCGGCCATCAGCCAGATCACGCGTTTTGACCCGGCCGGCTTTCCCACCCGGATCGCCGGGGAAATCAGAAATTTTGATGTCCAGCAGTTTATCGACCGGAAGGAAGCCCGCAAGATGGACCTGTTCGTCCAGTATGCCATCGCCGCGGCCGAGCTGGCCGTTCAGGACTCGGGCATAGATACTGCCCTTCTCCAGGGAGAACGGACCGGAGTTTATGTCGGTTCGGGCATCGGCGGCATAGGTTCGATTGAAGAAACCCACCGGGTCCTGCTGGAAAAAGGTCCGGACAGAGTCTCGCCGTTTTTTATCATTCAGACCATAATCAACGAGGCTCCCGGCCATATCTCCATCCGCTACCGGGCCAGCGGTCCCAACCTGGCAAATGCCACCGCCTGCAGCACCGGAGCCCATGCCATAGGCGAGGCCTTCCGGATGATTCAGCTGGGCTTGGCTGACCGGATGATCGCTGGCGGAGCCGAGGCCCCGATCACCCCGTTGAGCCTGGCCGGCTTCTGCAACATGAAAGCCCTGTCGGAGAGGAATGATGAGCCGGAAAAGGCTTCCCGGCCGTTTGATGCCAGGCGGGACGGTTTCGTCATGAGCGAGGGCGCCGGAATTGTCCTGCTGGAGGAGCTGGACTCAGCCCTGAAGCGGGGAGCCAGGATTTACGCCGAAGTCCTGGGCTACGGTCTGAACGGAGATGCCTACCATGTGACCGCCCCCAGCCCGGACGGCGACGGGGCGGCCCGGGTGATGATGATGGCGCTCCGGGACGGCCGGGTCAACCCCGAAGATGTGCAGTACATTAACGCCCACGGCACCTCCACCCAGTACAACGATAAGACTGAAACGCTGGCAGTGAAGAAAGTTTTCGGGGAACGAGCTAAAAAAGTCGGGGTTAGTTCCACCAAGTCCATGACCGGCCATTTGCTGGGAGCTGCCGGCGGAGTGGAAACGGCCATAACCGCCCTGGCCATCTTCCACCAGGTCATGCCCCCGACCGTAAATTACGAGTTCCCCGACCCGGAATGCGACCTGGATTATGTGCCCAACGTTGCCCGGCCGGCAGAAATCATTCATGCCCTGACCAACTCTTTCGGTTTTGGCGGGACCAACGCCTGCCTGCTGCTGAAAAAGTTCACCTGAGACCGCAATCGGGACGGGCTGGAGGGAAAAAGGGACGGGGTTTTTTCTGACTCGATTGGCCAGCGGCTCTCTCCCTCTTTTCCCGGTCCATCAATCAGAAAAAATTCAGGTCTTATTTTCTTAACTTGAGCAGGCCAGAATCCGAGCAAAATCGTGCTCCTCAGGCCGGCTTAGAACCAAGACCGTGACCGCAATTTCCAGGCAGGGTCTTACTTACTGGCCCTGTTCTTCAACCACCGGCAGGACCAGTCGGTTGTGACTGGAACGGTGTTCTCCAATGCTGCTGACCCTGATGGCTGGCAGGTCCATGACCACGCATTTGTTTTCGCATATTCCACAACCGATACAGGCATCAACGTTGACGAAGGGAGCCAGGTTGGTGGCCACCACCCCTCCCGGAGTCAGGGTGTCGACTTTTATCAGCTGGATGGCCTTGGGCGAAACAGGACAGTGTTCCTCGCAGACGATGCAGGACTTGCCCAGGGCATAAGGCAGACAGCGCGTCTTATCCACCCAGGCGGTCCCGATCTTAACCGTAACCTTTTCCTCCACGCTCAGCTCCCTGATAGCTCCGGTCGGGCAGACCTGGGTGCAGAGCGAACAATAGTATTCGCAATAGCCAATCCTCGGGACCAGTACCGGTGTCCAGACCCCTTCTGGGCCGGCTTCGGCCAGCGCAGGGTGCAGGGCATTGGTCGGGCAGACTTTCATACACTCTCCGCACTTGACGCAGCGGCTGAGGAATTCAGGTTCGGCCAGGGCGCCGGGGGGCCTGATGAGAGCCGGGTTGGACCGCCGGCGCAGTGGGCTTATCCTGAAAATCGGAGCCAGGACCAGTCCGGTGAGGGAGGTTAAAAGCACCCTTCGCCGGTTGAGGTCTACTCCCTGCATTCTCTCGCGCTGCCAGCTCAGCGGGAAGGAGATGGCTGCCGTCGGGCAGATGGCGGCGCAGGTCTCACAGTAGATGCATTCCGAGCTGCGCCACTCCCCCGCCGGATAAGGTCTGGCATTGGTCTGGCAGTGGGTTGAACAGAGGTGACAGTTGATGCATTTGTCCGGGTCGATTTTCAGCTTAAAGAGGTTGAACCGCGAGAAAAGTCCCAGCAGGGCACCGGCCGGGCAGAGGTAGCGGCACCAGAACCTTTCTTTCCGGGCGTTGAGCAAAACGGCCAGGAGGAAAAGGCCGCCAATCACCAGGGCATTCTGGAAAGTGCTGTTGAGGGCCAAATTGCCGGCGGCCTGGCTGATGGTCTGACCCAGACTTTTCAGGCCAAGAAGGTAGGCCAGGTTACCAGATTGAACCAGCCCGAGATTAAGGAGCGGGGAGATAAACACCGCGAAGGAGCGATAGAGGAAAGAAAAGGGGTCTAGATAGCCCACCAGGTTAACTGTCAGCAGGCTGGCGGCCAGGACCAGAAACAGGACCAGATATTTGGAAGACAGGCTGGCCCGGTCATCCTTCGGGGGGCGGAGTAACCTGGTCTTTTTAAATATAAAAGAAAAGAACTGGTGCACGGTTCCCAGCGGGCAGATCCAGCCACAGAAAAACCGTCCGAAAACCAGGGTGGCAGCTACGGTCAAGAGGGACAGCAGCAGGGCAGCGAAAATAGTCCTGGAGGCGATGGAAGCGGCCAGGAAGAGGAGCGGGTCGAAGTGAAAGAAGCGCTCGACCGTGACCTTCAGGTAATCCTCCCCGGGATAATGGGTCTGCAGGAACAAGATGAAAAATAGCAGGAAAAAACTGACCTGGACCAGGATACGCAGACGTTGGAGCCAGAAATATTTTTTAGACCGCTCTCTTTTCAATTCTGAGTTTCTCCAGTTCAAGTTTTCCCAGGCCGCGGCCCTGAGCCAGTTTCAGGAAAGGCAGTTCCTGGGGCTTGATCTCAAAAAAAGTCGCACCGTAAGCATCCACCGCCACCGGGTCCAGCCCGGCCACCACCGTTTTCTGCAAACGCGTGTCGGATACCCGCCCGCCCTGGGGCCCATTGCGGAACAGAACCCGGTAAGCATCGAGTACAGTCAGGGTGGGCTTGAAGAAAGCGCCCAGGTCGACCACGGCCTGGTCGATTTTCTGATGAAGCTGGTTTCTATTTCCGCCCACGGCGCCCAGCCAGTTCTTGAGGCCAAGAGTCACCCGGGACAGGCTATGGACCTTGGCGATGGGCACGTTGATAAGTTTGTCCGCTTCGACGAAGTCCTGAAAGACTTCCCATTCTTTCAGCCATTCGCCTTTCAGGCTCATTTTTTTCAGACGCTGTTCGTCTGTAAACAGAACCCTGGCCCCGGCAGCTCTGGCGGCTTCCTGAATTCCGGAGCGAGCGTAACAGCGCTTGGGCTGGTTAATAGTATGGTCCATTACTATGACCTCCCTGGCGCCGGCTTCCAGGGACATGGCCACCAGGGCGGCCACCACTTCCGGGTTGGTGCAGGCGGCCATTTCCGGAGTGCGGTCCCAGCCGATGTTGGGTTTAATGAGAACCTTATCTCCTCGGCTTATGAACCGGGACATGCCGCCCAGGACTTTTATGGCTTCCCGGGTGATGGCAGCCGGAGACTCGCCCTCAACAACAGCCAGGTCTGGACCGGCTGGTGCTGCCAGAAGGCCTGGTGCTAATTTTAAAGTCAGACTACCGACCAACAGGTTTTTGAGAAAATCTCGTCTTTCCATAGTTTAACCTTTTCCCAGAGACTTAACGTATTCCATGATACCACGAAACAGGCCGGTGGCCACAGCTTCCCGGTAAGTCTCCGTTTTCAAGGCGGCTTCTTCTCTGGCGTTGGACAGGTGAGAAGTTTCTACCAGCACGGCCGGCATTTCGCTGCCAATCAACACCCAGAAGGGGCCACCTTTGACTCCCAGGTCGTCTCTCGGGCCAAAGTTGTGTTTCAGGTGCTGTAACAAGTTGCTGTGGATTTTTTCGGCCAGGTCGCGCGACTCTTCATATTTTGAATTCTTGATTATTTTGTCCACGATCAGTTTCATGTCACGGATATTCTTGGTGGAGGAGGCATTTTCCCTGGCTGCCAGCTCGTTGACTGCCGGGTCGGGACTGAAATTCAGGTAGAAGGTTTCTACCCCGGTCCGGTTCTTCCTGGGGCTGGCGTTAAGATGGATGGAAATGAACAGGTCAGCCCCTTTCTGATTGGCCAGTGCCGTGCGTTTTTCCAGGGACAGGGTAAGGTCTGAATCTCTGGTCAGGAAGACTTCAAATTTGCCCTGGGTTTCCAGCATGTTCTTCAGCCGCCTGGCCAGGTCTAGGGCCACATCTTTTTCTTTGAGTCCCGAAGGGCTGAGGCAACCCGGGTCGCTGCCGCCATGGCCCGGGTCCAGAACGATACGCTTTACACCCAGCCCCAGCTGCCTGACCAGCGAGTAACCGCTGCCGGAAGGAGCAGGGGGCCTGGGTGAGGGGTTCTCTGTCCCGGCAGTTGTCTCACCGGAGGGGCGGGAGATGGGAGCCTGAGGCTTGGGGGGAGAGCCCTCTGTCCTGGAGGCCTGGCCTTCTGGCCGGCCGGCCGGAGCCGACCTGGAGTTAGCTACGGGGAGTGCACTCCCCCGAAAGTAAATATCCAGCACCAGGCGAGGCGGGTCTTTAAGATAATAAATTTTTTCGGACTGTTTAGTGCCCGGCACCAATTCCACTGTCAACCGCACGGTTGACGGATTTTTTTGGGCCAGCCTGAGGGCCTTAACGCAGGCCGAATTGATGTTGTAAGATGTGCCCTGCAGCCCCGGCTTTAGACGGGCCTGGAAAATGTCCAGGTAGAGCCGTTCCGGGTCTTTCAATTCGGCCGAGTAGAATTCGCGAACCTTTTCTATTTCCAGGACGATGCGGAAAAATTCAGAGTGCTGGTGATAGCGCAGGCTGGAAACCCCGGCCCGCGGGTCGGGCTGCTGGCCGATGGAAGTGGAAAGAAGAATCAACAGTAAGAACAGGCACCAGACCGGCTGCAGCTTTTTGGGCATCAATATTTTTTTATCTTTAATACAGTAAATACCAGCAAGCCGGTTTTAAATCAACGGCCGGGAAAAATCAGGCTCCATACTTCTTAAGCTTCAGAGCGCAGGCCAGCATCAGCGGCATGACCTGGAGTGAGGGGAACCGGCCGAGACTGCCGCGGCCGCAGTCTTTTTCTGTGAACTGGTTGACCTCATCAGCCGGGGCCCGGTCTGACACCAGGACAAAGGGATTGGGGTGCCAGGAATGTGATTTAAGCACAGACGGTGTCGAATGGTCGGAAGTGATAACCAGCACGTCGGGTCGCAGTTGCCAGAGGCGCGGGATGAACCGGTCAATGTCTTCGATGGCCTTAACCTTATCCTCGTAGCGCCCGTCTTCGCCGGCCGAATCTGTTTTCTTGTAATGAAGATAAAAAAAGTTATAGCGCTCGTAATTTTTTTCCAGGACATTGAATAGGTCTTCGGTCTCAGGCCCGACCTCCAGCACCTCCATCCCGAGCAACCTGGTCAACCCCCGGTACATCGGGTAGTTGGCTATGGCAGCCGGTTTGATCTGGTAGAGTTCGGCCATCGACGGCAAATTGGAGGGGAACTTGGAAAAGCCGCGAAGCAGGGCATAGTTGGCCCTGGATTCCCCGGCCAGCACTTTTTTCAGCTCTTCCAGGAAACCGTTGATGATGCCGGCAGTGAATTCGGCTTCGGCCGCCAGAGCCCTGGCCGGGACGGCTGGCTTGCCCTCTTTCTGGGGGTCGGCATCGGTCAGGGCGTCTGATAAACCTGGCCCGGATATCCTGAGGACAAACCGGTGTTCTTTTCCCGGGAACAGGCTGACCCGGATTCCGTTTATCTCCGGAATCTTCTTGTTTATAAGCTCGCACAGCTTCTGATTCTCTTCGGTGGAAATTCGCCCGGCTCTCCGGTCAACCACCAGGCCATCCCGGAAAGTGGCGAAGTTGCCGCGAGCGACCACGTCTTCCCTTCCGACTTCCACCCCGCTGCCCATAGCTTCCAGGATGCCCCGGCCCAATTGATAGCGAAGAGGGTCGTAGCCGAAAAGGGCCAGGTGGGCCGGGCCCGAACCAGGGGTGATGCCCAGAAAGACCGGGTCAGTCAGGCCACAGATTCCCCGCCTGGCGGTCTCGTCCAGGTTGGGTTTGTGAGCTGCCTGAAGCTCGGTCCGGCCGTTGACCGGAAGGCCACCCAGGCCATCCATGACCAGTAAAACTATTTTGGAATCCGTCGGCTGAGCCAGTTCTCTGGCTAAATCTTCCCAGTTCATGAGCTTATTATATGGGACACTTGAATTTTAATCAACAACTCTCCGGCCTTTTAACTGCGGTATGGTTTTTCAGGTGGTAAAAATATAAAATGTACCCGTCGGACCGGCTGGGGTTTAAGCTGGCTCTGCCGGGCAGCCCAGTGTCCTGGTCGGGATCCGGTCAACGGGGGAAAATACTCGTGCTGGATATGCGGCGAAGAATTCAGAATTTTTTTGTTCCGCTACTGATGGTCTTAATTATTGTGGGCATTTTTCTGTCCATGGTGGAACTGGCTTATGTAATGGGCGGGGATATTTTTGGGTCGGCCGGGCCAGTAAAAAGGCACAGGATTGACACAACCGGGCCCGTGATTGCCCCCGGGCTCGGACCAGGGCAACTTTCTACCAGCATAATAGTTAGGTAAAATGATAATCCACCGCAGGAAGAATTAAACCCGGGCCTCGTCTAATGGATTGAGGCTCAAGAAGTGAGTACTGTATGGACGAACACCAGGCTGTCAGACTGGCTCAGCAGGGAGACCAGGAGGCTTTTTCCATGCTGGTGAAAGCCTACCAGAACAAGGTCTTCGGGCTGGCCGTCAACGTGGTGCATAACCGCGAAACCGCCGATGACCTGGCCCAGGAAATATTCCTGAAGGCTTATCTCTCCCTGTCCAAGTTCAGGTTTGAATCGGAGTTTGGCACCTGGCTTTATCAGATTGCCATCAATCACATCCGGGATTACCTCAGGAAGCACAAGAAAGAAAAAAATGACCTGAGGCTGGAGGAGATTCCCGAGCCCGGTTTGCCCGAAAAGGAGGCCTCCCTTCAGATAGCCGAGAGGCAGGAGGCAGAAAGACGCCAGCAGCTGCTCCGCCAAAAGCTGGAAGAAATGCCGGAGAAATATCGTCTAATATTATCCCTGAGAGATATTCAGGGTTTGAGTTATGAGGAAATAGGAAAGATATTAAAGCTATCACCGGGGACAGTTGATTCCCGGCTGCATCGGGCAAGAAGGCTTTTAAGAAAAAAATTGGCTCCTTTCTTGAGCCAGGGAGGAGGACAACCATGAACTGTCATCGGGCCGAGAAATTGATTTCCCGGCTGGTGGACGGCCGGCTGGAAGCCGGAACTGCCGCCGGGCTGGAAGAGCACCTCAAGGTCTGTCCTGCCTGTGCTCAGTTGCGGGTTGATTACCGGAAGATGAAATCCTTGATGTCCGATCTGCGGTTCCCGGAAACAGAGCCCCTCCCCTATTTTGAACAGAGGCTGAGGGCCAGGCTCAAGGCCGAAAGCCGGCCTTCGCTCTGGGCAGTGGTGGAAAGGTGGTACGCCGCGGCCGTGCCTGTTTTCCTGGTGGTAGCTATGATCCTGGTGGGCATTCTGTTCCTGGCCCAGCCGGCAGAGGTTCAGCTCAGTCAGTCGGAGATGCTTCTTTTTCAGGAGCAGAGTTCCCTGACCGAAGCCAGGGCCATTTTCGACGCTCAGAAGCCAGAAGACCGGCAGTTGCAGTTGTTGTTCGCTGGGCTTGATAGCCAGGAAGCAGTCAGGAGAGGTAAACAATGAACAATAAGTATAAATTCTGGGTAACGCTATCTCTGATAGCCGTTTTTATTCTCGGAGTGGCCGTGGGTGTCTTTGGAGACAGGTGGTTTCTGGAAAAGAAGAAACCGGTTCCCCGCCAGAGACAGGAACCATTTCCCACCCTGGAAGTAATTTCCAAAGAGCTGCAACTTACTCCAGAGCAGGAAGAGAAAATAAGGGAAGTTTTCAAGCGCAGCGAAGAAAGGTTTCAGGCCTTCAGGAAAGATGTCCATGCCCGCCTGACCGAGCTCCGCGAACAGCTAAAGACAGAGATGGATGAAGTCTTTACCCCGGAACAGGAAAAGAAAATGCAGGAATTAATGGACAGATACATGCGCCAGCGCAGAAGGGAAGTTCCCGAGCGGCGTAATGATACATCTCAAACTCCCACTGAGAAGGAGAAAAAAGGAGAGTAAAGATGAAGAAGAAGACCGTTATCATCATCCTGGCCGTAGTGGTCATAGTCGGTCTGGTTTTGGGTTTTACCCTGCTGAAAAAAGGTTCTAATAATAAGCCAAAATACCGGACTGATAAAGTCACCCGCGGCGATATCGAAGCCGTGGTCACGGCTACCGGAACCCTTAATCCGGTGGTGTTGGTGGAAGTTGGCAGCCAGGTTTCGGGCAAGATTGAAAAAATTTATGTCGATTTTAATTCCAAGGTAAAAAAGGGCGATATATTGGCTGAGCTGGACCAGTCTCAGTTGAGAGCCAAGATCGAACAGAACGAAGCTAACTACCAGAACGCCCTGGCCTCTCTGGAGAGAGCCAAGGTAGCCCTGGAGATTGCCCAGAAGAAATACGAAAGGGCCCTCAGCCTGTTCGAAAAGAATCTGATTTCTTACGAAGAAAAAGAGCAGGCTGAAGCCAATTACCTCCAAGCTAAGTCCGACCTGATTGCCCAGCAGGCCCGGACCGAGCAGGCCAAGTCCCAGCTGGAAGCCAGCAAGGTGGACCTGGGTTATGCTATCATCCGTTCTCCGATTGACGGGGTGGTTATCTCCAGAAACATCAACGTCGGTCAGACCGTGGCTGCCAGTTTCCAGGCTCCCAAGCTGTTTGAGATAGCCAACGACCTCACCAAGATGGAGGTGGAATGTCTGGTGGATGAAGCTGATGTGGGCAAAGTAAAAGAAGGCCAGAAAGTAAAGTTCACGGTCGAATCCTACCAGAACGAGACCTTTAACGGTGTGGTCCGCCAGGTTCGCTATTCGGCCCAAACCGTGCAGAACGTCGTTTCCTACTCGGCCATCATCGATGTCGACAACTCCAGCCTGAAGCTCCTGCCGGGGATGACCGCCACCTGTTCCATCATCGTCGGCGAGGCCAGGAATGTGCTGCGGGTACCCAATGCCGCCCTGCGCTTTACACCGGACCTATCGGCTGAAGAACTTCAGAAGATCATGAGGGCAGCCTTTGAGGAAATGGCCGCCAGACGCCAGCAGGAAGGCGGGCCGGCCGGGCCCGGTGCCGGGCAGTCCGGCCAGAGAATGTTCGACCCGAGCCAGATGGGCCAACGGTCCGGAATGGGCGGCGGCCAGGGCGGACAGCGTCGTCAGCCCTCCCGGGTCTGGAGGCTGGATGAAAAAGGCAACCTGAAAGTGGTGTTTGTCAGGACGGGCGTCAGCGACAATTCCTTTACCGAAATCAAGAGCGATAACCTTAAAGAGGGCGATGAAGTTATCGTTGGGTTGATGACGGCCACTGGTTCCAGCCGGTCGACCCAGACCCAGCAAGGACCTCCGGGCGGCGCCTTCTTCATGATGCCGCGAAGGTAATCGGGACAGGTTTTAAGATGAGTGAGAAAATTATAAGACTGGAAAATATTGTCAGGATATACCAGATAGGCGAAACCCAGGTTCAGGCCCTGCGGGGCATAACCTACAGCGTAAATTATTCTGAATTCCTGGCCATCATGGGACCGTCCGGTTCCGGGAAATCCACCCTGATGAGCATTCTCGGCCTGCTCGACCGGCCGACCTCAGGCCAATATTTCCTGGAGGGTGTGGACGTTTCCAAGCTTAGTCGTGATGAGATGGCGGCCATCCGTAACCGGAAGATTGGTTTCGTTTTTCAGAATTTCAACCTTTTGAGCCGGACCACCGCCCTGGAAAACGTGGAGCTGCCGATGGTCTATTCTCACATCAGCAGCAAGGAAGCCAGGGACAGGGCCATGAAAGCCCTGGCCTCGGTGGGGCTCAAAGGCTGGGAACATCACCGGACTAACCAGCTCTCGGGCGGACAGATGCAGCGAGTGGCCATCGCCCGGGCCCTGGTCAATGACCCCACTCTGATCCTGGCCGATGAACCGACCGGGAACCTGGATTCCAAGACCGGGGCCGAAATCATGGATATCTTCTGCCGGCTGAACCAGGAAAGAAACATCACCCTGATCATGGTGACTCATGACCCGGTTATCGCTTCCTACGCCAAACGGCGGCTGTACCTGAAAGACGGCCAGATAGTGGGCGAAGAAGTCTCCGAGGGTGCCTGCGACCGGGCTCCGGCCAGTGGAGGATGAAATGAAGATTATCAGAATATTGAGAGTATCGATGAGGGCTCTGGCCCGGAATAAAATGCGTTCCTTCCTGACCATCCTGGGCATCATCATCGGGGTGGCCGCGGTCATTGCCATGGTCAGCATCGGGGAAGGTGCCAAGAAAGGAATCGAGGAAAGATTCGCTTCCATGGGCACCAACCTGCTTTTCGTGTATCCGGGGAGCCGGAACGTCAGGGGGGTGCAGTCCGGTTTTGGCGGGTTTACCAACCTCAAGCCCGACGATGCCAAAGCCATTGAGGAACGTTGCGACGCGGTCAAGGCCACCTCTCCTTCTATCAACACCAGAGCCCAGGTGGTCTATGCCAATAAAAACTGGAATACCCAGATCCAGGGCACAGGAGAAAAATTCCCGGAAATAAGAAACTGGAAAGTGGCCGAAGGCGTTTATTTTGACGAAACGCACGTGGCTTCAGCGGCCAAGGTCTGTGTGCTGGGCAGCCAGGTGAAACAGAACCTGTTCGAGGACGAGGACCCCCTGGGCAAGACCATCCGTATCAACAAGATTCCTTTTACCGTAATCGGAGTGCTGGAAAGCAAGGGCGAGCAGGGCGGCTTTTTCAACCGCGACGATATGATTGCGGCGCCCTACACCACGGTCATGCGTCGGTTGCGCGGGGTTGACTATATCAACTCGATAGATGTGGCCGCAGTTTCAGCCGACAGGACCAGCGAGGCCCAGAGACAGATTGAGGAGCTGATGAGGGAAAGGCACCGCATCGCCCCCGGGGCCGACGATGATTTCCAGGTGAGGAACATAGCTGACGTGGCTGAAAGCGCGGCCGAATCCACCAAGATCATGACCATCCTGCTGGGTTCCATCGCCGGCATTTCCCTGATCGTCGGCGGCATCGGCATCATGAACATCATGCTGGTCTCGGTGACCGAAAGAATCAGGGAAATTGGGGTTCGCCTGGCCGTCGGAGCCAGGGAAAGAGATATCCTGCTTCAGTTCCTGATCGAAGCTGTGGTGCTCAGCGTGACCGGCGGAATTATCGGCATCGTGGTCGGGGTGGGAGCTTCCCGGCTGATGAAATATATCTCGGTCTTTTCCAACATCACTACTGTGGTTACTCCCGAATCCATCATGCTGGCCTTTTTCTTTGCGGCTTCGGTCGGGATTTTCTTCGGCTATTATCCGGCCAGAAAAGCCTCAAAACTCGACCCGATCGAAGCCCTGCGTTATGAATAAAATTAAATGACAGTTTCAAGAATAAACGACTGTTGACATAGACGTCTGGAGGTTAAAATGAACAGAAAATTACAAGGCCTGAGCTTAATGCTGATAGTTGCGCTGTTTATGGCGGGTTCGAGCCTGAGGGCTCAGGAGCAGAAGGTTCTGCGCCTGACCCTTGAAGAATGTATCGTCAGGACGATGAAAAACAACCTGTCGGTGGCCATCCAGGAGCTGAACCCGGAGCTGGCCGCCACCAGTCTCTCCAAGGCCAAAGAAAAGTATTATCCCACACTTGGCTTTAATTTTAACCAGAGAGAGACTAATAGCGCCTCTTATTCATGGTTGGAAGCAGCCGAAAGCACTCGAACCCGGTACAATTCCCTGGCTGGCAACATCTCCCAGGCAATTCCCTTCGGCGGCAGCCTCAACATCAGCCTGGACTCCTATAAGAATGATACTACCCAGAGTTTCCAGACCATAAACCCGCGCTACGGGAGCACGCTCCGCTTCGATTTCACCCAGCCGCTGCTGCAGAATTTTGGCTACAACATCAGCCGGAAGGAAATCATCATCGCCAGGAATAGCCTGGAAATTTCTCAGGCCCAGCTGGAAAAGACCCTGATGGATACCGTCTATTCTGTCGAGCAAGCTTACTGGGCTCTATCTTATGCCATCGATACCCTGGAGGTCAGGCGTCAATCCTTAAAGCTGGCTCAGGAACTGCTGGAGAAAAACAAAAGGTCGGTGGAAATCGGCACCCTGGCCCCGATTGAGGTCCTTAGCGCTCAGTCGGAGGTGGCTACCAGGGAGGCTGATATCATCCAGGCCGAACTGGCCGTCAAAAATGCCGAAGACCAGCTCAGGGTGCTGATGAACATGAGCCCGGAAGAAGAAAAACAATATTCGGCCATTATTCCTGTGGATAAACCCAAGTTTGAGCAGAAAACAATCTCGCTGGAGGAAGCTCTGGACATCGCCCTGGCCAACCGTCCCGACCTCAGGAGTTCGCAGATTGAACTTAGAAACCAGCAGTTCAACCTGTCGGTGGCCAAGAATCAGCTCCTGCCCCAGCTTAACTTGAATGCTTCCTACTGGAGCCCCGGAATTTCCGGAGACCGAATTCTGTACAAGGATAATAATCCGCTGACCGGCGTAGTTATCGGCACCATTCCCGGTCCCCGGAGTGATTCGATAAAGGATGCCCTTAATTTTAAGTATAAGAACTGGTCTGTCGGCTTGAGCCTGAACATACCCCTGAGCAACATCGTGTCCAAAGCCAGCTACGCCCAGGCCAGGATCAACCTGGAGCAGGCCATGCTCAATATGAAGCAAAAGGAGCAACAGGCTCTCCTGGAGATCAAGACCGCCCTGCGCGATGTAGAAGCTAACCTGAAGAGAGTCCAGGCCTACCGGGTAGCCCGTGAGCTTCAGGAACAGAAGCTGGCGGCCGAAGAGGAAAAACTGAAAGTGGGTCAAAGCACCAACTATACTGTACTGATGTACCAGCGAGACCTGGCCAACGCCAGGGCCACCGAGATCAAATCCATCATAGACTACAATATTTCCCTGGCCAACCTGGAAAGAGCACTCGGTTTAAGCCTTAAGAACCGGAACATGAAGCTGGTGGATTTTACCGTCCAGGATTGAAACGCGGAAGAGACCGGGTGAGACACGGAGTCTATCTGGCCAAGCGGTGTGTGCTGGCCGTTCTTTTTCTGGCTGCGGTTATAGTCCAGGGTTTCGGGGCCAAGGAAACCCCGGCGGTACAGCCAGGTTTTTTGCCCAAACCTCCGAAGATTGACGGAGAGCTGGGTAACCCCGAATGGAAGGCGGCCGCGGTCATTTCGGATTTTGTCCAGTACGAGCCGCAGGAAGGGGCCTCCCCCACCGAGAAAACCACCGTTTACCTGGGCTATGACAGCCAAAACCTGTACCTGGCTTTTGACTGCCAGGATTCCAGCCCCGAGGCCATTCGCTGCACCCTGTGCCAGCGTGACCGGGTCCAGGGCGATGATGTGGTCTATGTCTACCTCGACACCTTTAACGACCAGCGCCGGGCCTTTGTTTTTGAAGCTAACCCCCGGGGAGTGCAGGTAGATGGAGTCTATGTTGAAGCCAATCCCAGGCGGAACCGCGGGCGCACGGAAAGCTTTGACCGCATAGACCGGAACTGGAATAGCTATTTCCTGTCGGCAGCCAAGCAGACTGCCGGGGGTTACGTGGTGGAAATGTCCATTCCCTTCAAGAGCCTGAGGTTTCCTAACCAAAATGTTCAATCCTGGGGAATCATCCTGCGCCGGCAGATTCCTCGGAAGAACGAAGACCTGTACTGGCCGGGCCGCTCGCGGAATATCAACGGGCTGCTGATCCAGGCCGGACGGTTGAACCTCAACCGCAGCCTGGTGCGGGGTAAGAACCTGGAACTGATGCCCACGGTGGTGGGGAGCAAAGCCCTGGGCGAGAAGTTTCAGCCTGAAATCGGGGCCAATATCAAGTATGGAATAACCTCGGACCTGACCGCCGACCTGGCCCTTAACCCTGATTTCAGCCAGATTGAGGCCGATGTTCCCCAGAACGAGGTCAACCAGCGCTACCCGCTTTACTATCCTGAAAAGAGGCCTTTCTTCCTGGAGGGCAAAGATATTTTCGATACTCCGTTCGAACTGCTCTATTCCCGAAAAGTAGTTTCCCCGGTTTGGGCCGCCAAGCTTACCGGGAAGCTTGGCAATACCAGCTTCGGGGTGATGTCAGCCCTGGACGATATGCCCCCCGGCATAGAAATACCGAATGCTCCCCAGCTGGACGAGAATGCGGCTTACCGTTCTCTGAACAACGTTCTGCGGTTGCGACAGGACCTTTATTCCGAATCTTACCTGGGTTTTTTCGCTTCGGATAAAGAGATGGGGCTGGCCGGCTCTTCGATTTTTTCAGATTACAACCGTCTGGCTGGAATAGACGGGCAGTTCAAGCTTTCTCAGACCAACCGTCTGGCCTTTCAGCTGGTTGGCTCTCGCAGCCGGGTGGACGAAATCAAAACCGTCCTGGCCCCGGCCTGGCATTTCGGGTTTAACCATCAGGACCGGCATCTCAACTATTCCCTAGACTGGTTCAGCGTCCATCCCGAATTTGAAGCCGGGCTTGGTTTTCTCCGCCGCAAGGATATCCATTCTCTCAATGCCCGGGCCGGTTATGCCTTTCTCCCAGAAAACGATTACATAATATCTGTTACCCCATCAATTTCTTACCGCCGGGTTTATGATTACAGCTGGGTTCTGACCGATGAGGACGTAGATATTTCACTTATGGTCAGCGGCTGGCGGCAGACTTTCATTTTTCTGAACTACAGCGACACCTTCGAGAAATACAATGGAGTGGGTTTGAAACCGAGGCAGTTCCGGTTCTCCGTTTTCTCTGCGCCCCTGGCCTGGCTGAGTGGCCGGATTTCCGGCAGCACCGGCAGCTCGATCTATTATGACGATGTTCCCTACCTGGGGTTTAGCCATTCCGTTGAGGGAGAGCTGAATTTCAGGCCGATTCAGAACCTGGTGGCTTCCCTCAGGCTGGAAGACCTTAATTTCTACGAGTACCGCGGCGGTCCGAAAGTCTACCGGGTGACCATCCTGAGCCAGCGAATCAATTTTCAGTTCAACCGGGAATTGTTCGTTAGGGCCATTGCCGATTACGACAGCTATTACAGGAAGATATACCTGAGCGGACTGGTGGGCTATGAATTCAACCCGGGCACCTGCTTCTATCTGGGCATGGAGGACCACAGGGAGCGCCTTGGGGGGAACCGGTACCAGCTTACCGGCCGTTATTATTTTGTCAAATTTTCATACTGGTGGAGGGTCTGAGGTTCTCAGGCCAGACCGGCAATTTCTCATTTTTCCGTTTGTCTTGATTCTTAAACGTTCCCTGGTGGCGATAGGGTTTGAGGTGTATGGTTTATTTTGCCAGGAGCCAGCGGCTGACCACAAATTATTATCGCTTAACATAAAAAAATACCAGCAACCCGCTCTTCGGTTTACCCGATTATTATCATATCTGCTGGTTATGGGGGGCGGGAGTATTTTGCCGCCCCCAAGGTATTGCCGAAATATCTTGCTTTCAGTTCAGGTCTCGGCCCACTTCCTTAATCCCGCAGGTCCAGCGGTAGAGCACCGGAAGCAGCAGAAGCGTCAGAATGGTTGAAGTGATCAGACCACCGACCACCACTGTGGCCAGCGGTCTCTGAACTTCCGAACCGGGGCCGCGAGCGAAAAGCAGGGGCAACAGACCCAGCAAGGTGGTCATGGCGGTCATCAACACCGGACGTAATCTTTTAGCTGCCGCCTGAACGATAGCCTCATCGACAGGAAAGCAGCCGTCTCTGGTCAGCTGCTGGAAATAGCTCACCAGAACGACTCCGTTGAGAACGGCGATGCCCAGGAGGGCGATAAAACCCACCGAGGCCGGTACCGAAAGATAGAGTCCGGACAGCCAGAGCGAGAAAACTCCGCCTATCAGGGCAAAGGGCAGGGTCAGCAGCACCAGCAGGGCCAGCTTGAAAGAATCAAAGGTCGAAAAAAGAAGGAAAAATATCAGGAGCAGGGTAATCGGCACAATGATGGCAAGGCGGCGCATGGCCCGCTGCTGATTTTCAAACTGGCCTCCCCACTCCAGGCGATATCCGGGCGGCAGGCTCACCTGCTGGCCGATTTTTTCCCGGGCTTCGGCCACGAAGCTGCCCAGGTCCCGGCCGCTGATGTTAACTTCCAGGCCTATCCTTCTGAAACCGGCTTCTCGGCTGATTTGAGCCGGGCCTTCCACTTCCCGGATGTCGGCCAGTTGCCCGAGCGGCAAGCGGTAGCCGCCGGGAGTATCGACCAGTAACCCCCGCAGTTGTTCCACCGAGCGACGCAGGTTCTCCGGGTACTTGATGACTACATCGAAGGCACGTTCGCCTTCATACATTCTGGTCACCGCTTTACCGGCCGAAGCTATTTCCACCATGGACAGAACATCGGTTGCCCGGAGGCCGTGCCGCTGGAGAGCCTGCCGGTCCAGGTCGACCACCAGGTAAGGCTGGCCAGAGATGGTCTCCACGACCAGGTCCGAGGCCCCGCGGATTCCCTTGACCACGGCGGCAATTTCGGCCGCTTTTGACCGTAAAACCTCCAGGTCTTCACCGAAGAGCTTGATGATGAGCTGGGCCCTGGTGCCGGCTACCAGTTCGTCGATGCGGCAGGCGATGGGTTGACTGAATGAAAAAGATATACCGGGAATGTCGGCAATGGCCTGGCGCATTTTTTCCGTCAGCTCTTCCCTCGTCCTGGCAGAAGTCCACTCCCGCCGTGGTCGAAGCGAGCCGACAAAACCGGTTTTTTCCACTCCCCTGGCTTCCAGCGCTATCCCGGTCTGCCCAGTTCGAGAAACGATGGTTTCCAGCTCAGGAAACTGTTTCAACCTTCTTTCCACTTCCCGGGTGATATCCAGGGCCGTGGTCAGAGAGATTCCGGGCATCATCTGGATATCCATATCAAAAGCCCCTTCGTCCATGATGGGGATGAATTCCCGTCCCAGGGAGGGGATCAGCCACAGGCTGGCCGCCAGCAGAACGACCATCAGCCCGGCGACCAACCAGCCGTGCCGGAGAGACCAGCGCAACCCGGAGGTATAGATTTTGCTGAGCACCCTCATCAGCCGGTCCTGGTGGTCGCGGGGGACCCGCAATATCAGGTAGGCCAGGCCCGGTATTATGAAAAGGGAGATAAGAAGAGAGCAGATAATGGCAATCGACAACGTTATGGCCAGAGGCGAGAACATCTTGCCCTCTATGCCCTGGAGGCTCAGCAGTGGAATGAAGGTCAGGGCGATGATCATTTCCCCGAAGATGCTCGGCTTTCTCACCTCCAGCACCGCCCGCAGGAAGGTGGCCAGGTCTTTTTTCCGGGTTTCTGTCAGGTGACGCTGAATGTTCTCCACCTGGATGATGGCCGCATCTATTATCATCCCGATGGAGATGGCCAGGCCGCCGAGCGACATCAGGTTGGCCGTCAGGCCAGCCTGCTTCATGACCACAAAGGTCAGCAGGACCGCCAGGGGCAGGGACAGGACAACCACCAAGGAGCCACGGAAACTGCGGAGGAAAACAAAGATGACCAGAATGACCAGCAGGGCTCCCATCAAGAGCGCTTCCTCTATGGTTCGGACGCTGTTTTCGACGATGTCTGTCCGTTTGTAAAAAGGAACTATCTTAAGTCCGGCCGGGAGGAGGCCGCTGCCATTTATTTCTTTGACCTTTTCTTCCACCCTTCTGGTTACCAGTCGGCTGTTTTCTCCTTTGAGCATCAGGACAATTCCGCCCACCGCTTCTTTCCTGCCGTTGATGAGGGCCGCTCCCTGGCGGACGGCGAAGCCTGGTTCCACTGTGGCTACGTCCTGAATGAGGATGGGAACCCCCCTGTCGGCCCTGACCACAGAACGTTTGATGTCCTCCAGATTGTTAAACAAACCGGTGCCCCGGACGATGAACTGCTGCTGTCCCCGGTCGATGACGTTACCGCCCACGTTCAGGTTGCTATTCTTAACCGCTTCCACCACCTGGGCCAGGGTCAGGTTGTACTTAAGCAACTTTCCGGGATCGACCCGGACCAGATATTGTTTGATGAAGCCGCCGAAGGAGTTGACGTCGATTACACCGGGCACGCTTTTCAGGACCGGGGTTATCACCCAGTCCTGAATGGTCCGGAGCTCAGTGAGGTAAGCGGTCCAGTCTTCCTCGTTTCTGGGTTCATTTCCTTCGATGGTATACTGAAATATCTCGCCCATGGCCGTGGCCACCGGGCCGAGGCTGATTTCAATGCCTTCTGGCATTTTTTCCCGGGCTTCGGACAGACGCTCGAACACCTGTTGCCTGGCGAAATAAATATCAGTCCGGTCGGCGAAGACCGCGGTGATGACCGAAAGTCCGGCCCTGGATACCGACCGGAGCTGGGTCAGGCCGGGCACCCCGCGCAGGGTAATTTCCAGGGGGAAGGTGACGAATTTTTCCACTTCAAAGGGAGAGAATCCCGGGGCGTAGGAGAGAATTTCTACCTGAACGCTGGTGACATCGGGGAAGGCGTCGATGGGCAACCGAAAGAATGAATAGAGGCCGGCGGCTATGATTAGCAGAATCAGAATGATGACCAGCAATCGTTCCCGAAGCGAGAAATTGATGACCCGGTCAATCATGATGGTGGTCTCCTTCGCCCAGAGTGTGTTTGAGAAGCTCGGCCTTGAGCAGGATGGCCCCGGCCGCTACGTATTCCTCCCCGGCCTTCAAGCCGGAAATCACGGGCAGCCAGCCTCCGACCGGAGAGCCGGCCTGGATGGCCTGCGGACGGTAGGTGCCGGGTCCTTCAGGAACGAAGACCGTCTTCTGGCCGTCTATGTCCACCACAGCTTCTTCGGGCACGGCCATAACCCGCTGTTCGGCCAGTTTAAGGGCCACCTCAACGTACATTCCCGGCTTCAGTCTCCCTGAAGGATTGGCCGCTTCCACCCGGACTTTCAGGGTCCTGGAAGCTGTATCCAGGGCCGGAGAGATAAAAGTCACCCGCCCCTGAAATTCGAGGCCGGGATAGGCCGGGCTTCTGATGACTGCGGCCTGCCCAGGATTGAGCAATCCCAGGTCTTTTTCCTGGACTCTCCCTTCCACCCAGAGAAGCTCATATGAAGCTATTTCCATAAGGGGGGCGCCGGCTTCCAGGGAATCTCCCGGGAAAACAGAGGTAGAAACAACCTGGCCATCAGCCGGGCTGATTACTTCATACAGGGCCAGCTGGCCATCTTGCTGTGAGTGAAGGTCAATCTCTTTCTCGGATAAACCAAGTATTCTCAGCTTGTCCCGGGCTGATAAAAATACCGCTCGAGCAGCTTCTTTATCGGGCGAATTGATTTTCTCCAACCTGGCCAGCCGGTCGGCTGCCAGCCGAAGCTCGGTCAGGCTTTCCAGGTAGGGCAGGCTGAACAGCCTGGCCACCACCTGGCCCTTTTTAACCCGGTCTCCTTCATAGGCCAGTAATTGCTCCACCCGGCCCGAAACCCTGGTGGTCAGCCGGTAAAAAGCACGGGGATTAAGGCTTACCTCGGCCGGAAGCCGAAGTTCAGGGGCAATGGATTGCAGGCTTAGTCTGGCCAGTTTTATTCCAGCCAGGCGTTCGGCCTCGGCCGTAAGCACGATGTGTTCGTCAGGATGTTCTCCCTCTTCGCTGGCGATTGATGGCTGTCGGCTGGAAGAAGGTCGGCCGCAACCACTATAAATTAACGCCGCCATCATCAGGATGATGATGGGCATTCTGGAAAAAATCTTTTTATCGGGCATGGTCATTCTCCCTGTAAGAAACTTTTTGGTCTATTCATAATCTTCTCCGGCCGCTTCAAATTCAGCCAGGGCGGCCTGGTACAGGTAAATGGCCCGGTAGTATTCCAGGTGGACCAGGCTGAAGCCCCGGTAAAGGTCCAGCAGGTTGAGCGAATCAATCTTGCCCAGGCGATAATCCTGCAGGGCCTTTTCCAGCTCGGCTCCGGAATCCTGAAGCAAGCTCTCTTCAAAAATTCTCAACTGTTCCCGGCTCTGATTGATTTCGGCTGCAGCCTTACGCAGCCGGCTTTCGAAAAATCTTTCTGCGGCCTGAATTTCATAATCGGCTTTCTGTTTTTCAGCCTCGGCCAGCATTTTTTCCCCGGCCAGCCGTTTTTGGGAAAAGAGCGGGTAGCTCAGTCCGAAGCTGAACCCGGTTGCTCCCAGTTTCTTGCTCGGCGAGAACAGCCCGAGCGAAAAGTCCGGCAGGCGGCTCTTGTCTGCCAGCCTGACCAGGAGTTCGGCCCGGTCCCGGCGCAGGCGGGCCAGCCTCAGGGTCGGGCTGAGCTCTTTCCTTCGGGCCAGCGCTTCCTCCTGCTGCCCTCTGATGGGGGCGGGTTCCAGGTTGGAGGTCAGCAGGAGTTCCCGGTCATCTTTCAGCCCCAGCAGCCTGGCGAGCTCCTGCCGGCTGACGGCCAGCTCTTTCTGGGCTTCAAGGAGGTCATTTCTGGTGCGGGCCATTTCCAGTTTCAGCCGCATTATGTCGCTATAGGGCACAGCGGAAAGAGCATAACGGGAAACAGCGTTCTTCTGAATCTCTTCCAGGAGGTCCAGGTTTTTCAACAGGATTTCCACAGTCTTCTGCTGGAACAGGCTCCGGTAATACGCCTTCCTGACTTCAGAAGCTAATAACAGCCTGGCTCTTTCCAGTCTCAGAACGGCTTCTTCCTCGGCCACCCGACCGGCCCGGGCCCGCAGTTTGAGTTTGCCAGGGAACGGAATGAACTGGGTGAGCCCCAGGCTGGTTTCCTGCTCCACCGTGCCAGCGCCCGGGAAATTCATCCCGGCTACCTCCAGGCCCAGTTCGGCATCGGGCAGGGCCGAGTCCACCCTGGTCTGGCCCCTGGCGGCTTCAATATCTCTGGCCAGGGCCAGGAGCGAGGGGTTCTGACGGAAGGCCAGTTCCACGGCCTGGTCCACTGAAATGGGCAGCGGAGGGGGCGTCTGCTCCGGTGTCCCAGGGGACAATAATAAAAAAAGAAAAATAATAAATGACATCACTACCTCCGGATTAAAAAGATGACGAGGTGAGAAATTGGCGCTTAATCGGGCGGGTGAAAGATGGAGGGTGTAAAATCCGACGGGCAGAAAGCCATGGAGCGAAGATACAATTTTTCAGAACTCGCGGGTGCTCGCAGGACCAGGTCCTGGCTGTCGCCCGCGGGTTTTTGGAAATAGTGATGAACCGGGTTGACCAGCTGGTGCAGTTCCTCGTGACAGAC
>JAOAIU010000006.1 GCA_026414545.1 Candidatus Saccharicenans sp.
CGATGAAGCTGATTTTCTGGGTGGCTGGCGGGCTGGCAGTTTCAATTTTACTGGACCGATTTCTGCTTTATCTGGAGAACAGGGGCTGGATCTACTATCGCCGGAAGAAACCGAGTTCCAGTGCCTTGAGCAACGCCTGCCTGGAGGTCCAGCAGTTATTGGAGCCGTCAAAGAAATATGTAATCCGAATACAAAAAGAGGATAGAAAAGAACAGCAGGAAGCCGGGATGTCTGGTGAGGAGATGGAATATTCGGTCAATGGCCACCTCGACCGGGCCGGGGAGACTGAAGAACAAACCGAGTGAATCTGAAGATAGGTTATCAGACGAGCCTCGAGATTTTTTCTCCAGAAGCCCGGCTGTTTTAAGTAAGGATTTTCAATAAAAAGAGGAGGGGGAAAATGAAGGAATCAAGACTGGTTCCTGACATGAAATTTGCCAGACTGGCCGCGGATGAACAAATAGAGAGGGCCATTCAGGCGCTCGAAAAAAACGGAATTAAGACCCTGCTGGCGGCCAGCGGACAGGAAGCTCGGCAAAAGTTATGGGAATTGATTCCCCCGGGAGCAGAAGTTTTTACCGCCACCTCAACCACCCTCGATGAGCTGGGCCTTCTGCCTGAAATCGACCGGCGCTATGATTCAGTGAGGGTAAAACTGGCCAGAATGGATGCCAAAAAAGACCGGCGGGAAATGGTCAAGATGGGAGCTGTACCGGAATACATTGTGGGAAGTGTTCATGCCGTTACCGAGACCGGAAGTGTGATCATAGGTTCGGCCACTGGAAGCCAGTTGGCGGGTTATTCAGCCTCCGCCCACCGGGTTATCTGGATTGTTGGAGCCCAGAAAATCGTGCCCACCATGGAAGATGGAATGAAGCGGCTTTATGACTATTGCCTTCCCCTGGAAGATGCCCGGGCCCTAAGGGTTTACGGGGTAAACAGTGGGGTCAACAAAATTCTTATTATCAATAAGGAGACAACGCCGGGAAGAATTACGGCCATAATCGTAAAGGAAAAACTGGGTTTTTAAGGGGCCAGGGTCCCGTCGGTGTCATATTTCCTGCCGGAAGGAACATATGTTGGAATATTTTTTAATGAAACATGAGGAAAGGATAAAATAACCATATAAAGAGCTATATTGGCCGTAATTTACGCCAGGAGAGGAAAATGAAAATAGCAATCTTTTCTGATATCCACGGGAACATCTATGCCCTGCGGGCGGTGCTGGCCGATATCCAGAATCGAGGGGCGGATATGGTCTTTTGCGGAGGAGACCTGGTGGGTTACGGGGCTTTTCCGAATGAGGTAATTTCTCTGGTCCGGGAAAACCATATCCCTACCATCATGGGCAATTACGACCAGGGTATCGGGAATGACTCGGACGACTGCGGCTGCGCTTACCGGGATGAGTTGTCCAGGGCGCTGGGAAAGCGCTCTATAGCTTGGACGAGGGAAAAAGTAACCGCGGAAAACAAAGCCTATCTGCGCCATCTTCCCGAAAGAATCAGCTTGAACCTGGACGGAAAAAAGATGTTGCTGGTTCACGGCAGCCCCCGCCGGATCAACGAATATCTGTTTGAAGACCGCCCGGCTGCTTCCATAATCAGAATGTTTGAAGCAGAAAAAGTGGACATCATTGTCTGCGGCCATACCCACTTGCCTTACATTCACGACCTGACGGTCGAAGAGGGCCTGGAAACGGTAAGCGAAGCCGACAGCCGGCAGGTAACCAGGTTAAAGCCAGGCGGCCGCTATATTCTGATAAATACTGGCAGTGTAGGCAAACCCAAGGATGGCGACCCCCGGGCCGGTTATGCCCTGCTGGACATCGGGGATAGCGGTATCAGGTATGAAATCGTGCGTGTACCTTACGAGTTGGAAGCCATGGCCCGGGCCGTGGAACAGAGCGGGCTTCCGGTAGAATATGCTGAGATGCTGCGCCGGGCCTCGGGCTGAAAAAAAGGGAAGCACTCTCCTGTTCTGATGAGGCTTGGTGCCTGGATATGGTTCCGGCAGTTCCAATTGGAGTCCAGGTAAGCTTCAGGAAAGGATTGCTTTTTGGCTGACAAATCTTAGGTTCTCACTGGCAGCGCAACATTTCAGGTTTGAAATCGCTGGCGAAAAGGATGAATAATAAATTGAATGGTAAGATTTTATGAAAAGATTTAGGTCTGAAAGGACAGATAAGACAGAAAAGAAAAACCCTGCCGAAATGCCAGAGTTGCCGGGAGCCGAAGGAGTGGAAGAACCAGTTGAAATGCCGATAGATGGAGTGCTGGATTTACATACCTTTCAACCGAAGGAAGTTGCAGAGCTGTTAGATGATTACATTGAGGAGTGTCTCAACCGGGGCCTTTATGACCTGCGGATAATCCATGGCAAGGGGACTGGAACCTTAAGGGCCATTGTCCACGGCGTCTTAAAGAAGCACCCGGCCGTGCTGAACTTCAGGGAGGCTGACCTGACCGCCGGGGGCTGGGGAGCCACCGAAGTCACCCTGAAGCGGCTCCGGTAGTACCCATTTGGCCAGGACTGTCAAGGAAAGTATTGGTGAGGGCCAGGCTCGCCTAACTTACTGCCCCAGGAGAGATTCTGACCGGGGCAAAAACTGAATGGGAACTAAAAACAGATATATTTTTTGCCGCCTTGTCTTCCAGTGTTGTGGCCCAGTGAGGATGCTCTTGGTTAGACTTTCTCAGACCCATAGCTTGACAAAGGCTGGGGGTAAGGGTATAAGTCCGGCGAGTTTTAATATTTGCCAATTTTCAGGATAGCCAGGAGAAAAGGTGATAGTAAGGAAGACAGTAACATGGTTTGTTCTTTGGGCCGCTTTAACTTCGGGTCTGGTTTTACATCTGTCCGCTCAACCTGAGGATGTCTGGCGGCCATTCAAGTATTTCCTCGGTCGATGGGAGGGTAGGGGTGAGGGCCAGTCAGGAATCTCGACTGGAAAGCAGGAGTTTCAATTCATTATGAACGGGCAATATCTGCAAGTGAGAAATGTGGCCCAATTCGAGCCTCAGGAGAAGAATCCCCGCGGACAGAGGCACGAGGATTGGGGTTTCTTCAGTTTCGACCGAACACGGAAGAAATTCGTGCTGCGCCAGTTTCACCTGGAGGGCTTTGTCAACCAGTATGTGTGTGAGAGCATTTCCGATGATGGACGGACTTTTATCTTTGTCTCGGAACAGATTGAGAACATTCCACCAGGCTGGAAAGCCAGGCTCACCTACAGGATCCTGAATGAAAACGAATTTCAGCAGACCTTTGACCTGGCCGCTCCCGGCAAAGAACTGGAGTGCTATTCCTCTGGCGTTATGAAAAGGGTAAAGTAACCCCGAGGTATGATTTTGGGGCACGGTTCCACTTTTTCCCCGAGCTGGGTAAAGCAGCCGGTCGGGGACGGGATAAAAAGAGCGGTGGAAAGCGACCCGGCATTTAAAAGGGATTATAACTGGCGGTGAAATGGGGGACACAATATTGTGTCCCCCTTTTTAAGTCAGCCTTTTTTCCGCTCGGCCAGGGCCCGGTCGATCATCAGCAGGCCCTGCTTGTGGTCGCCCACCATCTCCAGCTTGGCCAGGATGTCCTGGGCGTTGGCTTCCTCTTCCACCTGCTCGTTGACAAACCATTGCAGCATGGCGAATGAAGCCCGGTCCTTTTCGACTTCGGCCAGGTCCACCAGTTCGTTTATCCTGCCGGTGATGTGCCGTTCGTGCTTTAAGACCGCCTCGAAGGCATCCCTGGGGCCCTTCCAGTTGTGTTCGGGTTCTTTGATGGCTGTCAGCCTGACCTGCCCGCCGCGCTCCACCAGGTACTTAAAGAATTTTTCGGCATGCTCCAGTTCTTCGTGGTATTGAACGTAGAGCCAGTGGTAGAATCCCATCAGGTTCTGTTCGGCAAAGTACCCGGCCATCGACAGGTAAAGATAGGCCGAATACATCTCCTCGTTGATCTGTTTGTTGATAGCCTCTTCCATCTTTTTGCTGATCATTGTTTACCTCCTGCCTGACCTTCATTATAGCTGCCCCGCCCGAAACGAGCAATAAGGGAGGTCCCCGGTAAATGGCCATCAGGTATTCTGGCCAAGCAGAAAGCGGGAACAGAGGAAAAATCTGGGTCAGCCCGGGTTTCCTGATCAGGCCTGAGGTGTCTGGCCGGCGCTAACTTCTGCTCCTTGTCCGATATTGATAAATTTGAGGTCCCCGGTCATCATTCGCCGACCGTCAGTTTCAGCAAGGCAGCTGTCCAGTGTGTCGCTTCAATTCCGGGGCATTGCAGGGCGGAATCTTTGAGCACCCGGCAGATTGCTTCGGTAATATCTTTCTCATCCAGGGGAGTGGCGGCCAGCCCCCTTTCCAGGCTGGCCACACCCTCCTTGGGGAAAGCGGTAAAGTCGCCGGAAATCCAGACGGAATCGATTACCGGACGTTGACGGTCTGTTCTAATCCGAGCCGTGAGCCTGATCAAACCTCCCGGAGCTTTATAATCAACCTCGCGCACGTGTATATCTTCGTGGATCTTAATGGCTGGCCGGCGAAGCGGTCCCTTCTGGAAGATCCAATCCTCGCTCTGGAAAAGCCGATCCAGCTCTTCTGCCTTTTGAAGTTCTGCTTCGCTCATCTCGCCTTCCTCCACCTCGACACCCAGCAGCCCGGACAGTTGCTCCAGATAAATTCCTTTAATCCTATCCCTTTCCGGCAGTTCCGGCAGTTGCTCCTTCATGGTGGTCATGTACTGTTCGAGACTCTGGAATACTTTGTCCCGCATCTTTTCTGAGGAAACCCGGAGCACCCGGGCCATCGTCTTTTTATCGAAATCGAACATGAAGCTGCCGACCAGGATTTCTGCCTGGCCGATCCTGGCTGCGCCCGTGCCTCCAATCTTTTTCCCGGCCACATGAATGTCATTAACCGGCCGGTAAGAGGCTTCTATGCCCAGTTCCCGGTAAGTGCGGATAATTGGTTCGACATAGAACCGGAATTTATCCTCAAGCTCCGCCGGCAGGCTTTCGGGATGAACAATCCACTGTACAAATAGTTGATTCCGGTCGAGATACACGGCTCCTCCGCCAACCTCGCGCCTGTAAACGGGAAGCCCGGAGGCCCGGCAGTATTCCAGGTCGACCTCTCTTTCTGCTTCCTGATGAAAGCCCAGGCAGACGTAGGGATTTACCGGGCTCACCAGGATAACAGTGTCGGGCGTTTCCGGCCCGAAAGCATAACCGACAGCATGGTAGCAGGTCTGGGACCTGACTGCCGGTACTTCCCCCAGGTCGATCAGCCTGATTTTTTTCTTCATGTTTCCGTTCATGCCTAGTTCCCTATCTTGTACATGAATTCGAATTTCGCGCCTTCTTGCCGTCATCAAAACTTATAACCCACATCTTGTTCCCATGCCACTGATTTGATGGGGCAGGACTAACCGACCAATCTTCTTATCCATATTGAGACTTAACAGGCCGGCTTTCACGCCTTTTCCTCCCCGGAAATATGATGCGGGATATAATGATGGCTCAGACCACGATATCTATTTTTATTATTTTTTCCAGCGACCTGAACTTTTTTGGTTAATCCGGCCATGGTCCTAAAAGCAGTTTTATATCCTCACCAGTTTTCATCTTCAAGCCAAGTCAGCAGGATGTCCAGGGCCCTTCTGGCCATGTCCTTCACTGAAAGCTCCAGAGCTTCGCTTAACCCCAGTCCGACTTCCATGTCCCCCGGCTGAACGCCGATCAGGTGAATTTGCTCCGGATAACGCCCCCGGACCCGGGCCACTTCCAGCACTTCCTGGAAGCCGAGCTGGTGCCAGGACATTTTTCCGGTGAAAAATGTTTGAAGTTCGTCTCCGGCCAGCTCCCTGATTTCTCCGGGCTGCCCCTGAAAATCGGCCGCGTCCAGGATCAGCAGGTGAGTGGCTTGTTCCACATATGGGAGCAGGTCCAATCCCAGCACCCCGCCATCCACCAGCTCCACCTCTTCTTTCCAATGCTCCGGAAGCATTCTGTCCAGCTCTCTGACCGCGTGAACTCCGGCCCCTTCATCCCGGTTCAGGATGTTTCCCAGCCCGAGCACCACAATTCTCTTTTTCATTTCAGTTCTTGACGGAGGCCGCGGAGAATATCAGTATATATGAACATCTGTTCATATAATACTTGCTGGTCGCGCCCGCTATCATTCCCTTTCCTTTGCCGCCTCCTCAATTTCCTTGAGCTTTATTTCCTCTCCCGCTTTCCCGGGTCGGCCAGAGCTCAGGCCCGGCCAGAATCGTGATTCTGGCAAGCGACGGGCGGCCGCTCCAGTTAAAAACCCGGTCCAGCCATCACTTTTCAAACCATTTTGGCCTGCGGGTGTCAGCGCACCACCAGGTTAAAGCCGGTGGCCGCCTCTCCAACTTTTTTCCCGCTGGCGTCAATCAGGTGCACGGCACAGGCCAGGCACGGGTCGAAGGAGTGAATGGTGCGCAGAATCTCCAGGGGTTGTTCCGGGTTGGCCAGCTTGGTTCCGACCAGCGAAGCTTCATAGGCTCCAGGCTGGTTTTTGTGGTCGCGGGGGGAAGCGTTCCAGGTCGATGGCACCACCACCTGGTAATTTTTGATCTTCTTGTTCTCGATCACCACCCAGTGGCCCAGCGCCCCGCGCGGGGCCTCGGTGTAGCCGAAGCCCAGGGCCCTTTTCGGCCAGGTCCTTGGTTCCCATTTTTCATCGTTGAAGGTGTCGGTGTGGCCGGCTTTAATTTCGGCCACGAGCTGTTCATAGAACTTCTGCAGCAGCCCGCCGATAACCTTGGTTTCTATGGCTCTGGCGGCCGTCCGTCCCAGGGTGGAGAAAACCGCGCTTACCGGAGCCTTCAGCTTTTCCAGCACAGCTTCGACCAGGGCCACCGTCTCTTTATGTCCTGTGGCATAGAGTATCAGGACCCTGGCCAGCGGGCCGACTTCCATAGGAAGTTCGTTCCAGCGCGGAGATTTCAGCCAGGAATATTTGCCCTCCACGTTGAGGTACTCATAGGGCGGCTTTGGCCCGGTGTAATTGAAAACCGTTTCTCCTTCCCAGGGGAAAAGCCCGGTGCCGTCGCCCTGGCCGTATTTATACCAGCTGTGGGTGACGAATTCCTTCATTCTGGAGGCGTCTCTCGGGTCGGGCACGATGACCTTCTTCAGGTCGCGGTTGATGATGACACCACGCGGAAATACCAGCTTTTCGATTTCGTTGAGCTGTCCCTCTGGAAATTCGCCCCAGGCCAGGAAATTGCCCAGCCCCTCGCCGACCGCGGCATATTCCAGGTAATAGGGTGCCACTGCCAGCAGGTCTGGCAGGTAGACCTGGTCGATAAAGTCATTCATGCGCCTGATGGAGTCGGCAATCACTGCCAGTTTTTCAGCGTTCAGGGCCTGGTCCGAGTTCATATCGATGGGCAGGGGCACACCGCCTACCACGAAGTTAGGATGAGGGTTCTTCCCGCCAAAGATGGTGTGAATCTTGGTCACCTGCGACTGCCAGTCCAGGCACTCCAGGTAATGGGCCACTCCCAGCAGGTTTATTTCCGGCGGCAGCTTGTAAGCCGGATGTCCCCAGTAGCCGTTGCTGAAAAGCGACAGCTGGCCGCTCTCCACGATGGCCTTGACCTTCTTCTGCACTTCGGCAAAGTAAGCTGGGGAGGAATTCGACCAGCCGGAGATACTCTGCTGGATATCGGAGGTCTTTTTCGGGTCGGCCCGCAGGGCGCTGACTACGTCCACGAAATCCAGGGCGTGCAGGATGTAGAAGTGCATCACGTGGTCGTGGATGTACTGCTGAGCGATAATCATGTTCCGGATCAAATTAGCCGCCTTCGGGATGTTTATCCCCAGGGCGTCTTCCACCGCCCGGATGGAGGCTATGGCATGAACCGTGGTGCAGACCCCGCAGATTCTCTGGGCAAAGGCCCAGGCCTCGCGGGGGTCGCGTTTCTTTAGAATGTTTTCTATGCCCCGGACCATGGTGCCGGAAGAATAGGCCGCGGTGATGGTATGGTTTCCGTCCAGGGCGGCTTCAATCCTTAAGTGCCCTTCTATCCTGGTTATGGGGTCGATGACGATTCTGTTGGCCATTTTGCCCTCCGTTCCTTAAATTAAGGCCTTTGAGACCAGCTCGGCCAGGCCGTGGACTTTAATCGGGAGATTAAAATGGCCCACGCTGTCCACAAACTGCAGCCGGCAGTTGCTGCAGACCATGCAGACGGCCTTAGCCTGAATTTCCTGGAGCTGGGCCATCTTCATCTCAAATACTGCGTAGCGGTTGGCATCGGCTTCCTTGATGGAGATGACGCCCCCGCCCCCGCCGCAGCACAGGGACTGCTCTTTGTTCGGAGTCATCTCGACGAAGCTCTTGGGGGCGAGCTGGCGAAGCAGCTCCCGTGGCTGCTTGATTATCCCGCCGCGACGCTGAATCTTGCAGGAATCGTGGAAGGTGATGGTCTCCCCGTCAAAGGCTCCTTCCTTGAGCTTGAGCCGGCCGGTTTTCCAGAGGTGATGGATGTATTCGCTGATGTGGACAATTTCCACTCCCTTCGGGACCTTCATCAGGTTGGGCGCCGCCCAGCGGAAGGCATCGTAGGCGTGCCCGCATTCGCTGATAATGATGCGTTTTACGCCGAGCTCTTCCGCCGCCTTGAAAACCCGGTGCATGAACAGCCTGGTCAGCTCTTCGTCAGCTTCAAAGTAGCCGAAGTTAACCACTTCCCGGCCAGTGGAACTTACCGTCCAGCTTTCTCCGGCCTTGTTCAGGATTTTGGCTATGGCCGCCAGGTTGTCGGGAAACTTCATCAGCTCTATGGAAGTAAAGACCACCAGGCTTTCTGCCCCGACCTTATCCACCGGTATTTCGGCTTCCCATTCGTCTGTAATCCAGTCAATTCTTTCCCGCCAGAGTTCGTCAGTAACACCCAGCGGGCTGCCGATGGTCTTCTGCTTCTCGGTGGCCTCGGCTAAATCGGCCGGCACCAGGCCGGCGGCAGCCATCCCGGCTCTTACCGCGTGGATGAGAGGCCCGAGCTGGATGCCCATGGGGCAGACGTGGGCGCATTTATTGCAGACGGTGCAGGCCTCGTAGACTATCTTGCTCCAGTGTTCCAGGTCGGAGTCGGCCAGCTTTTTGTCAAGGCCCAGGGCCAGCTTGAATTTTCCGGCCACGGTGAAGCGCTGCTCGTAGGCCCGGCGCAGCGGCTCGAGCTTCCAGACGGGAGCGTACTCAGGGTTGCCCAGGGCCTGGTAGAAATGGCAGGCTTCGGCGCAGATGCCGCAGCGGGTGCAGGCTTCAAGCTGGCTGGCCACCCAGCCGCCGGTTTCTTTAAGGTAGGTGTTTATGGCTGATTGCGTCTTCTGGCTTTTCATGGTTTGCCTCCTTTTCAGGGCGTGACAGCGCGTTTTCCGGCCTGGGCCCCGTGAATGGTCTTGGAGAAGAAGTAAAACAGGAAGTGGGAAATGCGGCCAAAGGGAATCCAGATAAGAAGCAGGCTAACTGAAATCAGGTGCAGGCTGAAAATCACTTCGTACTTGAACCACAGGTGTCTGGCCATGATGAAGCCGGTAATCATCGGCAGGAAGACCACCAGCCAGTTAATCCAGACGGGAAACCTGGTCAGGAGTTTGAGTACCGGTTGGGTTAGCCGGTTCAGGAGCAGGATGACCATGGAGATTATGCCCGTGGCCGAAAAGAAAGCCAGGATTGGGGTGGGCAAGCCCTTCCAGCTGAAGCCGCACAGGCTTTTCCAGACCATGATGTGAGCGGTGCCAAAGGCCAGGATCACAAACAGGCTCAGGTGAAACAGCCCGCCGGCAATAAAGGTCAGTTCGTTATGGCGGAAGGTGCGGCGGACCCAGGGAATGAAGGGTAGGACGACTAGGCCTTTAAGGTAATTGACGATGGCTCCCCAAAACTTGCTGCCCTTGTTTTTGGCTTTATCCCGCTCCCAGCCGAGTAGCAGCACCCGGACCAGCCGGTAGCTCAGACCCGCGATGAAAATTATCATGGCCACATGGAGCAGGGGCCCGCGACTGAAATTCAGGATTTCTGTCCAGTTCATCTCAGCCCTCCTTCTTGTTTTCAGTCTCGGCGCGGGCCTCTGATGCCTGTTGTTTCTTCAGCTCTTTCTTGGCCCGGCTCTTCTTAAGCGCGTTTACTCCAGCCAGGCCAGCTCCCACAGCCACACCGGCCCCAACCAGGGTGGCGGTGGAACCTTTATCAAGCCGGATGGTGGGAGCGGATTGCCCCTGGTAAAAGCCTCCCCCGTCCCAGAAGTGGGGCTCAGAACAGCCGAGACAGGGATGTCCGGACTGAACGGGGTAGGATAGGCCGCGTTCCCACTTCAAGCCGGCGCAGGCGTTGTAGGTAGTGGGACCCTTGCAGCCCAGTTGGTACAGGCAATAGCCTTTTTTTGCTCCTTCGTCGTCGAAACTCCCGGCAAACTTCCCGGCTTCGTAAAACGGCCGGCGCAGGCAATGGTCGTGGACCGTATTGCCATAAAAGGGCAGCGGTCTTTTCAGCTGGTCAGTTTTGGGCAGCTGGCCCATGATCAGGAAGTGAAGGATGGTGCCGGTGGTGACTTCCGGAATGGCCGGGCAGCCGGGAATGTTAATCACGGGTTTGTCCTGGATGAGGTCAGCCACGCCGACTGCTCTGGTCGGGTTGGGGTGGGCGGCTGGAATTCCGCCGAAGCAGGCGCAGTTGCCGGTGGCGATGACCGCCGCGGCCCCGGAGGCTGCTTCTTTGAGCAAGTCCAGGTTGCTCTTTCCGGCTACCGTGCAATAAATCCCGTCCTCGGCCAGGGTGGGACTTCCTTCCACCACCAGCACGTACTTCCCGTAATATTTTTTCAGGCACTCTTCTTTGGCCCTTTCGGCCTGGAAGCCGGATGCGGCCATCAGCGTTTCGTGGTATTCGATGGCGATGTCGTTGAGCACCAGATTACTTAGAAGGGGAGAGCTGGAGCGGGAAATGGCTTCGCTGCAACCGGCGCAGTCCTGGAATTCAAGCCAGATGATGGGAACTTTTGGCCTGGTTTTAAGAGCCTGAGCCACTATTTCTTCGGGGCTTGGGCTCAGTGATTTCCCGGGGGCCTTGACCGGCGCCACAAACTCCAGGCCCATCATCCCGGCAATGGTGCCACAGAGTTTCAGAAAATCGCGCCGCGACACCCCTTTTTCCCTCAGATGCTCATAAATCGTTTTTTCCTTCATCTGCCCTCCTTCCTGAAGGAATAAGGAATTATGTGTTTTCGATTTATAAATGTTTATTCTTAATCTTCCCGCGCACCCGGGGAAATTATTAGCCGCAGGAGATGCCGGCTGCTGCCAGCTTCTTTTCGTACTCGGCCAGTCCGTCCGGACCGGTGAGCAGGGTCGCTTTTTCCTGCTCCCACCTGGTGGCTTCCATTTCCACCACCCAGCCTTCCCCGTAGGGGTCGGAGATAACCAGGTTGGGGTCAGTGGCCAGCCTGTCATTTCCTGCCTTTACCAGGCCAGTGATAGGAGCCGGCACCGGGCCCACGTACTTGCTGCTTTCCAGTGTGGCCAGGCTTTTGCCTTGCTGAACTTCAGTGCCGATGTTTTTGGCCCTGATGGTGACGGCATTGAGCTTGCCCCCGGCCAGCTTGCCGGCGATTGGCGTCAGCCCGATACGGAAGAGGTTGCCCCCGAGCGATTTGAGCCACAAGTGTTTTTCCGGATAGTAATAAAGGTCCTCGGGAAGGTTACAGCCACGAATCATGGCCATGGTGTCCTCCTTTTCTGTTTTCAAAAAGTTAAGACGGTCTTGCTCTCTTCGGCCATCTGCCACATGGAAGCTCCGCCAACCATCCTGACCTCGGGTATCAAATCTTCTGGCGTCAGGCCGTGGAGCTCGAGCGAAGCCGTGCAGGCGGTCATCTTGACGCCTGATTCTATGGCTTCTCTCAGGAATTCACCGACAGATTTGCCGCCCTCTTTGGGGAAAACGGTGTCAGCCAGGCCCTTCTTGAGCAACAGCGTCCCGTCTATGGTGAAGAACATGGTCACCTCGTAATCCATGGCCGTAGCCAGGGTGGCGAAGAAAAAGGGAGTGGCACAGCGCCTGGGCGTATCGGGCCCGCTGGTCATGATTATAAGGATTTTATCGTCGGCCATGGTAATCTCCTTAAAAGGTCAGGGTGATGGCATTCTTACTGGCAAATTCCAGGAAGGTGGCCGCCCCGCCGATTTCTATGCCATCGATCAGGTCTTCCTTCTTGATGCCCATGACGTCCATGGTCATCTGGCAGGCAATCAGCCGGACACCGAGCTCTTTGGCCGTTTCCAGGAGTTCCCTCAGCCTGGGCACGTTGGCTTTTTTCATCCAGGAATTCATCATCATGGTGGCGGCGGCGGTCATCCCGGGCAGCATGGCGATGATGTTGGGGATCTTCACCGGCATGGCCGGATTGGCGACGGGGGAGACGCGGAGCTTGTCGATTTTTCCTTTCTTCAGGATTTCCAGGCCATAGAAGGTGAAGAAGATGGCTGCTTCCATGTCCATGGCCGCTGCGGCCGTGGCCAGGATAAACGGCGGGTAGGCCGCATCCAGGGTGCCATGCCCGGCGATTATGGCAATTCTTTTGGCTGTTTCTTCAGGCATTATGTATCCTCCTAACTTTAATTAATTATTTTTTGCTAGCGTTTTGAAAAAAATTCCGGGGAATTCGAGTCTGGCTCTAAGAGGTTCGAGACGCTGAGCTGCCCTGGCCAAGTCCGCTGGTAAATTGATTTGAGGCATGGCCGTCCACCCTGTTCCAATAAAATAAGCTCCCGTTACCGGATTTTCAGCCTTGTCTATCTCCAGAGCAGGGACTGATTTGTTTTTGGCCATAAGAGCCAGACCCTTCGAGATGGCAACTATTTTGCCTTGCGGATGTAAAAGATGAACTTACTGCCCTCGGTTTCGTGCTTCAGAAGCTCGTGGCCGGTCTTGTTGACCCAGGCTTGAACATCGCTGACCGAACCGGGGTCGGTGGCAATCATCTTCAGCACCTGGCCGACCTGCATACCGTCGATGGCCTTCTTGGTCTTGATGATGGGCATGGGGCAGGCCAGTCCGCTGTTGTCCAGAGTGACGTCGGGATTAAAATCAGACATGTCAGACCTCCTTTTTGGTTAACCTTGGGTTCAAAGTCAACCGGAAGAGAACGTCAGGTTTGAGTTCTCCGGCTGACGGTTGAACATCTCTATCCGTCATCATGGTCCTTCCATTATCCTACTATTCCGATAAAAATACAAGGAATTCGGCAGGCCGTAAACAAATTCCAGCCCCGGGCCGGGGAACCCGGTCGCCCTGAAAAATAGAGTCCAAAAAGGCAAGACTTATCCCCTCCCGTTAATCCTGTTTCAGCCTCCCGCTCTGATTCTAAGTTATTCTTTAACTCGAACGGTGTCAAGGGATGATTTGCCGGGCGGCAGGGGATAGCTTATTTTCACCCACTATTTGTTGTCTGGTTACTGCCGCGGCTGTTGCCGACCGTAGATTTAAACTTGATTTTATCTCTTGGTTTAAAGAACGTCACTTTTCCATACTTGGAATTTGGGGTTGAGAATTAACGGCTGGAAAGAAAGTTTGGCTATTTAACTAATGGCCCCAATTTCCAGAGAGCATCAGAAACAAAAAAAGTGCTGGCAGAAGCTGCTCCACAGAAATTAGCCTTGGGACTATAAAAATCAGAAGGGCAGGCAATTCCTATATAACAAAGGGATGTTGCCTGAAGGTTGCCGATAATAAAATAGTTGATTTTTACTTTGGAATTTGGATAATAATCAGCACATTCCAAAGGAGGTCAAAAATGAGGAAAACAGTGTGTTTTCTGGGCATCATGGCTCTTCTGGCGGCCAGCGCCGCGGCTGGCATCCTGACCAACAACAACCAGAGTGCTACCTTCATCCGGCTCCTGTCTCGCAATGCTTCCCTTGATGTTGACGCCGTCTATTACAACCCGGCCGGACTGGTCAAGCTGTCCGACGGTTTCCACCTGTCGCTGCACAACCAGATCATCACTCAGGACAAGAAGATTAACAACGGCTTCCCGCTGCTCAACGGTCACGATTACCTGGGCGAGGTTCGGGTGCCCTTTTTCCCCAACCTGTACGCGGTCTATAAGAAGGGTAACCTGGCCGTTTCTTTCGGGGTGGGTCCCAATGCCGGGGGTGGAACGGCCGATTTCAAGACAGGATTACCTTCCTTTGAGATCCCATTTTCCACCCTGCCCGTGCTCCTGACCAACATGGGTGTGCCGACCACCGGATACGATGTGGACATTGCCTTCAAGGGAGAATCAGTGTTCATGGGCTACCAGTTAAATTTTTCCTATGCGGTTAGCCCCAGCCTGGCCCTTGGAGTTGGCGCCCGCCTGATTAGGGCCGCCAACAAGTATGAAGGGTCTATCACCAATGTGATGATAAATCCCAATGGCAACTGGGTTTCCGCCTATGCTTTCTTCACCTCCATCGGCCAGCCCGGTTATGCGGCCATGGTTGCTGACAAAGAAGTTGACGTCAAGCAGACAGGTACCGGATTCACCCCCATCCTGAGCCTGTGCTTCACCCCCAGCGATTCCTTTGCCTTCAGCCTGAAGTATGAGTTCAACACCAAGCTGGAACTGACCAACAAGACCACGGTTGACGATACCGGCATGTTCCCGGATGGTGAAAAGTTCAGAAACGACATTCCGGCCATCCTGTCTGCCGGGTTGCGCTATGCTTTTACACCTTCTTTCCGTAGCTTCTTATCTTTCAGTTACTATTTTGATAAGAATGCCAACTGGGACGGGGCCGAGGGCCTGGTCAACAAGAATACCTATGAGCTCGGTGCCGGGCTGGAATATGACCTGAACCGACTGGTCACTCTGAGTGCAGGATATCTGAGAACCCAGTTTGACCTGGCTCCGGACTACCAGGACGATATTAATCATGAGCTTACCAGCGATTCGGTGGGCGGCGGTTTGAAACTGAATCTGACCAACAGACTGAACCTGGAACTGGGTGTCCTTTATGTTTTCTACAAGAAATTCAACAAGCAGGATTCCGTCTATCCTTTCCCCGCTTACCAGGTCACTTATAACAGGACCACCCTGGATGCGGCGGTGGGCTTAAACTACCGGTTCTAAGCAGGAAAAAGGCGCAATCAGCCGTAAGTATTGAAACCGAATCGAATCCCTGCCCTGCGGTTAAACCCGGGGGCAGGGATTCTTGTTTTCAGGTGGCAGTCCACGGATAGTTTCTATCCGGGAAAAGAAGCAGTTATCACCACCAGCCCTGAATTGAGTTTCTTCATTTGAAAAAATAAGCTTTGAGCCTTAACATAAGAATGGCTGGCCCCGGCGAATGGGCCGGGGAGACGGCACAGGTCGGCTGGAAGTGGAAGGCCGTTTTTCCCCATAAGAGAAGCGGTTAGAAGCAGCCGGAACCTTAGAGCCTGTTCCAGGGGTCAGGACCGCTATTAAAAGGAGCTTAATACAGCAGATGTTAAAATCCTTAAAGAACAGAACAAGCAGAAGAGAGGTCATCGGGCTTCTTATTTTTACCATTCTATTCATCTGCGGCGGCCAGCTTTTTGGCCAGGAAAAACCTGACCTGAATAAACTGGAAACAAGGGCCAGGGCCCTGGTGGATAACCTCCGCCAGGGAAACTACGAGGCGGCTGGCGAGCATTTCGACCCGACCATGAAAACCCAGGCTACCCCGGCAACCTTGAAAAATATCTGGGAAGGGCTCCAGGCCCAGGTTGGAACTCTGAAGGAGATTAAAGGGTCAAGGTTCGAATCCCAGGGCCCTTATGATTTTGTTTATCTGGCCTGTGTTTTTGAAAAGCAGACGCTGGACATGAGGGTAGTTTTCAACCGGCAGGCCGAAATTGCCGGTTTCAGTTTTGTCCCCCACCTTGAAGTTAAAGAGAGCCCCCAACCAACCTATGCCCGGCGGGAACTGTTTCAGGAGCAAGAAATTCAGGTAAAAACGGGGGACTGGGTGCTGCCCGGCACCTTGAGCCGGCCCCGGGGCTCCGGGCCATTTCCAGCGGTAGTCCTGGTCCATGGTTCTGGACCCAACGACCGCGATGAAACCATAGGTCCCAATAAGCCCTTCCGCGACCTGGCCTGGGGGCTGGCCTCAAAAGGCATTGCGGTATTGAGGTACGACAAGCGGACCCGCGTCTATGGTCAAAAACTGAGCACTGATAAAAAGATTCTTAGTTCCTTTACCGTTAACGATGAAACGGTGGACGATGCCCTCTCGGCCGTGGAACTATTGCGGCAGACAACAGGTATTGACCCGGGCAGAATTTTTATCCTGGGCCATAGCCTGGGCGGCATGCTCATTCCCCGGATTGCCCTGAAGGCCGAAAGCGCGGCCGGTTTCATCATAATGGCCGGCCTGACCAGGCCGATGGAGGATACGATCCTGGAACAGACCAGGTACCTGCTGGCTCTTCAGGGACCGGCTACCGAAGAAAGCAGGAAAAAACTCCAGGAGCTGGAAAAAATAGTGGCCAGGATAAAATCCTTAACTGAAGCTGATAAAAATTCCACCGAGATCCTGATCGGGGCCGCCCCGTCATACTGGCTTGATATCAGAGACTATCGTCCGGCTGAAGAAGCCAGAAAAATTGACAGGCCCATGTTTATCCTTCAGGGCAGGCGGGACTACCAGGTTACCGAAGCGGATTTCAACGCCTGGAAAAAAGCGCTGGAAGGGAAGAAGAATGTAACTTTTAAGCTCTACCCTTTCTGCAATCATCTGTTTATGGAGGGCCAGGGGTTGAGCACCCCGGATGAGTACCTGTACCGGGCCGGAAACGTTTCAGAAGAAGTTATTAACGACCTGGCAGGCTGGATTCTTTCCGTTGGCCGCTAATTCCTGGCTGCCCGGGGCAGTAGGGCCTTGAGCAAGAGGGCGGTTGTCAAGCCGAAGCGATGGCCAGTCCGGCCGACGGAAGTGCGGAAGACCAGACATTCTCACTTCCTGATATGACTGTCCGCAATTTCCACCTGCCCGGCAGAGCAACTACCTTCTGAATTTGCCCATGAGCAGAAGAGGTTATTTTAGTTACTTTTTATCCAGTTCAGAGAGCAGTTTCCTGATTTCCGGCTGTTCCGGGTTTAGCCGCAGCGAAGCCTCCAGCGGCTGCCGGGCTTTCTCTTTCTGGCCGGTCTGGATATAGACCCGTCCCAGAGCGTTCAGGGCCCTGGTATCGCTGTCATAGATGGTAATAGCTTTCAACAGCTCGTCCAGGGCCGCGGCTAGGTCCTTTTTGCCCATCAGGGCCAGTCCCCGTAACAGGTGGTAATCAAAGGCCTGGTTGTCGTCGGCTTTCAGCCCTTCGGCCATTTCCAGCACCCGGTCGGGTTGACCGACCTTGATTAGAAACTGGCAGTATTCTTTGAGACCTTCTTTGAACTGTGGGTTCTGCCGGAAGGCCTGTTCATAGTAGTAAGCGGCTTTTTCCGTCTGTTCCAGCTTGTCGTACTGGCCGGCCAGCAGGTAATGGTAGTAGAAAAGGTTGCCCAGGTTGAAACTCTTGGCCTGGACTATCGGGTGCCCGATGGTCTTTTCTGGCGACATGATGAAGGTACCCTTTTTCTGGTCGAGGAGGTTACCAGTCCCGTCCAGCAGGCTCAGGTTCAATTCGTAATAGTCAGGGATAAAGTCCCGAACCGGGATTTCCCTCACATAATTGCTGACCCGGCTGAACTCCTTTTCGTTGAGGTTGATATCTATGGTTCTGGTCAGCTGGTTGTTCTGACCCAGGCCCCTGATTTCCAGCCTGATCTTGCCGTTCTGGCGCAGGCTTTCGGTCAGGTTGAGTACGTTAAAGCTGACGGCCAGGACATCGGAGGAGGAGATGGTATTCTTCGGGTCCACTAGGACCTTGGTTTCATCGATCTTGAATGGCAGGTGCTGGTTCCGAGCGAATTTTTCGGTCCGGTAGCCGAGAAGCGGATTGGCCAGGCGGGGCTGGTTTCCGGTTTCAGGCACTTCAATCTGTCTCTCCAGGATGGTAAATTCCTTGGATACCGGGTTTCGCAGCAGGACCGTTAGCTGGTAAGAACCTTCGGCTACCGGGAAAGAGTCCTCGAGGGCCAGCCCGTTGCCCTTGATGCGGGGCAGGTCGTTTTCGGAAAAGTAATAGGATATATTGCGGTTGTACTGGAAAACTATTTTGTCTTTAGACCTGAGGCTGACATCCATCTGGAAGGGGACGTAGTACTGGCTTCTGGGTTCATAGTAATCCACCGAAACGCTCTTGGGAGCCACCGAAAAATGAACAAAGTTAAGACCGGTGGCCGGGTCGGGAATGACTTCCACCAGGGTTTCGGAGTCTACAAAATTGGTCAGGTATTCGGTGGAAACTACTCCCTTGTAGTTCAAGAAGTGAGTAGCGTAGGATGGATTGACGTCTTTTTTGGGCGAGTTCAGGATATCGGCCAGAATCAGGTTGAAACGGGGTGAAGGGGAATAATCGTAGGTAAATTCTCCTGGAATCAGCGAGATGGCGGTGTTAGCCAGGGTGGGGGCAATTTCCTGGATTTTCTCGTAAAGTTCTTCATAGGTGAGGCCATCCAGGCCGCGCTTATCCTGGAGGAGGCTGGCCGGGCCGTCTATCAACGGGTCGTAGAGCTTGTATTCAATGCTGCCATGCCTCTGGAAAAAGATAAATATGAAGACCGGGGGTAGTCCCTTTTCAGGGTCGCCGTGGTAGGTCCAGGCCTGGCAGGGGACTATGCCGTTAACACCCTCGAACCTTTCTATGCTCTCCGGGGCACCGAGAATCATGTAGATCTTGCCCATGTCCGTCTGCCAGCCCTCGCGGGTGGAGCCCCGCCTGAAGGTCTTGTTCACATAATTAAATCTCTTGATTATTTCTTCCTTGTACTCGTTTTCGGGGGTACCCGGAGTCGGGTCCCTCATCTTCCAGAAGGTTTCGATGAACAGGTCCCTTTCCCGGTCGTTGCTGAGTTTCAGAAAGACTTCTTTTTCCTGGGGCAGGATTATGTAATTGACCAGCTTCAGCCAGTCCTGGTACTTGGGGTTCAGGCTTTTGATGATATCCGATTGCTTCTGCTCGGCGGAAAGGGCAGCAGTTATTGTCATCAGAATAATCAGAATCCATCCGGTTTTTCTTATCATTTCTTTTTCCCCGTAAAATTTAGGTCTTTTCATCTGGCTGGCCCGAACAGCAACTAAATGCTAAACCAAGGGGCGGTGACTGTCAAGAAAACCTGTCAGGCTCAGGAAGAAGCAAACGCCCTCCTTCTTAAAAAACCGGAGCCAGGATAAAAGGTTGCAGGACTTACTTCAAAAATTCCCTGATGGCCGGGTTGTCCCTGATTTTTTCAAATTCTGTTTCCTGCTCTATGCGTTTCCAGTCCCTGAAGCCGGCCTGTCTG
>JAOAIU010000058.1 GCA_026414545.1 Candidatus Saccharicenans sp.
GTCGCGGTTAGCGACCATCCTGCCCTGTGGAGTTCGGACTTTCCTCCCCTTCTTCCTCTTCGGAAGAAGAAGCGACCGCCTCGCCTGCTCCAGCCTTTAATTTTATACCATATTGCTCCAGTTTTTTGTAGAGGTTGCTGCGGGGGGTATCAATTTCCCTGGCGGTTCTGGAGACATTCCAGTTATTGCTTTTCAACTTGAACAGGATGAAGTTCTTTTCTGCTTCCTCCCGGAAATCCTTCAGGGTTTTTACCCGGCGCAGGTCTGGCAGCAAGAGCTCTCTATCCTGCCACAAGTAGTCGGGCAGGTCTTCAGGCCTGATAATTTCCCTATCGGACAGAATGATCAGTCTTTCCACCAGGTTCCTCAGCTCCCGGACATTTCCCTTCCAGGGATACTTCATCATGATTTCCAGGGCCTCGGCCGAGAATTTCTTAGGGCGAAAATTATTTTCTTCTGAATAGACGGCGCAGAAATAATCAACCAGAAGGGGGATATCTTCCCTCCTCTCCCTGAGCGGTGGAACGTAAATCGGGACAACGTTCAGTCGGAAATAGAGGTCGTCGCGGAAGCGGCCCTCCTTCATCTCTTTTTTGAGGTCTTTGTTGGTGGCGGCGATTATCCTGACGTCCACCTTGATAATCTTGCTGGAGCCAACCCTCTGAACCTCACCTTCCTCCAGAACCCGGAGCACCTTGGACTGGGTTTTCAGGCTCATGTCCCCTATTTCATCCAGAAAGATGGTCCCCCCGTCAGCCAGTTCAAATTTGCCGGGTTTGCGCTCGGTAGCACCGGTAAAAGCACCTTTCTCGTGGCCGAACAACTCGCTTTCAATCAGTTCCTCTGGAATGGCCGCGCAATTGACCTGGACGAAATTCTCATTAGCCCGCGGGCTGTGGTCGTGGATAGCTCTGGCCACCAGCTCCTTTCCTGTACCGCTTTCACCCTGGATGAGGACGGTGGCGTTGGTCGGGGCGATTTTTTGGATTTCCTGCCAGAGAGCGAGCATCAGCGGGTGTTGACCGATAATCCGGTATTTTTTTTCTGTTCTTTTCTTTATATCCTGGACCGTCGACTTCAATCTCCTGGCTTCCAGAGCATTGCGAACAGAGAGCAAGACCCGCTCCCGGTGCAGCGGCTTTTCCAGGAAATCAAAGGCACCCAGCTTAGTGGCCTCCACAGCCATGGTAATCGTTCCATGACCGGAAATCATGATAACCTCGGGAGCCAGCGGTTTTTTCCTGACCTCGGCCAGCAAGCTCAGGCCGTCAGTATCGGGCAACCTGATGTCCAGCAGGATAAGGTCAATTTCAGGATGGCTCTCGATAACCTCCCTGGCCTTTACGCTGTCCGCGGCTTCGAAGAAGACATAGCCTTCGTATTCTAGAATCATCTTCAGAGTCTTGCGGATATTGTCCTCATCATCGACCACCAGAATCCGGTATTTTCTTTCTTTGGCGTTCATGTTTCAATTCTATCACATCTGAGCCCGGGCCCGAAAATAGATGTTGATTAATTGACCCATAACTCGTATATTTTCTTCGGGAGGCAGAATATTTCGATTTCGAAGAGGACGGCAGTAGCCGGCTGTTTCTTCTTTCTGGCCTGGCTGGTCATTCTGGTAATTCCCGGGCCAGCCCTGAAGTTAATTGTCCAAGCAGACAGGCAAAGTGAAACTGAGTTCAGGCTGGATAATGGCCTGACCGTCTATTTGCTCCCCTATGCCGGGTCTCCTCTGGTGACTATGGTCCTGGCGGTAAAGGTCGGGAGCGCCGATGAAACCCCCGAGACCAGCGGCCTGCTCCATCTGCTGGAGCATTGCCTGCTTTTCCGGCAATCGCACCTTGTGGCTGATAACCGCCTTTTCCGGACAATCAGTCAGCACGGACTCTATTATAATGCTCGAACCGAACAGGACATGATGTTTTTTGAAATCAGTCTGCCCGCAGACTGCCTGGAACTGGGCCTGGGCCTGCTCAAGGATGTTATTTTTTCTTTTAACCTGACCGAAGAGGCCCTAGCCCAGGAGAAATCTGTGTTGCTAAGAGAACTGGCCGATAACTCGCGCCAGCCAGAAAAAGTTGGGCTGGCCAGAATCTATGAACTGGCTTTCCCGGAAAGCGGTTATGCCCTTCCGGTTTATGGAAAAGAGGAGGTGGTCAGACGAGCTGACCTGACAGGGCTTAAGAACCTGCATCAGAAATTTTTCCACCCCGACAATGCCGCCCTGGTGGTGGTTGGGGCCGTTGAGCCTGAGAAATTAAGAGAAACCATCAAGCCCATTTTTCTGGACCTTAAGGGTGGCGGTGGCCGGTCGGAGCGGCCTCCCCTGCCTCCACAATTTCCGGCCTCGGGTCCGCAGTTTGAGTTGAGAATGAAGGTCTCTGATACCTACATACTGGCCGGGTTGCCGGCGCCTGGATACAACCATCCAGACCGCCTGCCCATGGATATGCTCAGCGAGCTGGCCGGCCAGGGCTTAAGCCCCCTGATTTATCAGGCCTTTTCAGGTCAATCCGACCTCATCTATACAGCCCGATTTCATTATTTCAACCATGAACAGACTGGACTGATTTTTATATTGGTGACCTCCAGGGAGGACCGGGTACCTTCGGTAAAGCGTCTGCTTCAGAACTTCCTTCCTCGCCTGGCTGAAATGAACTATTCCCTCCAGGATTACCTTCCAGATCAGCAATTCCTGGTGTTTGATTTTCTTCAGGGAGGGAAAAACCGGTTCCAATGGTTGTCTGAAAAGATGACTGAAAGCCCGTCGGTTCTGGCCCTGTCGTTGGCCAAGCATCTGCTGCTTCGGGACGGCCGACAACCAGGAAATTATCTTGAGGCTATCTCCCGCCTTGATTCATCCCATCTCAGGCAAACAGCTCGTAAATACCTGACCCGGTCCCGGCCTGTCTGGGTGGTGATAAAGCCGGAAAAACAATGAAAAAGTATGGCTTTAATGTCCTCCAGATGTTTCTGGTTTTAACCCTGGCTGGCCTGGCCAGACCGCACCCGTTGCCGGCCCAGCCCTTAACCTTTGAGGTCTTCAGCCTGGAAAACGGCTTGAAGGTTTATTATCAGTTTCAACCGGAAGCCAGAGTAACCTCCGTCGTTTTCCATTTTTGCGGCGGGCAATCTCTGGAAAAGACCGGACAGGCCGGCCTGGCCTATCTGACAGCCAGGTTGATGGCTGAAGTAAGCGATGAAGACAGACTGGCCGAGCTTCTGGCTTCGGGGATAAATCTTTCGGCTGGCAGTCGGCCTGATTTTTCTATCATCCAGTTTGAAGGACCTACCAGCCATTTCGATAAAACGTTGGGAATAGTAGCTGCCGGTCTCAAGAATCCTCTTTTCTCAGGTCCGCGAATAGACCGGGTTCGGAGCCTCCTGAAACTGGAAGCTGGACAGGAAGCCTGCCGACTGGTAGATTCAGCTTTACTCTGCCTGCGCCGCCAGATATTTCCCGGGAGCCCCTATGGCCAGTCGCTTTACGGGCAGGAATCCGACCTCAAATCGGTCTCCAGAAAGGACATCAGCCAATTTTATGAAGCGATCATGAACAGCGGCTCTCTTAGCCTGCTGGTCATTACTGACCTAGAAAAAAAGGCACTCCAAGAAATTCTGGCCAGGCACCTGGGCTGGGTCAAGAATGAAATTCCCCGGGCCGGGAAAAAATTTCTAGTGGCGGATGGGCCGCCAGAAAAAACTCCAGCCGGAAGTTGCAACCATTACCAGGGCCCCCCGGGGGCAGCCGTAGCTCTTGGCTACCTTCTCCCCGGGGAGCTGGCTGAGACCTATCCGGCTGCCTATTTGCTTGACAAGATAATCGGTGAAGGACCTGGTTCCTTGATCTGGAAGCTCAGGCAGGAGAGCGGACTGGCCTATAACCTGAGCAGCCGGCTGGAAATCCTGGGCGGAAAAATCCTGTTTATCTGCTATCTGGAATCGGAAAAAGAACTGGCTGCCTCTTCTCTTGACATGTTAAAGCAAACTTTCTCACGCCTTGGCCAGCAGGGTCTTGAGCCGGAAGCGGTGGCCCGGGGCAAGGTCATGGCCATAAATTGCTACCGCCGCGAATCCTTTTCGCGTGATAATCGCCTGGGATTTCTGTCGCTGGTATTGGCCGGAAACCTGACCGTGGACTTTTATAACAGCTTTCTGGAGCGATTGGAAAAAATAAGCCCTGACCAGCTCATCGAGCTGGTCAGGGCAACTTTTACTTCGGAGCGAGCCTTTGAGGTGTTGATCGTCAGGGACTGATCAGCCCTCGGCCAGCTTCTTGTAATATTCGAACCTCTTCTTGGCTTCCTGAGCGGCCTGGGCAAATAGTTCGCGGGCAATATCGGGGTAATCCTGGAGTACCGACCGGTAACGTATCTCATTCTTCAGGAAAGCTTCGTATTCCATTTTCGGTTCCTTGGAATCAAGAATGAACGGGTTCTTGCCCTCTCTGGCCAGCATCGGATTATAGCGATAGAGTATCCAGTAACCGGAGTCCACAGCCAGCTTCTCTTCCTGGATGGATTTGCTCATATCGATTCCATGGTTTATGCAGGGAGAATAGGCAATGATGAGCGACGGGCCGTCATAGGCTTCGGCTTCAAGGAAAGCCTTAAGGCACTGATTCATGTTAGCTCCCATGGCCACCGAGGCCACGTAAACATAGCCATAACTCATGGCCATTCGGCCCAGGTCCTTTTTGACGGTCTTTTTTCCGGACGAGGCGAACTTGGCCCGGGAACCGGTGGGCGTGGACTTAGAAGCCTGGCCGCCGGTGTTGGAATAAACTTCGGTATCCAGGACCAGCAGGTTGACATTGCGGTTCATGGCCACCACGTGGTCCAGACCGCCAAAACCGATATCATAAGCCCAGCCATCACCACCTATGCACCAGATGCTCTTGTCGACAAAATAATCCTGCAACGCGGCCAAAGTGGTCAGGTAGGGTTTAGCTGCGTCATTTCTGGCCAGGGCTTTGGGCAGCAGATCCTGAATCCTGCGAGCGGTGGCTTTGGCCTGGTCGCCCTTATCGTTCCACAGCTCTTTCATCTTCTGCAAGGCCTCAACCAGCTCGGGCAGCGTCCCGGCTTCAATGACTGCGTTCAGGCTGGTCCAGAGCTGTCTTCTTATGGTGTCAACTGCCAATCGCATGCCAAAACCGTATTCAGCATTATCCTCAAATAAAGAGTTGGCCCAGGCAGGACCTTTCCCTTCTTTATTTTTGGCGTATGGGGAAACCGGGAAGGTTCCGCCGTAGATGGAAGAACAACCGGTGGCATTGGCGATAATCATTCGGTCGCCGAACAACTGGGTGGCCAGTTTAATGTAAGGCGTTTCACCGCAGCCGGCACAGGCCCCGCTGAATTCAAAAAGCGGAGTCAGGAACTGCGAGCCCTTGATGGTATCAATCTTAACGCCGTCCATATGGCTATCGGGGAGACTTTCGAAGAATTTTTCGTTAATGTTCTGGCCGGCGGCTCTTTCTTCTTCAATCGGAACCATGACCAGAGCTTTCTCCTTGGCTGGGCAGGTTTCCACACAGACACCGCAGCCGACACAGTCTTCGATGTAAACCTGGAGGCGGTATCTGAGGTTCTTATCATTCTTGGTATTGGAAACCAGGGTGTTAAACCCGGCAGGGGCCTCCTTCAGGTCGGCTGGCAGAATCTGTTTGGCCCTGACCGCGGCGTGGGGGCAGACCAAAGCACACTGATTGCACTGGATGCAGTTGTCCGGCAGCCAGCGTGGTACCAGTTCAGCAATGCCTCTTTTTTCCAGCTTGGCCGTGTCGGTCGGGATGCGGCCGTCGTCGGGCATCTTGGAGACCGGAATGGTATTGCCCTTGAAGTGCATGATGGGTTCGATAACATTGCGGGCAAAATCGCTGGCCTCCTCAGGAATTAACTTGGGTACCGGAGCTGACTTGGTGATTCTATCCGGAACCGGAACCTCTTCCAGGGCCTCCAGGGCTCTATCCACAGCAGCCATATTCATTTTGACCACATCTTCGCCCTTCTTGTGGTAGGTCTTGTAGATGGCCTTCTTGATCAGGTCGATGGCCTCTTGTTCGGGCAGAACACCAGAAATCTTAAAGAAACAGACCTGCATGATGGTGTTGATTCTGTTCTTAAGGCCGACCTCGCTGGCAATCCTGAAGGCGTCGATGTTGTAAACCTTGATCTTCTTCTGAATGATAGTCTGCTGCATATCCTCGGTCAGGTGCTCAAAGACTTCCTCTTTTTTCCAGGGGGAGTTCAACAGGAAGGTGCCTCCTTCCCTCAAACCTTCAAGCACATCATAACGGCCGATGTAGGCCGGCTTGTGCAGGGCAACGAAATCGACTGTATTCAACAGGTACTCAGATTTTATCGGGTGCTTTCCGAACCTGAGGTGGGATATGGTCACCCCACCGGATTTCTTGGAATCATACTCGAAGTAACCCTGGGCATAGAGGTCGGTATTATCACCAATGATGGTGATAGAGTTTTTGTTGGCTCCCACGGTCCCGTCAGAACCATAGCCCCAGAACTTGCAGCGAACGGTTCCGGCCGGTTCGGTTTCCAGAACCTCGCCCACTTTTAAGGAGGTTCCAGTTACATCATCCTCGATGCCCACGGTGAAGCCGTGAAAACAGGGACCGTCGAGATGGTCATAAACGGCTTTAACCATGGCCGGGGTGAATTCTTTAGAAGACAATCCATAGCGTCCGCCGATAATCTTGATATCACGCCCGCAGAGGGCCGTCACCACGTCCAGGTAGAGCGGTTCGCCGATGGCCCCGGGTTCCTTGGTCCGGTCCAGTACCGCTATTTTCTTGACGGTCTGGGGAATGATTGCCCGGAAAGCTTCGGCCGAGAAGGGACGGTAGAGGCGAACCTTAACCAGCCCTACCCGGTAGCCGTGTTTATTGAGGTAATCGATGGTTTCTTCGACAGTTTCAGCCCCCGAACCCATGATGACAATCACCCGGTCGGCATCGGGGGCACCGAAGTAATCAAAAAGATGGTACTGACGGCCGGTAACCCTGGCCACCTTGTCCATGTATTCCTGGACGATGGCCGGAGTGGCGGCGTAGTATTTGTTAACGGTTTCCCGGCCCTGAAAATAAACATCCGGGTTCTGGGCTCCAACCTTCATCATCGGCTTTTCCGGGTTCAGTGCTCTCTTCCTGAAGTCTTCAAGATACTTAGGCTCAAACAGTTCGGCCAGGGTCTCGTAAGGCACAACTTCAATTTTCTGAACCTCGCTGGAAGTGCGAAAACCGTCGAAGAAATGCAGAAAAGGCACCTTGCTCTTGAGGCTGGCCAGGTGACAGACTATGGCCAGGTCCATGATTTCCTGAACTGAGCCCGAACACATCAGAGCAAAGCCGGTGTTGCGGGCGGCCATGACGTCAGAATGGTCGCCGAAGATGGAGAGAGACTGGCAGGCCAGAGAACGGGCTGAGACATGAAAGACTGTCGGCAGCAGCTCACCGGCAATCTTGTGCATGTTGGGCAGCATCAGCATCAGCCCCTGAGAAGCGGTAAAGGTGGTGGTCAGGCAGCCGGCGCTCAAGGAGCCGTGGACAGCTCCGGCCGCACCGGCTTCAGACTGCATTTCCACTACCTCCACCCTCTGTCCGAAAATATTCTTTCTTCCCTGGGCTGACCATTCGTCGGCCATTTCGCCCATGGTGGAAGAAGGAGTAATCGGATAGATGGCAGCCACTTCTGAATAAGCGTAGGCCACATGAGTGGCCGCGGTATTACCGTCGATTGCTTTGAATGTTTTTGCCATCATAACGCTCCTTAATAAATTAAACAGATTATTATATCAGAATGCCGGAAAATATCTAACAGTGAACTGAATTTTACCCTTTCAGTTCAGTCCGGCCTTCCAGAGCCTTCTTAATTGTCAGCTGGTCGGCAAAGTCGAGGTCGGCTCCAACCGGCAGGCCCATGGCCAGCCTGGTGATCCTTACCGGCATTTCTCTCAGAACCTGGCAGATGAGCGAGGCCGTAGCTTCGCCCTCAACGGTCGGATTGGTGGCAATGATCACTTCCCTGAACTGGCCGCTCTGCAGGCGCTTTACCAGCTTTTCCAGACGGAGCTCATCCGGGCCGATACCTTTAATCGGAGACAGGGAACCCAGAAGGACATGGTAGCGGCCGCTGAAAATTCCAGTTTTTTCGATCGAAGCCACGTTGAATGGTTCTTCCACCACGCACAGCTGTTCCTCGGTGCGACGGGGGTCGGTACAGATCAGGCAGGGGTCGACATCGGTGATATTATTGCAGACAGAACAATAAAAAATTTTGTTCTTAACCTCGACTATGGCCCGGACCAGCTCGGCCGCTTCTTCAGCCGGCAGCCCCATCAGATAAAAGGCCATGCGCTGGGCCGACTTCAGTCCGACTCCAGGAAACTTCCTCAGCTGTTCGATCAGATCATGCAAAGGTCTGGCGTATTCAAACATCGGCAGCCCCTCAGAACAGGCCTGGAATCTTCAGGCCTCCGGCCAGTCCGGACATCTTGGACTGAACTTCGGAATCCACCCTGGCCACCGCTTCCCGGAAAGCTGAAACGATCAGGTCTTGAAGCATTTCCACGTCGTCCCGGTTGACCACCTCAGGGTCCAGTTTTACATCCAGGCAGTTTTTCTGACCATCGAGCACCACGGTTACCATTCCTCCGCCGCTCGACCCTTCAACCCTCATTTCTGCCAGCTCTTTCTGCAGCCTTTCCTGCATTTCTTGAGCAGCTTTCATCATTTTTTGTAAATCGGCTAAGTTTTTCATCTCGTTTCCCCTGCGTGGATTGGCCGGCTAAGTTTTTTCGGGCCCGGCTTTTTTCCTGACGGCCACCACCTGGCCCTTGAGCGTGTTAAGCAGGGCCCGGGCTTTGGGGTCGTTAAGCAAGGCCCGGGTTTCATCGCCGGCGGCATTCTTATGATTCTGTTCTGACTTTTCTTTGACCGAGGGCACCGGGCGACTGGAACTGGCCGGTCCGGTCGGGATTCCCGCTTCTTCCAGCTTCAATTCCAGAGCCTGCCCGCCAATTTCATTCCAGACACGGTTAAGATATGGCAGGTTTTGCTCGATCAGGTCGGCAAAATGTTTGCGGTCACGGGCATAAATCAAACTCAGCTGGCCTCCGCTGACCTCTACCCGGCTAACCATTTTTATGATGGGAGCCAGAGCCGGTTTTTCTTGCATCACCCGGAAATAGAGTTCGTCTGCCTTTTCCTGGTTGAAGATAGACAGACCATTCTTTCTGGCCGGGTTCAGGTTATTCTTGGCGCGGTCGCTGGTGTTGGACCGGACCGAGTGTTCCGGGCCCGGACGGCCGGAAGAGGCCGCCAGAGAATATGCCGGCTCGACTGGCTTTTTTCCCCCCGGCTCGGACTTTGGGGTGGATAGCTCACCCAGAGCCTGTTCCAGGGGTTTGAGGTGCTTAAGGTAGCAGAGCTTTATCAACCAGGCCTCCAGGAAGAGACGCGGCTGGGAGGAATAGCGCAGTCCGGACTCGCCTTCCTGTAACATCAGGATGAAGCGTAAAAGTTCTTCAGGCTGAAATCCCCGTGACCTCTCCCGGAGATCCTGAATTTCTTCTTCAGACAGAAGGAGCAGCTCTGAAGGCCTGGATGAAACCTTGACTACCAGCAGATTGCGGAAGTATTCAATCAGGCCGCCGTAAAAATGCTTGAGGTCGATTCCGGCTGAGACCAGAGATTCAACCAGAGGAAAGATTTCTTCGCTTCTCCCGGTCAGAATGGCTCCGGCCAGGTTTTCATAAAGACTCCGATTGATGACCCCCAGGACTTCCTCGGTCTCCCTGTCCTGCACCTGGGGTCCGCTGAAAGAGACCACCATGTCCAGAAGAGTCTCGGCATCCCGCAGGCTACCGTCAGCGGCCCCGGCAATCAGCTTGAGGCTGTAGGGGCTGATGGTGATGTTTTCCTGGCGGGAAATGTAATGGAGATGGTCCATTATCTGCTGGTTGGACAATCTCTTGAAAACAAAATGCTGACAGCGGGAAGCAATGGTTCGGGGAACTTTGTGAAACTCGGTGGTAGCAAATATAAAAACTGTCCTGCTGGGTGGCTCTTCCAGGGTCTTCAGCAGTGCGTTAAAAGCGTCCCGACTGAGCTGGTGGACTTCATCTATTATGATCACCCGGTAACGGCTGTGCATGGGTTCATACTGGATGCTATCCCTCAGGGCCTTGACATCCTCTATGCCCCGGTTAGAAGCTCCGTCAATTTCTATGAAATCGAGAAGTGATTCCTCGTTGATGGCCTGGCACATTGAGCATCGGTTGCAGGGTTCAGGAGCTGGACCCTGCTCACAGTTCAGGGCCTTGGCCAGAATTCTGGCTACAGTGGTCTTCCCCACCCCTCTCATTCCCGAGAACAGGTAAGCATGGCCGATGCGGTTTTCTTTAATGGCGTTCTGAATGGTTCTGACCACGGCTTCCTGACCGACCACTTCGCCAAATTGGCGCGGCCGGTATTTTCTGGCCAGAACCAGATAGCCGGACTTGCTAGTTTCTTCAGCTCTGGATGACATTGTTTTTTGAGTTCAACGAGATCAGCCGTTATCTTACCACAACCGGTCTGAAATTCAAACAGAGCCCCGGGCAACTGATAAAATCTCTGGCAATTTTTGCTGATATGACGTATAAAAATTCCGAAAATGAAACCCAGGAATTATGGTCTGCTGCTGGTCCATCTGGCCGTTCTTTTTTTTGGCTTTCCCGGAGTCATCGGTAAATCCCTTCCGCTCAGCCCGGTCGAGTTGACCTGGCTTAGAGTTTTTCTGGCCAGTCTGGGCTTACTGGTGATCATTGTCATCCAGAAAGCGAAACTGGCAGTTTCTGGCAGCCGGGCCAGGCTTCTTCTGTTGGCCGCCGGATTTCTGCTGGCTTTTCACTGGACGGCTTTTTTTAAGTCAGTACAAATCTCCACGGTGGCCGTTGGTTTGTTATCCTATTCCACTTTCCCCATATTCACCGTATTTCTGGAGCCCCTGATTTTGCGGACAGGGTTCAAAAAGTCATACCTGTTTTTTGCTCTGGCCTGTTTCCTGGGAGTGGCTCTAATGGTTCCTGAATACACCTTTGACAACCGAATTTTCCAGGGAGTGGTCTGGGGAATTCTGGCTGGTCTGTCCTTTGCCCTCCTGGCGGTAGTCAACCGGGTACTATCACCTCAACATTCCAGCCTGGTGCTGGCCTTCTACCAGGATACGGTGGCCATGCTTTTCCTTCTTCCTCTTTTCTTAAAGTCTCACGAGCTAAAACATCTCGAGGCCGACAGCATCGGACTTATTCTTTTTCTCGGTCTGGTCTGTACCGCCGGGGCTCACACCATTTTCATCTGGGGGCTGCGCTTCATTGAAGCCAGGCTGTCCAGTTTAATCAGTTCTCTGGAGCCGGTATATGGAATATTTTTTGGCTTCCTGTTTCTGGGCGAGATACCTGACTTCAGGACACTGGCCGGAGGCTTTCTTATTTTAGCCTCGGTCGTCATCCTCTCCTGGAAAAGTTCGGGCCCCAGCTCCTGAACGCTGGCTGCTCAGCGTTTCTCTTCATCCGTTTTGCGTTTCAGGTCTTCTTTGCGGATGGTCCTTTTCTCCTCGGCCTGTCTTTTTTGCAATTCCTGCTTTTCCTGCTCGTGTCTTTTCCTCAGCTCTTCTAGCCTGGACTGACCTTCAGCTATTTTCCTCTGTCTCTCCTGGGGCGGGGCGCTTTTGGCTTCTTCTTCAGCCTGTCTTTTGAGTCGTTCCAGCTCGAGCTTCTGGGTCCTCTCCAGCAGGCTGTTTTCCTGACGGTGAACGACCTCGACCTCTTCCGGCCGGATGTCCTGAACGGGGCTGATTTTCTGCTCGGCCTCTTCTTTCTTGAGCACCGTCTTGGGAGCGGTTTGCTCCTGCTTAATCTGAGGCCGGTAGATTCTTATCTCGTCCATTCCTGCACCAGCTTCCTCTGGTTTCTTAACCTCTCTAACGCTTACCCTGGTCACGGGTCGGCGAGTTAATCTTTCAATTTCCTGGGGTGAAAGGGCATCGTTGATAATCAGGTCCCGATTCCTGACAGTATATCTATCTCTGACCACAGTGAAATTGATAATAGTCATGTTTCGTTCTGGTGGCAGGATCCAGGCCTGCAGCTGCCTGGAGTGGAAATGACGCCCCTCAATGAATATCCAGTAATGATCGGGCAGGTCGCGTCTTCCCCACCTCAGACCGAAACCCGGGACGAAATCCACACCGGGAGGCAAGGGGGCCCAGCCTATATACAAGTCGCCGAATCTCCAAATTACCCAGGCCGGAGCCCAGATGACATCAGGCACCCAGAACCAGCCCAGACGGTTGTCCCAGCCCCAGCGGCCATAATGGAAGGGAATCCAGCCCCACGGATGATTTGAGACCCAGGTCCAGCCGTAATCGGTCCAGACCCAACGCCCGTGGGCGTACGGTCGCCAGTGCCGGCCAACTCCTCTGGGAATCCAGACATACCCATAAGGGTTGTAATAAACCCAGTATCCATAGTTACCAAGATATTCGTATATATAAGTAATAGAAATTTCTCCGTAGGCAGGTGCAGCCGCAGCCGGCGATGGCGGTTCATAGGTTCTGACTCCCGGCTCCCGGGAATCATCATAAGGAACGTACATGATGCAGCTCGAAAACATGAGGATCAAAGTCAGGATAAAACCTATCTTTTTCATCGCATCCTCCCGCTATTAATTTAGCAAGAAATATGCCGATTATTAAGCTGGCCTCGGCCAGACTGGACTGTCCCGGAACGGGTTACATGGCGTCCTTTTTTGGGGACACTTTAAACAATATCAACTTTTTTCCAGCTTTTTGAATACCCTCTTTATCCTTCTGAAGGCCCAATCCAGTTCTCTTTTGCTAATTATTAGAGGAGGAGCAAACCTGATGACATGTTCGTGCGTTTCTTTGCAGAGCAGGCCTTCCTTCATCAATTCTTCGCAATAACGGCGAGCTCCACCTGCTTCCGGCCGGAGTTCGATGCCGATCAGCAGTCCCCGACCCCTGACTTCCTTGATTTTTCGGCTCTTGATGGTTTTCAATTTTTCCAGGAAATAAGCACCTTTTTCCTCGGCGTTCTGAATCAGATTTTCTTCCTGAATAACTTTAAGGGCTTCCCGGGCCACGGCGCAGGCCAGCGGGTTGCCGCCGAAGGTCGAACCGTGCTGACCGGGCTTGATAACTTCCATGATTTCATCGGTTGAGAGAACGGCCGAGATAGCATAACAACCTCCGCCCAGGGATTTGCCGATGACCAGCAGGTCAGGTTTTACTCCCTCATATTCGCAGGCAAACAGCCGTCCAACCCGGCCCAGACCGGTCTGGATTTCGTCGGCAATGAACAGGACATTATTTTTTTTGCAGATTTCCCAGGCTTTTTTCAGGAATCCTTCGGGTGGAATCAGAATCCCGGCCTCAGCCTGAATGGGTTCAACCAGGAAGGCCGCGGTATTGGGGGTGATGGCTGACTCCAGGGCCGCTTCGTCGCCGTAGGGAATAACTTTAAAACCCGGGGTGAAGGGTCCGAAATCCTGCCGGTAAAGCGGTTCGGTAGAAAAGCTGATAACGGTGACCGTTCTCCCGTGGAAATTATTGGCGCAGGCAATAATTTCGGCCTGGTCCTGGGGCACTCCCTTCTTCAGGTAAGCCCACTTCCTGGCGATCTTGATGGCTGTTTCCACGGCCTCGGCCCCGGAGTTCATCGGCAGGACTTTATTGAAACCGGTCAGGTCGCATAGTTCCTTGGCCAGCAGAGGCCACTGGTCATTCCTGAAAGCCCGGGAAGTCAGGGTCAATTTCTTAGCCTGCTTCTGGAGTGTCTTAACGATCCGGGGATGGCAGTGGCCCTGATTAACGGCCGAATAAGCACTCAGAAAATCCAGGTACTTTTTGCCTTCAACATCCCACATCCAGATTCCTTTAGCCCGGTTGATGACCACGTCCAGGGGATGGTAGTTATGGGCTCCGTACATATCTTCGAGAACGATATAATCTTTGGTATCCATGTTATTACTCCCTTTAAAATTTATGGCGGAGAGGGCGGGATTCGAACCCGCGGTAGACCTTTTGGGCCTACACACGCTTTCCAAGCGTGCTCCTTAAACCACTCGGACACCTCTCCGCTGGTTAAAATTCTTCCTTAGATTATCAGAATAAGTTTCTTAAATCAATTGCGGCCCGCTTGAGCCAGCTTCTAAAAATCTCGCCAGTAGATGGAGATAATATCCTTGATCAAAGCCGCGGCTGCTCCCCGGGGATCGGACTTGCCTCCGGCCAGGACTATATAACCCATGCAATCAGTGTAAAAAATGATTCCTTTGTTGCTTCCGTCCACCGCGGCCAGGGGATGGTCGGGGTTGAGCAGGGCCAGTCCCACCTCAACCTTCCAGGGGGCTTCAGGAGTCTCACGGCTGCAGCGACCAATAAGTTTAATAGTCTTGCCGAGCCGGGCCGCTTTGGCCATTATTTCTTCGGTCAGTCCGTTAATACCGTTGACCCTGGCCTCAGACAGCTTGATTTCCGTTCCCAGAACCCGATTGGCAATGATAATCATCTTGGCCGCTGTATCCCAGCCCTCGATGTCCTGGACCGGGTTGGGTTCAGCTATTCCCTTTTCGCTGGCCTCCATCAGTGCCCGGGAGAAGCTCAGGCCTTCTGACATCCTGGTCAGGATGTAATTAGTGGTACCGTTAAGGATGCCTTCTATGGCCAGGATTTCAGCTCCAGCCAGAGAATGCAGTCCAACGTCCAGTGTCGGCAGGGCGGCGGCGGTGGCTCCGCTGGCCTTCAGGGCCACCTGGTGCTGGCGGGCTTCAGCTGCCAGTTCAGAGGGGTGAACCACCAGGGCTCCTTTGCTGGCCGTTACCACATGCCAGCCGCTCGACAGAGCCGTCTTCATCAGGCTAAAGCCTGGCTCCCCGGTATTCAGGTCTGAGGGTGTGCAATCGACCAGGACTCCTGACTTGAATTCTTCAAGAAGGTCAACCAGGCTGAAGGTCTGAACCCAGCCGGATAATTCAGACTTCTCCTTTCCTGCTTCGGCTTCAGAAACCATTTTCCTGGTCCCGGACAGCAGAACCGCTCCTGACTTTCTTATTATTCCTCTCAGTTCCAGGAATAAGCCGTACCGCTCCCGGCAATAATCGTATTTTTCTTTTAAGAGCTCATAGAAGGCCCGGCCCACCCGGCCGAAACCGACCAGAATGATGTTTACTTTTTGCATCCTGCCACCAGCCCCTGTTTATTTTATCTGAATCATGGCGGAGAGGGCGGGATTCGAACCCGCGATTCCGGATATTACCCGGAATAACGGTTTTCGAGACCGTCGCCTTCAACCTCTCGGCCACCTCTCCGCTTCCCTGTAATTTACTTTAAGGCCGTCCGGTTTTCAACAGCCTGATGAATTTTGCCTCTTCTTTTCTGGCGAAAAAAATCTTTCAGCAGCTGCCCGCATTCTTCCTGGCAGAGACCGCCAGCTATCTCCGGCCGGTGATTGGCCTGACTCAGGTTGAATTTCAACCGGGAAACAACTGCTCCCGCTTTGGGGTCCTCAGCCCCATAAACCAGCCTCCTGACCCGGGCCTGAATTATGGCCCCCAGGCACATGGGACACGGCTCGACGGTCACATACAGGGTGGAACCTGGCAAACGGTAGTTGCCAGACTTCCTGGCTGCTTTCCTGATGGTTACTATTTCAGCGTGGGCAGTGGGGTCGGAACTGGCTAACGGTCGATTGTAACCCCGGGCCAGAACCCGCCCTTCTTTAACCAGCACTGCTCCTACCGGCACCTCTCCCCTGGCCGCTGCTTTTCTGGCCTCAGCCAGAGCCAGCCGCATAAAATAAATATCGGGGGCTTCGACCTTCTTTTTCACCGCGGCCTAATTTTAAGACTATCGGCCGTCTTAATCAAACGCCGCTAAGTTAGCCGAGCCTGATTATCCAGCATCGGGTTCTTCAGGCAACTCCGATTGCCCGGTGAACGACAGACCTGGCTTTACTTGCCTTTCTCCTTCAGGTAGACTACCGACATAGAGAAAATCTTCGATGAACGACCGCCTGAAATGCCTGATTTGCGGACTGGAATTTGATTTTCAGCCGAATGAGTTTTTTTGCCCCACCTGTGAACAACCCGGGCTGTTTAATAAAACAATTTCCGGGAAGGCTCAAATTGCTCAAGAGGCAGGAATCACGCTGGAAAAATTCGCCTCCTTCCTTCCCCTTAAAAAGGTCCGGGCCGAATTGAGCCTGGGAGAGGGGCAGACTCCCCTTCTGGCTCTGAGCAGCCTGGAAGATGGCCACCGACTCCTGGCCAAGCTGGAATCGGTCAATCCCACATTGAGTTTCAAGGACAGGGGTTCGGTCCTGGTTGTGCAAAAGGCACTGGAGCTGGGCTGGTCGGCTGTCGGCACGGTTTCAACCGGGAACATGGCTTCCTCTACGGCAGCCTATGCTGCCCGGGCCGGGCTTACTTGTGTCCTGCTGGTAAAGAAGGGCACTTCAACCGGGGCCCTGGCCTCCTCCGCCATCTTCAATCCCCTGATCATTGAAGTCGAAGGTGATTACGGACAGCTGTTCCGAGAAAGCTATGAGCTGGGTAAAGAGTTCAGCATCTATTTTGCCAATTCGGTTGACCCGGTGAGGCTGGAGGGCTATAAGCTTACAGCCTTTGAACTCTGTCTGCAGTTGGGCGGCGTTCCCGACTTCGTTTACGTGCCGGTTAGCTCAGGCGGACATTTCATCGGGCTTTATAAAGGCTTCTTAGAAATGAAACAGGCCGGATACATCAAGAAGATTCCGGTCATGGTTGGGGTCCAGGCCTCGGGCTGTGCCCCCATTGTCCAGGCTTTTGAAGAGGGACACAAGACGGTCAGCCCGATCAGACCATCCGGGACAATTGCTCACTCCATCTCTAATGCCGACCCTCCGGCCGGAAACCTGGTCCTCAAGCTGGTCAGGGACCATGATGGCTGGCTTACGGCGGTGACGGACGAAGAGATGCTTCAGGCCCAGAAGGAGCTGGCCAGAAGCCAGGGGCTGTTCGTCCAGCCGGAATCAGCGGCCACTCTGGCTGCCTTTTTTAAGCTGCGGAGTCGCTTTAAGGGAATGTCGGTCTTGATTCTGACCGGACAGGGTTTGAAGGCAGTTCATCAACCCGCGCTGGAAGGCCTGAATTATCATGTGTCCAGGGCCGGAGAGTTGAGAGAATTTTTCCGCTCAATTTATCGCCAGAAATAAAATAAACAAGATAGTTAAACGAGAGGAGGGACAATGCCAGGAGAATTTAAGACTGGCTGGTCCGGCTATGACCTACCGAAGATTCCCGGCCGCTGGCTGAAGTACGCAGTTGCCGGCTTCCTGGTGGTCATCTTGCTGGCCACCTCAATCTACCAGATCAAACCTGAGGAAATCGGGGTCATCCTGCGCTTCGGCCGGTTTGTCAGGACCAGCGAACCGGGATTGCATTTCAGGTTGCCGCTGGGAATTGAAAAGCTGACCAGAGTGCCGGTGCAACGCCAGCTCAAACTGGAATTCGGCTACCGCACAGCCCGGCCAGGAGTAAAATCCGAATATTTTGTAAACGACGAGACCCAGAAGGAATCGATGATGTTAACCGGAGACCTGAACGTGGTGGTGGCCGAATGGATTGTGCAGTACAAGATCAAGGACCCGTATAAGTTCCTGTTCAAAGTGCGGGACCCGGTGCAGACTTTCCGGGCCATGACCGAAGCCACGGTCAGACAGGTGGTGGGAGATGCCTCGGTCGATGAAGTCATTACCTTTGGCCGGGCCAACCTGGCGGCTGAGGCCATGACCGCCCTGCAGAAACTGGTTGATACCTATGAACTCGGACTGGAAATAAACCAGCTTATTTTCCAGGATGTCAATCCGCCCGACCCGGTTAAGCCTTCTTTCAACGAAGTTAATCAGGCCTTGCAAGAAAAAGAAAGGAAGATCAATGAGGCCTGGGCTGAATATAACCAGGAAATACCCAAGGCTCAGGGCGAGGCCGAGCAGATGATCAGGGGGGCAGAAGGCTATGCCGCCGAGCGCGTCAACAATGCCCGGGGAGATGCCGCCAGGTTCATTTCCATCTACCGGGAATACTCCAAAGCCCCGGCTGTTACCAGGAAAAGGCTTTATCTGGAAACGCTGAACGAAGTGCTGGCCGGTATAGACCGCAAGATAATAGTTGATGAAGTCCAGAAAAACCTGATTCCCCTGCTGAACCTGGGAGAGGAGGTGAAAAAATGAAGCCATCTTCCCTGAAGATACTCATAACCATCATGGTGGTCATCGTGCTGCTGGCTCTGATTGATGGAGTCTACATAGTTTCCGAAACCAACCAGGTTATCATCACCCAGTTTGGCGAACCCATCGGAGCGGCAGTCACCTCACCGGGAATGCATTTCAAGGTGCCCTTTATCCAGAAGGCCAACTATTTCGAGAAGAGGTGGCTGGAGTGGGACGGGGATGCTAACCAGATTCCCACCCGGGACAAGAAGTACATCTGGGTCGACACCTACTGCCGCTGGCGAATCAGCGACCCCCTGGTCTTTTACCAGAGGGTGAAGGATGAACGAGGGGCCCACTCCAGGCTGGACGATGTGGTCGACGGCGAGACCAGAAACGTCATCGCCAGTTATGACCTGATTGAGATCGTCCGCTCAACCAACCGCGAATTCAACCTGAGCGAAGAATCGGCCCTGCTCGACTACTCGGAAGTCATTGGCAAAATCCAGGTGGGCCGGGGCCGGATAGCTGAAATGATTCTGGAAAGAGCCTCAAAGATTACACCTGAATTTGGAGTCGAATTGAAAGACGTCAGGATAAAGAGAGTAAACTACGTGGACGAAGTTCAGAAAAAGGTCTTTGACCGGATGATAGCCGAAAGACGACGGATAGCCTCCAGGTACCGGTCGGAAGGAGATGGCCGCAGCGCCGAAATCCGCGGCCAGAAAGAGCGCGAGCTGAAGATCATCACCTCGGAAGCCTACCGCAAGGCCCAGGAAATAAAAGGCCAGGCTGAGGCCGAAGCCACGAAAATCTATGCCCAGGCCTACAACCTCGACCCGGAATTCTACCAGTTTCTGAAAACGCTGGAAACCTACCGCGGCACCCTGGCTAAGAATACCTGGCTGATACTGACCACTAATTCCGAGTTTCTAAAATACCTGAAATCAACCTCACGCTGACTTTTAATTGATTCCGACGGTATAACTTTAGGGCCAGTTAGGAGAGCAACTGGTCGGCAAAGGCAAACAGGGCCGGGGTTCCGCCGGTGTGGACGAAGACAATCCTGTCTGAAGCCGAAAAATAACCTTTCTGGGAGAGGTCAAGCAGGCCGATCATAGCCTTGCCGGTATAAACTGGGTCCAGGACCAGGGCCTCTTTTTGAAGAACTGTGCTTATTATTTTTGAAATTTCCGGGGTAACCCGACCATAGCCCTGGCCCAGATAATCGTCAAACAGAATAATGTCTCGGTCATCAATATTTATCCTTAAACCCAGAGTCTCAACCAGTTCCCCGGCAATTTTTTTAACCCGAGGGAGAAAGTCCTCTTTCCTGTCAGAAACGCAGATGCCGACAATTCGGGTACTGAGTCCCAGAGCCTTGGCTCCTACCACCAGCCCGGCCTGGGTGCCGCCCGAACCGGTGGCCACAATCACATAATCCGGTTCTCCTGACCCGGCCGTCTGCCTGGCTATTTCAATCATCTCCATTAGGTAAGCCAGAGCACCCAGAGGCTTTCCCATGTTTCCCCCGGTCATGGAACCGCCGACCGAAACCAGATAGGGATTACGGCCGTTTTTTCTTTCGCCGCTGGCCACTTCTTCGAGTAGCCTGAAGGCCTGTTCCTGGTCAGGAGATTTACCCCCGGTCTCGGTTTCCACCAGCCTGAGCTCCGCACCCAGCAGCTTTTCTATCAGGATGTTGCCCTGGTCTGGAGTCGACAGTTCATAGGTCTTAAACAGGACCAGGATGGACTTCAGCCCGCACCTGCGGGCCGCGGCTGCGGTCTGAAGACACCAGTTCGATTGCAGGCTGCCCCAGGTAATAATGGTGTCGGCTCCCTGACTGAGGGCATCGGCCAGTACGAATTCCAGCTTGCGAGATTTGTTTCCGCCAAAAGCCAGACCGGTCAGGTCGTCCCGTTTGACCATCATTTCCCGTAAACCGAGCTCTCCCGACAGGTTTTCCAGGCGGTAAAGCGGCGTTGGCAGGCAGGTGAGCCGGACCCGGGGATATTTGTTTATCAATTTCTCCAGTTGATCCGGACTATAGGTGGTCATTGAATTCTCCTTTATATAAAGGATAAATAAACTAAAATCCGGGGCGGCAGATAAACTGCCGCTGACCGGTCCTTGACCAGGTCAACCACATTGACCATTATTCTTTCAGCTCCATACATCAGGAAGAATTCTCACCAGCCCCTTCAACCTGAGTATTCCTCAGCAAAGAAACCCAGACCTTTTTTGGAGCCACCAATTGTCTCCCACATTTAGTTGGTTTATAAAAAAACCAACCCTGGTTCGGCTCAGGCTTCTTCCTCCACCGAGTAGCCCAGGGCCGAAGCCAGATCATAAGCGGCTTTCTTTAGGTCTCCATAAAAAGTTACCCGGTGCCAGCCCCACCGGTCCCAACGGGTAAATAATTTTTCAAAATCGCCCAGTGGCTCGGCTACCAGTTTGGTCCGACAGGCCCGATCATCAAAGGAATTGCCGAGGGCCTTAGCCTGATGAACCAGAATGGCCCTTTGGCCCTGGTCAATCTCCAGACTGGTGGTCAAGTAGCCGGCTGGCAAAATAGAGCGCACCGAGGCTCCCTGTCGGTCTTCGGAATGAGTCAGAATTTCAAAAGGATTGGCCGGGCCATTCGGTCCGAAAACCCGGCTGGAAGCCACACAGTGAGCATAGATAATATGCCGGCCTGCCATATCCAGGACGGGGTCGGATATGTATCCCGGGCGACCACCGGTCATTACCCCGAAAGCCACCATGGTGGCAGTGGACCTCAGGTCGGCCTCACAGGCTCCGACCAGTCCGTGATTATTTAGTTCATAAAAACCCAGGCAGGGATAAGCATGGATATGGCCTCCGTAGAATCCCCCCAGGCAATTTATGGTGATAGCCCTGGCCTGGTACCGCTGCAGGAGTTGTTTCATACCAAGGTACATGGCTGCCGAGTTTACCAGTTCTGAAAACTTTACGTTCTGAACCAGGGCTGCCTGCCGCCACCAGCCGCGGGCTACAGACTTAGCCTCTTCCCTATCCGCCTTTTCCCAGGCAGTGTTCAATTCAGAAAAAGGCAGGTTTATAACCGGTATGCCCGCTATATCCAGGTTCTCTCCTCCATTCTGGTCTCGAAACAAGAGAATGGGAGAATATTTCATACGATACACGGTTTCCTCGGGGGCGAGAAGGACCAGAGGGTCAGGGTAGCAGTTGAGATAACCGGGGCTGGGAGTCAAGTTTTTCCTGACATCAGCAATGAGACCGGAAAAAGTTTTCTCTCCCGGCCCGGTCTTTATCAACTTAAAGGCTCTGACTGCGGCCAGCAGATGTTTCGGGTTGGAAGAACAGAGAAACCCAAAGTTTTTCCGGTTCTGACGGGCCAGGTCAGCAGAATAAACCAGAAAACCGCCACTGCCGCCGTACTGGAAATCCACATAGAGCACAGGCTTCCCGGTTTCTACCGCGGGCTGAACCACGCGGTTCCAGCAGTTCATCTGGAAAACCACATAGCCATCAATTTGGTTTTCCCGGTCGGCCTCCAGAATGGCGGTTGCCTCTTCAGGGTTGCTGACGGTGGAAACAAGTAGCGAGAATTCTGGCAGATTCTTCTCCAGAATAGACACATATTGCTCCATGACCGGCCTGAAGTCAAAACCGAGGTTTGGCCAATCCGGGCGGTCCTGGACCGGACGATGCAGGGCAAAGAGCAGCCTGAGCCGGACCTCTTTTTTGATGGGCAAAGAAGACAGGTCAAGCAGGGCCACGTTCTGAGCGGCGCTTGATTTTCTGCCTGAACCCAGGAGGCATCCGCCAGCCAGCAGGGCACAGCGGCCGCAATTGTTGAAAAATTCTCGCCTTCTCATAGAGAAGCAGTTGATGTTGGAGCCACTGCGACTTTTTGATTTTCTGTTGCCCATAAGATTATCCTTATTTAATTTTCATATTAAAAAATTTATCTGTTAATCAGCCTGGCCATCAAGATGACAATACTTTCAGTCGAGAGCCGGTGTCAAGACAAAATTATTCAATAAATGGCATTTTTTTGAAAAAATTTGACCGTAAGCGACTAAAAATATTGACAGGTCAACAATTTAGGCCTAATATCTAATGAAAATGTTTATATCGGCTGATAACAAAAGACTAAGGAAGACCGGAAAGAAAGGGTTACTCTTCCTCTGTCTTTTTCTGGCATTTCTAACGACAGCTATTTTCCCTCAACAGACTGTCGTCAAGAAAGATGGTCAACAGATTGTGATAAGTAGAGAGTCAGAGCCAGACCGGATGGGTCTGACCCTCCTGCCCATAATTTATTATACGCCTGAAACTAGGCTGGCCTTTGGACTGGGCGGCCTGGTTACCTATCGTTTCGGCCTGATCTTCAAACAGGCCCGCCCCAGCACCATGTTCATAGGTGCCGTCTATACCCAGTTGAAACAGTTTACCCTTCAGATCAAACCGGAAATATACCTAAACAACAATTCATTCTTTCTGGCTGGAAACTTCATGGCCGAACGTTTCCCGACCAAACTCTGGGGAATTGGCCCGGATACCTCTGATGATATGGAAGAAGTGTATACGCCGCAGAGGTTTCTGATGGAAATTGGGCTGCAACACAGCCTGGGCCGGAACCTCCCGCTCTACCTCGGCTTGAAGTATCGCCTGGAAAGCACCAAGATAGTTGAAACCGAGCCGGGCAAGCTTCTGGATCAGGACCTGGTTCTTGGAAGCCGTGGCGGGCTTCTGTCCGGACCGGGCCTGGTGGCCAGCTATGATAACCGTGATAATATTTTCTATCCGAACAAAGGCTTTTACCTTCAGGCAAATATCAACTGGAACGACCATTTCTTCGGGAGCGATTATGACTTTTTGAGCTTCCAGCTCGACCTGCGTAACTACCATCGGGTTGGCGATGATCAGGTCCTGGCCATTCAGGCCCTGGCCGAAACCAGTACCGGTGATGTTCCGTTCTACCGGCTGCCCCGCCTCGGAGGGGATTCCCTGCTCCGCGGTTTTTACAATGGCCGTTTCCGGGATATGAACCTGGTAGCCTTTCAGGCCGAGTACCGCTTCCCGGTCTGGAAAAGACTGGGGGCAGTTGTTTTTGGGGCTATGGGCAGCCTGGCCGACCGTTTCCGAAACCTATCCTTCGATAACCTAAAATACGCAGCTGGCTTCGGCTTAAGGTTTAAGATCATCCCCAAAGAGAACGCCAACCTGCGGGTGGACCTGGCCTTTGGACCCGGAACCTATGGGATTTATTTTAAGGCCGGGGAATCCTTCTGAAAACAGTACTCATAACAATCAGGCAGGTCTTTTCGGCCGGATTCATATCATCCATTTCTAACTGCCTCTTCGCATTTGATTTTCAAGGCCGGATTCTTGTTGTCTGACCCGCTCCTGTTGCCGAAAGGCTGAAACCATGAGAGAGGCAGGAGGTCGGACAGACCTGTTCACATTTCAAGCATCTGATACACTGCGAACTGTCTGGATTCTCATATATCCTGATACTTACCGGACAAATCTTCTGACAGGCGTCACAGACAATGCATCTCTCCAGGTCGACTTTCATTCTGAAGGCACTGACCCGATTAAAGAAGCCCAGCATCGTCCCCAGAGGGCAGACCGTCCGACAAAATGGCCTCATGGAAACGGACATCCATGCCAGAAATATAACCAGCAGGCCCAGCTTCCAGGCAAACAGATAACCAAGCTGGGCTCTGATGCCTGGATCAAGTCCCGAAAGAATCAGACCGGCCTCAAGGGTGCCCGCTGGACAGACCCACTTGCAAAACCAGGGCCAGCCCAGTCCTGAGGCATCCATTACCAGCAGAGGCAAAAGCCAGACCAGAAAAACCAGGACTATGTACCGGAAATAGGTCAAAAAAGCAGGAATCCGAATTTTTGGCAGCGGGATCTTATAAACCAGCTCCTGCAGCAGCCCAAAAGGACACAACCAGCCGCAGGGAAGCCTCCCCCCTATTGTTCCCATCAGGGCGATACTTCCCATAACATACAGCCCCAGCTTTTTCTGGCCGGCAGCCAGGTTGTATCTCAGAGAATTAAGGGAGTTCTGGAGAGCTCCAACCGGGCAGGCGCCTATGGCCGCCGGGCAGGAGTAACAGTTAAGAGCTGGCAGGCAAAGCCCCTTGGTCCTGGCCTGGCTGATATTTCCTTTCAGGGGAGAAAGAAAATCAAGGTTGAAGCCCAGGGCGGCCGCAATTTGAAATATCCTTCTCTTGCCTTCAGTCTTCAAGCCCGTGATTTTCATGACTAAGTCCCTCAGCCGATGCCGATGCATTCCAGACAGACCGTGACTGCCTTTTGCCAGACGACACGGAACTCTCCTGCCAGCAATCCCAGGACTATGAAGACAACCGACACCAACAGAAAAGCAAAAAATAGTATCCGTCTTTTTTTAATCATAATTACCTCCGGCTGGTTTCAACCGGCAGGTCGTCCCGGTTACTCCACTCGTTGAAACTCCCGTCGTACAATTGTACTCTGGGATAATTTAGAAGATATTTTAGAGTCAGATAGGTATGGGAAGCCATCAATCCCTGTCCACAGGAAACAATTATGGTCCGGTCGGGGGTTATGCCCATCTCCTTAAGGTTTTCAGCTATCATCCTGAGGTCTTTCCAGGTTCCGTCCTCCTTCAGAAAAGATGCCCAGAAGATGTTGACCGCACCGGGGATATGTCCATTTCTCTTCCAGTTTCCGCGCTCTCCTGAGAATAGTTCAGCCGACCGGACATCGAGGAGGACGGTAGTCCGGTGGTCGCGATTTCTGACCTGGTCCAGAAGCACCCGGACCGATTCGTCGGGATTGACTTTCTGGCCATAACTTTTTCGGCTCAATACCGGATAATCGCGCGACACCGGCCTGTTTTCGCTCTTCCAGCGGTTAAAACCGCCGTCAAGAATGGCCCAGCTCGAATGCCGGATATAATCAAGGGCCCAGGCCAGATAGGTTGCGCGGTAATTATTGATTTCGGTGTAGATGATTATGGTTGTCTTGTGATCGATGCCCATTTCTTCCAGCAACCTAGTCAGGATTTCGGCTGGAATGAGACGCCCTGGGACTCCGTTCTGTGGCCAGCGCAAGACAGTCTCATCCAGGTAAACGGCTCCCGGGATATGCCCAGACCAGTAGTCTCTTATATCAGCTCTCATATCTATGACCCTGAGATTGGGCAGGTTGAGGTTGGCCTGCAGCCATTCTCCCGATATCAGGCGACGGTCCGGACTTTGAGCCCGGAGAACATAACAAAATGCTAAGCTCATGATAAACAGAGCTGCCACCCGAATAGCTTGTTCAGTTCTTCTTTTCATTTTAACCTGTCCTCTTACCTGTAATTATCAATATTCAATATAACAATATTCGGCAGAACTGATATACTGTCATTCAGCCCTGGCCCAGGGGAAGCAGGTTATTCTCAGTCTGGCGCACCCCATGGGAACCAGCCTGATTCTGGTGTCAGGCTGCCTGGAAACAACCGGACTCGGCGGAACCTTTCCCACCATCCGGCCTTCTTCTTTCCATTCCGGCAACCTTCTGGCCCTGGCCTCAAGTACCAGCGGGGCTGATTGCAGGGAAAAGGGTTGGTAATCAAGCTGTCTCTTTTCGGTTAACTTCATTCCCCCGGTCGGGTCCCGGGGGTCCAAGAGCAGAGCAAAATTCCAGGGCGAGGCCGGCAGTACTTCCCAGGCTGGCCAATCGTCGGTTCCGCCCGCCCTCTTCCATTCTTCCTTGATTTCCAGAGAATACCAGAGAGGGCCACGTCTGACCGAGGCGGCCTGGCCCAGACCTGGCCAGAAATGGACTCTTATCGGCTGTTCCAGCTCTATGATTACCCGGTCCCCGTATTTCCAGGACCGCTCGATGACCGCCAACTCGCCCGCCGCTCGGATTTCCTTTGGCCTGCCGCCGTTGATGGAAATAGAAGCCTGCTCTGCCCAGCCGGGAATTCTCAAATAAAGCGGAAAGAAAACCGGTTGGCCAGTGTAGATAGTCAGCTCAATCCTGCCGTCAAAAGGGTAATCGGTATCCTGGATGATTCTAACCTCCCGGCCCTCACTGCCGGCCTTGAAATTAACCATGGATGGTCCATAAAAAACGGCAGCCAGCCCGTTGTCGGAAGTGGCCAGCCAGAGGTGTTCCAGATAATAAGGCCAGCCAAAAGCCACGTTGTGCTGGCAGCAACGGTACTTCCATGGGTCAAACGATAGCAGGGTACCTGAATTCTGAAAATCGTGCTCTCCCGAGCTGTCGCAGGAGATCAGGTTGGCGGCAGTCAGGTAATGGAGGGCTTTCAGGTCCGGGGTCATGGCTGCCGGCAGAGAATTGACGGCGATTTCTTCGGCCCGGTCGGCGTAAATCACCTGCCCGGTTATCTTCAGCAGCGATTCGAAGCTGTTCATGAATTCCACCATGGTGCAGGTTTCTGCTCCCTGCCTGGGGTCGCCGTATCCGGGTCTTATATTTTCATCAGCAGCAAACAGACCTCCAGGTTGTTGGCCATAGGCCTCCATGACCTGGCGGTAGTTTCTTTCCACGGCTTCCAGCAGACCCCGGTCGCCAGTCTGCTGGAAATAGACCCCCGGATATCTGAAGCCCATAGCGATATTTACCCCGTGGTAGAACGAGCTTTCTTCCCAGAGACGGTCGCGATCTGGCGTTAATATGGGAGAGGCCCAGTCGGCCGTACGACGGTATATTCTGCTGGCCAGTTCCAGAAGCCAATTTTCCCCGGTCCGGTTATACAGCCAGTAGATACTTTCCAGGTTTTCCCCGCCCCGCAGTTTCTGCCAGCTTCCAGGAAGCAATTTTTCTTCGGGCAGATTAAACTGGTAACGAAAATAATTGGACATGAAGTCGAGAACTCTCTGGTCGCCGCTTAATTCATAATATCTCTGCAGGCAGGCCAGGGCCACCATGTTGGGCCAGAGGTCGTTATTTTCTTTATTTTCCACCGGTCCAAAGTAACCGTCGGGCTGCTGGCTTTTCAATATGGCTTCAATCCATTTCCGGGAGGTAGCCATCAATTCCGGGTCCTTCAGCAGATAGGACAGGTCTTGGAAACCCTTGAGCCAGTAAGGCATCTCTTCCCAGCCGCGTCCTTTGAGGGTCAGCCAGCCTGAATCGGCCTGCAGAAACCTGGATATTTCCGGAAGGCGACCGGTCAGGCCGGTGGCCATCAACCTGAGCTGACTCAATAACCAGCCCCTGGCTTCTATCTGACCCGGGAGAAGTTGGCCCAGAGGGTTGGCCCGGAGTGGTGGCCTGTTGCCCGGATAATGCAAGTTCGTTCTGTCAACTGGTGGAGTCTTGACCAGCCTGATTTCATTCACCATCTGCCCTCCGAAAATAGAAGATACAGTTAATATGACCAGTATTATCGGGAAAAACATCCGGATTCTTTTCATCCTTTGCTCCTGCCATTTACATTTAAGCATAAACTGCCGGGCTTTCATAATTTCTCCGGCAACTGGCGTTCACCCGGGTTAGTCCTTAAAGACAACCGTCACTCAGATTTGAACCTCATATATTTTTTTCATTTTCCCCAGCTGAAGGCCGGAACGAAATACCCAGGCATAAAGATTAACACTTCGGAAATACGGGAAGAATCGATTACGGTAGAGAAATCCCTGAGAATAGTATTGCTTATTCCATTCGATAACTCCGACCATACCACGCCCGGCCAGATGATTCAGAAAACTGCTAATAATTCCCTTTTTTTCCTCGGTAGTCAAAAGGTCGAGATGAAGGTGGTTCATCCAGGCCCAGCGTTCCACGCTCTTTCCCAGATGGTCGTGTTCGAGATAGTTAATTAAGCCCACCAGCCGCCCTTGCTTTCTTACGGCCAGGGTCGTCGAAACATTCGGGCATGATATTTCTTTGTTCAATTCTTCAGGCCCCGACCAGACCCTGGCCAGGTCAGCCCGCTGGCTATAGGAATTGAGCAGGCCCACGGCTTCTGGCAGGTCAGCTGGCCTCAATTCTTCAAGACTCAGGCCATCCGGTAGCCGACCTGAAGGCAACCTGTTTGCGCCCCACATCTTTATGGCCATCTTTTCCCAGTTTTTCAGCCCCTCGGAATAGGCTACCCTCTCCAAGTCAAGTACCCGGCCCAGGACATGCATTCTTTTCAGAAATTGAAGGGGCGCTCCTTCCCTCTTAAATTTCTCTATTAATTGTGACGAACGATGACCCGATTCCAGGTAAAGAAGGGCGAAATCATAGCTGGTAATTTCCTGATTGATCCTGACCGCTTCATTGATAATGGCCTGGGCCAGCCCCCTGCGGGCGTATTCTTTGCGGCTCACTAGCAGGCAGCTGAGGATAGCCCGAAAATTCTGGCCGCGGTAGGCAAAAGTACGGGGGATGTTGGCCAGGAAGGCCAGTATCTCTCCATTCCTGTAAGCGGCTATAAAATGGCGAGAGTCTGGAGCCAGCCGCATCAGGTAGCTGACAAATTCCGGTCGGTAAAGATTGGGAAAAGAGGCCAGACCGTATTCATCCCGCCAGGCGTGATGGGCCATTCTTTCCAGGGCCTCCAGGTCGCCCCGAAAGGGCTCGATGGTTACTCCCTGCAAGTCTGTCAGGTCTAACATCTGACTCTCCTTTAAATTCAGGATCAAGCACGGGAAAAACTTTCTGAACTCTCAGGCCATTCCCGGCTGCTCAGTTCGTTCAGTTTCAAACACTCGGCTCAATTATAATAAATTCTTTGGCTGACCTGAAATTGTTATTATAAGAAGCATCATCCGTCTCACCAAACCCGGATACCAAGAATTTTCAGGCCGCATTTTTTTCTTAAAATTTGTTGTGCTATAATCCCTGTCTTATATTCGGATGACCCGATTTTTTTTGCTGGTCATTCCTGATTAAAGGAGTACCCTTTGATCGATAATCGCCTTTATAAACATCCCATTCTGCCAGTGGAGGACAAACCTCTATTCACATTTTATTTTCGCGAGCAGGAGCTGAAAGCCCGGGAAGGAGAAACCATAGCCTCTGCCCTCTTTGCCAACGGAATCCGGATTTTCAGCTTCCATCACAAAGATGGCGCGCCACAGGGAATTTTTTGCGCTAACGGTCAGTGCGCTCAGTGCCTGGTTCTGGCTGACGGCTTCCCGGTGAAATCCTGCATGGAATTGATTAAACCTGGAATGAAAATTGAGCCGGTGGTTGGCCTGCCCCATCTTCCTCCGGTCGACCCGGAAAAGCCTATGGATTTCAAACCAGTGGAAGAACTTGAGGTGTCGGTGTTGATTATCGGTGGCGGTCCGGCCGGACTGTCAGCAGCCATAGAGCTCGGCCAGCGCGGCGTGGACTGCCTGCTGGTGGATGATAAACATCGACTGGGTGGCAAATTGGTTCTCCAGACCCATCGTTTCTTCGGTTCGGTGGAGGCGGTCTATGCCGGGACCAGGGGCATCGATATCGCCACCAGGCTGGAAAACGAGGTTCGGCAATATCCTGGAGTAACAATCTGGCTGCAGAGCACGGCCCTGGCCGTTTTTAGCGATAAGAAAGTAGGGATTCTCAAAGAGAACAGGAAATATGCTCTGGTCAAACCAAAAATCCTGCTGGTAGCAGCCGGGGCCAGGGAAAAGTCGCTGGCCTTCCCGGGAAATGACCTGCCTGGGGTTTACGGAGCGGGTGCCTTCCAGACTCTGGTCAATCGCGACCTGGTCAAACCTACCGAAGAGTTATTCATAGTCGGCGGCGGGAATGTTGGCCTGATCGCTGGCTACCATGCTCTTCAGGCGGGAATCAAGGTGGTGGCCCTGGTTGAAGTCATGCCCGAAGTCGGCGGTTACAAGGTTCACAAAGATAAGCTGGCCAGGCTGGGGGTTCCCATTCTCACTTCTCATACCATTCTGAGCGCCAACGGGAAAGATAGCGTTGAATCGGTGACCATAGCCAGGGTGGACGATAAATTCCATCCCGTTCCCGGCACGGAAAGAACGCTGAGGTGCGATACCGTCTTAATCGCTGTCGGGCTTGATCCTGTCAACGAGTTTTATCTTAAGGCCAGGGAATTCGGTCTTCCGGTATATGCCGCCGGCGATGCCGAGGAAATCGCCGAGGCTTCGGCGGCCATTTTTTCCGGCAAGATCCGCGGTCTGGAGATTGCCAGAGAGCTGGGTGTTTACCAGGACGAAATTCCTCAGGACTGGTACCGGACAGCTGAGATCCTGAAATCCAGACCGGGCCGGACTTACCCCGAGTATTTTCTGGAAAAAGAAGAGGGGGTTTTCCCGGTAATCCACTGTCTCCAGGAGATCCCCTGCGACCCCTGCTCGGCCGTCTGTCCGAGAAAGCTGATCGAGGTGGACCGGACCGATGTCCGTAAACTGCCCGTCTATTACGAAGAAAAAGAAGGCAAGGGATGCAGCGGCTGCGAAAGGTGCGTGGTTTTCTGCCCCGGGTTGGCCATCACCCTCGTCGATTACCGCCGAAATCCAGAATTTCCCGAGGTAACTATTCCCTTTGAGTTCTTGAAAGAAATAATAAATCCTGGAGATGAAATTTCAGTGGTAGATATTGCTGGACAGGAACTGGCCAGGAGCCGGGTGACCTCGGTTAAATCGATTAAGGGCAACGACCGGACAATTCTGGTTAAGGTCCAGGTTCCCAAGGCCGTGGCCAAGAAGGTCAGCGGTTTGAAACTCCAGCCAGAAATCCCTGAAACGGCTGAAAAATACCTGGAAAGGATTTCGGACGAGGCCATCATCTGCCGTTGCGAAAGAGTTACAGCCGGAGAAATCCGAAAGCTGATCCGCGAAGGCATCAGAGATATTAATGAAATCAAGACCATAACCAGGGCCGGCATGGGACCTTGCGGAGCCAAGACCTGCACTCCGCTGGTGCACCGGCTGTTCCGGGAGGAAGGAGTTCCTGAAAGTGAAATCGTGGACCAACCCAAACGGCCCCTGTTCATAGAAGTGCCGCTGGGATTGTTTGCCGGTCTGGAAAAGGGAAAGGAGTCCGAGCATGAGCCGCGCTGAATACGAGGTCATCATCATCGGGGCTGGCAGCGTCGGCACCCCAACTGCTCTATTCCTGGCCCAGAAGGGTTTCAAAGTCCTGGTACTGGACCGAAACCCCAGTCCCGGCCAGAGTTCCAATAAGAGAGCCATAGGAGGATTAAGGGCTACCCACTCCGACCCGGCTAAAATTAAGCTGGGCCTGCGCAGTCTCAAGATTTTTTCCACCTGGAAAGAAACCTACGGAGATGAAATTGAATGGCATCAGGGTGGTTACTGTTTCGTTGCTTACAGGGAAGAAGAAGAAAGGACGCTGAAAGAAGTCCTTCCCCTCCAGAAGAGACATGGCTTGAAAATAGACTGGCTGGAAGCGGAAGACCTCAGGAAATTGCTTCCCGACCTGAATCCCCGTGGATTGAGGGGCGGGACTTTTTCGCCTGAGGACGGCCATGCCTCTCCCCTGCTGGCGGTCGAAGCCTTTTACCGCCAGGCCCGGAGAGCCGGGGCCGAGTTCAGGTTCAGGGAAAACGTCATGAACCTAATGATTGAAAACGGCCAGGTCAGAGGCGTGGTGACTGACGTCGGAAGATATGAAGCTGGCGTGGTCATCAATGCTGCCGGAGCCTGGGCAACAGAGGTGGCCAAACTGGCCGGAACGACAGTCCCGGTTACTCCGGACTCTCACGAGGCAGCGGTCACCGAACCCGTCCAGAGGTTTTTTGAGCCCATGGTGGTCGACATCCGTCCGGTCAAGGGGTCGGCCAACTATTATTTCTATCAGCACGCCACCGGTCAGATTATCTTCTGTATTACTCCCAGCCCCAGCCTCTGGGGTTTCGATGAGAGGGAAACCAGTGAATTCTTGCCCATGGTCTCCAGGAGAATGATTGAACTCATGCCCCGGCTTCAGAATATTCGCGTCAGGCGCACCTGGCGGGGCCTCTATCCCATGACCCCGGATGGCTTCCCGATTGTCGGCTGGTCAAGAGAAGTGTCTGGTTTTCTGCTGGCCGTGGGCATGTGCGGCCAGGGTTTCATGCTGGGACCGGGAGTGGCCGAGTTGTTGACCCGGCTGGTCTCCGGCCAGCCCGGACCCGATGACGAAGAGATATTATCCTATCTCTCACCATACAGGAGCTTTGTCAGCGAAGAAAAACTTAAATAAGAAAGAATCAAGCTGCCCTTTTATCTGAGAATTAATTGTTTTCCTTCTGCCTCCACTACCCGGAGCGGGTAGTCAAACAGGGACTCCAGAAGCTCGGCCCTGAATATTTCGGTAGTCGGGCCGGTTGCCAGAATTCGCCCGGCCTTAATCATGACCAGGAAGTCAGCCAGTCTGGGTATCAGGTCGATGCTATGAACCGAAGTGATTATGGTCTTGGCCCGGTCTGCGGCCAGCCTTCTCAGAAGGTTGATTACTTCCATCTCGTGTTTCAGGTCTAAAAAAGTTGTCGGTTCGTCCAGGAGGATTATTTTAGAATCCTGGGCCAGGGCTCTGGCGATGAGCACTATTCTTCTCTCCCCGCTGCTCAGCTCCTGGCACTTCCTGCGGGCCAGGGCTTCCAGCCCCAGATAAGAAATTACCTCTTCCACCTTTTGGTAATCGGCCCTGGCTGGCGACGAAAAAATGTTCAGATACCCGCTCCGGCCCATCAGGATGAAATCAAAGACGCTGAAATTCAGAGCGGCATTGTGCTCCTGAGGAACGTAACTTACCAGACCGGCCCTTTCCCAGCCGCGGAGCCGAGCCAGTTCCAGACCATCTATAAAAACAGAATTGACGATGGGTTTTATCAAGCCGGCCAGGGCTCGGAGCAGGGTTGACTTGCCGGCACCGTTAGGCCCCACCAGGGCCGTGACCCGGTTGGTTGAAAAAAGAAGATTATCCACACTGAGCTCAAAATCCTGATACCTGACGCGCAGCCGTTCAACTCTGATCTGCATCACTAACTCCAGGTGGCCCTGGACCTCCTTATCAAATAAAGAAAGAACGGAATTCCCACCAGGCTGGTTAGGATGCCCACCGGAAATTCAAAGGGGAATAAGGTTCTGATGAGGTCGTCAGCCAGCACCATCAGACTGGCTCCCAGGCCGGCTGAGACCGGGAGTACCAGCCGGTTGTCGGCTCCGACCAGGCCCCTGACAGCATGGGGAACAATGAGTCCCACCCAGCCGATGATGCCGGCCACAGCCACTACGGCCGAAGTGATGAGCGTGGCCAGGCAGATTACCAGAATCCTTTCTCTTTTTACGGCCAGTCCGAGAGACCTGGCTTCATCATCGCTCAGGCTCAGAACGTTAATCCGCCAGCTCATCTTGAGCAAGAAGGCCAGGCCGGCCAGAATGAGTGGTACCGACCAGAGAAGGTCAGACCAGGTAGCCTGAGAAAAGCTGCCCAGGAGCCAGAAAAAGAGCGACTGAAGAGCATAGGGACTGGCTATGAATTCCAGGGCTGAAAGCAGGGCCTGAAACAGCGCCGAAACTATTATTCCGGTCAGCAGAACTGCCACCAGGGTATTTCTGGCTCCCTCCGAGATGACCAGCACCAGGGCCACAGCCAGCAAACCACAGGTAAAGGCCAGTATCTGTGGCGGAAAATTACGGCTCAGCAGCACCAGTGAGGCAGCCGCTCCAAACCCGGCTCCAAATGAAACGCCAAGGATGTACTCATTAACCAGGGGATTTCGGAAAAGAGACTGGAGGGATGCCCCGGAAACGGAAAAGGCAGCTCCGGCCAGAAGAGCCAGGAGGACTCTTGGCAACCTGATATTCAGAACAATATTGGCTGAGGGGGTAGTCAGCAGCTCGGCCGGCTCACCTGAAATCCTGGCCAGAAGGATTTCCAGCACCTCCCTCAAGGAAACCTTCAAGGTCCCAAGACATAAAGAGACTATCAACAGGAACAGCGGTAAAAGAATGGCCGCATAGAGGATGCGCCTGTTCTCAATCTTTCTTTGCGAACCAGTCATAAGCATTTATTTTAGCACATAGTTCATGGAACAGGCCCGGCCGGCCATAGAAATAAGCGAAGATTTCATTGCCAGCCGACAGCATGGTCTGACTGGCCGGCGGGCCGGAGTGCAGCAGTTCAGCTAAGTAAAGGCACTCCACCAGAACCAGAGCTGGGTCCCACCAGTACCAGAAACCAAAGGTATAATATACCTTTTTTTCGCGCACAGCCCGGACGGTCTGAAGTCTCGGGTCTGAGAGAACGGTTTCTACAGTTACGATCCTCTCCTCCGGAAGATAGTTGCCATGCACCAGGATTATTTCTGGGTCAAGAGATAGCAGCGTTTCCAGGTTGAGCACTGCCGTGTCGGACCCCGGGTAAACTCTCCGGAAGCGGCTGGCCAGGTTCCGCCCTCCGGCCAGGTCCACGGGTTCGTAACTTACGGGAGACCTCAGAAGAGAATTCCAGAAGCTGAGATAGACGAGAGGCCTATTGGCCGCGGGTATGGTTTCTGTCTTTTCCCTAATTTCTGCCAGTCTGGAACGCATATAAGCTATCAGTTCACGGCCACGTTTTTCGCTTCCCGTAATTATGCTTAGCAACTCAATTTCGGTTAGCAGGTCATCGAATTTGCCGGCGGCACTGAGACTGACTACCGGGCAATTAAGTTTCTGGCTGAGTTGCCTGGAAAGGGAAAACTCAGAAGGTGAGACCAGAACCAGGTCGGGTTCCAGTTGCAGTATGGTCTCTACCCTGGCGTCCTCTCCCGTAATCGAGACCACCGGTAGCTTAGCTACCCCAGGAAAGATTAGCGGCAACAGGTGGTCATAGCGGGATGGAAAGCGGTCAACCGCCACCACTTTGTCCTGCTGTCTTAAGGCCACCAGAATTCTGAGCAATTCAGGCTGAAGACAGACTATTCTCTCCACCCTTGATGGTATTCGCACCTGACGGCCCAGACTATCCTTAATGGAGACCTGTGGATTAACAGAACTGGATTTTCCTGGAATTATTGACGCAAAGAAGAGCAGAAACAAAAGAAACCGTCTAAAAACCGCCATGCCACTTCCCTTTTGAGTTCTGCCGGGTACCAAGAATTTCCGGCTGTGTTATTTTATTATCTGTCTCACTTCCAGGGCTAACAGCAACTTTTCGATAGCCGGAATTATGGCCAACTGGCACTCAGCCTGGGGTTTGTTAAGCTCTGCCAGTAGTTTTTTCTGGTTTTCCAGCCATTGAGCTCCCGGGTTGGTTCCAGATTCCAGATAAGACATAGCCTCCGACCCCATGACAACCAATTGCCCCAGGTTACCGATCAGAGGCTTAATTTCTTTCAGGGCCGGGACTTGATCAGACAGGCGGGAGAGCGGGGCGACGATGGCGCCCAGGGGCAAGAAATAACTGTTTTTCAGAGCTCTGGCTTTTTCGGCCTGCCTGGATGACAGATATTCTTCGACCATTTTTCTGAAATCCCTGGCCTCGAGCGACTCGGGGAAACAGCTGTCCACAAACCGGGTCAACGGAACCAGTGAAGTGTATCTGCGTCCCTGGCTGTGCCGGGCATATCCCTCGACCGGCTCGGATATCATGGCCAGGGTCCGGAGGGCGGCCATTTCCATAGAACTTATGGGAACAGAGCCAACCAGCCGTCGTAGCATCATGTCCTGGTTCCTTAGGTGCTGTACCCCATGTTCTTCAAGCTGAACGCTTACGAGGCGAAGCCGGCGGTACATATCATCTACATCTCTAACTTCCTGTGGAGACCAGAGCCTTTCAGCTATGACCGCGGTCCGTGGCCAGATTCTGGAATCGACTGTTTCGGGCGAGACCAACTCGGCCCACATGGTGGCCTCTCCACCTAAAATCAGTTGTTTTTCGGCCTCGGTCAGGGGAGATTCGGGCGGAATGGGGTCGTTGAGGTAATGTTGCTCGGCCGGTTGGCAAAGGTCAATATAATAACCATTGGACAGAATCCCCTGGTAGCCCTTTCTGGCGCCCTCCACCAGAGCCTGGGTCCCACGCCAGGATTGAATGACAATATCCCGGGGAAGGCCGGGCTGATAAATCTCATCCCAGCCAACCATCTTCTTGTTGTATTTGGTCAGAATCTTCAAGATTTCCCGGTTGAAATAGGCCTGGAGAGCATGATTATCGGCTAGGTTATGCTTCTTCATAAAAGCCTGTATTTGAGGATTTTCCTTCCAGTGAACAGCCTCGACTTCATCGCCGCCGATATGCAGGTAGGGGTCCGGAAAGAGAGTAGCGATTTCCCTGAAGAATTTATCAAAAAATTTATAGGTAGCCGGATTGGCCGGATTGAATACGGGGTGAAAGACCCCGAAGCCGCGTTCGATCCGATACGGTCCCGGAGCGCTGGCATATTCCGGATGACCAACAAACCAGCTGGTCGAATGGCCGGGAATATCGAATTCGGGCATAACCCTGATTCCCAGGTCAGAAGCAAATTGTATGACTTCCCGAATCTGTTCCTGAGTATAGTAAAAGCCGTCCGAGCCCATCTGGTGAAGCCTGGGAAAAGTCCGAGTCTCAACTCGAAACCCCTGATCCTCGCTGAGGTGCCAGTGTAAGACGTTGAGTTTAACTGCGGCCATGGCCAGGAGGTTTCTTTTAATTACCTCCAGTGGCATAAAATGACGGCAGGAATCTATCAGCAACCCCCTCCAGGTAAACCGGGGACGGTCCTCAACCCGTCCGCAGGGAAAATAATATCCTTGTTCATCAGCGGAAAGAAGCTGCAGGAGAGTTTCCAGGCCGCGCAGGATTCCCAGGTCGGTCGGAGCTCGAAGCTCTATCCTATCGGTCGAGATTTCAAGAATATAGGATTCGTCTTCATTGGGTATCAGGCGTCCCGTTCTCTCGTAATTATAGAACAGCCGGGTAGCTGGTCCTGTAGTCTGGTCAGCCAGAAAATCCTGTTCCAGGAACAAGCCGGTCCGGCCCCCCAGTCTGGACATGAACCTGGCTATCGCTTTAAAAACGCGACCTCCCTGTTTCTCCTGCCCGCCGGCATAAAACTTTTCGTCGAGTCTGAATTTGCCATCGGAGAGCTGGACTCTGGCCGGAACGGGCATCAAGGCCGGAACCCGGGCTTCCTTTCCGAGCTCCCCGATATTTCTGGCTTCAAGGCCCAACGAGAAAAATATGAAAAGGGTCAGGCTGGCCGATACAAACTTGGCTGTTGTTTTCAGTCTTTTTTTGAGAAAGCCAGACATTTTTGTTTCTCCTCAATTTTTTGAGTTCTTATTGCCAATAAGAATCCGCCGGCTAGAGCCTCTCGGGCTCCAGCCAGCGGCTTCATAGGTCTTAAGATTTCTGCCTACTTGTAAAGCGGGTCCGAACTTACCTTAATGGTCCGACTCATGACTTCCTGGCCATCCACCAGAAGGCTGGCCTTATAAAGGCCAGGTTCAACCAGCCTGGCTCCCATGCGTCCGAAACCAAATTGACCGGGAGCCTGGGTGCTCCTGCGGTTCAGTCCCCAGAAGACTTTCTGCAACCCAGGCGAAACGGAGCCGTTAATTTCCTGGACCACTTCTCCCCCAAAATCCTTTATGACCAGGCTCAGTTTGGAAGCTTTGTTTTTAAGATAATAATAGATATTTACGCCCACCGGGGGATTGGGTGAGCTGGCAAATTCCCCGTAGGACTGGCCGCGACGGTCGAGCATTTGCCATATAATTCCTTCCTGAATATCAAACAGGTAGGCCTCCTTCTTGAGGTTTTCCTCAGTAAACTCCTTGAAAGGATAAATATCTGTTATGTAGATCCCACGGCCGTAGGTAGCGATAACCATTTCCCTGTCTCTTTTCTGTATGGCCAGGTCGTTGATTACCACATCCGGCACCTGAGGACCGGTTAGCCTCATCCAGTTCTTTCCCCGGTTGAAGGTGACATACAGACCGTAATCAGTAGCCAGGTACAGAATATCTGGATTATTTGGGTCCTCTTCAATATCATTGGCCGGGTTGTTCATTCCGCCTGATATATCCTCCCACGTCTTGCCCAAGTCTTTGGTTACATAGACATAGGTCCTGTCTTCGTTATGAGTCCGGTAACCAGAATAGACGACATAGCAGGTATTGGCCTCATGCTGGCTGGGCAGGACTCGCATTACCCAGCGGTCGTAGGGAATCAGGGCGCCCTTTATTCCCGGCTTTGGCTTGCCTTTGGAATCATAAAAATTGGCCGTGAGGTTGGTCCAAGTCTGGCCGAAATTGGTGCTGACCTGAAGATTTCCGTCATCGGTCCCGGCCCAGTAGATTCCGGGTTTTTTCGGCGACTCAGCAAAGGTGTAAATGGTAGCGTACTGAAGGTTAGTCTTTTTGGAAAGGTCGATCCGGTTCTTGTCCTGTTTGCTGAGGTCGGGAGAAATTGTTTCCCAGGTATCGGGGTCCCCATGGCTCAAGGAACGGTGGACAAACTGGGAACAAACAAAGACTATCCCCGGGTTATGGGGCGAAAGATAAATGGGCGCATTCCACTGATACCTCAGGTCAGGAGCTCCGGCTGCTTCTTCCTCCGGCGTGTAGCGCCGGGCCAGGGAGATACTCTCTCCAGTTTTGAAATTCAGGCGGCGGGAAGCCCCGAACTGGCTTTCCCAGTAAATAAATTCTGGATTCCACCAGTCGCGGACCACATAAAAGCCGTCTCCCGAAGGCAGATACAGCCAGTCGGAGGGATAAACACCATTAGGGTTGCGGTTGCGTGAAGGTCCGAACCAGCAGCCGTTGTCCTGGGTGCCACCCATGACATTATAAGGAAGCTCATTGTCCACAAAAACATCATAGAATTGCTGGGCCGGTATAGTCTCTTTTTGTGACCAGTGGAGGCCGCCGTCCCAGGTCTCGCTGACACCGCCGTCGTTGGCGTTCAGGATATGTTTAGAATTGAGCGGGTCTATCCAGACCGCCCGGGAATCAACGTGGCATTTCTTGTTGGCTTCCCAGTTGGCAAACTGAAAAGTCTTCCCGGCATCGCGGGAAATCACTGTCCTGGTTTCAGGAGCAATCAAGACCCGGTCATCGTTGGGGTCAAGGGTCAGCCGTCCATAATAGCCGGCTTCCACCTGGTTGACTATTTCGCTGCCCCCGCTCATCTTGTATTCCGTCATCCGCTGCCAGGTCTCTCCCTGGTCGTCGGAGCGGTAGATTACCCCGGCCTTCTTAACAGGTTCCAGCGGCTGAAGGGCTTCAGCGTAAAGAATATCCAGCAGGCAGCGGTTAAGGGTCTGATAACGGCCCCTGATCTGGTCATAATCTCTGGCCAGGGCCTCTCCGTCCTTTAGCAGGTCGAGAATATCCTTCCTGTCCTTGTATACGCTCTTGGCCTTGCTGAAAACTCCAGAGGGGCTAATCTTGAGCTTGACCAGCAAATTCGGGTCGCTAGCCAGAGTCTGCAGGTTATCCAGCAGGTAGGCTTCATCCTTGATAAATTTTTCATCATAGGTCAGACTATCCTTAAAATCCTTTCTTATCGACGTCTGGTTGCGGTCCCTGATAGAAAAGGCAGCCGCCTCAAAGCCGGGCGAATCAGCCAGCAAAGCGGTCAGAACCAGCCGATTCAGGCGAAGCCAATCCTTTTCCCCCTCTTCGGCCTTTTTCAGAATCTTTTCCGTTTCTTCAATCGCCGACAGAGCCACCTCATCCCGAGAATAGACCTTCCTGGCGGCGGCCAGCAAACCCTTCCAGTTAACGGCGGTTTTCTTCTGTAAATCAGGGTCGCGCACCAGATCATTGAGCTTATTGGCCAGGTCTTCGGCTTTATCGGCTTTAAGGTGTTCGAATTTTACAAACTTGAGGAGCTCAGGCTTAATCCTGTATTCTTTGAATTTATTAAGATAATAACCGTCGCGGAAAAGAGCCCTCTGGTTATAGACTGCTGCTCCTTCCCTTTCGCTCAAGCCGAGGTTAACTTCTTCATCGAGGCGCAGGTAGACAATTTTCGGGTTCTTAGGATGGATGGCCAGGCCATTGCGCCCGGTCTTCATCTGGCTGAGGTCCGGCAAGCCGGAAGTCAGCTTTTTCCAGGTTTGTCCCCCATCGACAGTCTTCCAAAGGTAGTTTCCGGTCTGCCTGTCCAGGAAGGTCCAGGTCCGCCGGTAGATTTTATAGGCAGCGGCAATTATTACCTCCGAATTGGCCGGGTCCATGACAAAATCTCCGACCACCCGGTCTTTCAGGTCCAGTACCCTTTTCCAGGTCTGGCCTCCATCGGTCGATTTATAGAGACCCCGTTCACAATCCTGGTCGGTATCGTCATATAGCTTGCCCTCGGCCGCCACATAAACAATATCCGGGTTTTTGGCATCTACCTCGATTTTGTTTATGAAAAAGCTCTTTTCCAGCCCGACATGAGTCCAGGTCTTCCCGGCATCGGTCGATTTCCAGACACCGTTTCCATGATAAGCCGCCCGGCTGTGGATAGGTTCCCCGGTTCCAAGATATAATATGTTCGGATTGGAGGGAGCAATGGCCAGGTAGCCCATGCTCTGGTTGCCGTATTTTTCGAAAATCGGCTCAAAATGTATCCCGCCATCCACGGTCTTCCACACTCCCCCGGAGGCCGTTAGCACATAATATGTCTGGCTCTGGCCGGGCGGCACGGCAAAATTGGTTATTCGGCCGGAAAAAGGCCAGGGACCGATATGCCGCCAGGTAAACTGTTCCAGGTCCTTCGCCGTCAGAGGAATTTTATCCGAAAAAACAACCGGCTTTTGGGCTTCATCTTTCTGCGGCACTCCGCTGCCCATAACAGGAAACAGGAAAAGAAACAGGAGGAGCACCGACAGATAGGCCTGCTTTCTGAAAGACTTGGGCTTCATGATTATTAGACCTCCTTTTTTATCATGATTTTGTTTTTTTCATGATATAATCACGGCGGCCAGGCGCGAACTTTTCCAGGGCATATCTGACAGTCACCCTCGGCAGCGTCTTTCCATATGTTAGCAAAAACTTCTCCAGGGAATGACGGTCAGTTTTCCCCGCTTCCCGCAACAGCCAGCCAGCGGCCTTGGCCACCAATCCATTAGCTCCATCAGGCAGAACGGCAGCTCTAACCATCTTGAATATGAGATTGAGATTCTTACTGTCTCCGGACAGCTTGACCAGGCTGACCAGGGCCGCCCTCCTGACAGCGGGGTGGCTATCGAGGGCCCAGGTTTCCAGAATATTCAATTCAGCTGGATTCTTCCGGAAAAAGGGTCCGAGAACCTCCAGAGATAGGGTATCGATCAGAGCCCAATTATCAAGGTAACCTTTCTTTAGCCAGGACCTTATTTTATTCAGACGACGGCGGTCAAGCTCCGAATTGAAACGACTGAGGACCAGAAGACCGCAGGACCGTGCTTCCAGTTCGGGACGGACGAACAGGGCTTCAGCCAGTTCCAGGACCTGGTCGATTTTCCAATCCAGCTCGATTTTACTATATATTTCGCGGCTCAGAGCTCTTAGCTCGGCTGCCCTTACTCCAAAACAATCAACAGGTTCGGGAAAAAATTTCTGGGTCGTTACGGCTACCTCCGGGTCAGCCAGCTCCTGAAGTCGCTGGACTATTTCCTTCTGGATGGACCAAAGACCGCGGGCGTGATTCCTAACAACAAACATGCGAATCAAGATTTTTCAATTTTACTGATTTGCCCCGCTTATGGCAATAAGAAAATTACTCAGACCAAGATAAACCCAAAAAACTTTTTTAAAGAATTATCCTACTGTTGCTCAGGTTTCTTTCGGCCCAGGGTGGAAATTCCGAGCAGGACATAGAGCGGACAAAAACCGAACAGGCTGGTGCCCAGAAAAATAACGGCCACGACTGCCAGAATGTAAGCCAGCGTCCCTTTAACCACTCCGGCCAGCACCAGGATGCCCAGGACAACTGCCAGCAAGGTCCTCAGGGTCCGGTCCACAGCTCCCATGTTCTTTTTCATTTTGCCCTCCTTTTTTTATTTAATCTTAACTCTATGATAATAAAAAATTAATCTTATTGCCATAAAAATTAAAAGGTGCGAAAATTAGCAGGTTATAATCAAAAAAAGGTTAAAAAATATGGAGAAAATCAAGGTCCTTTTTGTCTGTGATGACAACAGCCTGAGAAGCCCGATAGCCGAAGCCTGGCTTAACTATCTGGGGCAGGAAGATTTTCTGGCCAGAAGCGCCGGCTTCGAACCTGGTTCCCTCAATCCTCTGGCCGTGGCTGTAATGCAGGAAGTTGGTCTGGACATCTCCGGACATAAGACCAGAAGTGTATTCGCCCTCTATACCGCCGGTGAGCTCTTTGCTTATGTTATTACTCTCTGTGACCCGGCCGTGGCCGAGCGCTGTCCCATCTTCCCTGGGGTGGCCAGGGTAGCCAACTGGCCATTTCCAGACCCTACCCGGGAAGAAATTCCAGAAGATGAAAAGCTGCGGCGGGTAAGGGAGCTCCGAGACCTGCTCCGGGAACGGGTGGAAAAATTTATCCAGATGGCCAGACCTGAATCTCAGGGTTGAGGCCAGACTTAGCCCAGCAGGTCCCGTCGGGCAGCCTCCATCAACAGGAAGAAAGCCTGCCCCTCGGTAGCCACCCCGGGCGACTGGAAGAGTGGTGAGCCACAGACATCGTTGACGTATCCGAAAGAATCTACTTTCTTAAGCACGGCCCGGCGCATGGCTTCGGCCGTCTTCAGATATTTCCGGTCAAGCCAGCCCAGCTGGATGTTGCGATAAATCGTATAGGCCAGCATCTGGGCCAGGTTGGTTTCCACAAAAGTTTCAGCTCGGTCCAGGACGTCGTGAAACAGGCCGTCCTGTCGCTGATACTTCAAGCAGCCATCCAGAAGCTCCTTTATATAATTCTTTAACTTATTTCTTTCGACTTTAAGGTTTTCGGGTAGGGCCCGAAGCACCCGGGTCATCCCGGCTGCGGCCCAGCCATTTCCCACCCCCCAGAAATCCTGCCTTTCAAATTTTTTAAGGCCATAGTCGTAGATGTGAGAAAACAATTTCTTTCGGGGATCCCAAAGGTATTTTCTCAGGCCATCGACCTGGAATATGGCTTCCTGGAAAAATCCCATGACGGCCAGGAACGGTGGACACATGTACATGGAATCAATCCACAGCTGGGGTTTATGGTCGACATGAAAAATAACACCGTCCGAGGTGCGGGGAGCCGTTTTCAGAAAATACTCGGCCTGTTTCTGAGCGGCCTGAAACAAGCGCTGGTCAGATAGAACTCGGGCCGCAAACAGAACGGCTTCGCCGTTGGCCCCGGGGTCGGTTACCCCGTGATTGTCACAGACCTGGCCCAGACGGCCGTCTTCCCACTGCCGCAGGACGGCTTCCCGGGCCATCATGATGACCATCCTCTCGTCTCCCAGCTCCAGCAGAGCCTGAGCGGCCACCCCCTGTTCCCAGGCCTGGCGTTGCATGGTCAACATGGCGATTTTAACCCTGTCAATAAGGTTACTGTCTTCTAAATTCTCTTTTCTATCCCCTGATTTGATATTCCGCTCAAGCTTCGCTAATAGCCCACCTGGAACCAGGCCGACACCAATAACTGTTCCCAGAAAATTTCTTCGGTTCATAAGCATAAACCTCCCTAAATGATCGATTAGGGCCCATCTGGCTATGGGCCCTTACGTTTTCTTCCTGAATATTACTGAACATTATTTTTGGCACAAGCTTCACTTAACTGCCGTTAGCCCAGAAAATGCACACGCCAATTAAAGCCCGGGCGGTAACTACCAGGAGTCCCCGAAATATTCTTTGTAAACTTCTTGAATGCGTTCCTGAACTCGTCTTTCCAGTTGTCTTTTTTGATCTGAGGTCAGGTTCCGCCGGTAGCGGTCGTAATCGTTGAAGGTAATCCCGTATTTCTGATAGACCAGGTCCATCTGGCGGTGGGCCTCGTCCAGGTCTTCTTTATATTTATCGAAAATCAGTGCGGCCCTGGCAGTTATATCCACATAAATTTCTTCGGTGATTTTTGGAGCTGGCGGAGGAGTAGGTTTACTCTCTTCCGGACTCTCTTCCTGGGGCCAGGCTTCTTTGCCGGTATTGTTATCCCGGCCCTGACAGCAAAACAGTCCCAGGAGAAAAACCAGCATCAAGACCGGAAGTCCGATTTTAAGTCCCCAGTCAGGATGTTCGTGGCCATAAATACGGGCACCCATCTTTTGCCCCGTTCCTGCTCGGTGCGGATGGATTACCGGTTCCTTTTGTCCATCTAATCTTCGTAATATCGCCTTCTTAGTTTCTTCGGCTTTTCATTGACCGGGTCGGCATCCAGAAGCCACATTCCGCGGCCATGGGTGGCTATGACGATGATGTTATCTCTGGGGTGGATAATCAGGTCGTGAACGTAAACCGAAGGAAGATTACCTCCCAGCACCTGCCAGCTCTGCCCCCGGTCTCTGGAAACATAAACTCCGAGGTCAGTACCCACATACAGAATGTTCCGGTCCACCGGGTCTTCCCTGATTACGTTGACAGGCCCGAGAGGCAGTCCTTTAGAAATATCCATCCAGGTCCGCCCAAAATCCCTGGACATCCAGACATAAGGGGTAAAATCATCATCAAACCTTCCGTGCTGGGTCAAATAGACAGTCCCCATCTCATACTGGCTGGCCACTATCCTGGAAACCCATTTCTGAAAGGGCAACCCGGTGGTGATTTCCTGCCAGCTCTTACCCCCGTCCCTGGTCACAGAAACCCGACCGCAATCGGTACCCACGTAAATCAGACCATACTTAAGCGGAGACTCGGAAATGGCAGTAATCGTGTGATAAGGGATATCCCCAGCTTCGGCCGGAATAAAATAGGTCAGGTCGGGGCTGATTCGCTCCCAGGTATCACCCCGGTCGAGGGACCTGAACAGATACTGCATTCCGTGATAGATGATGTTGGGGTTATGGGGAGAAAGGATGAAATGGGCCAGCCACTGGCCACGCAGCTTAGGTTCATCCGGGAAGACTCTGGGAACTATCAATTTGGTCCTTTCCGGACCGCGCAGGCTGAGGTCGGTCCTGGTCAGATTTCCATAGAAACCGCAAGAATAGACCAGGTTGGGGTTGGTGGGGTCGATGGCATGATGAGAACCTTCCCCGCCCGGCGCCCTTTCAAAAGCCACCGGCCGGACGGCATTTCTTCCGCGACTCAGGTCTACGGCCGCCCGGAAGCTACCGTGGTCCTGCATCGAGCCGTAAACATGAAACGGCGTATCCATATCGTAATTTATGTTGAAAAATTGACAGACCGGCAGGCTCTGGCTAGTATTCTTCCAATTTTTGCCGCCGTCGTAGGAGATTTCCAGCCCGCCATCATTGACGTTGACCAGGTAATTTGAATTATCAGGGTCGATCCACAGGCCATGGTGGTCGACATGATAAAGATTTGGAACCTCGGCAAAAGTCCTCCCACCGTCGCGGGAGACACTCATCGGAACACCCATGATGTAGACCTTGTCGGGGTCGTTGGGGTCAACCCTGATCTGTCCGAAGACCCAGCCATAGGTTCCGGAGTGATTTTCCAGGTACTTTTTCATCTCTTCGCTGGTCGGAGCTGTAACCTTCCAGCTTTCACCTCCATCGTCTGACCGGTAGACGGTGGCTCCCTTGATCAGCCCGGTACTGGGCAGACCATAGGCATCGCCTCTTTCCTCCTGGCTTGGCTCCCTCGAAATTTCATAGTTGTCCACCAGCGCATATAAGACTTTTGGATTCTTAAGGCAGATATCGATTCCAATCCTCCCCCTGAACCTGGCCTCCGGCAGACCGTTATTGATCTGCTTCCAGGTCTTCCCCCCGTCGGTAGATTTCCAAATTCCGCTGCCGTTGTACTGCGGTTCGTTACGGGGGTCATTCCATTTCTTCCTGATCCTCTGCCAGGTCACGGCATACAGGGTGTCATGGTCAACTGGGTCCATGGCCAGGTCGATAGCTCCGGTCTGTTCATTGACAAACAGGACCCTGGACCAGGTAAGTCCGCCGTCAGTGGTCTTGTAAACTCCCCTTTCCTGATTGAAGGTCCATTCATGTCCGGAAGCGGCCACATAGACTACCTCCGGGTTCTTCGGATGAACAATTATTCTGGCAATGGTGTTAGTATCGGTCAACCCCATGTGTTTCCAGGTTTGTCCGCCGTCGGTTGACCTGTAAACCCCGCTGCCGGGATGGGAGCTTCGAAATATATTGGCCTCGCCCGTCCCCACCCAGATAATCCGGTGGTCCGAAGGGGCCAGGGCTATGTCTCCAATCGAACTGGAGAGTTCCCGCTCAAAAATTGGTTCCCAGGTTGTGCCCTCATTCTCCGTTTTCCAGACTCCACCGGAGGCGGTGGCCACATAGATGGTATAGTTCTTACCTTTCGGGGTAACTACGGCCAAGTCGGTGCAGCGGCCGCTGATATTGACCGGACCCAGAAATTGCCATTTAAGTCCGGCCAGAGGCGATGAAGCCTGCAATTGACGGTGCTGTTCGAATCCCTTCAACCTTACTTCTGGCGGCGTATTCTGGATCCTGATTGCCTTTTTCTGGGCTTGAGGCAGACCGGATAAAGACAAAAAGGTGACCGCCAGGATAACGATAAATAAAAAGAAAGACAAACGGCGATTTTGACTGTTCATCCGGAACTCCATTCTATTATTTTCAGACAGGTTCTCTTTATCAGAAAGACCTGTCTTTATCAAGAAAATTTTGGCTCCAGGTCTATGGCTTGTCCCGCATTTCTTTTTCCACCACGATGGTCAGGTTGGAAGCCAGGGCAGCTACCGCCCCTATGGCCGCCCAGACTGGGGCAATCAATGTCCCGACGATGCCTACCGTCAGTGGAATTTCCATGAAAGTGCGACCGTCTTCTGTTTTGAAAATTATCCGGCGGGCATTCCCCTCTCTTATTATTTCCTTGATTTTTTCCAGGATTTCAGAGCCGCTGACTTTGAATTCTTCGAACCCGGTTTTTTTCTCCTCCATCATTCTCTCCTTTTTATTTATGACTAAAACTGATCAGGGAAAATCTTTTTCAGAATCGCCCTTGAACCCGGCAGCAGGGAATTTGAATCCACCTCCCGCCAGGCAGCATAGCTAATCTGCCATCGGCCGGCCCTTTTTGCCAGGCGAAAATCAAACCTATAGTAAACTCCGACCACCCCCACCAGTTTCCTGAGAGTCTCAAGTGGCCCGGAGGAAAGCAGGACGTCGGCCTCAGCCTCGGCCGGGTCCTTACTTATGTCTACGTAAATGTCAAGCAGGTGAATGGCCAGACCCTGGTAATTCTTAAAATAATATTGCAGCAAATCGACCGTCTGCTCCAGGTCCCGCCCCTCGAAATCGCGGTATTCAGCATCCAGATATAATTTGATTTTATCAACAGCTTTTTTCTCAGCCAGCCCGGCCACAGTTCGCAGTAATTCCCTGATGACTTCAGTTTCGTCTGTTCTCTGACAGGACTGCGAACAGGTCAGGAAACAGACCGCGGTAGCCAGCAGCGTGAGCCGCGCCAGAAGCCTGAGACCAGAGTTTTTTCCGTCCGTGTGTTTTATTTGGGACATTAGCTTACCGGCTCATCATTTCACCAAGTTTTAAGACTAATAATTGCCAGCTCTACCTATCTTCTCGCTCGAACATCTATTCAGCCCGCCATTAAGATCAGCTTTAACCCGCGGAGACACCGCCCCCGCCGCCACCTCCACCGCCCCCACCGCTGAAGCCGCCTCCGCTTCCAGAAGAGTAATGGGCTGCCTGCGCGCTGGCCTGGCTAATGGCCGAGGCCGCTCTTTCTATAGAAGAAATGGTGGCCGAAATTGCTTCCACCTGGTGAGCCAGCCCGGCTGCCCCGTAAGCTCCTCCCAGCCAGGCAGGGCTAACGGCCTGCTCTCCCTCAAGCACCTTAGGCAACATTTTGACCAGTTTCCTGGCATTGCCAAAAAGAATGCCAAAAACCAGGTACTTATCCCAGAGCCGGTAAGCTTCAGCCGGAATCTCACTGAATTCTGAAAAATCATCCAGGAACCGGTCCAGAGCTTTCCATAACTCGTTTTCCCGGGCCCAGTCCCGGCGGCGCCGTTTGAGTTTCGGGGCCAGGACCAAAGTCATGATAAACATTACCGGCGAAAAAGTCAGGCTGGCCACAACCAGGCTGATTATCAGGAAGATCTGGCTGAGACGGCGGCTCTCCGGTTCCACAAAACCCAGGTTCCGGCCCTCGTTCTGGATTTCCTTCTGCCACTGTCTGAACCAGACTTGATACTCGCTCGGGTGTTTCTTGAGGTAACCGGTCAGCTCATCCAGAGTAACTCTACTGCCGGGCTGTCCTGTTTCGCCAGCCCGGTCAAAAACCATATCCAGGACCGACTTTTCCCAGCTTCTCAGGCGGTCGTCTTCCCGGTAATTTTTCTTTAGCTCAAAAACAGTCTGCTCCTTTATTTTCGAACCGAGCAGAGTCTTTTTCTCAACCTTTTCGTCTTCTATCAGCACATAGCCTCTGGTGGCCAGGTCAAAAAGGGTGGCGCTGAAGGCTACCGGCGTCGGCTTTTCACCTTCCCGTCGCAGGACCTGAACCAGGGCCGGCGCAAGGTCTGAGGGCAATTCTCGATAATATTCAGGAATATCATCGAAACGATAGTCCCGTCCGACTCTTTTCCAGTAATAAAAATAAATCAACAACCACAAAATTGGACCGACGATTTGCCAGACTACCCAGGCCAGCCCGAGCTTTTTCAGAAATTCAGTCCGGCGCGATTCCCTTTCCCGGGCCCGCTTGACCCTGGCTATGGTTTCCTCGACAAACCGGTCCTCTTCTTTTTTAATGGTTTCCAGGGTGTAGCCGGTTGCCGGAACTCCGGCCACCTGACCAGCTGGCCAGATCACTCTTATTTCCATAAACTGTCTGGAAGCTATGTTGGTGGCTTCAAAGCGCAGGGTTTGAAGGTCCACAATCTCTGACCGCCCGGAAAGCGGACCATGTCCATATATGAGCAACTGCTCCCGGCTGGCCACCGCTTCAGGCAGGTGCACCGTCACCACGGCTCTGGCCGTGGGTCGGTCGACTTCGCTACCAATAATCTGCCAGTAAAGCTCGCTGAGCTCCGGATAATTAAATATGCCATTTATAACCCTGTAATGTATATTGAAGGTTCGTCTTTCATTCCGGGCGACAAATCGCCATTTAGCCTGAAACCTTCCCCCCTCGGTTGAGGTTTCCAGGGGCAGGTCCCGGCCCTGTTCATCCCGGACGCGAAAATCTTGCAGCCCGACCTCCAGGCCTGAGTTCTGTCTGGCCCGCAAAGGAATCCAGAGTGAAGCCCATGAAAATTGCCCCTGGAATTCAAAGGTCAGGAATTCGTCGACGATGAAAGACCCGTCTTTCTGCACGTACAGGTCAGCCCTGAGTTCGGGAAAATAGAAATTCTTATTTTGAGCTTCGAGGCTAGCCAGCGGCCACGCCAGGAACAATAAAAATATAATGATAGAAAGATAAGGCCGATGTTCTCGCCCCATGTTGAACCTCATCCAGACTTCGGAATGATATCAGTCAAGGCCCGAATAGCCAAAAGGACAACACCCGTTCCCGCCTACCAATTTTCAGCGCGAGAGGACCTTGCGGTAGACATGCTCCAGCAAATGAACCCGGCTCTGGGGGTCAAGTTCTACAAATTCCAGCCCCATTTCAAAAACATCGTCGTCGAACAGGCTCTTGACCCAGCGGACCTCGGCAATTCCGGTTATGAGCTTCTGGGATTCGGCCAGAGCAATTTCCAGCCGGACCCTGGTCTTCACCGGTAGCGGTGAATCAGTCATCAGCCGCAGTCCGCCAACCGAAATGTCCCGTGAAAATGAATAAAAAGATTCCTCTTCCTGCTGCTCGTTCTCGGGCAGAACATGAATGACCACCTTGTTTTCCTCATCCAGTCTCTTTTCCCTTCTTTTTTCCATTGCCGTCGGAATGGCTTTCCTCCTTTGCCTTTTTTAATTTTATTATCACAGGCCGGCAAAAATATCAACAATAATTTTGGCCCTATCCATTCTCTTCGGCTCAGACAAATTTGACAAAAAATCTGGAAAAAAATATCCTTCTTCTAAAACCGGTTGAAATATTCTAAGAAAGGAGCGAGCTGATGAGCGTCAAGTTCCGATTGAGCGCCATGATGTTTCTTGAGTATGCTATCTGGGGTTCCTGGGCCCCGGTGCTTTCGGCTTACCTTCAGAACAACCTGGGATTCAGCGGCGGCCAGCTGGGTATCATTTTTAGCTTGCTGCCGCTGGCCACCATCATCTCTCCTTTCCTGGGAGGACAGCTGGCTGACCGCTACTTTGCCAGTGAGAAGGTGATCGGTGTTCTTCAGCTGGCCGGGGGCCTGCTGCTAATCATGATTGCCAGCATTACCAGCTTTCAGCCCATGATGTGGTTGATGCTGGTCTACTGCCTGGTATATGCCCCCACTCTGGCTCTAACCAACTCCATCGCCTTTGTCAACCTGAAGAGCTCAGAGAAGGAATTCGGGGCCATCAGAGTCTGGGGAACCATTGGCTGGATAGCGGCCGGCTGGGCTCTGGCCGGCTGGCGCTGGCTGGTCAAGTCTCCGGAAGGAATTGCTCTTAAAGGGGATACCCTCATTCTGGCCGGAATCTTCTCGATAATCATGGGCTTATATTCTTTCAGTCTCCCCCATACTCCCCCGCAGAAAGAAGCAGCCAAACCCTGGGCTTTCCTGGAAGCCCTGAAAATGCTGAAGGATAAGAATTTTCTGGTCTTTGCCATAATTTCATTTGTGGTGGCCACCGAGCTTCAATTCTACTACGTCCTGACCTCTCCTTTCCTGACTCAGAAAGTGGGCGTCAACCAACAATCTGTTTCCTTCGTCATGACCATTGCCCAGATCGCCGAAATTTTCGTCATGGCCTTCATGCTGAGCTGGGCCCTGAGAAAGTTTGGGATGCGAATGACCCTGACTCTGGGCATCCTGGCCTGGCCCATACGTTACATAATTTTTGTCATCGGGCAGCCTTCCTGGCTGGTGATCGCTTCGCTGGCCCTTCATGGTTTCTGTTATGTGTTTTTCTTTACTGCGGCCTATATTTACGTCGATAACATTGCTCCCAAGGACATCCGTCATTCGGCTCAGAGCCTGATTGCCGTCATCATTCTGGGATTCGGAAATTTTGTCGGCAGCCTGTTCTGCGGCTGGATTCAGGACCTATTCACCAGGGACGGAGTGGTTAACTGGCGTGGCACTTTCCTGGTGCCGACCGTCCTGACCCTGCTTTGCCTGGCAATCTTTCTGGCTTTCTTCAGGGAAAGCAGAAAAAACTCTCTGGAGACAGCCGCCCCGTCTGGAAATCAATGATAATGGATTAAATTTGCAGGGCATTATTTATGGGCCGATAATCTAAGCAATAATCAGGAAAAGGAGATTGGACATGAAAACAAAAAAGAAAAACCTGGGCATAGGCTTTATCGGCGGCGGTTTCATCACCAGATTTCACATTCGTTCCTGGGTCGGAGTCCGGAACGCTGACATCCTGGGCATCTACGACCCTGACCAGAAAAGAGCTGGAGAAGCAGCCGCCCTGGCCCGACAGCTTAAGGTCGGGGAGGCCAGGCCATATAAATCAATAACTGACATGGTAGCTGACCCGGCCATAGACGCCATCTGGATCTGCTCTCCCAATTATACCAGGATTGCCGTTATGGAAGAAATCGCCGAAGCAGTCATAAAAGGAAAGGGCGAATTGATCGGTGTTACCTGTGAAAAGCCACTGGGACGCAACGTTCGCGAAGCCAGAAAGATGCTGCAACTTGTGCAGAAAGCCGGGCTGCTGGACGGTTATCTGGAAAACCAGGTCTTCGCCCCGGCCGTGGTCCGGGGCAAAGAAATCATCTGGGCCAGGGGAGCCAAACTCTGCGGGCGTCCCTACCTGGCCCGGGCAGCCGAGGAGCACAGCGGGCCTCACATGCCCTGGTTCTGGGAGGGAGAACTTCAGGGCGGCGGAGTCTTAAACGACATGATGTGCCATTCGGTGGAGGAAGCCAGATTCATGCTGACCCCGCCCGGAGCCGGCCGGGAGGAATTAACTCCGGTCAAGGTTACCGCTTACGCCCACTGTCTCAAGTGGCAATTGCCCGATTATGTCGACCATCTGAAGCGGATCAGCGCCGGTAAGCTGGATTATGCCAGCCGTCCGGCTGAAGACTTTGCCCGATCGGTGGTTGAATACCAGGACCGCCAGGGGAACATCCTGGTAGTCGAGACCACCACTTCCTGGTGCTATGTCGGAGCCGGACTGCGCCTGACCATGGAACTCCTCGGGCCTGAATACTCCATGCAGGTCAACACCCTGGATTCCGGACTTAAGGTCTTTTTCAGCCGTCGGGTCAAGGGTAAGGCCGGTGAGGACCTGGTGGAAAAACAGAACGCCGAAGTTGGCTTGATGCCGGTGGTCTCCAGCGAAGAACACGAGTACGGTTACACCGCAGAAAATCGGCACATGGTCGAATCCTTCCTGGAGGGAAAAAGGCCGATGGAGAATTTCAGCGACGGGGTCAACGTGACCGAGTTGCTCATGACGGCCTACATGAGCATAGAAAAAGACAAGACCCTCCCCTTCCCGCCTCCAGGTCTGGACAGTTTTATCCCGGCCGTGGCCCGGGGCCAATGGAACCCCAGGAAGAAAAAATAGTGGTTTAACCGATTGAATTATTGATAATAAAACTAAAGCCGGAGAGGAAAAAATGAAGACAAAAAGAAATATTCTTTTTCTGGGTCTGTTGTTTTTCTGCCTTCTGGCCTTCGGCCCAGGCTCATCAGCCAGGGGCGGCAGCGGGCAGCAAAAAGTCATACCAGAAGAGATCAAACAGCAGGTCAGCCAGACAGATTATTCCGCCGTCCGCATAAAAAAATTTCCGGTGGCCATGCAGTGCTGGACTTACCGGGGTTATACTTTTTTCGAAGCCCTGGAGAAAACCAGAGCCCTGGGTATAGATTATGTCCAGGCTTTCCCCGGACAGAGACTCTCCAGGGACCTGCCGGCCAGCGTCGTGTTCGACCATCGGATGGATGAACAGTACCTGAAACTGGTCCGCGAGAAATTGAACAGCCTGAAGATGAGCGTGGCTGCCTACGGCGTGGTTGATACTGGCCGGACTGAAGAAGACATGCGCCGGGTGTTCGATTTTGCCAGGAAGCTGGGGATCAGGGTTATAGTCACCGAGCCAAAGGATGAAGATTATCCCCTACTGGAGAGACTGGTTAAAGAATACAATATCCGGATTGCCATCCATAATCATCCCGAACCCAGCAAGTATGCCCACCCGGCCGTGGCTCTCAAATCCCTTCAGGGGCTGGATGAGAGAATCGGAGTTTGTGCCGACACCGGTCACTGGATGAGGGGCAACCTTAAACCGGTAGAATGCCTGAGGCTGCTCCAGGGCCGGTTGGTGGATGTCCATATCAAGGATCGAAGCGATTTCGGAACCAGAAAAGCGGAAGATGTGGCCTTCGGGAGCGGAAAGGCTGATATCAGGACCGTTCTGGCCGAACTGACTCTCCAGGATTATGACGGATTCCTGACCATTGAGTATGAAAACGAAAAGGAAGTGATGACGCCGGAACTGGCCATCCAGAAAGGATTGGAGTTTATCAAAAAGGTAACCTATTACGAAGGTTTTGAACAGCTCCTGGGCCGGTACAACGGCTACTATGAAAAGCACGGCTGGAACCATTATGGTCCCGGGCATTTCGAGCTGGACCCCAAGACCGGCATCCTGAAATCCCAGGGGGGCATGGGACTGCTCTGGTACAGCCGCAAGAAATTCAAGGATTTCATCCTGGACCTGGAATTCAAGTGCTCTCAAAAAGACACCAACTCAGGGGTCTTTCTGCGGGTGCCAGAGGTGCCGACCAGTGATGATTACATCTACCATTCTTTTGAAATTCAGATTTATGACGCCGGAGAAGGTATCCACCGGACGGGCGCGGTTTATGACGCCCAGGCTCCGGCCCGGGAAGCCACCAGGCCGACCGGAGAATGGAACCACTTCAGAATCACCTTTATTGGAGACCGGCTGACAGTGGAATTAAACGGACAGAAAGTGGTTGACTGGAAGGCCGAGCCCAGGGGCAAGGTTCGCGACTTCGCCCGAGAGGGTTATATCGGGCTTCAGAACCATGACAGCCTCTCGCCCGTCTATTTCAGAAATATCTACATTAAAGAAATAAGCAACTGACCTCAAAAGCCCGGGGTGATGGTGAACTGCCAGTGCCAGCCCTTGATGGGTCGGTCGAAGGGATAGACATAATCAAAGCCCAGGACCAGCACCCCGAACAGGTTGGTTCTCAGGCCCAGGCCGGCACTGGAAACCGGCTTCTTAGTCCCGCCAAACCAGGTTGGTTTTTCGTCTGAGTACCAGGCCGTCCCGATATCATAAAAAGCCAGGAACTCCAGGGGCCAGACTCCATAATAGCCTTTGCCGAGGCCGAGGACTCGGAACACGGGAAATCTCAATTCCACGTTGGCCACCAGCATCCGGGTTCCCAGGAGGCGGTTGAAATCGAACATGTTCGGGTTCTGGTCATCGAATTCACTGTAAAGAAAACTGTTGTAATCATAGCCCCGGACCAGGGTCTCATAGCCGAGGAACAGCGGCCAGAGCCTAGCGTCTTCCGACCCTTTGCCATAACGCCCGTAGTGCAACACCCTGAAGGCCAGAGTAAAAGGCCTTTTGGGGATGATGTAACGCCGGTAATCAGCCAGGACGCTGATAAAATTCAGGTCGCCAAAATTGGGCTGGACTTCCAGCAGGTAGGCCTGTCCCAGGATCGGGCTGCAGGCTCCGAACAGTGAACTGTCATAGACCAGGGCCGCCGAAGCATAGCCGTACTTGAGCGATTTTGGAGCAGGCAGGTCAAATTGTCGGTAGTCAATAAGCTGGAAATAAACCGCATCATATACGTATTGGTATTGTTTGCTGTTAAAATCTATCAGGTTGAAGCCGGCCGAAAATTCTATCCTCCTGAAGGTATTCAGAGGATAATAGGCAAAACCTCCCAGCTGGTAAGCAATCTGGCGGTTTAGATATTCTTCTTCGATATAAACAGGAATCCCCCCCTCTTCGTCAAAATAGGCATTGTATGAACCATAGATATAGGGGACCCTCTGCAGGACTGCTCCCCAGTTAATCCGGTTTCTGGAATTCATGTAGCCGACCAGGGCATAACTATCGATTAATTCATAGTTGGTCTGGGCCATGGTCACCACCGTATGATAGCCCAGCATGTCACTCCAGAAAGCCGCAATACCACCGCCGGCATAGGTTCCGTACCGGTCGACACCAACCGCCACGCTCGGCTGGGAAACGAAATCCAGCGAGAGTTTAGGCCGATAATTGGTAATCGGGAAATCTGTTTCCTTGGGCAAACCAAAAAGAGGATTCCTCAACAGTCCCAGCAGCGCTCCCTCAGGCTGAGTCCTGGGCGGCAGCAGGTCCAGTGGTCTTTCGCCAAGTTGAGGCATGGTGGCCTGCCCCTGGAGCATCTCCGGGGAATCAACCAGGTAAACAGAATAATAGCCACCCTCATACACCGACATGGCCAGCTTCCTGGTGGCGGGAGCGTAAGAGATAGCCGGGCTGAGCTGGGTAATCCCACCGATTCCAGTAAACAGGTTGGTAATCTGGTAAATCTTGCCATCGCCGAGGTCCAGACGGTAAAGGTCTGTCTTGCCGGCATAATCAGATAGGAAGAACAGGCTTTTTCCATCCTCGGACCATTGCGGGTTAACGTTTTTGCCCGTCGGAAACCCAAGAACCCGGGTTATTTCGCCGCTGGCCACATCCAGCAGAGCCAGTTCGTAGTTGCCGGTGTCCAGCCACTGGAGGTTGGCACTGAACCTTTCGGTGACAAAAGCCAGCTTTCTTCCGTCCGGCGACCAGACCGGGTGCAGGTCACCAAAGCTGTCTCTGGTTAGCTGCTTTAGGGTATTATCGTCCAGGTTATAGGTGAAAATATCAGTTACTCCACCCACCAGAGCGGCAAAGGCAATTTCTTTCCCGTCGGGCGACCAGGAAGGATTCAGGATTTCGCCCAGTTCCGGAAATGGTATTTCCTTTTCTATCCGTCCGCTGATGGCATTCATGATGGTCAGCTGGGGTTGCCCCTTGCTGACAGTTCCCAGGACTATCCGCTGATTGTCGGGGGCCCAGGCCCCGGCCGACCGGATAAACTGGATGCTCTCGAAATGGGGGTCTATGGCCGTAGAAGTCAGTTTTCTCTTTACCTTACCTGTAGCCGGGTCAGCCAGGTAAAGGTCCACGGAAAAAAGGTCACGGGAAGAGAAAAATATCATATTCTTCCCGTCCGGGCTCAGGACCGGGGAAACATTGTAGGGATTATTTTCTATTCCTTTCAGAAGCAGACGTCCATACTTATCTGGGGTCTCGGTTAGAGGAACCAGGGACTTGTAGGCCTCTTCCATGGACTTATGCCAGTCTTCAGAAAGCTTCTTTAAGGGAACCCCGAGCACCCCCTGCAGCACTGATTCATAATCACCGCTCCTGGCCAGCATCCTGAATATCTTGCCGATCATCTCGTCGCCCCAGCGACCGCCGATGTAGGCCCAGACCGCGTGGCCGTAACGGTAAGGAAAATATTTATAATAATTCTCCAGCTTTTTAATCTGCGGCAGGTCCTTGCGTTTCCAGGTATCCCGCATCCACATTGAGGTCTCGGTATCAACCGGTCCAATCGACAGGTATTCAGCCAGTCCTTCGATCAGGAATAGCGGGACCCGGAGCTCAGCCCCGGTATACCTGGCCTGGTCTGAATGTCCCTGCCCGGCAATATCATACTGGAAAGCATGAACCAGCTCGTGACCGATGACATGGTCAGTCTCCGCCATGGAAACCCCGTAGGGCAATACTATTCGTCTCTTAAAGGATTCGGTCACACCGCCGGTTCCCTCCCCCATGGCCTCGGGTATGACCGTGGTCTGCTGGAATTCAGGGCTGCTCGAGTAAATGATCAGGGGCTGTCGGCCCTTGAGTTCGTGGTTGAAAATCCGGCTCAGCCGAGCATACCAGCGCTCGGCCATCATGGCCGCCTGCCTGACCACCTCTTCATCTTGCTGGTAGTAGTAAACATCGAAGTGCTTGGTTTTCATTATTTTGAAGTCAAACCTCTTGTACTGAACCTTGTTGCGGCCAAAATACTGCGCTTGAAGGGGCAGCACCGTGGTCACGACAAACAGGCTGAGCAACACCGGAATTATAAGAATCAGTTTATGCTTTAAAGGACGCATTACCTCCTCCTTATATTCAGGCACTTCATCTCCCTATATTATAACCTAATTTCCAGAAAAAATGTTTCAATTAATGAAGACGGAAATTCCTGCTGACGGCCGATTCGGAATTATGATATTTAAATAGTTGTGGTTAAGATTTCTCAGGTCCAGGCCAGGAGTATCCTTAACAAATCCAAAATTTTTGATTATTGTCTAAATCCCTATACCGGTTGTACCCATGGTTGCCGTTACTGCTACGCCGGGCTTTTTATGAGAAGGTATTCAGGACACTCTGAGCCCTGGGGGCAATTTGTCGATATTAAAATCAATGCTCCTGAACTGTTGCCGAAGCAGCTGGCCCGGGCCAGGCGCGGGACAGTCTGGTTGGCTTCTGTTTGCGATCCTTACCAGCCGGTGGAGGCCAGGTATCAGCTGACCAGAAAATGTCTGAGGGTGCTCAGCCGTCATGATTTCCCGGTGTTCATACAAACCAAGTCCGACCTGGTGGTCCGGGACCTTGATATCCTCAAAGACCTGGTGGAACTGGAAGTTGGTTTTTCCCTGGCCAGCGATGACGACCGGGTGGCTGCCCTGTTTGAACCAGGTGCCCCGTCGATAACGCGGAGGCTTAAAGCTCTGGAGAAAATAAAAGGCAGCAATATCAAGACCTTTGTCTTCATAGGACCGATTCTCCCTCAGGACCCCGGACGCCTGGTCCAACAAATCAGAGGGCTGGTTGATAAAGTGTTCATCGACCGGCTTAATTATGTCAGCCAGTTTGTTGATTTTTACCGTCGCCACAATCTCTTGGCCTATATAAGTGATGGCTATTTCCAAATGGTAAAAAGCGTTCTGGTAACTGAACTGGAAAGAGCCGGCCTGCCCTACGAGCTTATCTTCTGACCAAAAAAAGTTTGCTTTATCCCCTTCGCTTGAGTAAGATTTTTTATCATGCTTATTCAGACTCTGGTTGTAACCGCCATAATCATCACCGCCTATGCCCTGGCCAAATGGCGACACCTGTCTGTGGAACTCAGCCTGTTGATAGCCACGGTGGCCGGTGCCCTGGGAGGTTCCATTTTCCGGACACCTGAAATCAGAGAAATTCCCAGACACCTGGTTGAAGGTTCATTTACCTACCTGGATGTCATCCTGGTTTTTTTCACGGCCACCCTGTTTATCACCATCGTCCAGGAATCGGGCGGAGTTAACTTTGCCGTCCGCCAGGCTGTGATCCGGTTCTCCCGAAATAGGTTTCTGGCTCTGTTCCTCCTGATGATCATCGTTCTTATTCCCGGAGCACTGACCGGCGCCGGCAGCGTTTCTCTGCTGGTGGTTGGAGCCCCGGTGGCCATGGCCATGAAAGGCCTGGGCGTTTCAGAAAAGAAAATCCCGGCCATTCTGTTTATTCTGGCCGGGCTGGCTGCGGCCGCTCCGCCAGTAAATATCTGGGCCATGGTCCTCTGTGCTGGAACTGCCATCCCCTATGTCGGATTTGAACTGCCGCTGGGCCTTCCAGTCCTGGTTCTGGGAACGCTGACCATCATCGTTCTCGGAGGTCGCCGGCGGGAAGAGGGCAGCCTGGAAGTTTTCCTGGAAAAGACCCGGTGTCATCCAGCCATGAACTGGTTCCGTCTCCTAACCCCGTTTCTGGTCTTTTTTGCCCTGGTAATTGCCTACCGCCTCTGGCCATTTTCTTTCCCCATTCTTGGGTTACCTCTGGAATTTCTCCTGGCCTCCCTGGTGGCCCTGGCTTTGAGCCCGGTCCGCCTCAATTTAATAAGGGTGGCCTCAGCCACCGTCAGCAAACTTCTACCCCTGCTGGCCATAATGGTCATCGTGGGCATGCTGCAGCAAGTAATGGCCGCCAGCGGGGTGAAGGGCCTGATTTCCTACTCAGTTCTTATCATACCGCTTGGCTTGCTTTTCTGTCTTCTTCCCCTGATCATTCCGGCTTCGGAAGGTGTGCTAACCTATGGCGGGGCAGCCATCATCGGTATCCCTCTGGTCTGGTACCTTAATTCGCTCGGCTACCATGCCACGCTGGTCATTTCAGGGCTGAGCCTGCTCTGGCCACTGGGAGACGGTCTGCCACCTACTGCCCTCATCGGGCGGTTGAGCCTGATGGTTTCCGGCTACGAGGGAAAATACTGGAATTTCCTTAAACAGACCTGGATACCCTGGCTGATCATCACCGCCACCGGAATGCTGATGATCATTTTCAGCGGTCGCCTCCGCTTTCTGGTGATCGGATGATAAATAACAGCTCCAAGGAGGGTCGCCCATGTTAGCCAGAATCATTATGGTTGCTTATTACCTGATCAGTGCCTTCTTTGTGTTGGTTACCGTCCAGAACCTCCTGCGGGAAAAAGACAGCCGGGACCGGGTGGTGCTTTACCTGGTGACTCTTATTCCGTTCATCCTGAGATTGTTAAGAATTAAATAAAGGTTTAACCATGAAAACAGCAGGAACGGGCTTTAAGCTGGCAATGGTTGCAGTCTTCATGACTCTTATGATAGCTGGGGGCCTCCCCCTCAGGGAGCACCGGCAATTTCCGGTGGAAATCGTCTGCGGGCCCGGGGTCAAAGAAATCAGGAACCTGAGCGATTATCTGCCTTCTCTAAAAGGCACCGCGGCCGATACGCCGGTTTTCATCCTGTCAGGAAAAGAACCAGGAGGCGCGGTCCTGGTCATGGGCGCCACCCACGCTAACGAGCCCGAGGGGCTGCTTTCGGTGGCTATCATGATAGAGAATGCGGTGGTGGAAAAGGGAACAGTTTTCCTTATCCCCCTCTTTAACCGCAGTGCCAGCCTGAACACCAGGCCGGGGGAAGGATACCCCCTCTATTTTTCAATCAGGACTCCCTGGGGCCAGAAAAAATTCAGGATGGGCAACCGGGATGCCTCCCCGCTGGACCAGTGGCCGGACCCCGATGTTTATATTCACTACCCTGAAAAACAGATGCTTTCCTATCTTGACATCCGAAATACCAACCGGACCTGGCCCGGCCGCCGCAACGGCCTGCCGATGGAACAGGTAACCTTGGCCGCCATGGAGCTGCTGCGCCAGCAGAAGGTGGACCTGGCCATCGACCTGCATGGAGCTGAAACCATGTTCCCGGTCACCAATTGCATCGTGGCCCCGGAAAAATCGATGAGAATTGCCACCCTGGCCTCCCTGACCGTAAAATCGATGGAGGGTTTCGAAAACCATCTGGAATCATCGCCCCAAAAATTTCGCGGACTCTCCCACCGGGAAATCGGTGATTATTCGGATACCCTTCCCTTCCTCCTGGAATCTCCAATTCCTTTCCTGGACCAGCCCACCGGAGCTAAGACAGAACAACTTTTTCTCGATGGCCGGGATGAATTTCTACTGAACCTGTCCCGCAAGAAAAAACTGTTTGTTCCTTACGACGAGTCGGGCTGGTCTCTGGACCGGCGGGTGGGGCAGCATCTGTCCGTCAGCCTGGAGATAATCAGGCAGTATTCCAGGAAGAACCCGGACAGGGCCATCGTCATCAAGAATGTTCCGAGATATTCCGATGTGGTGAATGACGGCCTTGGAAGTTATTTTCACCAGCCAGCTTCAGCCGATAAGAGCAGGGTGGTCAAGCTGTGATTCTTAATCGGGTGGAATCTTGATGAACGTGTTTTATCCTGCGGCCAACGAAATGAAGTATGGAGCAAATATAAAATGAAAAAATACGCCATCCCGAGCTTGGCTCTGTTTCTCATTCTTATGGTTTTGATGTTCAGCCCCGGCCAGCAATCCGGGACCGGTCCGGAAGAACGTGTTCTGTCCGGCGAAAACTGCACGGTTATCATGGTCGGGAAAAAGGCCTCGGCTGACGGCTCCACCATGACCACCCATACAGCCGACTGTGGTCTCTGCGACTGGACCTGGCGCTACGTTCCGGCCGCCGACCATAAACCGGGTTCCACCCGGAAAATTTACCGAATTTCCCAGATGCGAACCTGGCCTCCGAGCGAGGGCCTGAAGTGGGATCTAATAAAGAAAGATTTCACCGGGGTGGAGATACCCGAGGTCCCGCATACCTTCGGGTACATGCACGGGGTTTTTGGCTACATGAACGACCAGCAGCTGGCTATCGGTGAATCGACCATCGGCAACCGGCCCAAGATGTCCAACCCCACCCAGACTCCGGCCTTCAACATTACCATGCTGACCCTGCTGGCCATGGAAAGATGCCGGACCGCCAGAGAGGCTATAAAGTTGATGGGCTCCTTGGCTGAAAAATACGGCTACGGGGGCGAGGACGGAGGGGAAATGCTGGCCGTGGCTGACCCGGAAGAAGTCTGGGTATTTGAAATCATGCCGGTGGGGCCTCTCTGGACTCCTGACAGCGGGAAACCGGGAGCTATCTGGTGCGCCCAGAGGGTTCCCGACGACCAGGTCAGCGTCTGCCCCAACGAGTCCAGAATCGGGGAAATCGATCTCAATAACCCGGACTTTTTCATGGCCTCACCCAACGTAATTTCTTACGCGGTCGAAAACGGATACTGGGACCCAAAGAGCGGTCAGCCCTTCAGTTGGAAAAAAGCCTACAGCCCGGCCGAAGGCAATGCCAAGGACCAGCCGCGCCGGGCCAGGATGTGGCGGTTCTTTGACCTGGTTTCCCCGTCATCCAAGTTTTCTCCCTCCCTGCCCAACATGGATTTCCCTTTCTCGGTAAAACCGGATAAACCGCTTTCGGTCAAAGATATTATGGAAATGACCAGGGACAAAGGCTATGGTACCTTCTTTGACCCGACCCGCGGGATAAGGGGCGGTCCTTATATGAACCCCAATTATGACAGTACCGCCAGGCTGATCAGCGTTCGCAATGCCGAATACACAACCGTCACCCAGTGCCGCGGCTGGCTGCCCGCGGCCATCGGAGGAATCGTCTGGTTGTCGTGGGGAGCCCAGGATACATCCTGCTATATGCCCTTTTACGCCGGGGTCAAAGCTCTGCCCCCTTCCTTCAGTGTTGGCGACCACTGGGTTTTTAACCGTCAATCAGCCCGCTGGGCTTTCGACTATGTTGATTTTCATACCCAGGTGGCTTACTCGGTAGCCATTGAGGAAATAAAAAAAGCCAGGGCAAAATGGGAAGATGGAGCTCTCAACCAGATTCCCGATATTGACCGGAAAGCCCTGGAGCTTTACCAAAAAAATCCGGCCAAAGCCTCAGAGTTTTTAACGGCCTTTTCCGTGAGCAATGCCGAGGCCGTAGTTAAGGCCTGGTGGCAGCTGGGCGATGACCTTCTGGTCAAGTTCAACCACCTTAGCTACTATAACAGCGAGCGGCGGACAGTGGAAAGAAGAAAAATGGACTTTCCGGAGGTCTGGAAAAAGGCGGTCCGCGTAATTGACATAATTTTTGAGTGATAGAATAAATTCTAACAAAGTAATGGAGGTTTCGATGCTTAAAAAACTAAAAAAGAACATACTCGGACGATGGTCTCTTCCGGCTCTGGCCCTGATGCTGGTCGTCCTGGCCGTATTTTATTTTACTGGCCGGGCCGAAAAGATGGACCCGAGCCTGGAAGTTTCCAGACCGACCGACAACTGCACTTCAATACTGGTCGGCCGACTGGCCTCGGTCGATGGCTCTACTATGACCACCCATACCTGCGACTGCGGCCTTTGCGACTGGACCTGGCGTCATGTTCCCGCTGCCCGTCATAAACCGGGTGAAACCAGGAAGATATATCACATCTCTCAGTTTAAGACCTGGCCCCCAACTGAAGGCCTGAAGTGGGACCTGGTCAAGAAGGATTTCACCGGCCTGGAAATACCAGAGGTTCCGTATACCTATGCCTATCATCATGGCATGTTCGGCTATATGAACGAAAAGCAGGTAGCCATAGGGGAATCGACTATAGGAAACGTGCGAAAACTGGATAACCCTACCCCCACCCCAGCCTTTGACATCACCATGCTGACCATAATTGCCATGGAAAGAGCCAGCACGGCCAGGGAAGCCATCAAGATCATGGGAGAGCTGGCCGAGAAGTATGGCTACGGTTTTCACGACAACGGCGAGATGCTGGCTGTGGCCGACCCCAAGGAAGTCTGGATTTTTGAAATAATTCCGGTTGGCCCCCTGTGGACTCCCCAGAGTGGCAAGCCAGGGGCAGTCTGGTGTGCCCAGCGGGTACCGGACGACCAGGTCAGCGTCTGCCCCAACGAATCAAGGATAGGTGAGATTGACCTTAACAATCCCGATTACTTTATGGCTTCGCCCAACGTTATTTCCTGCGCGGTGGAAAATGGTCTTTATGACCCGGCCAGCGGCCAGCCATTCAACTGGAAGAAGGCTTATTCCCCCATAAACGAAAGCGCCACCAGTTCCAACGGACGGTATCAAAGGTTGTGGCGCTTTTTTGATTTGGTGGCTCCATCACTGAAGTTATCTCCCAACACCCCCAACATGGACCTGCCCTTCTCGGTCAAGCCCGACCGGAAAATCTCTTTGGCTGACGTTATCAATATGACCCGGGACCGCAGCTACGGCACGCCCTTCGACCCGGTCAAAGGCATCCGCGGCGGGCCTTTTAAGAACCCGAATTACTACCGTCAGACCAGGACCATCTGCGATAGCCGGGCCGAATACACGACCGTGACTCAGTGCCGGGACTGGCTGCCTGACCCCATCGGGGGAATAGTCTGGATTTCTTTCGGCTCCCAGGATACCGCCTGCTACATGCCCTTTTATGCCGGGGTGACAGAATTGCCCCACTCCTTCTCCATCGGCGACCACTGGGTGTTTAACCGGGATTCGGCCCGCTGGGCCTTCGACTATGTCGATTTTCATGTTCAGGTAATCTACTCGGAAGCCATCAAGGACGTGGAGCAGGCTATCCTAAAATACGAAAAACCCGTCATCGACCAGATTCAGGAAATTGACCGCAAGGCGACAGAACTTTACAAGAAAAACCCGAAAGAAGCGGCCAAGTTTCTTACTGGATTCTGCCTGAATAATGCCCAGAACGTGGTCAAAGCCTGGTGGGACCTGGGCGACCAGCTCCTGGTAAAATATAACCACCTGTACCTGTATAACGTAGAAAAGAGAACCTACCAGCGACGGTTCCCGGCCTACCCCGACCTCTGGCAAAAAGCAGTCAGGGCCTTCGATGTCCTGTTTGAATCCGAGGAGAAAAAATAGAGGGAGGAAACCATGAAAAGAATAAATCTCGCTTATATTCTAATCGCCGTCCTGGTGCTGGCGGCCGGCCTCCGAATTTTCGGACAGACCGTTCCTAAGGCCAGCCTGCCAGTCTTGACCACTTCTGCCGGCCAGAGCCCGGACGTGACTACGGTCAACATCATCCTGGAAGAAGCTGGAATCGGTTACGATTACTGTGATGTTCCCACGCCCGAAATCCTGGCCGACGGGGTGGGACTGGGCGACCGGGAGTCTGAAGCCGGCTTTCATGCTGAAGTCCATACCGACCTGAGCAAATTCAGGAAAGGGACACCATACAAAACTGTGATCATGGCCATCGGGGCCAGCCTCAAGGGCATGGGTGCCTCCGGGCTGACCGTGGAAGCCGAAGAAGCCCGTCTAAAGAAAGTCATCGATTACTGTCAGGCCAATAAGATCTTCATCATTGCTGTCCATATCGGCGGAGAGTCCAAGCGCGGGGCACCCGGCAGCGACAATGAAAGAATGATCGAGGCGGTGGCTCCTCGGGCCAACCTGTTGATTGTTACCAGGGACGGTAACAAAGACGGGCGGTTCAGCAAAATTGCTGCCCAGAAGAACATTCCTCTCTTTGAAGTCAACTATGCCCTGGAAATAGTCGAGCTGCTGAAGAAGGTTTTTAATTGATCAGATAATCAGGATTCCAGAGCTAAGAAAGTAGAAGATACCCGGGCTTCAGACCAGGGTTGACTGAAGTTTTTTCTGGGCCTTCTGCAGAAGTTCTTCGCCCTCGTGGACAAGGTCATCGAGCCGGGCGATGGCAATCCGGCATTTCAGGTTTTCCATTTTCCTCTTGCCCTTGCCCTGATGCTCGAAGTATTTCTTAAGGTAGGCTTCCAGCTCTTCAGCCGAAAAAAGCCTGGGCAGGCAGGTATCGGACAGAAGCATTTTCTTTATTTCTTCGTAATCAACTTTATCTCCCAAGACCAGCGTGATATCGCGGGCTGTTTCCTCCCGCCACTTGGCGTACTCAGGGGTGGAATAGGGCGGTAGCGGTCCCAGCAACTTTCTGGCTTCCTTGAGCACTTCCTCAAAGAACAGCTTCCCCTCTTTCAGCAGGCTTTTAGCCCGATAGTAGTCGGGACTGGAAGCAGCAGTTTTATCGTCGAGGTAGGTTTTGAACAGGCTTACCGATTGGGCCAACGCTTCATAGGCCGACTTGACTTTAACCTCAAAATTAAAATCCATCGACTTCATTTAGCCCTCCTTGCGGCAACCAGGCTGGATTAAGCATATCAATTTTCTGCCCCTTTTTCAAAAAGTTATTATTTCACGATGGAGGCCGCCACCACGTTGGCAATTTTGCTTCGCATGGAGATAATCTCTCCCCTGTCGTCCGGGTGAACGCGGTTGGTCAGGAAGATAACCACAGTATCCGTTTCCGGGTCGATCCAGATTGAAGTCCCGGTATAGCCAGAATGGCCATAAGAACTCCAGCCGAAAAGGTCCCCCCGGACTGTGGCATAATCAGAATCAAGGTCCCAGCCGAAACCTCGGCCGGCGAACTTGAGATGGGGAAAAATTTCGGTCATTCTGGCCACGGCCAGCGGGCTCAATATCCTGACTCCACGGAACTCTCCCCTGTTCAGCATCATCTGGGCAAAAATGGCCAGGTCATCGGCCGTAGAAAACAGACCGGCGTTGCCCGAAACACCACCCTGGAGTCGAGCCAGCGGGTCATGAACCACACCCACCAGCGGCCGACCGTTAACCACTTCTGTCGGAACGCACCTGGCTTTTGCTTCCTCCGGGGGGTTAAAAAAGGTAGAAGTCATTCCCAGCGGCTTAAAAATATTCTGGCGGGAAAATTCGGCCAGGTCCTGGCCCGTAACTATTTTAACCACCTGGGCCAGGGTGATGTAATTAAGGCAGCTGTAGACAAATTTCTCGCCGGGACGATATTCCTTTCTAATTCCGGCTATATGCTTGACCAGAACCTCGGTCGGACAGGGTTCTCCATACCTGGCCGCCACTTCTTTGGGGTCGGTGTAAGGCGGCAGACCGGAAGTATGGGTCAGTAGATGGAACAACCTGATTTCTTCACCCGGCTGTCCTTTTTCTTCGATATAGGGCACAAATTCAGGTACATAGTTTGTGATCCGGTCCCAGAGTCGAATCCGGCCCTGTTCCACCAGAATCATGATTGAGGTGGCCGTGGCAATGGGTTTGGTCAATGAAGCCAGGTCAAAAATCAGGTCAGGCTTCATCGGCGCAGGTTCGGGAACAAGCTGGCTGTGTCCATAGGCCTGGCGCCAGACAATTTTGCCATGCCTGGTTACCAGCAGCACGGCTCCTGGAAAATCTCCCCGCTCCAGAGCTCTGGCGATAACTTCATCCACCCGACCCAGCCGCCTGGAATCCATCCCTACTTCTTCCGGACGCGCGGTGGGCAGCCTGACTTCGGCCGACAGAGACAGAGCTCGGACTAAAACCAGGAAGATCAAGGCCTTCCGCAGAACCCTTCCTTTCATCTCAGCTTCTCCTTTATTTAGATGCGGTTTTCCAGACGAGGCCATCCTGTCTGATGCATAACCTATCGCCGTTTTTATTCATATATACGGCTTCAAACAGGCTGGAGGTGGCCATGATCCGGGGCGGATAATCCCAGTCCTTAACTCTCAGTGCCTTTTCTCGGCTCAGATTAAGCTGCTCCAGGTTCTGGGCAAAGCTGCCGTTCCGGGCAAAGTAATTCCTCTGACGGTAATAAATAAGCCGGAGAGCCCACTTAACCTCGGCTTCCGGGTCTTCGTCGCAGTATTCCCTGGCCTTCCCGGCTTCGGTGGAGGTGAATTGAACATAACCCCACATCTCTGGATAGTGAATATTTACCAGGCCCTGCGGAGCCCAGGTCCAGTTATCTTCGGGAAGCTCGCGACCGGTGACCTTGTCCTTCATCTTGACATAATTTGCGCCCTCAACCACCGTTCTGTATTCAACCCTGGAAAAGTTTATTCTCCACCGATCGCCGCTTTCGGGCTTCTTCTTGTACGGGGCAGCTTCTTTCAATACTTCCCAGGGAATGGCCATTTCCACCGACCAGCCCCGGTCTTTATCAGCCGGATTATTTATGGTCCCGTCCACCTGGACTGCGGTCTTCAATCCCTGAATGTCCCAGGCATGAATGGCCGGGCCCCCGTCGCGGTAGGGTTTGACCAGAAACAGGTCCCAGACGGTATTCAGGGCGTTGATTTCTATCTCATAATAATTGTGGGTATCGCCATCGGGGTCGATAAAAACTTCAAAATCGTTGTCCAGGTAGATGATGGAATCTCGCTGAGTTAGGGTAGCCCAGACCTGGGGTTCTTCCAGTTCTGCTCCAACGTAAAAATATTCGTCATCCCAGAGCATCTTGACCCTGGTCTTGAACCTGGGCCTGGGCTTGCTTTTTCCTTCTATATCCACAAATTCTTCGGACCAGTAAACACTCTTCCAGGAATTTTCATCCAGCCGGCCGTCGATGGTGATGGGCCCGGCCGTTCGATGACACATATAGTACCTGAGTGAGGGACTGAGCTTGGGCTCATCCAGACCATTGAGATTCGGCCAGAGAGGCAGACTGGTCAGGCAGAACAGTCCCAGAATCAGTCCGAAAGTCGCCGTCTTGATTCTCATCTATCGCTCTCCTTAAGGTCTTTTATTCAGAAGTCGTCTTAATTTCCAGATAGATTATCTTCTGTCCAGACCATTGCAGAAACTTCAGGAAATCATCCCTGGAAATCTTTATGGTGGCCGTGTTGACGTTGGGATGAAAATTTAGCTCGGTCTCTTCTAGCAGGTCGCGGTCAACCACTACCCTGACTTCTTTTCCCTGGTCGTTAATCAGGCCGAAGGGAGAAACGGCGCCAGCCGTTAGCCCCAGATATTTCAGAAGTCGCTCGGCAGAGGCGAAGCTCAGGCGATCTTCGGCCAGGCTGGTGGTCAACTGTTTCAGGTCAACTTTTTTATCCCCGCGGACAATCACCAGATAATGATGGTTGCCCCGATAATTTCTTATGAACAGGTTCTTGCAATGGGCCCCCCCGTGTTCTTTCCAGTACAGGCTGGATTCTTCCAGGGTAAAGACTGGCGGATGTTCAAAGCGCTCCCATTTAATTCCCAGGCTGGACAGCCTATCCAGGACTTTATTTTCCTCGGGGCTCAACATTTCAGTCAGGTCCTACCTTCACTCGCCTATTTTACTTAAAGATTAAAAACTTTAAAGCCTCAGGGCATTTTCGTATAATTCGTCTCTTTGGAAAAGACGATGAACTACTGTTTATTTACGCCGGTCGCCATTGGACAGGTTATAGTCCCCAACCGTCTGGTGCGCTCGGCTACCCACGATTACCTGGCCGATGACCGCACTGGAACCATTACCCCGGCCCAGCTCGAGCTTTATCGCAGGCTGGCTGAAGGCCAGGTAGGGTTGATCATTACCGGACATGCCTACATTCACCTTTCCGGCAAGGCCAGTCCCCGCCAGATTGCGGTTGACGATGATTCCAGGATACCCGGGTTGAGCCAGCTCACCAGGGTTGTCCATCAGACCGGCAGTGGCTCGCTGATTTTTCTTCAGATTTCCCATGCCGGTCGGCAGACCAGACCCGGCCTCTGCGGCCAGCAGCCGGTGGCCCCCTCCTCAGTCTATGACCCCGTTTCCAAGATTCGGCCACGGGAATTATCGTCGGAAGAGATAATCAAGGTTATCGACTGGTTCGTACGGGCCGCGGCCAGGGCCCGGCAGGCTGGATTTGACGGGGTTCAGCTCCATGCCGGTCATGGATACCTTCTCAGCAGTTTTATATCTCCTCATACCAACCGTCGGAGCGATGACTGGGGAGGCAACTGGGAAAAACGCTCCAGAATCATCAGGGAAATAATATCCGGTATCCGCTCCACCTGCGGCCCAGACTTCCCGGTAATCATAAAGATGAACGCCACCGACCATCTGCCCGGTGGATTAACTCTGGAAGAGGCCAGAGACATTGCCGTTTCACTGGAAAAAGCCGGCCTGGCAGCCATAGAAATAAGCGGCGGGATGAATGAAGCCAGCCTGGGATCGGTTTGGCCTGGACTGCGAAAGGAAGAGGAAGAGGGTTATTTTGTGCCGCTAGCCGCCCAGATAAAAAAAGCTGTCTGTATTCCGGTCATCGGGCTGGGAGGCATCCGGACTCTTCGGGTAGCAGAAAGCCTGGTGGCCAGCGGCCAGGTGGACCTGGTTTCCATGAGCCGACCATTCATCAACAATCCTGGTTTGGTCAGGGAATTTAGGTCCGGGCGCCTGGACAAATCGCCCTGCCTGTCCTGCAATAAATGTTTTAATCCCCGGGGCATCCGCTGTGTTCATGGACAAACTGCCGGGTCAGCCAGCCAGGACTGAAATGAGTCGTCTATCCATCTTCTGAGACAAATATCCTCCAACGGCTGGACTCCGCCGCCCAAATAAAATTTTTGTGATTCTGTTTGAAATTTTCCTGAAAATTTTATAAATATATGGCTTAATAAACCCATGCCCGAGCCTGACATTATTTTTAGCTTATTCCCGAAATTGAGGCGTCGTTTTCCGGGTTTTTACGCCGATTCCAGGGGAGAAAAACGCCTTTACCTTAATAGCGGAGCCGGGAGCTTGATGGTCGATAGCTGTCTGGGCGTCATAAATTCGGAAGGGGCCGGACTGAACCCCATGCCCGGGCAGATTACCCAGCCCGAAAATCAGACCCGGGAGTTCCAGCAGCAGGTCAGGCAACTGGTGGCTGATTTCCTGGGAGCCGGCCGTCCCGAAGAAATTTCTTTTCATTTTTCCACCACTGCAGCCCTTTTCAACCTGGCCTTTGCCCTCCGTTCTCTTTTCAAACCCGGCAAGAATTTGTTGGTGACCAACCTGGACCATTTTGCCAACATCTCGCCCTGGGAAACGATAGGTGCCTGGCAGGGAGTTGAGATAAGGAGAGTCCGCCTGACCAGGGATCTGTTGCTGGATAGTTCTGACCTGCTCAGCCAGCTGGACCATGATACCGTGCTGGTGGCCATAACTGGCGCCTCCAATGTTCTGGGTACGATTGTTCCGCTGACCGACCTGGTTTCAGAAATCAAGCAGAGATCGCCGGCCCTGGTGGTGGTCGATGCCGTTCACCTGGCTCCCCATGCCCCGATTGACGTCAGGGAAATCGGCTGCGATTTCCTGGCCTTTTCTGGCTACAAGATATTTGGCCCGATGGTCGGCCTTCTCTACAGCCGCCCGGGAATTAATGAGGGAATTGTTCCCTACCGGGTTGAAACCAACAGAGTGGAGCCTCCCTATTGCTGGGAACAGGGCATGCTGCCCAACCTGCAGCTGGCCGGCTTAAAAGGAGCCCTGGAATATCTGCTGGAATTGGGCCGGGCGGTCAGCTCCGGGGATTCTCTGGCTCCGGCTCGTAAGATCTTCAGGCGAGCGATGGAAGCCATAAGACATTATGAACAGGACCTGAGCCTGTACTTTCTGGAGAGGTTCAAGAAAATCGCCTCTCCCCGGCTGAAATTGTACGGCATCGATAGCCCGGGTCGAATAACCTCCAGGACCCCGACTTTTGCTCTGGAAATAGCCGGACTGGCTCCCTCCGACCTGAAAAGAATGTTCTGGGAAAAGGGACGCATAATAATCGCTGACGGAAATCATTATTCGGCGGTGGTGGTCAGACAGATGCAAAAAACCGCACTCAACCGTGTCAGCCTGGCTCACTACGACGGGCCGGATTCTCTGGATCAGTTTTTCGATTGCCTGGAACATATTATCAAACATTAAAATAACGCCATCATAAGGAGTTAAAAATGGCCAAGTTTGAAGGAGTCAAATGGGCTCCCGGACAGATGCGTTACTTTCTTTATGATAAGAGCTTTGAGATGTTCGAAGCTCAAGCCAAGACTTATGCCGCCACCCGCTCTGCCTATTATGCCAGTTTCCTGTGCTTTGAGGGTATCAGGTATTTCTGCCGAAAGAACGAACGGGGCAAACTGGAACTGGTTTTCGTCAACTGGGACCAGAACCTGGAGCGGTTCCGGCGAAGCATGGCCTTCAATTTGAGTCGCGATCAGCAATCGATTCTGCCCACCAGGGAAGAGCTGGAAAACCTGTTCATCCGTAAGTTTTTCTCCCACCCGGCCCTCAGACCATATCTGGAAGAAATGGCCGAAAAGGGAGCGCAGGGATACCTGAGGCCGTTCACCCTGGACGAAGAACATTCCATGGGCGTGACCTTTCCCAATTTCCCGGCTATCAGGGCGGTCACCTGCATGTATGACCAGTATTTGGGCGAGCCCTTTGTCGGAGTGGTAATCCCCCACCTGGTCAGAGCCCTTGGGGTGAATGGTACAGGCTGTCTCAAGCTGGGAATCAATTACCTGATGAGCATCAAGGCCATAGACGAGGCCCGGGCTCTGGTCCCGGAAGCAGCTTCGGTACTCTTTCTCGACGATCGGCCCTATCTGCCGATTGAGCAGCGCGAGATCAGCGAATGGGATTCTTCCTGCTGTCTGTTTGCCCTGGCTGATGGCACGGTAGTCAAGATACCAGAAAGCAACCTTATTCTTCCTTCCATCACCATAAAGGGCATGGTAATTATCTTAAGAGAAATGGGCCTCAAGGTTGAAGAAAGGCCTTTTACCTATGGTGAGCTACTGGAACACGTCAGGAAGAACGAACTGGTGTCAGTGGCCAGTATCGGTACGGCCGGAATCCTCAACCGCTGTGAAAAACTGGTCCTGGTCGATGCCGGGCTGAAAATAATCGGACAGCACCAGCCGCTAAAGGCCCATCCCCTCTACCAGAAGCTCAAGGAAGTACGCGAGTTTTACTGGAACGTCTACCGGGGAAAGGCTCCAGTCCTTCCCGGGTTGAAGGTTTTCAGGTACGAAATTGATTGATGAGCAGGCAGAACCTACCGGTTAAGACCAGCCCGGCCATGATGGAGTATGGGCCAGAACCGGTCCGGTATAGATGGCAGCTGACCCGGATATATTTTGTCCGGTAAAACATATTATTAATTATTAAAAGCAGAGTAAGGTGAATTTATGCTCAAGAAACATCCCCGGGCTTTGAGTTACATCTTCTTCACCGAAATGTGGGAACGAATCGGTTTTTACACGCTGATGGCCATCCTTGTTCTCTACATGGACCGCGTCCTGGGCTGGTCTGATGCCCGCAAGGGCGACTGGTATGGCCTTTTCCTGGCCCTGTGTTATTTCTTTCCGCTGGTGGGGGGCTGGCTGGGCGACCGGCTGTTTGGCCGCCTGAAGACGGTCAGGGCCGGAGCGGTGCTGATGGCCCTGGGCTATGTCGGCTTGGCCTTGTCCTCCCCTTCCCAGACGATCACCTTCAAGCTCGGGCTGCTGCTTATTGCCGTGGGCACTGGAATTTTTAAGGTCAACATGTCGATGCTGGTCGGGAATATTTATCAGGACCGTCCCCAGCTCAAAGACGCCGGCTTCAATATCTATTATATGGGAGTGAACCTGGGGGCCATGGTTGCTCCACTCATTGCCACGGTCAACAACGCTGTGTTCCACAGCTACCACCTGTCTTTCTGGATTTCGGCTATTGGTCTCGTCCTGGCCCTGGTTATTTTCCAGGCTGGCCGGACTCACCTGATGGCCGCCGACGACCTGAGCGCCAGGAGAAAAGAACATCAGGAATCCTCTCTCAGTCCGGGAAGCGGAAAGTCCGAGGCTGTTGACCCCGACCCTGAGTTTTCCGGCCGGATCCTGGCCCTGGTCATTCTCTTTGCCATAGTCATTCTCTTCTGGGTTGCCTTCTATCAAAACGGTTTTGCCCTGACCCTGTTCGCCGCTCGTTCCACGGTGCTGAAAAGCTGGCTGCGACCAGAAACCTATCAATTCTTTGAACCATTTTTCATCCTGGCTCTGACCCCGGTTCTGCTGCTGCTTTTTGACCGCCTGCGCCAGCAAGCCAAAGAACCATCCACCCCACGAAAGATTTTTCTGGGAATGCTATTCATGACCGCAGCCATGTTCATCATGGTTCTGGCCTGTCTGCGAGGTGGCAACCAGGACCTTAACCTCATGTCGCCCGGGTGGCTCATAGCCACCTACTTTGTGGTCACCATAGCTGAGATACTGATTTCACCCATGGGCCTGTCCTACGTTTCCAAGGTAGCCCCGGCCAGGATCGGCGGTTTGATGATGGGTGGCTGGTACCTGGCCATTGCCTTTGGCAGCTATGGCAGCGGGCTCTTAGGCAAATTCTACAGCCGTCTTCCCCACCATCAATATTTCCTGGTGCTGGCCGGGCTGCTGGCCCTGGCCGCCGTTCTGGTAGGCCTGTCCATAAAACGGCTGGAGAGATATTCCGGCTGAAGTTGATTTTTAACAATATATGAAGGAGTATTCATATGTCAATGAGCCAAACCCTGATCAGGGAAAAAACCAGCCAGGCTGTCAAGATACTCCAGGAAATAGGCCTGGATTGCTGGATAACCTTCACCAGGGAAAGCGAAATCTGCGGAGACCCCAGCCTGGTTTTCCTGGCCCCGGGCCATGTCACCTGGCACTCAGCCTTCGTCATCAGCGCCGGCGGGAAGAAACGGGCCATTGTCGGCCTGTACGATAAGAAAGCTATCGAAGATACCGGAGCCTACGATGCGGTCGATGGCTACATCACCGGGATAAAGGAACCATTACAGAAGCTTTTGCAAGAGCTTAATCCCCGAACCATTGGAATCAACTTTTCCAAAACCAGTGAAATTGGCGATGGCCTTACCCACGGCATGTATCTGACCCTCCACGAAATCCTGCAAGAAATCGGGATGGAAGGAAGGCTGGTTCCGGCTGAACGCCTCGTTTCTGCCCTGAGGGAAAGGAAATCCCCGGTAGAAATTGAGGCTATCAGGAAAGCCATAGCCGTCACCGAAGAAATCTTTGAACAGGTCCGGAAATACATCGCCCCGGGGCGCAGCGAAAAGGAGATTGCCCGGTTCATGCTGGACGAGTTGAAAAGAAGGAACCTGAGCCCGGCCTGGGGACAGAGTACCTGCCCGGCGGTTTTCACCGGACCGGACACGGCCCAGGCCCATTACTCCCCGACCGACCGTCAGGCCGAACCCGGCCATATCCTTAACATGGATTTCGGGGTCAGGGTGGATGGCTACTGTTCGGATATGCAACGCACTTTCTACCTGTTGCAGCCTGGCGAAAATCAGCCTCCTGCGGAGGTCAGAAAGGGGTTCGAGACCATAGTTCTGGCCATCGAGAAAGCGCGCCAAGCTATGAGGCCCGGAGTCCAGGGGGTTCAAATTGATAGGGTTGCCCGCGAAATTATCATCGGGGCCGGTTACGATGAATTTCCCCATGCTCTCGGACATCAGGTTGGACGGTTTGCCCATGACGGGACAGCCCTGCTAGGTCCGGCCTGGGAAAAGTATGGCGAGAAACCTTTTCGTCTGCTGGAACCAGGCATGGTCTTCACACTGGAACCGCGCCTGACCGTTCCCGGGCGGGGCGTGGTGACCATTGAGGAAATGGTAGTGGTGACCGAGGCGGGAGCTGAATTCTTAAGCCATCCCCAGAAAGAACTATGGTTAATCGGCTAATTTTCCTGGCAAACGCTGGCCAGCCGAGTCCAGCTGACAGGATGTTAACACGGTTAATTCTTAACCGGTATGATTTTTAAACGCTTGGCAATATCTTGGTATATATAATGGCAAAGGTCGGAATTATAATTCGCTGCCTTCGAACAATAATGACTTAAAAACCTGCCCTGAATCAATCCGCCGCAAAAGGCTCGTCCAGGGAAACCGCTTCCAGCCCACCCAGGATCCTGGCTCCTTCCTCTGTAACCACCAGGCAATCCTCAATCCTGATTCCGAATTCACCCGGAAGGTAGATCCCGGGCTCATTGGAAAAAGTCATGCCAGGCTGGATCCTCAGTTTATTGCCCTGGACCAGGTAGGGATATTCGTGGCCTTCCAGGCCAATTCCATGACCCAGCCGGTGGCTGAAATAGCGGTAACCCGGGCCAAACCCGGCTTCCTCTACTACCTTCCTGGCTGCCCGGTCCACCTCCTCGCATAAAGCTCCAGGACGGCAGGCTCTGAGAGCAGCCAGCTGGGCCCGCCTGAGTGTTTCCCAGATTTTTTTCTGCAAATCCGAAGCTCGGCCAAAGACCAGGGTCCTGGTGACGTCTGAACTGTAACCTTCAACCCGACAGCCGCCATCAACTAGGATAACATCTCCTTTTTCCAGGTTCTTTCTTTTTCTCGAACCATGAGGAAAAGATGAAGCCGGGCCAAAGGAGGGGCCGCCAGAACCAGCCAACCCGTATCTGGCATGAGCTTCTCTTATCAGGCCGCCCAGCTCATCCTGGGTCATTCCTTCCTTCAGCTTTCCAAACGCTTCTCGATAGGCCAGCTTGGTTATCCGGTTGGCCACCTCCAGGCACTTGATTTCCTTCTCGGACTTAATCCCCCGACAGCCCTCAGAAACGGGGCTACCGTCAAGCAGCTCCAGGGTCGGGTCTTCCCTTTTCAGCCCATGGACTATAAAGGCTCTGGTGGAAGGTTCTATTCCTATTTTCTTCTGCCCAGAATACTCGCGAACTGTTTTGCTTATTAGCAAAAAAGGGCTTTCATTTTCCTCCCAGGTCCTGACTTCCTGGTCGGTTGGTATCATCTCCCGGGCCCGGTCCAGCTCGAAAGCGGAACAGACCCAGACCGGTTTTCTGCCCGGAAACAGAATAAAGCCAAAAGTCCGTTCGCTACGCCACCAGTTGACCCCGGTAAAGTACTGCATGGTCGGGCCAGGTTCCACCAGCAGTCCGCCCAGCTTATGGTCGGTAATCAGCCGATATGCTTTCTGCCAGCGAAGCTCGAAGTCTTCCGGTCCAAAGGGCTGGATGGACTCCAGCATCTTCTTTACCCGGACGTCTTCAACCTGCTGCTCTGACCCCCGGATTCCGACCTGAGCCAAACCCCTGGACCAGGCGGCCAGCAGGGCCAGACTGCCAACTTTTATGAAATCTCTTCTTCCGGGCATGGCGGCACCTCCAAAAAATAATTAAAGGATTAAATATCCTAAAGTCACTTGCCCGGTCAAGAAGATTTTGTCAGCAGAAAAAATTTATTCTATAATCGAGTTCACCTGCTAGGAGGAGCTTGGGCCGATGCAGACTTCAGAGACAGACCTGAGACTTAAAAAACAGGCCTTGAGTTTTATCATTCTCATGGGGCTGGTCAGCTTGTTCAGCGATATGACCTACGAAGGAGCCAGAAGTCTGACCGGTCCTTATCTTGGTCTGCTGGGAGCCTCAGCCTTTGCCGTTGGCCTGGTGGCCGGGCTGGGCGAATTCATCGGTTATGGCCTGCGTCTGGCCACCGGCTTGCTGGCCGACCGTACCAGGAATTACTGGCTGTTGACCTTCATAGGCTACGGTCTTAATCTTCTGGCTGTTCCGCTGCTGGCCCTGACCGGGCGCTGGGAGCTGGCCGCCATGTTGATTGTGGCCGAGAGAATGGGCAAGGCCATCCGCAAGCCGGCCCGCGATGCCATGATGTCCTACGCGGCCAGGCAGGTTGGCACCGGTTACGGTTTTGCCCTGGAAGAATTCCTGGACCAGATAGGGGCCATGTTCGGCCCGCTATTTCTGGCCCTCATCGTTTTTCTGAACCGGGGACTGGGAACAGTGAGCAGCTACCGCCGTGGCTTCGCTTTTCTTCTTCTGCCGGCCCTGCTGGCCATGCTGGTCTTAACCATCGGCCGGATTCGTTATCCCGAACCCAGCCATTTTGAAAGCAAAGAAGAAAAGGTCAAGGAAAAGAGGTTTGGCCGCCGTTTCTGGCTCTACCTACTTGGAACCTCTTTGCTGGCCGCCGGTTTTGCCGACTTCCCCTTGCTCGGTTTTCATTTCCAGAAAGCAGCCATTTTTAGCGGCGCCACCATCCCCCTGCTTTACACTCTGGCCATGGGAACCGATGCCGTAGCTGCCCTTATTTTTGGCCGTCTGTTTGACCGCATAGGCCTGGGAGCCCTGATGATTTCCACCTTGCTTTCTTCACTCTTCGCACCGCTGGTTTTTATGTCGGGCCGGAAGCCGCTGATAATTGCCGGAATAATTCTCTGGGGGATTGGTATGGGCGCTCTGGAATCGATCCTGAAAGCGGTGGTGGCCAACATGATTTCACCCGAAAAGAGGGCTACGGCCTACGGAATTTTCAATGCCATTTTTGGAGCGGCCTGGTTCGCCGGCAGCGCCCTGATGGGTTTTCTCTACAGCCGGCAGCTGGGAGCCATGGTTTTGTTCTCGGTGCTGGCTCAGGCGGCAGCTGCCTTCTTATTCTTCCGGGTCTCCAGAATGTCAACCAAACCCGCAGCCGGTTTAGCCTGAGAGAATCCAGTTCTCAAAATCCGCGGGCATACCTGGTCCAGAATTGCTCGTAAAGCTCGCGATATTTTTGCATGGCTGCCCGGGCAAAATCCCCCGTGTACTGGGTCAGGTACTCATTCACGGTCAGGGGCTCTTTCTCCGGTGCCTTGCTTTTCATGATTTCCAGCACCTTTTTCTCTACCATAGGAAGCTCGGCCATGGCTTTCTCTTCGAAGACCCGGACCACTTCTTCCATGGTCTTTCGGTTTTCACCCCAGCGCAGCACGGCCAGTCGATTGGCCCGGCGGAATATCCAGGCGGCCGAGTCTTCCCGGTAGCGGTGCTGGGCGCAGACTTCAAAACCCGGGGGCAGCTCGGTCACTCCAGCAAAAATTGGTATCCTGGCGCTCAGGGCCGGGTTGTCAAAAGCGAACCAGCAGACAGCCCCGACGGCTGGCGGCAACCAGCTTCTCAGTTGAATTACCGTGGCATAAGCACAGGCATTGATGGCGATGGTGCGCTGCGGGGTAATCGTGCCCGGTTTCAGGGTGTTGATGAGATTCATCAGGTCCCGCGACATCCAGTTGCTGACCACAGGACTCTTGACCATCTCCTCTGAATTCCTCCTTTTGACCAGCAGGTTCCGGCTCATATCATATTCTGTGCCCTCATAAGTTTCCCGGTACAGGCGGAGGATATCACGGACCGATACCTTCTTTTCCGGTTTTATAGAAAAGGGCAGCTCCTCGGCATTCGAGTCAAGCTTCAAAGAAGGAGCCAGCTGGCTGAAGACAAAATATTCCCTGATGGCAAAGGCTTTGGGGCCGCCATAAGCCTTCCAGAACTTAAAGGGTTCGCCTTTTTTGGGATCCCACCAGCCCATTTCTTCGGCCACCCTGAACACATTATCAGAAGCCAGGTAATTGTCAGGGTCTTTGAGGTTCAACTGGCCGATGCGAGGAATGTTGGCCGAAATCCCGACTTGGTCGTCAGGTATCCTGACCGCAGCCCAGACCGCACCTTTTTCCAGCGGGCCGGCCCCGAAGATTTCAAAATGCCAGACCTCCCGGCTGTCGGCTATGGTCAGGCATTCTCCATAATCCCCGTATCCGTACTGCTTTACCAGCTCTCCCGCCAGCTTGATAGCCTCCCTGGCCGTCTGGCATCTTTCCAGCATCAACCTCTCCAGCTCTTCAATCATGAACATGCCTTCCGGGTTGTATAGCTCCTGTTTCCCACCGATTGTGGTCTCGCCGATGGCCAGGCCGAACTCATTCATAGCCGGGTAAGCAGTATTGAGAAAGGCAAACGTTTCTGGAACCTCTGGCACTTCGCCCTTAAGTATTACTCCTCTCATATCCTGGGGAGTCTCGGTATTCATCCGGCCCTCGTATACTTTATTCGTGGCCCCGGGCTTATTCTGGCGGCGGGGAACGATGTTAACCCACTGCCGGTAATTGCCGTCGCAGGTGTGACAGGTAATCACAGAACCGTCGGTCGAGGCCAGACGTCCGACCATGATGCTGGTGCAACCCCGCCCCTCTTCCTCGCCGGGCGATTCGGTGGGTCCGGATTGATTGGCCGGCAAGGACAACCAGAGCCAGGCCAGGGCCAAGATTAGCCCGGCCAGCAGAAAACCTTTCCTCGTTTTCTTGCAAACCATCTTTAACTCCTGGCGGTCAGATTAAATTAAGGATTTCATTATCTTTTTTGGGAGTCAGACTGTCAAACGTATTATCAGACCGTAGTTTATCATTGCTCCTGAACTGAGTTAGAATATTAAGAAAGATGTTCCGACCATGAGAGTCAGCTTCAACCAGCCGGCGTTCATTCCCTGGGGAGGCTTTTACGGCCGGCTGCTTAACTCGGACCTGATGATAATCCTGGACAGCACCCTGTTGGCCCGCGGTTTCACCTTCGTTAATCGCAATCGCCTTAAAGGGCCACAGGGAGAAATCTGGATAACGGTGCCAGTCATGAAAAAGGGCCTGGGCCGCCAGAGGATTCGGGAACTCCGGGTCTTTCGGCCGGAAATCTGGGCCAAAAAATTTCTGTCCCTGTTGAAACACTATTATGGCCATTCATTCTATTTCGACCAGACCTTTGAAGCCGTGAAGGAAATCATATTCAGCTCCGGCAGCAATTTTCTCGGGATGACCATGGGCCTGGCCAAGTTCCTGGCTGAAGGCTTCAAAGTCAGCGCCCATTTCAGGCTTCAATCAGAGCTCGGAGTAGAGAATAAAGGGACAGACCTTCTGGTCGAACTGGCCGGGCGAGTCGGAGCCGGCGAGGTTCTTCTCCCCCACCTGGCTGACCGACACCTTGACCTCGAAGCTTTCACCAGAGCTGGCCTGAAGGTCACTTTTCTCAAATATCAACCGGTTGCCTACCCGCAATTCTGGGGAAGTTTTATCGCCAATCTGTCGGCCCTCGACCTCTGGCTGTGCTGCGGTCCAGAAGGACTTAAAAACATTGCTAAGAGTTCCAGGGTGAGCCATAGTTAAGCCAGCCTTTTAGTCTTTCGACCCCCGCGAATCCCGACCGTTGCTGAAAACCAGATATTCCCGGGTCAGAAGATAAACAGAGTCTTTCAAGCCGAGAAGCGTTTCCACGACGTCCTGGATTCTCGTCGGCTTCTGAGAATTGAATTCCAGGAAAAACCAGAGCTTTTTCCCGGACGGGTCAGGCCTGATTTGAATCAGGTCAGGATAAACCACAGTCAGCTTTTTCAGGCTTTCTTCAGACAGTTGGTTCTCAAGTCCGCTCAGGCTCAAGAGTTCGGGATCTGTCAGGTCCAGGGTATAGACCAGGCTCTTTATATCCTGAAAGAGGGGCAGACAATCAGCCCGGCATCTTATCAGGGCCACGAACTTGAGACCTTCGGGCAAACTGGCATTAATTCTGGGCAGAAAACTGGCTTCATCGATGTTCTCCAGCGCCTTGAATTCCATGACCTCGGCCCGAGCGGCCAGGCCCAGAGGCAGAGCCGGGCCGTAGGTCATTAACATCTTGGGGTGGTAGCCCTGGGAAAAGGCTATTTTCAGGCCGGCCCGCCTGAAAGCTCTTTCCAGATGGTTCAGCAGGTCATTGTGGGAGATGAATCGGGCCGGACCAGATTTCTGATAAAAAGCCCGGTATCTAACCGGCTCAGGGAGTGACGCCCTCTCTTCTTTATCATCGGGCAAAGAAGCGAGCTGAATCTTTTCAGCTTCTTCCTGGGTGGCTTTATATTCAGGCCAATCGCAGGCCTGACAATCGCCACAGCTTCTTTCCAGGCAGGAGTCGCTGTATTGTCCCTCCAGGCCGGCCTGGAGTTCTCGTTTCAGGTAATCCTTTTTCAGCCCGATTTCTACGATATCCCAGGGCAGTTCAGCTTCAAGGGGAATGGCTTTAAGATAATTTGTATAATCCAGCCCGGCCTTTTCAAAAGCTTCTGTCCAGAGGTCAAAATTGAACTGGTCCAACCAGCCGTCAAAACGCGCACCCCGCCGGTAGGCTTCATTCAAGACCGGGCCCAGACGCCGGTCCCCGCGCGAAAATACGGCTTCCAGGATGGAAGCCTTGACCCGGTGTTCTTTAAGCTCGACTTTTTTCCAGCGGCCGGAGTTGCTTCTGATATATTCCTGTTTCTGCTGCAGCAACTTTTCATCATCCATGGCCACCCACTGAAACGGGGTGTGCGGCTTGGGGATGAAGGATGAAACGCTCAGGTTAATGGCCGGCGAGCTGCCCAGAATTTTTCGTCCCTGTTCCACCAGCCGTCCGATTAACACGATTATGGCCTTCAGGTCCTCGGCCGTTTCGGTCGGCAGGCCAATCATAAAATACAGCTTCAAAAGCCTCCAGCCGTTCTCAAAGGCATAACGGGCAGCGGTCAGCAGTTCTTCGTCCGATATTTTTTTATTGATAACCCTTCTCAGCCGTTCACTCCCCGCTTCCGGGACCAGGGTAAAACCGGTCTTCCTGATACGGACGATATTCTCCACCATTTTTCTGGATAGCCGTCCCGGTCTGAGTGAAGGCAAAGAAACGGCAATTTTCCCTTTTTCCAGAAAGGGCAGGAGACGATCTAGAGCTTTTTCCAGGAAGGGGTAATCCCCCACTGACAGGGCATTGAAAGACAGGTCATCATAGCCGGTTGTCTTCAATCCCTGCCAGGCTATCTGGATAGCCTGCTCTCCCGGGCGGAGCCGGTACGGGAAATACAGGCTGGCCGCCTGGCAGAAACGGCAGTTCTGGGGACATCCCCTGGCCACTTCCACCTGAAGGCGGTCAAATACACTCTGGATGTTAGGTACGATGAATTTATCGGGCGGGGCCGCCCTGTCCAGAGGAAAAACTACCCTTTTTTCAATCTTATCCGGGAAGCCGGGTTGCGGCCTTGGCACCAGCAGTGGACTGCCGGGCTGGGCACAAGCCTGGTAAAAAGCTGGAAGATAAATACCCCTAATCCCGGCAAAGCTCCTGATCAGTTCCTGCCGGTCCCGGGTTGAATCTTTGACCGCAAGGTATCGGTCGATGATTTCATGGATTAACTCTTCCCCGTCGCCAAGGGCAAAAATATCAATGAATTCGGCTAGTGGTTCAGGATTCAGAGCAGCCGGCCCGCCGGCCATAACCAGGGGGTGGCCTGGTTCGCGGTCCCTGGCCAGAACCGGAATGCCTCCCAGCTCCAGGATGCCCAGCAGGTTGGTGTAATTAAGCTCATAAAGAAGAGAAAAGCCGACGATATCAAACTGGTGGAGGGGAATTTTATTTTCCAGGCTGTAGAGAGGCAAGCCTGACTGACGAAGCTGGCCTTCAAAATCCGGCCAGGGAGCATAGACCCGCTCGGCCAGGACATCTGGCCTCCGGTTCAGCAGGTTATAGAGTATTTTCTGTCCCAGGTAGGAAAGTCCTATTTCATAGACTTCGGGAAAAGCCAGGGCCACCCGGACCTTGACCTGGCCCGGATCTTTTTTAATCTGGTTCCACTCTCCTCCCGTATAGCGTCCGGGCTTCTGCACCCGGCGCAGGAGAAGTTCCAGTCTTTGTTGATCAACGGAACTAATTGTTTTCATGACATACTTTCAACCAATAGCCTCAGATGTACCGGAAGCGCCGCATCCTGACATTTATCACCAGGCTGGCAGCCAGAAAGTTGGCCAGAAGTGATGAGCCTCCATAGCTCAAAAATGGTATCGGTATTCCGGTGATCGGGAATAATCCCACCAGCATCATGACATTTATCAGGAACTGACAGCCGATCATCATGGTAACCAGAAAGGCCAGGTATACGCCGGCCCGGTCAGCCGACACCCAGACGGTGGAAAAGAACCTGTAAATCAGCAAAAAATAGACACCGAACACGGCCAGCAATCCAAGAAAGCCAAGTTCCTCGGCGATTACGGCCATGATGAAATCAGTATGTCTGGCCGGCAGGAACCTCAGCTGGCTCTGGGTGCCTTTATGGTAGCCCTTGCCGGTCAGTCCCCCTGAGCCGATGGCAATCTTGGATTGCCGGAGCTGGTAGCCAGCTCCCCTCGGGTCCTGGTTAGGCGTGAGCAAAGTTTCTATTCTCTTTTTCTGATAATCCTTGAGAGCATAGTTCCAGCCGACAAACCCCGACACCATGATGACCACCAGCATAATGGCTACGTATTTTTTCCTCATGCCGGTGAGAATGTAGACCCCGATCAATATCGGTAAATAGGTCAGAGCTGTTCCCAGGTCGGGCTGCAAGGCAGTGAGAACAGCCGGCAGTCCGACCACTGCCGAGCTAACCATAAAACCTTTGAATGATAGGGAATCTTCCCGGTATTCAGAGAAAATCCGGGCCAGTACCAGGACAACGGCAATCTTGGTTACCTCGGAAGGTTGAGCCTGAAAAGGACCCAGGACTATCCAGCTCCTGGTGTTGGCCACCAGTTTCCCGAATAACAGCAGCCCCAGTAGAATTAGATTCATGAGGGCATAGAGCGGGATAGAGATAGAGATCAGAAATTTATAATCTATCATGATGGCCACCAGCAGGGCCAGGAGACTGACCAGGAGCCAGATGATCTGTCGCCAGACAAACTGCGCAGCCTGGAAATAGATGGCACTATAGACAAAGATAATGCCGATGATGGATACCACCACCATCAAAAGAATGGTGACAGAATCAATTTCCCTGAAGATTCGCCTGTCTAACATATTTCTCCCGGTAAGCCTTAAATATCTGGCCGGCGATGGGAGCCGCGGTCTGCCCGCCCATGCCTCCGAATTCCACCAATACCGTGACCACAATCTCCGGGTTATGGCGGGGGGCAAATCCGGTGAACCAGGAATGGGTTTTTTTAACTTCCTGACCTCTCTGGACCAATCTTTCGGCCGTTTCCCTGCTGATGAGCTGGGTGGAACCTGTTTTTCCACAAATCTCAAATCCGGGCTGATAGGCGCCCTGGCCTGTCCCCTGGCTATTGACAGAGCGCCACATTCCTTCAATAACCTTTTCAATAGTAGCCTCGGGCAGGTTGATCCTTTCCCCGCTGCCAGAATTCTCCAGCCCCTTGACCAGGTGCGGCCGGACCTTAAGGCCACGGTTAGCCACGATTGAGGTCAGATAAGCCAGCTGCAAAGGTGTAACCAGCAAAGGCCCCTGGCCGATGGCCACGGAAATCGTTTCACCAGGAAACCAGGCCTGCCCCAGGAATTTTCTTTTCCAGTCAGAACTTGGCACCAGTCCTTCTTTCTCGCCCGGCAGGTCAATACCCGTTTTCTGTCCCAGTCCCATTAACCGAGCATAGCCAGCAATGGTATCGATCGACAATCTGCGTCCCAGCTGATAGAAATAGACGTTGCAGGAGTTTCTTATGGCTTCGGGCAGGTTCAGGTTGCCATGGCCCGGCCGAAACCAACAATTGAACTCTTTATTGTAAAGAGAAACCGCCCCGCTACAAAAAAAGGTAGAATATTCGTTGATTACTCCTTCATTCAAACCGGCCAGGGCCATAACAATCTTAAAGGTCGATCCCGGAGAATAGAGGCCTCGTATGACCCGGTTTTCCAAGGGTTTTCCTGGGTCGTTGACCAGGGCCAGCCATTCATCAGTCGAAAACCGGCTTATGAACCGATTGGGGTCATAAGAAGGTGAACTGGCCCAGACCAGGCATTCTCCGGTACGCGGATTCATGGCCACAATGGCCCCTTCCCTGCCCTGGAGCAACTCTTCAGCCCTTTTTTGCAGGTCAAGGTCTATCGAGAGTTCAAGGTTATGACCGGGTTGGGGTTCGGTCCGACTTATCTCGGCGCGGGGCCGGCCCAGGCTATCAACCATTTCCAGAATCTTACCTTCCCTTCCGGTCAGACTATCATTGTACTGCTTCTCCAGGCCCGACTTGCCGACCATTTCGCCGCCCCGCCAGCTTTTTTCGGGCTGGGTCCGAATTTCGTCGACTGAAACTTCCTGAAGGTAGCCAAGCAGATGAGCCCCGGTCGGACCAAAAGGATAGTAGCGCCTCGGCTCCACTTCGAGTTTAATTTCCGGGAATTCATCCTTCCGGGCCTCGAGGAGGGAGACTTCCTCCAGTTTGAGGTTGTCCATGATGATGATCGGTTCGTAAGCGGGCAATGACCGGTAGCGGTCAATTCTTTTCTTAAGTTCTTCCCGATTGAGATGGAGAAGCAGAGCCAGGTTGTCAATAGTCTTTTCATAATCGACCACAGCTTCCCTCACCAGAGAGACCTTAAAGCTGGGGGTATTATCAGCCAGGATAACCTTCTGCCTGTCGAGAATAAGTCCCCGGGGTGCGGTCAAGGGCAACTCCCTCAGGCGATTGGCTTCGGCCATTCTCCAGTATTTCTGGTGGTCAAGAACCTGGATTTTCCAGTAAAAACCCAGGACCAGGATTATCAGGGCTGCCAGAACATAGAGGGCCAGTTTCGACCTCTTGACGACCGTGGTTAAATCCTCATATATTCTGGCCATTGTTCTTCATTAAACTGACGGGTTAACCTTCTTGAAGAGGTTTATAAGGGCGGCGGCCAGCAGAGCCGTGACCATCGGCTGGAGGTAGAGAGCCGGTTGACTGTAGAGCAAGCTCTGGCGGAATATCAGAAAATAGAAAAAGGTCCAGATTAATAATTGACCCAGGCTTAGAATAAAAATAAAAATCAGCCTCTTGTAGAAGGTGTGAACGTCAAGCTTTCGGCTCAACCAGCCGGCCAGAAAACCTGTAATGGTCAAGCTCAAACCGGCCAGGCCGAATACCCCATGAGATAAAGCATCCTGGACCAGCCCGGCACAGGTCCCGATTATTGCTCCATCCAGCTCGCCGTAGACAACCGCGATTAACATCACCAGAACAGAAAAGGTGTTTACCAGCAGGACCAGGGCCGGCTCCAGCCAGCCCAGAAGGGCATAAACGGCCGTGGCCAGTATCAGGCCAAAGACCAGCACAAATCCTTTCCTGACCAATCTTCACCTCAATATCAGGTCGGTATTTTTCAAGACAGCCACCAGTTCCAGCTCCCTGATATCAAAATAGGGTTGGACAATAATTTTCTTAAAGATGCCTTCTCGGGTGGAGATCTGAAGAATCTTGCCCACCTTCAATCCGGGAGGGAAAACCCGGTCAAAACCGGAGGTCATAACCTCGTCACCTTCCAGACCGGCCGGAGAACTGGACATCACATATTTTATCAGGCATTTCCCCTGACCGTCGCCGGAGAGAATACCAGGCATCCGCTCGCCTGCGGTGATCACGGCCACGCCGCTGTCCTCCGAAGTTATCAGCAGCACCCGGGTCTCATGAGTCCCCACCGGTTCGGCCGTCCGACCTACCAGGTTTCCGAACCTGTCACAGACCGGAAGATTCTTCACCAGTCCGTCAGCGCTACCGCGGTTGATGACCAGCGACCGAAAATAATTGGAGGTATCGAAACCGATAACCCTGGCCGGGACCACGGCCTCGGCCACCAGCTTCAGGCTGGCTTCCAGTTCGGACTGTTTCAGGGCCAGCCTCAATTTTTCCTGCAGCAGGCGATTTTCCTGGCGGAGAAAAAATATTTCCTTTTCCAGCTCCCGGTTTTCTCTGGTCACCCTGGCCAGATCTTTTAACTTACCCCAGGTCCCGACCAGGGCCCGGCCAGAGCTGACCACCGCTTTCTGAACCGGGGCAAACAGACTGAACAGGATCTTTTCCAGCAGGGTGGTCTTGCTGCCCAGCGGGACCTGATAGGAGATCAACAGCAGATGGAAGAATATCAGTAGACCGGCGGCCAGGAATTTATTCTTGAAGAGGCGGGTTGGAGACATCAAATCCCGGTGCTGTCCATCACTCCAGCGATATTTTTTTCAACAGGTCCAGGTCGTCTAGCAGCCGCCCGGCGCCCATGACCACCGAGGTCAGCGGGTCCTCGGTGATGAAAACCGGCAGCTGGGTTTCTTCCCGGATTCTCTTATCCAGGTTTTTCAGGAGCGAGCCGCCGCCGGTCAGAATTATGCCGCGGTCTATGATATCAGCCGAAAGCTCCGGCGGGGTTCTTTCCAGGGCAATCCGGACGGCGTTGATAATCGCTGTAACCACTTCTTCGATGGCCTCCCGGATTTCCTGGTCATCCACAACTATGGTCCTGGGGATGCCTTCCCTTAAATCGCGTCCCTTGATTTCCATGGTCAGGGACTCGTCCAGAGGATAGGCTGAGCCCAGCTGCATCTTGACCTGCTCGGCTGTCTTCTCTCCGATCAACAGGTTATATTTCTTTTTCAAATACTGAATTATGGCCTCGTCCATCTCGTTGCTGGCAATTCTGATGGAGTGATTGAAGACTACCCCGTTCAATGAAATGACGGCAATATCCGTTGTGCCGCCGCCGATATCCACGATCATGTTCCCGGTCGGTTCAGAAATCGGCAGGTCGGCCCCTACGGCCGCGGCCATGGGCTGTTCCACTATGTAGACCTCAGAGGCCTTGGCCCTCAGGGCCACGTCTTTGACCGCCCTTCTTTCTACCTGGGTAATTCCGGTGGGAATGCCGATGACAATCCTGGGTCGCAGGAGAAAGCCGCGGTTATTCATGGCCTGCTTAATAAAATAGTCGAGCATCCTTTCCGCAATTTCAAAGTCGGCGATGACTCCATCCCTCATCGGCTTGATGGCCACCACGTTGTTGGGAGTCTTGCCGAGCATTTCCTTGGCCCGGTTGCCGACAGCCTCAATTTTGCCGTTTTGCTTATTAACCACAACTATCGATGGCTCCTGAACAACTATTCCCCGGCCCTTGAGATAGACCAGAGTATTGGCCGTTCCCAGGTCCACGGCCAGGTCACAAAACAACCGATCTTTCATCCAGCTCCAGAGGCTCATGGCATTCCTTTCTTTCCTCGGACTATCATATGATTATTTAACACAAAAAATCACTGCTGGCAAATGGTAAATTGCCCTTTAATGTCAAAAATTGTCTTGACTTAACCTTCCCTTTTTTAATATACATTAAAAGAAAAAACAGGAAAGGAGAGCCTGATGGATTATAAGCCTTATGTTCCTGAAAAAACCGACATGAAAGAGTTCACCCTGCGGGCGGTCATCCTCGGTCTGATCATGACCGTCATTCTCGGGGCGGCCAATGCCTATCTCGGGCTAAGAGCCGGGATGACCATAGCCGCCACCTATCCAGCCGCAGTCATCGGTATGGCTCTGTTGAAGATCATGAGGGGCTCCATCCTCGAAGAAAATATTGCCAGGACGGTCGGCTCCATCGGTGAATCGGTGGCCGCCGGGGCCATCTTCACCATTCCCGCCTTCCTGATAACCGGGGCCTGGCTGAAATTCAACACGGTTGATGCTTACATCAAGTCCACGGCTCTGATGTTCGTTGGCGGCCTGCTGGGCATTCTATTTGTTACCTTTCTAAGAAGAATCATGGTAACCGACCCGGAGCTGCCCTTTCCTGAATCGGTGGCCGCGGCCGAAATTCACAAGGCCGGGCAAAAAGGAAGCGCCGGGGCCAAGTTCCTTTTCCAGGCCATGGGAGTCGGGGCCCTGCTCTATGCCCTGGGCGTGGTTCAACTTTTTGCCGCCTCCAAAGAATTCATAATCAAACTGGGCAAAATTGGCTCTAGTTTTGTCCGGCTGGGAGCCACCAAAGAGGCCGAAACCATCGGGACTGGTGGCCTGGTCAGCGTTTCCGGCCCCGGTATTTTTCCGGCCTACATCGGCGTCGGTTATATCATCGGACCACGCCTGGCTTCGCTTAACTTCGCCGGCGGAGTTCTGGCCTGGGGTCTGTTTGCTCCGCTTCTGATGTATTTCCTGGGACCTCACCTGGTGACCCAGTTCTATGGACCGAACGTGGCCATGTCGGATGTGGCCTGGCCGGAGCTGGTCATTAACGTCTGGAAATTCATCATCAGGCCGATTGCCGTCGGTGGAATGCTGGTCGGCGCTGGTTATACTCTTTTCCGCATGAGGAAAAACCTGGGAGCCGGAATCAAGCGGTCTATCGGCGATGTTAAAAAAGCAGCCGAAAAAGCAGAGATAACCTCTCGAATAGAAAAGGACCTGAACAGCCGTCTGGTCCTTTTCCTGATGGCCGTAACCGTGATTTTGATGGTTTTTGTTTATAGAATTTTCGCCGGCAGCTATCCACCGGCCATCCTGGCCGCCGTGGTCATGGCCTTGGCTGGGTTTTTCTTCGCTGCCGTTTCCGGCAACCTGGTGGGGACTATTGGTTCTTCCAACAATCCGATCTCCGGACTGACCCTGTCCACCCTGATCATTGCCGGGTTGCTGATGGTTCTGATCGGAGCCAGAGGCACCAGCGGAGTAGTGGCCGTGCTCGGCGTGGCTTCGGTGGTCTGCGTGTCTTCGGCCGTGGCCGGAGAAATGCTTCAGGATCTCAAGGTTGGTCATATTCTGGGCGGAACTCCCTGGAAGATGCAGGTGGGCGATATCTTCGGGGTTCTGCTGGCTTCCCTGCTCCTCTATTTCCCTCTGATGATACTGCACGGCGCCTTCACCTTCGGCAGCAAAGACCTGCCTGCCCCGCAGGCCGGCCTGATGGCAGCCATTTCCCAGGGAATAGTGGGCGGCGAGATGGCCTGGCCCCTGGTCATCGTCGGCATGTTGATGGGCTTGGCCCTGATCCTGGTTCAGGTGCGCTCTCCCATGCTGGTAGCCGTGGGCATGTATCTTCCCCTGGAAACCACTTTCGCCATTTTCATGGGCGGTATGATCAAGGGAATCCTGGACCGGATAATCGCCAGAAGGCAGCTCAACCCGGCCCAGAAAGCCAGGGTGGAAAATGTCGGGATACTCCTGGCTGCCGGTCTGATTGCCGGAGAAGCCTTGACCGGCCTTATCCGGGCTGCCTGGAAGTTCTTTTTCCTGCAGAACGTAATAAGCAAAGACATTCCGGTCATCTTCAAGAATCCGACTTATCTGGGCGGGTTGGCCGTTCTGGTCCTGATCGGTTTCTACTTAATCGCCGTTCCTCTTAAGAACGCGGGGGCACCAGACGAGCCGCCGCCACCGTCGGCCGTCATCTAAAATCTATTTACTTGCCGGCAGTTGTCTGTTGGACTGTGCTGGTCTAAAATAGGTCTATGGCTCTGCTTGAAATCATAACCATCGGGCATCCCACCCTGGCCAGGCGGGCTCTGCCGGTTGAGAATATCAACCAGGAAATCGTGGAGCTGGCCCGCAACATGGTGGAAACCATGCACCAGGCTCCAGGGATAGGTCTGGCCGCACCCCAGGTTAATGTCGGTTTGAGGCTGATTACCATCGACCTATCCGTCGGGGAGAACCGCGACGACCTGATTATCATGGTCAATCCTGAAATCATAGAGGCTGAAGGAGAACAGGTTTCGGAAGAGGGCTGCCTTTCTGTTCCGGGAATATACGAAAAAGTTGCCCGGCCTTTGCGAATACTGGTCAGAGGACATAACCTGGATGGCCGGGAGGTAAGGCTGGAGGCCAGCGACCTTCTGGCCAGGGTATTCTGTCATGAGATAGACCATCTTGACGGCAAGTTGTTTGTGGATCGCCTCTCTCCCCTGAAAAGACGCCTGTTGCGCAGCCGACTGAAAAAGGAACAGGGAAAAACCTGATGAGGGTTGTGTTTTTCGGCAGTCCCCCCACCGCCCTTCCGGCCTTAAGTGGGCTTTTGTCTGCCGGCCACGAAATTAAGCTGGTCATCACGCAGCCCGACAAGCCGGCCGGCCGCGGCAAGAAACTGACCCCACCCGCAGTCAAGGTCTTTGCCGAAGATCATGGCCTGCCCTACCTCCAGCCGGAAAAGATCCGGAAAGACGAAAAGGTGCTGGAAGCCATAAAAGAAGCAAATCCGGATATTAACATAGTCGTGGCCTACGGGCAGATCATTCCTGGCTCAATCATCTACCTCCCCCCTCTCAAATCAATCAATATTCATTTTTCCCTGCTACCCAAGTACCGTGGAGCGGCCCCGGTTCAATGGGCTATCCTGAACGGGGAAAGGTTTACCGGAGTCACCATTTTCCAGCTAACCGAAAAAATGGACGAGGGCCCGATCCTGACTCAGGAACTGGTTCCCATACTGCCCAGGGAAAATGCCCATGAACTGGAAACCAGGCTGTCTCATCTCGGAGCCCAGCTTTTATTAAGAACAATCGAAAAAATAGGCAGCCTGGAGCCAAAAGAACAGGATCATTCTCTGGCTACTTACGCTCCCAAATTGACCAAAGAGCAGGGTCGCATCGACTGGCAACAAACAGCCGAGGCCATCGACCGCCAGGTCCGGGCTTTTTTTGGCTGGCCAGGGGCTTTTGCTTTCCACAATGGCCAGCGCCTTGAAATTATTTCCGGGCAGGTCACCCAGGGGCTGATGCCGGCCGCCCGTCCTGGCGAAGTGGTTCAGCTGGACAAGTCAGGAATATACGTCTGCTGTGGCCAGAAAACTTTCTATCTGATAGAGAAGGTAAAACCGGAGGGTAGAAAGGAAATGTCAGCTTTCTCCTTTTCTCTCGGTGGAAAGGTTCGGGTAGGCACCATCCTGGAATGATTCTTAAAGCCCTTCCAGGTTGGCAATTCTGTCCCGGAGATTGACGGAAAATGCCAGTTTATTCTTCGATTATGTAATTAATCGGATTTATGGGTTTTCCGTTCAGATGAACTTCGTAGTGAAGATGGGGGCCAAGAGCCTTGCCGGTCTTGCCCACGTAGCCGATAACCTGGCCACGGTTGAGTTTCTGCCCTGACCTGACCATATATTTATTCAGATGCCAGTATTCGGTCGTAAAGCCATTGCCATGGCTGATTGAAACATAATTACCCTTATACTTATCGAACCCGACCTGAACCACCACCCCATCGGCGGTGGCCACCACTGGATTATTAAGGTTGGTGGCAATGTCCAGTCCGGCATGAAAGGCATTCCTGCCGGTAAAAGGGTCAATCCGGGGGCCGAACGAGGAAGAAACCCAGCCAACCGTAGGCCAGATGGTAGGAGTGGTGGCCAGCACAGCGGTCTGACTCTCAAAGAAATGCATCATATAGTTCAGGTTTTTCTCAACGGCATCGGCTCTCTGTTTAATAGCCTGCAGGGCTCCGGGTTCCACATTTTTTCTCTGCGGTACCAGGCCCAGGTCATCCTTTTCCCCGCCGCCCAGGCCAGGCTCCCCCTTCAGGTTCTCTGCAGATTGCAGACCGGCCAGGACGTTGATCTTCCGGGCATATTCTTCAAAATTGGCGATGGTCTCCTTCATCTGAGAGATGGTATTTTCATAGGTGGCGATTGTTTCCTTCTGAGCTGCCGTCTCCTTTAGCAACTCCCGGTAACGGGCCTTGGTCATAGTCATGGAAAAATAGTCCAGCAGAAAAAACACAAACAGAACGAGGAATGAGATACCGGCCCCGACCATCAACCGCACCGCTTTCTGGGGAATATTTATGGTGCGAAAACTGGTCTTCCAGTTAGGGACGATTACTATGGACACAAATCTTTTAGCCATTTCTAACCACTTCTTTTAACATATTGTAACCTTTTCTGTCAACCTCTAGTAAAATATTGTCAGGCTGTCTTCATTCAATCACCTTGAAAATCACGTCGTGCTCACGAACCGGCATATCAACCTTAAAGGCCACTTCCTCACCGGCCCTGGCTTCCTCAACTGGTCTGTGCTCAATCTGCATGGACTCAATTTTCTGAAAAAAATCAGTGCTATGACCCTTGATATGAACCACATCTCCGATCTTAAGCCCTCTACCAGAAATCTTGGCCACTCCTACTTGAATCTTCGAAAAATAATGAGTTATACGGCCTACCTCTACCTCCTCCATTTTTACCCTCCTTTTAAATTTGTCTAAAAAATATCAAAAAAGTTGAATTTTAGCAAACAATTTTTAGCCCCCGCATAAAACCGACCCCCCATTGACATTGAGAATTTCGCCAGTTATGTGCCTGGCCAGGTCCGAAACCAGGAACAGGATGGGGCCAGCAATATCTTCAGGAGGAGGTATTCTCTTAAGGGGAATGGACTGCCTGACTTTCTCCCTGAAATCGGGGTCGGCAAAAACCTCAGTGCACATGTCCGTATCAACCCAGCCCGGGGCTACGCAATTTACCCTGATGTTATGGGGAGCCAGTTCCACGGCCAGGGACTTGGTCAGGGCCAGGAGAGCTCCTTTGCTGGCAGCATAATGGGAATGGAAAGCTTCTCCCCTGACCGCGGCCGTGGAAGCCACATTGACTATCCAGCCCTGTTTATTTTTCTTCATCCAGGGAACCACAGCATTGATGGCATAGAATACGCCGTCCAGGTTAACGGCCATAGTCTCCCGCCAGACCTATTCCGGCATATTGCCCATTTCTCCATAGGACCAGATTCCGGCGTTATTTACCAGGATATCAAGCCCTCCCCATTTTTCCCCCGCCGTCGCCACCATTTTCTCCACCTCAACTCGGTTGGAAATCTCAGCCCTAAAAAGCAAAGCCTCGCGGCCTTTCTTTTCTATCAAATCCTTTACTTCCCGGGCGGCCTGATCATTTTTCTGAAAATGGATGGCCACATCGGCTCCGGCTTCGGCCAGCAGCAGCGAAGTAGCCCGACCTATGCCCCGCGAACCCCCGGTAACCAGCGCCTTTTTACCGTTCAGTCTGATCATCACTATTCATCCTTCTATCAGATATAGCTTAGGCTGAAGTCGGGTAGGCGATGAAATTCCAGATAGCGGTATATCTGATCCGCAAATGGAATTATTTTTTCTCTCATCACCTCGAAATATTTTTCTACTGACGGCAGCTTCCCTTCCACTCCGGCTATGGCTGCCAGTTCGGCTGAACCCAGATACACCCGGGCATTATCACCCATCCGGTTATCGAAATTCCTGGTGGAGGTAGAGATGACCGTGGTTCCGGGCCTGACCCGGGCCTGATTGCCCATACACAGAGAACAACCGGGGATCTCCACTCTGGCTCCTACCTGGGAAAAAGCTGCAAACAGGCCCTCCTTCATCAGCTGGGTATAATCCATCCTGGTGGGTGGAGTCAGCCAGATGCGGGTTGAGGGATAGCAGGCTTTTTCAAATATCCTGGCAGCGGCCCGAAAATGGCCGATGTTGGTCATACAGGAACCGATGAAGACTTCGTCAATCTTATCTCCGGCCACCTCGCTCAGCAGCCTGACATCATCGGGGTCATTGGGACAGGCCAGGATCGGTTCTTTGATTTCCGCCAGGTCTATTTCGATGACCGCAGCATATTCTGCTCCGGCGTCCCTTTTCAGCAGGACCGGGTTCTTAAGCCACTCCTCACAGGCCCTGATTCTACGCTCCAGCGTTCCGGCGTCCTGATAACCAGCTTCTATCATTTTTTTCATCAGAGCAATATTGCTCTTGACATATTCAACAACCTGTTCTTCCTTCAGGGCTATGACCGCAGCCGCGGCCGACCTTTCGGCCGAGGCGTCGGTCAGTTCATAAGCCTGTTCTACGGTCAGGTCCTCCAGCCCTTCCATCTCAAGAATGCGGCCGTTAAAAACGTTTTTCTTGCCTTTTTTAGCCACGGTCAGCAGGCCCTGTTTGATGGCAAAATAAGGAATGGCATTAACCACGTCCCTCAGGGTCAGACCAGGATTCAACCGGCCGCTAAATCTGACCAGGACTGATTCTGGCATGTCCAGAGGCATGAAGCCCAGGGCTCCAGCAAAGGCTACCAGGCCCGAGCCGGCTGGAAAGCTGATGCCCACCGGGAATCGGGTATGGGAGTCGCCCCCCGTACCCACGGTATCGGGCAGAATCAGCCGGTTTAACCAGGAATGGATAACACCGTCACCAGGCTTCAGGGCCACCCCCTTTCTCTCAACAACGAAAGCAGAGAGGTTGCGATGCATCCTGACATCAGTCGGTTTGGGGTAAGCGGCCGTGTGGCAGAACGACTGCATAAACAATTCCGTCTGAAATTCCAGGCAGGCCAGCTCAGTGAGCTCATCGGCAGTCATCGGACCGGTGGTGTCCTGGGAACCCACCGTGGTCATCCGGGGCTCGCAGGAAGTTCCAGCCAACACCCCGGGAAGGCCACAGGCCCGGCCCACAATTTTCTGAGCCAGGGTATAACCCTGTCCTGGCTTCGGAACCGGGTTTTGAACCTGGACGAAAAAGTCAGCTTCCGGCCAGCCCAGGTCCTTCCTGGCTTTGGCTGTCAGTTGCCTCCCGATTATCAGGTTAAGACGGCCGCCAGCCCTGAATTCATCCTTGATGGTCACCGGTTTCCAGTCAAACCTGGCCAGCACTTCTCCGCTCTCGCTGACGATAACTCCTTCCCTGGTTTTTATTCTTACTACATCCCCGGTCTTCAGGCGGCTGACTTCGGCCTGGATCGGCAACCCGCCCGAGTCTTCGGTGGTGTTGAAGAAAATCGGGGCAATCAGTCCGCCTATCACCACTCCACCGCGTCTTTTGTTGGGAACAAAGGGAATGTCTTCTCCGATATGCCACATGAGAGAATTACAGGCTGACTTTCGGGAGGAACCTGTCCCAACCACATCTCCCACGAAGGCTACCCGATATCCTTCCTGCCTGAATTGCTTGATTATTTCGAGTCCTCCCGGGAAGCGGGTTTCACCCATACTCAGGGCATGCAACGGGATATCCGGCCGGCTCCAGGCATACTTGGCCGGGGAAAAATCGTCGGTGTTGATTTCACCGTCAACCTTAAAAACTTTAAGTTCTATTATCTCGGGTAGGTCGGGCCTGGACAGAAACCACTCTCCTCTGGCCCAGGATTCCAGGACTTCCCGAGCGTATTTATTAGACCTGGAGAGATCCAGCACCTTGTCATAGGCACCATAGACAAGAATTATATTTTTAAGGGCAGAAGCGGCCATGGGGGCCAGTTCCGGCTTTTCCAGCATGGAGACCAGGGGTTCTACGTTATACCCCCCGATCATGGTGCCCAACAAGAATACGGCTCTCTGCGGGCTGACCAGGGGGGATTTCCTTCTTCCCAGAGCGATCTGGGTGAGCCACTCGGCTTTAACCCTGGCCGCCGGGTCAACGCCGGGTGAAATCCTCTGCTCCAGTAAATACACAAGGTCCTGCTCCTTGCCAGCCGGAGGATTTTCCAGAAGCTGACACAGTTCTTGAGCTTCTTCCGCGGTCAAGGGCAGGGGCGGAATGCCCTGTTTTTCTCTTTCCCTGGCTTTTTGAAAATAGCTTTCCATCATAGACGAAACTCCTTATCAGATTTTATCTTTCGAAGAGAAAATATCAGATTATTATCTTAAAAAGAATAAATTTTTTTGTCAAAAGAAATTGCTGCCGGCATCCCAAAAAAAATGGTTGATTTTAATTTTTGAAGATAATAGAATTAATTCTTAAAATTTTTCTCTCAAAACCAAAATCAGGAGGTAAAATGATCAACCGGACTGCTATCGAAAAGGCCAAAGAACACTTTGGCAAGCTTATGGAAGCCCAGATGGAACGCATGGTCAGGATGAAAAATGAGCCTGACTGGGTAGACTACACTAAGATTTCCCCGATCAAGATTGGGATACTTCCAGGGGACGGCATCGGGCCCTACATCGCCGCCGAAGCTGAAAGGGTCCTTCGTTACATGCTTGAAGATGAGATCAAGAAGGGCAAAATTTATATCGCCACCATCGAAGGGCTGACCATTGAGAACAGGGCCGCTCACAACAAAGCCATTCCGGACGATGTCCTGGAGGAAATCAAGAAGTACCATGTTACCTTGAAGGGCCCCACCACCACTCCCAGAAAAGGCGACCCCTGGCCCAACATCGAAAGCTGCAATGTGGCCATGAGAAAGGAACTTGACCTGTTTGCTAACGTCAGACCGGTTCGTGTTCCCAGACAGGGCATAGATTGGATCTTTTTCAGAGAGAATACAGAAGACCTGTACGCCCTGGGACCATATGGAATTGATGTTGATGAGGATTTTTCCATTGACTTTCGTCTGATATCTACTCCCGGTGCTATAAGAATTATCAGAATGGCCTTTGAATATGCCAGGAAGAACAAGAGAACAAAAATTACCTGCGTTACCAAGGCCAACGTGGTTAAGACCACAGACGGCAGATTTCTTGAGAACTTCTACAACATAGCCAAAGAATACCCCGAAATCCAGGCCGATGACTGGTACATAGACATCATGACGGCCAAGCTGGTGGACGAGAAACGTCGGCGTGAATTTCAGGTCCTGGTCATGCCCAACATGTGGGGAGATATCCTGACCGACGAGGCGGCTGAGTTCCAGGGCGGAGTGGGCACGGCCGGCGCGGCCAACATCGGCAAACAATATGCCATGTTTGAAGCCATTCACGGCTCCGCCCCCAGGATGGTCCAGGAAGGCAGGGCCCAGTATGCTGACCCGGCCAGCATGATCAGGGCAGCAGCCATGCTCATCAACCACATCGGCTACGTGGATAAGGCCAGGAAGCTAGAAATGGCTCTGGATATCTGCGGCCAGTACGAGAAAAAGCTGGTCATCACCGGTCGACCGACAGGAGCCACCGGCAAGGCCTTTACCGATTACCTGATCGAATGGCTTAACAATCCCAAACTCGAGGAAACCTGGGAAGGTTATGTCAAGGGCTGATTGACGGCCAGGAATACGGGTTTTCTTCTTTTGGCTCGCAAACAATCAATATTTAAGGAGTAAGATATGCGAAAAAAGATAGCACTGATCGGCGGCGGGCAGATTGGTCAGATCCTGGCCATGCTGGCTGCCCAGAAAGAACTGGGAGATATTGTCATTCTGGATGTTCCTGATTATGTCAACGTCTGCAAGGGAAAAGCCCTGGACCTGATGGAAATGGCCCCCCATGGAAATTATGACGCCAGCATCACGGCTACCAGCGACTACAAAGACATCGCCGGGGCGGATGTGGTTATTGTGACGGCCGGCAAGCCGAGAGAGGCCGGCATGACCAGGGAAGACCTGCTCAATGTCAACATCAAGATCATCACCGAGGTGGCCAACGGGGTCAAGCAGTATGCCCCCAAGGCCTTCTGTATCATCGTCACCAACCCCCTCGATGCCATGGTTTATGTCTTCCACAAGGTCACCGGGTTTCCCAAGCACCAGGTAATAGGCATGGCCGGCACCCTGGACACGGCTCGCTGGAGAGCCTTCATCGCCATGGAACTCGGGGTTTCGGTAGCGGATGTGGCCGGAACCGTTCTCGGGGGTCATGGCCCCGATATGGTTCCCCTGCCCCGGTTGACCACGGTCGGCGGCGTGCCTCTGACTGAAATTGCCAGTCCCGAGCAGATCGACCGTCTGGTCACCCGGACCCGGGAAGCCGGGACCGAAATCGTCAAGCTGTTCGGCAAGGGCTCAGCCTTTTTCAGCCCGGCCTGGAGTGCCATCGTCATTGCCGAATCGTACCTGAAGGACAAGAGAAGGGTTCTTCCCTGCGCCGCTCTGTGCGAGGGAGAATACGGAGTCAACGGTTTGTTCATCGGCGTGCCCTGTCTGATCAGCGCCAAAGGCATGGAAAAGATTTTCGAAATCAAACTGACCGAGGAAGAAAAGGCCCAGTTCCAGAAGACAGTAGCTTCGGTTACCAAGACCGTGTCCGAATGCAAGATCTGAGTCGCTAATCATCGTTTTGACTCATCCCAAAGGGTGGAGCTTAAAGGCTCCACCCTTTTTTATTTTTAGGACGCCCGCGCCCTCCACCCCCCTCCTGGCCCGGGAATTAACCAGCTCCCAGGGTCTCGAGCTGGATAACCGACTTTAATAAAATTTCCAGTGGAATAGCACCCCAAAAATTTATAAAATTTAAGACTCAAAAGTTTTTTGAGTTTCGGCCATGTTGATACATGAATTTCAGGCCAAAGATTTTCTGCGCCGGCTGGGCTGGGGAGTACCCGAGGGCAGTCTGGCCGAAACGGTAGAAGAGGTCAAGCGGCTGGCCGGAGAACTGGGCTGCCCGGTGATACTCAAAGCCCAGGTCCTGGCCGGCGGACGGGGCAAAGCCGGCGGCATACTTAAGGCCTTAAGGCCCGAGGAGGCCGCCCACCTGGCCAATCGGCTGCTGGGCAGCAAGCTGGTTACCGCCCAGACTGGAAGCCAGGGACTAACGATTAATAAACTTCTGGTAGAAAAGGCAGTTAGTCCTAAGAAAGAGCTCTATTGCGCTCTGGCTGTTGACCGGAGAAATGAAAACCTGGTGGCTATAGTCAGCCAGCAGGGCGGTCTCGACATCGAAGAATTGTCAAGGTTCAGACCTCAGCTCATCAAGAAAATTTATTTTGAACCCGACGAGGGATTAAAGAATTTTCAGGCCAGGCAACTGGCTTACTTCCTGGAACTTACAGAAAGCTTAGTCAAGGACTTTGTGGCCCGGCTTAAGCTGCTGGCCGGATTTTTCATCGAAAAGGACCTTAAGCTTCTGGAAATCAATCCCCTGGCTCTAACCGAAGATAACCGGCTGGTAGCCCTGGATGCCAGAATAGAGTTCGACGATTGCAGTCTGGCCCGCCATCCGGAGATAGCCTCACTCAGGGACGAAAGCCAGGAAAATGAGCTGGAAAAAAGAGCCAGGAAGTTCGGTTTGAATTACATCAAGATGGATGGCAGCATAGGCTGCCTGGTCAACGGAGCCGGGCTGGCCATGGCCACCATGGATATCATCAAGCATTTTGGCGGGCAACCGGCTAATTTCCTCGACATTGGAGGCGGGGTTACTGAAGAAGCCGTCAGCCAGGCCTTCGAGCTCTTGCTGGCGGATACCCAGGTGGTTTCAGGTTTGATAAACATCTTCGGCGGAATTGTGCGCTGCGACCTGGTGGCCCGGGGCGTGGTAACGGCTGCCAGCCGGCTTTCTCTCAATCGGCCGGTGGTGGTCAGGTTGGAAGGAACGAACGTAAATGAAGGCCGTCGAATTCTGGAAGAATCAGGCTTGCCCTTTATCTTCGCTTCAGATTTTGAACAGGCCGCTAGACTGGCCGTGGAACTGAGCGGACAACCAAGATGAGTATTCTAATTGACGCCAAATCCAGAGTCCTGGTCCAGGGACTGACCGGCAAAGAAGCCACTTTTCACTCCCAGCGAATGCTGGAGTACGGGACCAGGCTGGTGGCCGGAGTGACTCCAGGAAAAGGAGGGCAACTTCACCTGGGACTGCCGGTCTTCAATACGGTGGAAGAAGCAGTAAGGGCTGAGAGTCCAGAAGTTTCGATAATCTTCGTCCCTCCCCTGGCCGGAGCTGAGGCCATCATGGAAGCAGCCGCGGCCGGCATAAAACTCATTGTCTGCATTACAGAAGGGATACCGGTTCTGGATATGCTCCGGGTCAAGAGCTGGCTAAAAAAATGCCGGGCTAGTCTTATCGGGCCGAATACCCCGGGCTTAATTTCTCCTGGTCAGAGCAAGGTCGGGATAATGCCCGGCCACATTCATCAGCCGGGCCCGGTTGGAATAATTTCACGTTCAGGCACCCTGACCTACGAAGCTGTAAACCAGCTGACAGCCGCCGGACTTGGTCAGAGTACGGCCGTAGGTATCGGCGGCGACCCGGTGGTCGGGTTGAGATTCGTAGAACTGCTGGAGATGTTCAGGACTGACCAGCAGACCAGGGCTGTGGTCTTGATAGGTGAAATTGGCGGTCAGGCTGAAGAAGAAGCTGCCGATTACCTTAAGGCTTCAGGTTATCCCAAGCCAGTACTGGCTTACGTTGCCGGAAGGACTGCACCCCCGGGCAAGCGACTGGGCCATGCTGGAGCCATCATTGAAGGGAGGCAGGGCTCGGCCGAAGGAAAGATTGAGCGCCTGCGAGAAGCCGGAGTTAAGATAATCGATAACCCGGGCCGGATCGGAGTGACGACCGCAGAAATTCTTTCCTCCCTGCATTAATTAATTACCGCCACCCGGGGTGGGTGCTCTCCGGATTAGAGCAGCAACATTCGCAGCCAGGAATAAAGTCCTGCCTGGAAAATAAGGTTAATCACCTCCTGGAAAACTTGATTTTCCAGCCGGCCTGGAGGCTGTCCCCAGAACTGATGGTAATCACCCGAAGCGGGCCAAGGCTTCTGTAGCTTTCCAGCTGCGCCCCTTCAACTCTAACTTCGTTAAGGTTCCACCCGGAAGGAAGATAGACATAAAGTTCATAGGGATCGCCGGCGGTTAACTGACTTTTTCCCCATAATTTATCCGCTTCCCAGCCCATATCAACTAGATCAGGTCCGCCGCCGGTCAAATGCCGGCTGGCGGTTAGCAACTGGGGACGCCCGGTCTTTTGCCGGACTGGCCACGGTCAGCCTCGCAGGGAAAAGACTCGGCTGAAGCCTTGACCCGTCCATCGAGGGTTAATTTACTTCCCCGGCGAGCGGTAAAGGCCACGACCCCGGCCAGAGCTTTCCCCTTCTTGAAAATGTTCCTGGTGACAGAAAACGTTCCGCCGTCGCTGGTGACCCAATCAGAAAATACGGCCTCTCCCCTTTATTTAATTATTACTTGTTGCCCGGTTATTTTTATTTCGGGGGCAACGTTGTAGGCATCCGTTGTCTCAAAAACCCGGCCGCAAGCGGGAAAAAACCAACAACCGGCCAGAAGAAAAAGAACCGGCATCACTTTTCTGGGCCCGGTTAATAACCGCCTTATGGTCCCGGTCAAGGCTCCGCAGGCAGAACTCATATTTTTCATATAAAGATTCCTTTTTTTCGGAATTGATAATTATCGCAGACTGCAGGGCCTGGAACCTGGCCGGCAATTTTTCCAGCCAATCATAAAACACCTGTTTTGCCGGTGTCAATTTCAACCAGTTCCGCCTCCATCAAAGTCATCCAGATTAACTTCAGGACCAATGGCCACTTCACCTTAATCGCAATCCTTCACTTTGAAACAAGCAACCGGCGCGGCTCGTTTTCTGCCCACTCTGTGTGTTATTTTTTCAGGGGCTGTGGTATAAAGTAGAATTGAAAGGCACAATCGATTCAAGGAGGGCAACATGAGGAAACCAGTCAGGAAGAGAGCGATCCTGTCCCTGGCCGTCAGGCTCGTCTTCGTTGTGGTGATGTTTGTTTTCTGTCTGGCTCTAACCCAGGGGCCAACCTATGCCCAGCAACCAGGTTCACCGCCACCCCTGACCTTAGAAAAAATCAGGGGGAATATATACGTCATCAAAGGCGGTTCGGGAGCCAACTCCTTTTTGATAGCCGGAAAGAAAAGCAATCTTCTGGTTGATGCCAAGATGACCGCCGAGTCCTTTAAGGACATGCTCTCGGAAATTCAGAAAACTTCTCCCTTACCGCTGGGCTTGATTATTCTGACTCATAGCGATGGAGACCATGTCAATGGTCTGAGAGGACTCCAGGCTAAAGTCAAGATTTTAGCGCACGCCAAGACCTACGAAGAAATGCTGCCGGCGGTGGAACAGACGCCAGAACTCAAAGACATCCTGCCTACCGAAACCTATGAAGGTAGCCAGAGCATAGACTTTGAGGGCACCAGACTGGAACTCAGAAACTTCGGGCCAGCCCACACCAGCGGCGATACCATAATCTTCATACCGGGAAGCCGGGTGGCCATAGCCGGCGACCTGATGTTCTTCGGCCGCGACCCGCTGATTCACAAGCACAAGAACGGAACATTTTACGGTTATCTGAAAACTCTCCAGTTCCTTCTCGATTACCGACCCGAAATTGAAATTTTCCTGTCGGGCCATGCTGAACCCGCGGGACGTGCAGAAGTGGCCGGATTAATATCCAGCCTGAAAGAAAAAGAAGCCAGAGTCCGGGAAATGATGGAACAGGGAAAAACTCTTGACGATATCAAGGCAGCCTTCGGAGTGCAACCCCCGCCAACCGGTTCCCAGGTCAGGCGACTACCGCTGGTAGAAATAATCTACCAGGAAATCAAGGATAAAAAATAGGTCTTTTTTGTATTGTGTCTGAAAGATAGTTCTGCCAGGATGACTTATGGATTTATCTGTTAACTCCCGGGTCTGTCTGGAGGCCTGATATGATCAGAATCAAATCATCTGGATTTATGGAGGGTTGGCTTATTCTTTTCCTGCTGATGGTTTTTCTTATGGGCGGATGCCACCCCGGTCAACAGTCTTCTTACTCCATAGAACGCGAAACCATCATCACCTATCCTTTCTACGATCCCGACCCCATTCCGGTTTTTGCCCGATCTTCCATCTGGGGTGCTGGCTCCAGAATTTACCCCTACTTTGTATTCAACGGATTCAGCCAGGAATCCAGGCCGCAGGACTGGACTGTAGTCAGGCTTAAGAACAAGCATCTTGAGGTTTCAATTCTGCCCGAAGTGGGCGGGAAAGTCTGGGGCGCCCGCGACCTTCGGACGGGTAAAGATTTCCTCTACACCAACCGCGTTCTGAAGTTCAGAGAAATTGCCCTGCGCGGGCCCTGGACCTCGGGCGGAATAGAATTCAACTTTGGAGTCATCGGGCACGCCCCTTCCACCGCCACACCGGTTGATTATTACGTCGAAAAACAGCCAGACGGCAGCCTGCTCTGCACCGTCGGCAATTATGATTGGCCCTCTAGGACTCGCTGGCAGGTCAGGGTGACCCTGCCTCCCGACCGTGCTTATTTTCAGACAACAGCCCGCTGGACCAACCCGGGTCCTTACCGGCAGTCGTACTATGCCTGGATGTGTGCGGCCGTTCCAGCCACTTCCGACCTGAAATACCTATTCCCGGGAACTCACCAGATCGGCCATGATTATTCAAGCCCTCTTCAACCCTGGCCGGTAGACGGTCAGGGCCGAGACCTATCATGGTACAGAAATAACAACTTTGGTGGTTCCAAGAGCTATTTCGTGGTCGGGGCTTATGATAATTTTTATGGAGGCTATTATCAGTCATCTGACTTTGGCTTCGGGCACCAGGCCTTCTATTCCGACATGCCCGGCAAGAAAATATGGATCTGGGACCTGAGCCGGGCCGGTGAAATCTGGGTGGATTTGTTGACTGATGCCGACGGCCAGTACACCGAGCCCCAGGCTGGAAGGCTTCTGAACCAGTCAGACCACGGGGCATTTTTCCCGGCCGAATCTGATGTCTGGAAGGAAATCTGGTTTCCATATAGCGGCATCGGGCCGCTGGCCGGGGCCACTCCGGCTGTGGCCCTGAGCCTCAATCCTAAAGGGGACAGCCTGGAGCTCGGTCTTTTTGCCCTGGAAGAAATAAGAGACAGGCTGCTGGTTAAAGAAGAGGGACGCGAAATATTCAGCGGCCAAATCTACCTTAAGCCAGCTCAAAAAATGATGCTCGCTCTGAAAAACGTTTCCGGCGGCGAAAACTTGACCATCTCACTCGGGCAAAAAATCATATATCGGGCTGCGAAAGACAAGGAATTGAGTCGACCGTTTTTGTTTCACCACCCTGCCGGAGACTCGACCGAAGCCCTCTTCCTGGCCGCTCAAAACCTGGAAAATGAAAGGAATTATAGCCAGGCCCTGGAGAAATACCTCGAAGTCATCAAGAAAGAACCTGAACACCTGCGGGCCCTGGGCCGGCTGGCCGAGCTATATCTGCGGCGCGGAGAATATCTTATCGCTAATGAGTATGCCCGGAGGGGACTGGAAATTTCTATGTATGACCCTGAAATTAATTATGTTTACGGGCTGATTGCCCGGCAACTCAACCATATGAGCGAGGCCATGGAAGCCCTGGGCTGGGCTTCCAGGTCGCCAGCCCTGGTCGTGCCCGCTTATCTTCAACTGGCAGAAATCGCTCTGGTCCAGCAGGATTACTCCACAGCTGAAGAATTCAGCAGACGGGCCTTGAGCCGGGACCAGGACAATCCCCTGCCCTACGAGCTCCTTGCCTCAGTCCTGCGCCTTCAGGGCAGGGTGAAGGAAGCCACCAGGATTTGCCGCCAGCTCCTGGTTCTGGACCCGCTTAATCACCTGGCCAGGTACGAATTATATCTGCTGAGACCTGATTCCAGAAATCTCCGTGGTTTTCAAACCATGATCCGCAACGAGTTCCCGGCTGAAACCTACCTGGAGCTGGCCCTTCATTACTGGAGAATAGGCCAGCCACAGCAAGCAGAAGAACTGCTCTCCCTGGCTCCCGAAAACCCGGAGGTACTGTCCTGGCGGGCCTTTTTGCATAAAGACAACGATCAGGATAAAAGCCTGGTCCTTCTCGATCGAGCTGCAACCGCTTCTCCCTGGCTGGTCTTTCCTTTCCGGGAAGAATCTATCCCGGTTTTTGAATGGGCTGTCGACAGAAAACCAGCTTGCTGGAAATTCCGTTACTACCTCGGACTGATTTACTGGCATAAAGGAAGGTGGCCGGAGGCCAGGAAAATGTTTTCCAGCCTGGATGAGGCTGACTATTATCCCGTCTTCATAGCCAGGGCCTACCTGAATCCTGGAGACCCGGACTCGGCCTACCATGACCTGAAAAAGGCCAGAGAGCTGGCCCCTGAAGCCTGGAGGACCTGGCATCACCTGATAAGTCATGAATTGAGCCTGGGTCTTAAAGAAGCGGCACTGGAGAACTCTCTTCAGGCCATGGAAAAATTTCCGGACAATGTCTACATCCAATCCGACACCGTTAAGTCACTCCTGACCAACAACCTTTATGAACAGGCTTCCAGACTTCTGGACGGGATGCGCGTCCTGCCCTATGAGGGAGCCGGTGAGGTACACTATCTTTATGTGCGGACTCATCTTCACCTGGCCCTCGAGCTGATGCTGGGAAACAAATGGACCGAGGCCCTGTCTGAAATTTCCCGCTCCAGGGAATACCCGGAAGCCCTGGGGACCGGGCGCCCCTATGACCCCGACCAGAGAATTCAGGATTTCCTGGAGGCTACTTGCCTGGAAAAGCTCGGCCGGAAGGCCGAAGCCTGGAAAAAATATCAGGATATCCTGGATTATAGCCTGAAGTTTCCCTCGGGACCTTATGCCCATTTCTACCAGCTGGCCCTGAAAAAACTGAATCAGAAGCCCTTGATAGAAGCCTTTTCCCGGGAGGAGCTCGACGAATTCATGGAAAAAATAAAAAAGATATTAAGATAATTGACTGTTTGGCATTAAAATATAGATACCATATCACCAAGAAGGGAGGTTGCTATGAAAAAAGTTCTTCCTGTGATTATTGTACTCTGCCTGGTAAGCTTTAATTTCAGATGCGCCAGCTGGAGTAAAACGGCCAAGGGTGCGACCATCGGCGCGGCCGGAGGGGCTGTGGCCGGAGCGGTGGTGGGCAAGGTTGCTGGCAATACTCTGGCCGGAGCCTTAATCGGAGCGGCCGTGGGTGGAGCGGCCGGGGCTTACATCGGGCGCCAGATGGACAAACAGGCTGAAGAAATGCGTCGTGACCTGCAAGGAGCCAGGGTAGATAGAATCGGCGAGGGCATAAAAATTACCTTCGATTCCGGTCTGCTATTTGACGTCGATAAATACGAGCTGCGACCGGCCAGTCAGGAGAATCTCAAGAAACTGGCAGTCATCCTGAACAAGTACCCCGATACTAATATCATAATAGAAGGGCACACGGATTCCACCGGAACCAGGGATTATAACCTGACCCTGTCCGAAAGAAGAGCCAAGGCAGTGGCTGCTTATCTGGCCCAGCTCGGGGTGCAGGCCTCAAGGTTTTCAGTTATGGGTTATGGTCCCGACCAGCCCATTGCCTCCAATGACACACCCGAAGGCCGTCAGCAGAATCGCCGGGTGGATTTGGGCATCGTCGCCAACGAAAAGTTGAAAAAGATAGCTCAAGAACAGGCCGGTAAATAATCGTTCACCAGCTCTTATAATCCACCAGCGGCAGGGTTACTGGCTCTTCAATCCTGTAAATAGAAAAATAATCCCCTGCTTCCGGAACCAGCTTAAACCCGAAGTACCGAATCAGTCCATACTCCGATTGCGGCTCGAGCAGGCAGGGGATCAGATTAGCCGCCGGTTGCTGGCAGCTTACGTAGAAATCGCCGCGTTTCAGGGGAATTTTGAGCTTCTCTGGCTGGACCTCCAGCTTTTCCGGGGCCAGATAATCGGCCCTGGCCGGAACCACCTCGATTGTTTTATATCCGGTTACCTCAACCTGGGCTGCTTTTTCCAGTATCTGCAGCCGGATACCATGCTGGACCAGGACCTCAGCCAGGTCGGTCCTATCGGCAGGAATTATGTAGCCCGACGGGCGCCTTATCGCCAGTCTGGATTCAACCAGCGGGAACCAGTTCTTCTCCACCCTGGTCACGACCTTCAACCGGGATGGTCCCTGGTACGGCGCTATATCATCAGCCAGCAGATAATCGCCGGCCTTTTTGTCAACTTTAAGAATTCCTCTAATGTTTGAGCTGGTGCTTTCAAAAGCTTTAAGCTCGAGCTGCGGCTGGTTTGGGTCACGGACGTAGGCCATCTTTAGATGAACCGGGTCATCCCCTGACCGCTGCCTGGCCCGGGTTAACAGGTCCGCTCTCAACTTTTTTACCAGCCTCAGCATCTCCTCGGGGTGTTCGGCCACGACCTCGAGCAGGGCGCGTAGACCTTCATACTGCCAGCCGGTCCTGGCTTCCAGGCTGGCCAGGTCGTGCCTGGAAGCCCCTTCCTGGATGAAGGCCAGAGTCTCATATATCCCCAGGCTGTTGCGGCCATCGTTAAGGTCGGTGGTGCTGAAGCGGAGCATCATCTCACGGTTTTCTTCCTGGACAACCCTGGCCCCCGAGGAAGTATCCATGCCCAGGACTTCGCTGACCAGGTACTCATGAAAGGTTATTTTCTTTCTGGCCAGTTTTTTCTCAATCTCTTTCATGATCATGTTTCTGGAATAATCCTGAAGCGACCGGTGAATGTTAAGGTTGGAAACGCATCCGACCGAAACCCGGTAATAATCGTCTCCTTTTTCGTGAATATCCATGGTGATTTCCGGCTGGTACAGACTGAATATCCTGTGAATTATCTTGGTGGACTCGCCCTCAAGTTTGACATGGTCCCGGTTGAGGTCCAGTCCGGTCTCATTCTGCCGGATATCGAAGTAATTCCCATAGGGATTGGCCTGCGGAATGACCAGGACGTTGACCTTCTTAAGCACCGGCCTCAACTCTCCGGCGGCCAGGTCCCGGATTAACCTCAGGGCTGCTTCCTTTCCCGACTGCTCGTTGCCGTGCTGGGAAGCGATGAACAGCAGAGTCGGCTTGTCCCGGTTAAGGGCCGTGGCCTCGAGGACTCCCTCTTCAGTCAGGACGCAGAGGAACAGGTCCCGGCCGGGATAATTTTCCACATCCCTTGTCTTTCCGGCTATCCTTACCTTGAGAACCGGATTACGGGCGGACAGCACCGACAGGAACCTGGTCACCTCTTCATGCTGGCTGTATCTGGTATACCTGGTCTCTTCGGCCGGAGTCTTGATGACCTCAGCGGCCAGCGAAAGACTTGTAAGCAGCCAGGCACCCAGAATTAGTAAGATCGCCTTTTTCCTGGAATTCATGACAACCTCCCTCAATATCTTCTGCTATATCTAGCAATCTTATTTTGGATTTTGGTCAAATTTAAAAACTTCATTCTCAGCATTCACCTTGGTTTCTAAAGGCGGCCGCTGACTCCTTTTAATTCTTTTTTTCTTTTAACAATGACGGGTCCAGCTTAAGATTATGAATTACCACTTCACCATTTCTTAGAACTTTTATCTTAATTTCTTCACCCCAGGAGAAACCGGCCAGCACCAAACGAAAGTCATTGACCTCAAACACTTCTTTCCCGGCAACCGACAGAATTACATCTCCCTTGTCCAGGCCTGAAGCCCGAGCCAGGGGTTCACTTGGCCGGGCAGCCACCACCAGGTTGTTCAGTCCCTCCACCTTTTTCAGGCTGATGCTGGCGGCCGGATAAGCGGGGTAATCCCTGGTTCTGACCCCATAAATAAAGTCACCCAGGCCGCGGGAGACCTTCAGGCTGGTGCCTTCAGGCGTCTGGACTCCGATTACCGTGACCTGAGGCAGGCCGCTCAACAGGTAGGCCCTAAAATTCAATCCGAGGCCGTAGAGCAGATGACCGGAGCCGGCCAGAACCACCACTCGCCTGCCGGTAGCTTCGGCGGCCCGGACGGCGTTCCGCCCCATGGTCACATCCCAGGCTACCTGGGCCCGGTACAGGGCTTCAAACATGGAATCCAGCCCGGGGCCTTTCATCTGGGGTGGGATTTCTTCCGATTCGAAGATGGTCCGAACCAGGAGCCGGTGTTCTTCCTGGCCCAGGTCCAGCGGTGGTATAACTCCTTTTTCTTCATCGGTCAACGCTCCATACCCCTGCATCCTGACCTTGGTTATCAAGTTCCGCGGGGCATTCAGGGCAAAGATGGGCAGTTGATGTTCGCGAGCAAAATCAAAAATCTTTTTGTAGTAACCATAATTAAAATTCCAGGTCACATACCATTTGATTTCCCTGAGGAAGCTGTCTTCATCGAGCTCTCCGGCAACCCAGCGGTCAAGAATCGGTTGTAAATCCACCGTAACCTGTTCCAGCCCGATGGCCAGGCGGGGATCCTGGCGATAGAGAGCTTCAATGACCCTGAACTGCATGTCATGCATCTCCAGGTCGTCGTGGGTTTCGCCCAGGTGAATCAGGCGGGCCTTTTTCATTTCCTTAACCATGAACTCGAAGGAAACGGGTTTCCCTTTCCTGGCGGAATACAGTTTTCCGCTCTCCACTCTGATAAACTTGCCCCGCAGCTCCCTGGGGCCAAGTGGCAGGGTTAAGGCCTGGTCTCCACTGCCTTCCTGGGACCAGGACCAGGTCGACAGGATTCCAGCCATCAGAAAAAGCGCCAAACTTTTGCTCAGAATGATTAAAATTGTTTTAATTGTTTTCCCGGGGAAGTTTTTCATGACAGCAACTCCTTTTGATTGTCAGTCTTGATGATAACCATGGTGTCCATTCACTCTACATTTATTGCCCAAGAGTCTTCAACCGGCTTTCACCGGATATCAGGAAACTCCAGACCGAGGTCTTGCCAAATAGCCTCAGCCAGGGATTCCTGAAAGGCCGCCACCCGACCCGGGGCTTCTCTCCTGCTTTCCCAGGCCCGGAGCTGGGTTCTGGCCTTTTCCAGAGCCTTGTTCTCAATGCGCATCAGCTTGGGCAAAACTCCCTCCCCACCGTAAGTCCTCAGTCGGGTGACATTCAAATATTGCGGCATCCTTCCTCTCCGGTCGGGATATAGATACTGTGCCAGCTTTCTGGAAAACGTATTGAGTGAACAGGTTTCTCGCCCCGGGGCCGTGGCTACCCTGGGCACCTGGCCGGACACCGGCCAGACCGGAATGGCGGCAATTGTGACTGGCTGGCCCAGGAGCACCCACATTGTGGCCAGGTCGGAACGCTCCGGGGACGGTGCTCCTTCAAAAACCACGGCTGAAGCCGTACTGTTTCTGTTTATGGTATCGTTGGTATTGATGTAAAGCGGCATGGATGGATCTTCGGGAAGAGGCCGGCTTAAAGGAAATGAATGAAGTTTCTCGTGACTTAAATCCCTGGCTGCCTGCTGCAGGATGAACTGCACTCCCAGTTGACCTGTAGCCCTGGCTGCCTCAGCCAGGTGCGACATCCGTTCAAACCTGATGAAACCGCCCCCCTGGAGGTAATCAGGAGAAGTATATGAAAAATTTGTCCTGACAATATAACCGAACGGAGCCACCTTCTTGTCGTCAGCATCAAACCGGGTATAGTATTCGGATGAGGTTTCGAAAAAGCAGGCCCTACCCCCGGCATCAATCACCCCGAAATTGGCGGCCAGATCCCATTTTCCCTTTTCTCTCTGAAGCAATCGTTCGAAATCATCAACTGTGGCGCACTGGCTAAGGGCCAGTTTCATAAAAGCTCCATTTCCAGCGCCATCGTACTTTTTTTCCCTGACTGCCAGGTCATCGGCCTGGGAATTCATGATGGCCAGCCCCCGGTCGTTAAGGCCAGCCCAGACCTCTTGACCGGTTTCATCCTCGGAATCAACGAGGCCTATGAAATTGTACTTTTCTCCCTTAAAATACAGCAGCTTGTTGAGGAGCTGGGGGGTGTCACGGTTTTTCCACATCAGCGGCCGACCGCTGGCCGTGGCCTGGCCTGAGGCCACGATCAGGGTGCAAGCCAGACTTCTGACTGGATCAGTCAAAACAATAAGGGCAGTGGATAAGCTCAGGAAAAGAATCGATAGTTTTTTAAATTTTTGCATTTCATCTCCCGTTATATATTGAGAGCATCATTGGCCTAATTTTACCTTATCTGCCCAAAATAAAAAAAGAACCTCAATTTAATTTCCACGTTTATGGGACTCATGGTTCGGATGACTACGACCTGGTCTTAGATATTCTCTGAGTGGCAGCGCCCGAAGCCTTGCCTGACAACAAAAAAAGGAAATCCCCATTAATCTATTTCACTAATCTATTTAATGATATGTTAAAAACAGGGCCCGCGGAATTTTGTACTGGCTTGAAACTGGAAGATAAACAGACAAACAATAAGAAGTAATAAACTCGATAGTTGCAGAAAAACTCAGCTTCCAGCCGGAACGTCAGTTAGCTGAGCCTGAACCATCCCGGACCCAATCATCAAATTTGCTGACAAATTTGATGAAACAGGAAGCAAGGAAAATCTGACCAGCCTTGAAAGGGTCTAGGCCACTGGTCCCACCAGGATGGAGCACCGGGTCTGCTAACAGACGACCTGCTTTCCTGTGCCCGGCTGGGCTCAGCCTTTGACTTTCTCTCTATTCCGAATTAGTTAACTATTCTTCTTCGGGCTTGACCCGGCCTTCCTTGATGGCCTCGGCAATAATCTTCTGCTGGATCTGAGCCGGCACTTCTTCATAGTGAGAAAACTCCATGATGAAGGAGCCGCGGCCCCCGGTGATGGAGGTCAGGGTGGGCTCAAAATCCAGCATTTCGGCCATCGGCACCTGGGCTTTCAGTATTCTCATGTTGCCTTTCTGCTCCATACCCTGCACCTTTCCGCGGCGGCCGTTAAGAGCACCCATGATATCTCCCATGTAGGCTTCAGGAGTATAGATTTCAACGTTCATCACCGGCTCCAGCAGGGTTGGCTTGGCTTCTTTCATCCCCTTCTTGAAAGCCATGGAGGCAGCAATCTTGAAGGCGATATCGGAGGAGTCAACTTCATGGTAGGAACCGTCATAAAGAATGACCTTAAAATCGACCACCGGATAACCGGCCAGCACACCTTTTTTCCGGGCTTCCTGAATACCCTTCTCTATGGAAGGAATGAAATTCTTGGGAATAGCTCCGCCGAAGATTTTATCCTCAAACTCAAAGTCCTTGCCGCGGGGCAGGGGCTCCATCTTAATCTTACAATCACCGTACTGACCTCGACCTCCGGTCTGCTTCTTGTACTTGCCCTGGACATCGGACCGCCCCTTAATCGTTTCCCGGTAAGGTATCTTGGGGGGTTTGAGCTCGACGTCCACGTTGTAACGTTTCTTGAGCTTGTCGGTGATAATCCGGACGTGAAGTTCCCCGTTACCGGAAATCAACAACTGATTGGTCTCGGGGTCCCTTTCAATTCTGACGGTCGGGTCTTCTTCCGTAACCCGGTGAGTGGCCTGGGAGATCTTGTCCTCGTCAGCCCTGGTCTTGGGTTCGATGGCAAAGGAAATCGAAGGCTCGGGAAACTTGATGGGCTCAAACTCGATTTCTGCTCCCTTGACACATAAAGTATCACCCGTCAGAGTAGCTTTCAGCTTGGCCGTGGCCACGATGTCACCAGCTCTGGCCTGACCGGCTGGCACCTGCTCTTTTCCTTGCAGGAAAAAGACGCCCCCCAGCTTTTCCTCCGTATCTTTGGTGGTATTGCTGACGGTGGCATCGCCGCTCACCTTGCCAGAAAAAACCCGCATCAGCGAAATACGACCGGTGTAGGGGTCGGAAATGGTCTTGAAAACCAGAGCGGCAAACGGCCCGTCAGCGGAAAGCGGCAGTTCCTGTTCCTGGCCTTTAATCCTGGCCTTGACGCTGCCTCTTTCGACCGGCGACGGCATAAAGTCCACAATTCCGTCCAGCACGGGCTGTATTCCGATATTGCTCAGGGCTGAGGCCGCAAAAATGGGGAAAATCTGGTGGGCCAGGATGCTTTTCTTCAATCCCTGGAGTAGCTCTTCGGCCGAAAGTTCTCCCTTTTCAAAGTATTTTTCCATCAATTTTTCATCGCTCTCGGCCACAAGCTCAACCAGCTGGGTGTACCTTCTTTCCGCTTCTTCCCTTAAATTAGCCGGTATTTCCGTTTCCTGGAACTTTCCACTCTCGTCTTTCTCGTACAGGTAGGCTTTCTTCTTAATCAGGTCCACCACTCCGGAAAAGTCCTTTTCTTCGCCCACCGGGATCTGAACCGGAATGGCCTGCCGCCCGAAAAACTGCTGAATCTCTTCCACTGTCCGCTTGAAGCTGGAATTTTCCCGGTCAAGCTTATTAACCACCAGCATTCTAGGCAGGTTGAGCTCTTCCAGCATTTCCCAGACTTTTTCCGTTCCCACCTCAACTCCGGCCACCCCGCAGACCAGAACCAGGGCCGAATCCACTGCCCGCAGGCTGGCCCTGGTATCCCAGAGAAAGCTGCTGTAACCGGGTGTGTCTATTAGGTTAATTTTGTGGCCTTTCCATTCTAAAAAACAGGGAGCGGAGTTGATGGATATCTTCCTCTCGATTTCCTCAGGGTCATAATCAGTAACGGTATTTCCTTTGTCTACCTTGGTCAACCGGGTAGTCACCCCGCCGTCAAACAGAATGGCTGCAGTCAGTGAGGTCTTGCCAGACGAACCATGCCCGATGAAGGCAATGTTCCTGAGCTTTTCCGGGTTGTATTCGGCCATATTCATTCCTCCAGTCTGGTTTTTTCAGGCCAAGAAAGAGATTCTTGGAAGCCAAATGAGTATATATGATAGTAAAAAAAGGCGATTTACTCAAGGTAAGCGGGCAGATTATTTAATAACTGCCTCTTTTTGGAGGATTTCCTCAAGCTCTGGAGGCAGCGGGCTTTCGAATTCCATTTCTTGGCCGCTGAGCGGATGTCTCAGCTTTATCTTCCAGGCATGCAAGAACAGACGCGGATATCTAGTCTTTTGCTCGCTTCGCCCGCCATACCTGGTATCCCCGGCCAGCGGATGGCCCGTGGCTGACAGATGAACCCGAAGCTGATGGGTTCTGCCGGTGACCGGCTGCAGGGCCAGAAAAGTGCTGTTCTTGAATTCTCTCAGAACCTGGTAATGGGTAATGGCCACCCGTGGCTTCTTGGTCCGGACTGAAATTTTTTGCCGGTGATGGACATGGCGGCCCAGCGGCAGGTCAATCATTCCCTTTTTCTGCCTGAACCGCCCGAGGGCCAGGGCCAGATAAGTCTTGTCCACCATTCTTTCTTCAAATTGCCGCCGCAACGACAGGTAGGCTGACTGGGTGCGGGCCACCACCATGACCCCGGAAGTATCCTTATCCAGGCGGTGGACTATTCCCGGGCGGGCAGCCGAACCGACGTTCGCTATTTCTGGATAAAGATATAACAATCCATGCACCAGGGTGCCTCGCTTTACCCCGGCTCCTGGATGAACCACCAGGCCAGGCGGCTTATCCACCACCACAATATGCTCATCTTCATAAATAATGTGGAAGCTGACCGGCTCCGGTTCAAGTCTGTCTTCCGTAACCGATTCGACCAGCCGTAGCTCTATGGCCTCCCCCTCCTTCACTTTCTGTCCCGGCCTGGCTTTCCGGCCGTTGACCAGAACCAGGCCATCCTTGATGGCTTTCTGTATCTGGGCCCGGCTCAGCTCCGGCAACCTGTTCTTCAGAAAAAGGTCCAGGCGGACATTGCCGGCCGATTCTACCTGGAATTTTCTCTCAATCACTTTTTCTATGTCTCAACACCCTAAATAATATAAGTCCAGCGGCCAGCCCGGCCAGGCAATAGAGCTGGGGCAGGGACAGGCTGCCCAGTGGGGTTGTCCCCCTCAGAATGTAGGCCTTTAATTCATGGTCTCCCCGGAAATACTCGGTGAAAAAACGAATGATTGAATAATTGATTATGTACAGGCTGAAAACCTGCCCGGAAAATTTTTTCCGCTTCAGGAGCGCGAATAAAAACACAAAATTGATAAAATTCAGTAAGGCCTCGTACAGCTGAACTGGATGCAAGGGAATGTTGAGTGGAATTCCGGTCAGCTCATGGGCATATTCACTCTTAAAAACTACAGCCCAGGGCAGTGAACATTCCCGGCCATAGCAGCAACTGGCAGAAAAACAACCCAGGCGTCCGAAGCCATGACCAAGGGCCACGGCCGGGGCTACCAGGTCGGCTGTGGGCCAGAATGGAATTTTCTTTTTCTTAAAATAAATAATCGCAAAAATTACTCCAAAAGTCAGGCCCCCCTGGAAAACCCCGCCCGACCTGGCCAGGGACAGGAGCTCGCCCGGGTTTTCCAGGTAGTAAGAAAAATGGCTGAAGAATAAGATTAACTTGGCCCCGAGCAGAGAAATTAAGATTATCCAGAAGGCGGCATCCAGCAGTTTATTGGTGTCGTAACCGAGTTTTCTGGCTTGAACGTAGATGAACCAGAGGGCGGCGGCCACCCCCAGGGCCATGAAGAAACCGTAGGTATGAACCGTTATTGGGCCGATTCGGAAGAGGATGGGGAACATTTCTTTGGACTCCTGAAAAGATTAACCACCAGCAGGGCCGCCCCGACGCTGATGCAGCTATCGGCCAGGTTGAAAAACGGCCAGTGAAACTTACCGGCGTAGAAGTCTAGGAAATCAATCACATAACCCCGAAAGATACGGTCCAGAATATTGCCCATGGCCCCGCTGATAATCAGGGCAAAGGAAATCCTGGTCAAAAACATTTCGGGCGGCGTTTTCAAAAAATAATAGGTCACCACGGCAAAGGCTAGCAGGGCCCCGACGTTGAGAAAAACCAGGGCCAGAGAGTTGCTGCTGTTCCCCAGAAACCCAAAGATGGCTCCCCGGTTATGAACCCTGGTCAGGTTGAAAAAGCCCGGGATCACTTCCACTACCTGATAGAGCCCCAGGGACCTGGCCACCAGGAACTTGGTCAGCTGGTCCATAGCCAGCCAGAACAGGATGAAAATTATATAGAAATAATTCTTCCTGAAAATGGTCATGGTTTGAGTTTCACTTCCTCCCTGAGCACCCGGGCACAACGTTCACAGATAGCTGGATAGTCAGGGTCCTGGCCGACGCTTGCTGAATAATTCCAGCAACGCTCGCATTTCTGCCCACCGGCCCGGGCTACCGACACCGTCAGCACACCGTCCTCTGCGGGCCTGACTTCAACTTCGGAGACGATGAACAGTGCCGGCAGGTCAGCCCTGAATTCCTCCAGAAGGTCAAAGGTTTCCTCGGGAGCCTGGAAAACCAATCTGGCCTCAAGGCTATTGCCTATCAGCCTGGCTTCCCGGGCCTTTTCCATCTCTTTCTGGACCTGCTCTCTTATTTCCAGCAGGCGCTCGACCTTCTGCATAGATTCCGCTTCGAGCCAGGACCGTCCGTCTTCGGGAAAATCACAGAGATGAACTGAATCGGCCTTATCCTTGAAATCCGGCATGGCTTCCCAGGCCTCGTCGGTGGTGAAGGGCAAGATGGGGGCCATCAGCCTCAAGGTATTTTCCAGCACCAGGAATATGGCAGTCTGTCCGGACCGGCGCAACCTGGATTGCGGACCGGAGCAGTACATCCGGTCCTTGATCACATCTAGGTAGAAGGCACTGAGGTCCACGGTGAAAAAGTTATATAGAGAATGAAAAACGATGTGAAATTCATAGTCCTCGTAGGCTTTGACCACCCTCTGTCGCACCTGACGGGCCTTCTCCAGAATCCAGCGGTCGAGCCAGAGCAGCTCTCCCGGTGGCAGGCTGTCGGTATCGGGATGGAAATCATACAGGTTGCCCAGTAGAAAACGCCAGGTATTACGAATTTTTCGGTAGGCTTCAACCAGCCGCTGCAGGATTTCCTGGCCAAAGCGGGCATCTTCCTTGTAGTTGAGCATGGCCACCCAGAGCCGCAGGATTTCAGCCCCATGTTTGGAAATAATCTCGCCAGGCTCAATGATATTGCCCAGCGACTTGGACATGGCCCGGCCCTGCTCGTCCAGGACAAAACCGTGAGTCAGGCAGGTCCGGTAGGGCGAACCGTTCCTGGCTCCAACCCCGATCACCAGGGAACTGTTGAACCAGCCCCGGTACTGGTCATGACCTTCGACATAGAGGTCAGCCGGCCAGGGCAACTGCGGGCTCTTGCCCAGGATGCCGTGGCTGGCCCCTGATTCAAACCAGACATCCAGGATATTGTTTTCCTTCTTGAACCTTCGGTCGCCGCAGGCCGGGCATTTTTGCTTTGGCGGCAACAGCTCGGAAGCTGACTTCTCAAACCAGGCGTTGGAGCCATGCTTTTCAAATATATCGGCCACTTTTCTGGTTATCTTCTCATCGGCCAGGATGTGTCCACAATTCTCGCAATAAAAGGCCGGGATGGGCACGCCCCAGGACCTCTGGCGCGAGATGCACCAGTCCGGCCGGCTTTGCATCATGTTGGCTATTCTCTCTTCACCCCAGTATGGAATCCAGCGAATCTTCTTTATTTCTTCCAGAGTCTTTTCCCGCAGACCATTCTTGTCCATGGAGATAAACCACTGCTCGGTGGCCCTGAAGATAACCGGCTGCTTACAACGCCAGCAATGCGGATAGGAATGACTGACCTCAGACTGTTTGAGCAGAGTCCCTTCCCTCTCCATATCTGAGACAATCCTGGGGTTGGCCTCAAAGACGTTAAGTCCGCCGTAACGTTCAACCTGAGCCAGGAACCGACCTTCTTCATCAACCGGCGTATAGATATCCAGTCCGTAAGCCATGCCGGTCAGGTAATCGTCGTATCCATGTCCGGGGGCGGTATGGACACAACCGGTTCCGTCCTCCAGGGTGACATAATCGGCCAGGACAAAAACAGATTCCCGGTTGATGAAAGGATGCCGGGCCTTCAAACCTTCCAGATCCCGCCCGGTCATCACGGCCAGCTCATGGTAGCCGCTCCAGCCCAGTTCCTCGGCTACCACCGGCAGCAACCTCCTGGCCATTATGAAAACTTCATCGCCTACCTCGGCCGCTGAATATTCATAATCCGGATGGAAGGCAACGGCCAGGTTGGCCGGCAGAGTCCAGGGAGTTGTTGTCCAGATAATAACCGAAATCTTCTTGCCGCCAAGCTGGGGGAACTTCCCCGATAGGTCTGAGAGCAGGGGGAATTTGACATAAATGGACGGGGATTTCTTTTCTTTGTATTCAATCTCAGCCTCAGCCAGAGCCGTCTGGCAATGAAGGCACCAGTGAACTGGTCTTTTCCCCTTGTAGATGTTGCCGGAAGCAAAGAATTCGGCCAGGAATCTCAGGATGTCGGCCTCATAGCCAGGATTCATGGTCAGATAGGGATTTTTCCAATCACCGAAAACTCCCAGGCGCCGAAACTCATCCCTCTGGATATCGATGAATTTCAGGGCATACTTGCGGCATTCTTCCCTGATGTCGATGACCGACATCTCCTTTTTCCTGGCCCCCAGCATCTGGTCCACTCTGATTTCAATGGGTAAACCGTGGCAATCCCAGCCCGGGACATAAGGAGACAGATACCCCATCATAGTCCGGGACTTGACGATGAAATCTTTGAGAATCTTATTGAGAGCAGTTCCCAGATGAATGTGGCCATTGGCATAGGGTGGGCCGTCGTGCAGGACGAAAGTCGGCCGACCTTGCCGGTTCTGGATAATCTTTTCATAGAGGTCCAGACGGTCCCATTTCTTGATTATTTCCGGTTCTTTCTGGGCCAGCTGGGCCTTCATAGCAAAAGAAGTCTGGGGCAGATTCAGGCTCTTTTTCAGGTCAATCGGTTCAGACATCGGCAATCTCCACCGGGCAAATCAATTTTTTCTATTATAGAACAGCTTGTCTCAATCTGCCACTGCCCGGGGGTAAATTTCCAGCGTCTCAGTCCTGGCGGAAATGACAGCCGCGGCTTTCGGTGTTGGCCAGGGCTGCCTGGGTAATCATCAGGGCCACCTGGATGCCGTGCCGGAGGTCGACAATTTCCGGGTCCATGGGAGCTTCCCGGTAAAATTTGTCTATCCGGTGTTTCAGGTATTCCAGGTCGGCTCTGGCCCTTTCCAGCCTTTTGGCCGTCCTGATTATTCCGGCATAGTTCCACATGGTGCTCCTGATGGTAGCCCAATCCTGATGGATCAGAGCCGGGTCGATATCCTCTTCGTTTTCCGGATAGTACCAGGGACGGATCAGTGATGGATTGTAAGGGAAACCCGGCTGGAAATTCTCGGCAATGTGTCGGACGGCCCTGATAGCCCAGACCAGCCCTTCCAGCAATGAAGTGGAAGCCAGACGGTTAGCTCCATGAAGGCCGCTGCAAGCCACCTCGCCCACGGCATAAAGACCCCGGAGCGAGCTCCTCCCCCAGGTATCAACCAGAACCCCGCCGCAGCAGAAATGGGCAGCCGGAACCACCGGAATAGGTTCCCGGGTGATATCGATACCGTATTGCAGGCAGGTCCTGTATATGTAGGGAAACCTTTTTTTAATATCGACCCGGGCATAGCTGGCCAGATCCAGCAGAACGTAACTGGAGTTGGTATTAATCATTTCCTGGTAAATAGCTCTGGCCACTTCATCCCTTGGAGCCAGGTCTTTCTGCGGGCTATATTTTTCCATGAAAGTCCGGCCATCCCTGGTCTTCAGCCTGGCCCCCTCTCCCCTGACCGACTCGGATATCAGAAAACCGTCAGCCTCGCGGTGATAGAGGGAAGTCGGGTGAAACTGAATGTATTCCATGTTCACTATCCTGGCTCCGGCCCTCAAGGCCATGGCATATCCGGCTCCGATGGTGGTCCGCGGGTTCGAGGTGAACTGATACACAGCTCCGCAACCGCCGGTGGCCAGGATGGTCTGGGGAGCCAGGAATTTCTTCACCTTTCTTGTCCGGTTATCGAGGACGTAGGCCCCGAGGCAGCACGGCTCCCGGTAATAACTCAAAGGGCTGGTAGAATGGTGGGGCACAGTCAGAAGGTCTACGGCCGTATGCTCAAAAAAGAGGTGAACATTCGGAAACTGCCGGAGCCTGTCCATGAGAGCGGTGGAAATTCTCCGGCCGGTGGCGTCCTCCACGTGAAGAATCCGACGCCGGGAATGGCCTCCTTCCAGAGCATAATCCAGTTTCTCCGGCGAAGAGCGGGCGAAGGGGATCTTCAATTCCCCGAACAGAATCCGGTCGATAGCCTGCTGGCCTTCGCTAACCAGCACCTCGACGGCCTCGGGGTTGTTGATATTATCCCCGGCCTTCAGGATATCGGCCTTTAGCAGCTCGGGGTCGTCATCGTCTCCGAAAGAGACTATGCCCCCCTGGGCCCAGAAGGTGTTGGAACCTTCGGGACCGGAAGACTTAACCACCAGGTTTACTTCCAGCCCCAGGCCAGCCGCTTCCAGGGCTGCCGTGGCCCCGGCCACGCCCCCGCCGATGATCAACAGGTCCGAAAAGTATTCTTCCTGCTGGGAATTTTTCTTCATCATTGGTTATATGTTATCAAAGAAATTCAAGTGAAATATCGGCCGACCTGAATGAATGGGTCAGGGCTCCGACTGATATGTAATTAACTCCGGCCAGTGCCAGTTGGCGAATATTCTGAAGGCTGACCCGCCCCGAAACTTCCACTGGCACGCGGCCCGAAACCAGCTTCACAGCCGCCTTGATTTCTTCCATTGGCATGTTATCAAGCATGATCCAGTCGGCACCATTTTCCAGGGCTTCCCGGACCTCGGCCAGGCTGGTGGTTTCGACTTCAATCTTGATATTGGTCAGATTCCTGCTTTTCAGGAACTCCCTGGCTCGCTCCAAGGCCGGAGAAATTCCTCCGGCCAGCCTGATATGGTTATCCTTAATCAACATCATGTCGGACAGGCTCATCCGGTGGTTGGTCCCCCCACCCATTCTGACAGCATATTTCTCCAGCTGCCGCCAGCCGGGAGTGGTCTTCCTGGTATCCAGAATAATGGCTCCTGTACCGCGGGTGGCCTCGACAAATGACCTGGTCAGGCTGGCTATGCCCGAAAGCCTCTGGAGGAAATTGAGCGCGGTTCTCTCTCCCTTCAGTAGCGAGGCAGCCCGGCCCCTGACCTCGGCCAGGACCTGCCCGGATTTGAACTCCTGGCTATCCTCCAGCTTTCTTATGAACTCGACACCGGAGTCCAGCTTGAGGAAAACCCTGGCTGCTACTTCTATGCCGGCCAGTACCCCGTCCTGCTTGGCCTGGAATATTGCCCTGGCCATGGCTTCTTCCTTAATCACTGCTTCGGTGGTAATATCTCCGGCCGGAAGGTCTTCAGCCAGCGCCAGGTCTATCAGGTGGTCAATTATCTGCCAGTCCATTGAAGTTGATTATATGAGTTTATTAGAGAAGCGTCAACCATACTCAGGCTCCCGCCGCCAGAAAAAATAGGCCGGCTGTCTTGCTACTGACCTGGTTTTGTGGCAAAATTCTTCCTAATTTTTGACCGGGCAAAGGATGAGGTAATGGTTAGACGGAAAATATCTGCCAAAGCGGAACTGCCAGATTTTCAGCTTAAACCGGCAGACCTGAAAAGAATTCTATCACTGGCCCTGGCCCGGGGAGGAGACTTTGCCGATATCTTCCTGGAATACCGAACTTCGCTATCCATCCTCATGGAAGAAGACATAATAAAAGAATCTTCCGAAAGTGTCACCATGGGGCTGGGGCTCCGGGTTATCCACAGGGACAGGACCGGTTATGCTTATACCAATGACCTGTCGGAAGAAAAACTCCGCTCGGTGGCCCTGACGGCCTCGGCCATAGCCAGCTCTCGAACCCGTCAGCTGAGACCGATTCGTTTCAGACTGCAGAGGCCGGATGGAGATGTGGCCCGGGCCAGACTGGTGGCCACAACCCGTCCTCTCCAGGAAAAAATAAAACTGGTAGAAAGGGCATACCAGTCGGCCCTGCGCCATGACCCGGTCATAAAAAAAGTGCAGGTGGCCTACGGAGAATCGATGCAGTATGTCCGGATAATGAATTCAGAAGGGTTGTGTGTCGAGGATAAAAGGCCGATGGTTAAACTGGTAGCCATGGCCCTGGCTGAAAAGAATGGCCGGCGCGAATCTGGTTTCTGCGGAGGCGGTGGCCGAGTTGGCCTGGAGTACTTCGACCGCCAGCTGAGACCCGAAACCATCGGGCAGGAAGCCGCGGCTGAAGCCTGCCTCCTGCTGGAGGCCGTCGACCCGCCTGCCGGTGAGATGCCGGTGGTGCTGTCTCCCGGACACAGCGGAGTGCTCATCCACGAAGCGGTGGGACATCTGCTTGAGGCTGATTTCATTCGCAAGAAGACCTCAGTCCTCTGGAACAAACTCGGAAAAAACGTGGGCTCCCAACAGCTCAATATCTATGACGACCCGACGCTTCCCGGCTTCCGGGGTTCTTACAATTTTGACGACGAAGGCAGCCGCCCGCAAAAAACTCTGCTGGTGGAGAAGGGAGTGGTCCGGGGTTTTCTTCAGGACATGCTCTCCTCCCGGCTGATGAAAAAAGACAAAACAGGGCATGGCCGCCGCCAGGATTTTTCCTGCTGGCCGCTGCCCCGCATGGCCAATACCTATATCGACCGGGGTGAATACGACCCGGAAGAAATCATCCGCAGCGTGAAAAAGGGATTTTACGTCAGCCGCTTGTCGGGAGGCCAGGTGGAGGACTCCGGACAGTTTACCTTCTCGGTAACCCTTGGTTACCTGATAGAAGATGGACGGCTGGGACGGCCAGTCAGGCAGGCCACTCTGATCGGCACCAATCTTGATATCCTGCAAAAGGTGGAGATGGTCGGAAGCGACCTGGAGTTTGGCTGGCAGACTGGAACCTGTTCCAAGGAAGGCCAGGACGTCCCTGTGGCCGACGGCTGTCCGACCATGAAGATTTCTGGAATGACCGTCGGAGGGCTCAGATGAAGGCCATCAGCCACGACCTCAGAAAACTGGCCGAAAGACTGGTCCAGTACGGACGGAAACAGGGAGCTGATGAAATAGAGGTCACCCTGTACGACGGCCGAGAGTTCGACGTGGAAGTCAGGCTGGGCCAGATTGAGAATTTGGTTGAGGCCGATTCCCGCTACTGCGCCTTTCGATTATTCAAGGATAAGAAGGTAGCCTCAGCCAGTTCTTCCGACCTCAGCCTGTCCACGCTTCAAGCCCTGGTCCGCCAGGCTCTGAAGAGGGCCAGCCCGACCCATGCCGACGAGTTCGCCGGATTGCCGGCTCCAGCCCGATTCAAGGTCACCGAAGATTCGCTCAAGCTCTATGACCCCGAAGTAGCCGCAATGAAACCCCAGGAAAAAATTAAAATGGCTCTGACGGCCGAGAGAGTTGCCCTCCAGGACAGGAGAATAACCAATTCCTTCGGAGCCAGTTTTGTCACCAACGAGCTGAGAACCATACTGGTCAATTCCAGCGGTTTCAGCGGTGAATACCTGCAAACCTACTGCAGCCTGAGCCTCGGACTCCAGGCTGGGCAGGGCGACCGGCTGGTGGAAGACTACTGGTTCTCCTCAAAAAGACATCTAAGAGAGCTGGCCCCTCCGGAAGAGGTGGCCAGGATAGCGGTGGAAAGAACCGTCCGGCAGCTCAACCCGAGGAAAGTGAAAACGCAGAATGTCCCGGTAATTTTCGAGCCGACCATGACTTCCTGGTTGCTGGCCTTCCTCTTTTCCTGCGTATCCGGCACCGCCGTGTACCAGCAGACCACGTTTCTGGCCGGACGCCTGGGAGAAAAGATCGGAAATGACCTGATAACCGTGGTTGACGATGGCCTGCTGCCCGGGCGACTCGGCTCCAGGCCCTTTGATTCAGAAGGCGTACCCACTCAGCGAACAGTGGTCATGGAACGGGGCATCCTGAAGAATTACCTCTGCAATACCTACGCCTCAAGAAAGTTGAACTTACCGGCTACGGGCAACGGCAACGGCCGGGGTGTCGTCCCCAATAATTTTTATCTGGAGCCAGGGACGGTCTCGGCCGAAGAGATCATCCGGTCCACCAGAAAGGGATTCCTTCTGACCAGGGTGATCGGACATGGCCTAAACCCGGTGACAGGTGACATCTCGCGAGGTGCTGGCGGATTGTGGATTGAAGACGGTCAGCCCCTCTTCCCCGTGTCTGAGGTGACCATCGCCGGTAACCTGGGCCAGATTTTGCAGAACATCGAACTTGTCGGAAATGATATCCAGTTTGAAAGCCCGGTCTGCGGTCCTACCATCAGGGTGGCAGAAATGACCGTAGCCGGAAAGTAAACTGATTATCTTTCAATTCTCTGGCCGAAACGATTCAGGTGAACAACATCGTTTAACTTTCTCTTCGGCACATGCAGAGTTTCTTTTTCATCCTTCCAGTATTTAGGCGAGCCCTGAAAATTCTCGACCACCGGACTTTCGGCCGGATAGCCCAGGGCAATGACTGAATCGATCTTATAGTCATCGGGAATTTCCAGGATATTTTTTAAACGGTCCCGGTCCACTGAAATCAACCAACAACTCCCGATTCCCTGGGTCAAGGCTCCCAGGATGATGTTCTCGGCCGCGGCCCCGACATCATATTCATAGCCCTTCTGCCTGATTCCGGTATTAACCAGGATAACAATATAAGCTACTGGCTCCTGTCCCGGCTTGGGATTGCCGGCCGGGTTGATATAAGCCGCCCAGCGCAGCCAGGGAAAGACCTGTCTCCTGACTTCCGGGTCCTGGATGATGACGAACTCCAGCGGCTGCAGGTTGGCGGCAGACGGTGCCAGCCGACCCAGGTCGGCCAGCTCCAGCAGGATGTTCACCGGTATTTCTTCAGGCCGAAACTGACGGATGGTCCTTCTTTTCTTGATCAGTTCCAGCAATTCTTCCATGCTCACCCTCCTTCTGTCCGGGTAAAGTCCGGGCGTCTGATATCCGGGGCTTTTATCTTAAAAATAATCGTGAAGGAAAGCAAGATGATTCCGGCCACCAGGTACATCGGCCGCAGACCAGCCAGCTCGGAAACCCAGCCGTAGAAGATGGAGCCCAGTCCCATGCCGACATCAAAAAGAGAATTATAGAAGCTTATGGCCAGTCCCTTGTTCTCCCGGCCCAGGAAATCAATCAAATAAGTGCTCAGGGCTGGAAAGATCAACCCCTGTCCGAAGCCACCGATAAATCCAGTAAGCCACAGCCCGGCCACCGACCTGACCTGCCAGACCAGAAACAGGTTGAGTCCGATGATTGTGGCCGAGAGAAGCACCACTTTCTTGGGCCCGAATTGATCGGCCAGGCCACCCAGCCGAAACCTGGACAGAATGGCCGCAACCGAGAAGATTACAAAAAAAGGCCCGACCCGGCCCAGGTCCAGGGCTTTTACCAGAAGGGGCATGAAATAAATCATGGCCCCTCTGACCGAACCATGGACCACGGGCATGGAGCCGATGATCAGCAAAATCACCAGCGAGGTCGAAGCCGGAACCCGGGACAGAGGCCCGGGCCGGTCGGTTTCCCTGTCTTCCCTGGGTAATTCCCGGGTGAGGTTGACCAGGAAAAACGACAATAGCAGGAAGACCAGACTGCAGTTGAACAAGCCACCGAAACCAGCCCGTCTGATTATTTCTTCTCCGAGGGATGGGCCCGCAGCGTTGGCAATCAACCCGGCCACGCCGACAATCCCGATGGAGCGGGCCATGCTCTGAACTGGAGCCAGGTCGGTGCACATGGTGATGGTAGCGGTCATACTTATTCCCCAGCCGATGCCGGTCAGGGCCCTGAGCAGGACCGGAATTAATCCGGCCCCCTTGACCAGGTGAAAGAGCGGAACACTGAATATCAGGATGGCTATGCCCAGCAGGGATATTTTTTTCCCTCCCTGCCTGTCTATCATGCTTCCAAAAAACGGCCGGACGGCAATGGCCGTCAGGCTGTGAATACCCATGATCAATCCGACCTGGCTACCGCTGGCCCGGAACTGCTTCAAGAACAATGGCAATAGAAAGAAAAGGCTGACCGAAAGAAAAAGAAAAAAATAGGCGGTCAAGCCCAGCACAAAATCCCGGCTCCAGAGCCCGGTCAGTCGGCCAACGCTGGATCTTTCTGCCATGAATTTTTATGAGTCCTGTTAAGGAATAAGAAAATAGAAAAATAACTTAATTCAGGTTGTTTGTAAACAGAGTGCTGGCTGTTGGGGTTAGGGGAAAATCTCATATAAGGGGATGATTGAAGGAGGGTATCCTTTGACTCTGCCCAGCCAGCACAACAGAGTCCGTTAAAATAATACCACAAGCGGCATAAAAATCAACCATGTGGCCAGAATGTCAATTACTCCAGTCCCCGGTCGTTTGACAGAGCCACCCTCTTATGTTAGAAAATCTTCAATATTCTGTCAGAGGGAAAAGATGATTGACAGATTTCTCCCCGGAAGGGATTCTTTAAAAAAAATAGGCCAGAACCTCATCCTGGTGCTGGCCGGTTCGGCTATCATGGGGATCGGTTATACTCTTTTTCTCATCCCCTACCACCTGGTTCCGGGCGGTGTGTCCGGGGTGTCCATCATTCTCAATTATCTGTTCGGTCTGCCCGTAGGCTTGCTGATAATCGTCCTGAACATCCCCGTCTTTCTATTGAGCTACAAGTTCCTGGGAAAGAAGTACCTCCTGACCACCGCGCTTGGAATGACGGTTTCTTCGCTTCTCATCGACCTGTTCAACGAAATAATCAAGCTGCCCCGGGGTACCGAGAATCCCCTGCTGGCCGCCATCTACGGCGGGTTAATGCTGGGCCTGGGCCTGGGCCTGGTCTTCCGCGGGCAGGCCTCTACCGGCGGTTCGGATGTTATCGGTTTAATTCTGAACAAGTACACCGGCTTGACCGTGGGCATCAGCATCATGCTGACCGATTTTATAATTATCTCGGCCTCAGGCTTGGTTTTCAAGAACCTGGAAGCCCCGCTCTACGGGTACATCGTCCTGTTTATCTCCTCTAAGGTAATCGACCTGGTGCTGGAAGGCTGGAGTTTTTCCAAGCTGGTATTCATAACCTCCACCCGGGCTGAGGAGATAGCCAACTTTATAATCAGGCAGCTGGACCGCAGTGGCAGCGCCCTGAAATCCCGTTCCCTTTATCTTAACCGCGAGGGAGAAATTATCATCACCGTCATCCATCGGAAACAGCTGCCGGAACTCAAAGCTTTTATCAAAAAGACAGACCCCCAGGCCTTTGTCATAATCAACGACACTTACGAGGTTCTTGGTAAGGGATTCAAACCCATTCATTCCAGCTGAAGCTTGAGCCCGACTGCGGGTTACCGATAACCTTAAGCCCGATTGCCGTTGAATTTTTCCGCGAACTGTGATAGTTAGGGAGCAAACAGGAAGGCCAAGAGGTGGATAATGCTAAACTTTGAAATTACCTTCATGGACTTTCTCCTGGAACACCAGGAACGCCACGGCCGGACCTATCACTTTTTGATCCTGATGAACAGCATCCTCAATGCTGCCAAGAGAATACAGCACTATTACCTGACCGGGGCCCTGAAGGGTAACCTGGGATTGAGTGGCCTGGTCAATGTCCAGGGTGAAAAAGTCATGAAGCTTGACCAGATTGCCAACGAGGTAGTCAAGCATTACCTGGCCCGGTCGGGCCGTGTGATTTATGCCGTCAGCGAGGAGGAGGACGAAATAATTCCCATGAACGCTGCCGGCCGTTATTTCGTTTATTATGACCCGATGGACGGTTCATCCAACATCCCCCATAACCTGCCGGTGGGCTTTCTCTTCGGCATAGCCAAGAGAAACCTGGAAGGCCCGGAGGACGGGCACCTGAGGGCCGGACAGGAATTCATCGCCTCCGGTATGTTCGTCATACCCACCGGAACCTTTACCATTGCCCTGAAAGAAGCAGGCTGCTGGCGTTTTCATATCGACGAAACAATGAATTTTGTCAAGCCGACCCGAATGGAACTGCCATCTGACAGGAAGAGCTGGGAACTTTCTTTCAATTCGGCTCACCGGGAATATTTTGCCCCGGCAGTGCGCGACTGGATTAATAAGAACGAAAGCAGGTACCAGTTCCGCTATCTGGGGGCCCTGGCCGGCGATTTTCACCGCATCCTGAGCAACGGCGGATTGTTTCTCTATCCGGCCATCGTCAACCATCCCGATCCCGGGAAGAACTATCCACAGGGCAAGCTCCGGCTGATGTACGAGGCGGCCGTGGTCAGTTTCATGTGCCGGGAGGCTGGGGGTGAGGCGGTGGATGAAGACGGACGGCCGGTCCTGGAAATCAAGCCGGACCATCTCCACCAGAGAACGGCTCTTTACCTTGGCTCTTCTGAACTGGTAAGAGAAATTGGTGAGATACTGCAGAAAAAGCGGGAAAAGGTTTGAGCCTGTCTTCAGAAGCCAAGTTCTTTTATTCGGTTAATGATCTGCTCAAAGCGCTCCGTCTGACCCAGGCCATAGGCCTGTTCCAGTTCGGTCAGTAGCCTGGCTAGCTTCCAGGCCCGGTCCGAGCTCAAGGGTTCTGACACCCTTCTCGGATCCCGGAAAACCCGGGGATGCAGGTCGCCCACCGGCAGCCCATCTCTATCGGATGAAAGTTCCTGGAAAAGCGTCTGATTGATGACGGTCAGGAGGTGGTCTCTTAAGTTTATAAAATAGAGCAGCGTAAAGAACTCCAGAAGATAGCTCTTCTCTCCGGCCGTAGCCCGGTCCAGGGCGCTGGCCAGGCCTGGTGGCGGATCATAAGAATAGAGCTTTTTCATGGCCCTGAGGAAGGTTTCGTTGCTGTCCACAGCTGCCGGCAGAACTTCTTTCAGGTAGAATTCTGACATCAGGTTCAAGTCGAATGGCAGCTTTCGGTTCCTGTCTTCGGGCAGAGGCAGGGTCAAAACAGGCCTGGTGCTGCTGGTCAGATAAATCTCCCGGCGGTCAAAAAAGCCGTTGCCGTTGGTATCAAAGTAGCGGATTTCCCCGACCCTGGGCATGCCGGCCAGGTAACCCACCGGGAGCCAACCCTCTTCGGCCCGGAAAAGATGAATTTTATGGTCAACTTCGTTATAGTAGAATTCGGGCTGTCCCTCCAAGTAAGCAATTTCTCGCCTGACATTCCATTTCTGGAGGCAACGGGAAGCCGAGGCCAATTCTCGGCGTTCTCCGGGCCAGCCTATCCCCTGCCCTTCCTGCTCTTTCCATAGGATATTTTTTTCGAGGCTATCATCGCGGTATTCCCTCCAGGAAAAACCGGCCTGGGAAACCTCCAGGTTCTTAATCAGACCCCCTATCTCATCATAGGGAACGACGAAGACTTCCTGCGGCGGCCTTCTTTTTGGAGAAAAGAGCCGGTATTTATCCAGGTTATAGGGATGTTTACCGGCCAGGATCAGTCCCAGATCATAATGAAAGGGGGATTCCTGCCCGTTGCCACGGTCCAGGTCGTAACTGATTTCTAAGGAGCTTATTACCGGTCCGCCAGGCTGACTGATCAGGTTGCACCGAACCAGCAGGTCAGTTAATCCATCATCGTTCAGGTCAAAGCTGGCCATCGGGCAGGTTCCGGATGGTTGCCAGCTCCTCAGGGCCTGGTTGTATACATTCTGAAAGTGAATTTTTTTTCCGTTCAGGTTCTGGGTGAAGATTTCAGCCATCAGTTCCAGCGGGTTCTGGAACTTGATTATCTCCCCGATATTTTCAAAATCATAGCCGAACCAGGCCCGAACCAGATAGCCTCTTTCAAAAAACCTGATTTCTTGAAAATCGGCCTGGCCGTCGCCATTCTCGTCGGCATAATCAATCATCAAATCAATCTGGCCGTCCCGGTTGAGGTCGTAGAGATAACAATCGTCGTGGTAATCGCCGCCAGACTTCAAGCTTTCATTCCCGTCGTCATCTATGGCCCAGACCAGGATTTCCACCTTTCGGCCGTCCTCCAGCTCATAACTTTCCAGCCTGACCGCCATCCGGTCCTTGGCCTCCCCCCCTTCTTCCAGCATCAACATTTCGCCCGGTTTCAGCTCCAGGGTTTTCTTCCACCATTTTCGGGATTTCAGGCTGGGCAGACGTCCCTCAGAAGTCAGGGCGGTAGCTCTCATCCACCAGGGCCCACGCCCTTCCTCGCCGGGTTTCAGGGGACGAATGTTTCTTTTTTGCGGCTCAAGGGAAAGAGGAGATAATAGGAAAAATAATGACAACAGCAAGACCAGAATTGAAGGTTTAATAAAACAAAATTTCTTCATTCCCGGACCAGCTTTCATGTTTTTTCATTGTAATCCTATTGTAAGGTGCCCGGCCTGTCAATCCACAATAACTTAATTTAGGCCTGTGAGCGGGAGAGTCTAATTAGAAAAAGTCCTGGTCTTTACCCGTGAACAGCCTCAAGGCCCGCTCCCAGGGAGGTCTGAGGTCAGACCACCGGCCATAAGTTAGCTGTCGTCATCAAGCCCGAATCCTGTTATAATTTTTATTTTGAGGTGAAAAATGACTGGTCAGGCATTGCTGTCTATTCAAAAAGAAATAGCTCCACGCTTTCAACCCTCCTATGACCCCGGTTTCCTGCCGCTGGGAAAATTTATTTCCTGGTATCGGGAGAAGGCCGCCGAGAGCTGCCAAGAAATCGGACTGGCCATTGAAAGAGAAAACCGGTTGGTCGCCAGCTGGCAAGCAAAAATCCTGCCCCTTTCTCCCGAAACCTGGCCCCTGACCATGACTTACGTTGAACGGCTGGTCAAGTTCCTGCTCTGGCAAAAAGGTGGCTGGAAAATCTATTTCCAGGGCCCAAAAGAAATTTTTCAGCGCCTGCGGGAGCTCTATTCTACCCAGGGTGAAAGGCAGTTCGATGTCAACCTCATGAGCACCGTCTATGAACGCCCGTTTGAGGTGGTCGAAGTCCGGCCCGGGGAATTACCACCGGAACAAGACAATCCGCTAGCCCTGGGAGGGCATCTTGATGGTTGCCGCCTGGGCTTTGACCTCGGTGCCAGCGATTTCAAGGTGGCCGCCATGCAGGATGGGCGGGTAGTCTTCAGCCAGGAAATCCCCTGGAATCCCCAGGAACAGGCCGACCCGGAATACCACCGGCAACACCTGCAACAGGGTTTAAAGCTGGCCGCCGCCCACCTGCCCCGGGTGGACGCCATAGGCGGCAGCGCGGCCGGGATTTATATCAACAACCAGGTCAGGATTGCTTCCCTCTTCCGTTCGGTGCCAAGAGACCTCTTCGAAAAGAAAGTCAAGCATATCTTTCTTGAACTTCAGAGGGAATGGAATGTGCCATTTGAGGTGATCAACGACGGAGAAGTGACGGCCCTGGCCGGATACCTCAGCCTCAACCGGACGGCCGTGCTGGGCATAGCCATGGGTTCCAGCGAAGCCGGAGGATATCTCAACCGCCAGGGACACCTTCCAGGCTGGCTGGATGAGCTGGCCTTTGCTCCGGTCGACCTGAGCCCCCTGGCCGCAGTTGACGAATGGTCGGGCGACCGTGGAGTGGGAGCCATGTACTTTTCCCAGCAGGCGGTAAACAAGCTGGCCCTGGCCGCCGGTCTCGATTTTGCGCCTGAAACAAAGCTCCCAGAAAGGCTGAAACAGGTTCAGACCATGGCCGAAAAAGGTGATGACAGGGCCATCAGAATTTTCAGAGATATTGGTCTTTACCTTGGCTACACTGCCCATTTATATTCCCTTTTCTACGACTACCAGACCCTGATGATTCTGGGACGGGTGACCTCAGGCCGGGGAGGAGATTTGATAAAACAGGAAGCCCAAAAGGTTCTGGCCACGGAATTTCCAGAACTTTCCGAAAAAATAGACATCCACCTGACCGACGAACAGAGCCGGCGGGTGGGCCAGGCCGTGGCCGCGGCCACCCTGCCCCAAATAAAAAGGAAGGAATAAGGACAAAATGGAAGTAATCGTGCAACCCGACAGCCAACAGGCCAGCTGGCTGGCTGCCAGGCTGATCAGAAAAATCATACTGGAAAAACCCAGGCCAGTCCTCGGTCTGGCCACCGGCAATACTCCCTTGCAGCTGTACAAGTACCTGGTCAAGATGCATCAGGAGGAAGGCCTGGATTTCAGCCGGGTAATTACCTTTAACCTGGACGAATACGTTGGACTCTCCCCCGACCATCCGGCTTCTTTTCACCACTTCATGTGGGCCAACCTTTTCAGCCAGGTCAACGTTCGGCCGGAAAATGTGCACATCCCTGACGGACTGGCTAAGGACATCCCGGCCTGCTGCGAAAAATATGAACAGGAGATTAAAGCTGCCGGGGGGATTGACCTCCAGATACTGGGCCTGGGAACCAACGGTCATATCGGCTTTAACGAGCCCTCCTCTTCTTTGAGCTCGCGAACCAGAATCAAGACCCTGACCGACCAGACCAGGAAGAATAATGCCATCTTCTTCGGCGGAGAAGAAAATGTACCTTTCCACGCCATCACCATGGGCATCGGAACTATTCTCGAAGCGCGGATCTGCCTGCTGATGGCCTTCGGCAAAAAGAAGGCCAAGGCCATCGCCCTGGCGGTGGAAGGGCCGGTAACGGCCATGGTCCCGGCCTCAGCTCTGCAACTTCACCCTAAGGCCATAATCCTCCTCGACCGCGAAGCCGCTTCCGAACTCAAGAACCTGGATTACTACCGCTGGGTTTTTGAACACAAGCCTGAGTGGCAGAAAGTCTGAACGGACAGCAACGCTGTTTTTGACTTGTTTTTCCTGCCTGTGATATAAGATTTTGACCATAACTTCAATCAAAGGATTATGAAATGCACCTGACCACCCTTGACTGGATCATAGTCATCGTTTCCATCGGTATCTGTTTCTTGCCTCCACTAATACTGAGCCGCCGGGCCGGCAAGAACACGGCTGAATTTTTCACCTCTGGCCGGGCCGCACCCTGGTGGTTAATCGGCATCTCCATGGTGGCCACCACCTTCAGCACCGACACCCCCAATCTGGTCACCAACATAGTCCGGAACAATGGCGTGGCCGGTAACTGGGTCTGGTGGGCTTTTCTCCTGACCGGCATGATGACCGTTTTTTTCTATGCCCGCCTCTGGAGGCGGTCCAGGGTTCTGACCGACCTGGAATTCTATGAGCTCCGCTATTCCGGAAAACCGGCTTCCTTCGTTCGCGGCTTCCGGGCAATCTACCTCGGGCTTTTCTTCAACTGCGTTATCATGGCCTCGGTCAACCTGGCCGCAGCCAAAATCGCTAATGTCATCCTGGGCTGGCCCATGACCAGAACCCTTATAATCTGCAGCCTAATCAACGTTATTTTTGCCGCCCTGGCCGGCCTGTGGGGCGTTCTGGTGGTCGACCTGATTCAGTTTGGCATCGCCATGACCGGCGCTTTTTCTGCGGCCATTTTCGCCCTCAGACAACCTGAAATTGGAGGACTATCGGGGCTGTTTTCCAAGCTTGATGCTAGAGCCATCGGCCTGCTGCCTGATTTCGGCAACTGGACCGTAGCCCTGTCCATATTCATAATCCCGGTGGTGGTTCAGTGGTGGTCGGTCTGGTACCCAGGAGCCGAACCAGGTGGCGGCAGCTACATCGCCCAGAGAATGCTGGCCGCCAGGAGCGAAAAGGACGCCCTTACCGGCACCTTGTTTTTTAATTTTGCTCACTATGCCCTCAGACCCTGGCCCTGGATCCTGGTGGCTCTCTGCTCGTTCATTATCTATCCGAATCTATCCGACATCCAGAAAGCTTTCCCCGGGGTGGATCCGAGGCTCATCGGCAACGACATGGCCTACCCGGCCATGCTAAGGTTTTTGCCCACTGGTTTTCTGGGCATCATGGTAGCCGGGTTGCTGGCTGCCTATGTGTCAACCCTGGTTACCCATCTGAACTGGGGCAGTTCCTATGTGGTCCATGATTTTTACCGCCGCTTTATCAAGCCCGGGGCTGAAGAAAAACACTATGTTACCGCCGGACGCATCATGACCGTGATATTGATGTTCCTGGCCAGTTTGCTGACCTTTGTCCTGGAGTCAGCCAAGGCCAGCTTTGACCTGATGTTGTCGATCGGCGCCGGAACAGGTTTGATTTACCTGCTGCGCTGGTTCTGGTGGCGCATCAACGCCTGGTCAGAAATAGCGGCCATGGCCAGCTCTTTCAGCGTGGCCGTCTTCTTCTTCCTGCGCGGTAAAATGGGGCATCCGGTTCCCCAGCATATTTCGCTGCTGGTAACCATAGCTTTTACCACCGTTGTCTGGCTGGCGGTCACCTTCCTGACCAGGCCGGTCGACCGCGATAAACTTGTTTCCTTCTACCGGCTGGTCAGGCCGGCCGGTCCCGGCTGGAAAAAAATCAGGCTGGAATCAGGACTGGAAGGTTCTCCCGACAGCCTGACCCTGTCCTTTGCCGGCTGGGTGGCCGGTTGCATTTTCGTCTATGCGGCTCTTTTCGGGACGGGAGCTTACATCTACGGCCGCTGGCCCCTGGCTATTTTCTGGACTGTCCTTTTTGTGGTCAGTACTCTTTCCCTGATAAAAATAATTGCCAAAATCTGGGCCGGGGCCGGACAGGACACTCAGTCCGGAGGCTGAAATGCTGGCTCTGGGCGTTGATTCTGGAACTCAGGGCACCAAAGCCCTGCTGGTCAAAGCAGACTCGGGTGAGGTTATCGGCCGGGGCTATGCCCGTCATCAATCCATAACCGGATTGAAACCGGGTGAATCCGAGCAGGACCCCAGAGATTGGGTGCGGGCCATGGAAGAAGCTATCGGCCAGGCCCTTAAAACCGCGGCCGTAAATCCTCGAGAAGTGGCCTGCCTCGGCATTTCCGGTCAGCAGCATGGATTTGTTCCGCTGGCTGCGGACCACCAGCCCTTACGACCGGCCAAGCTCTGGAACGACACCTCAACCGTAGAAGAAACTGAGGAAATCATCCGGGCTCTGGGCGGACGAAAGGCATTTACCGAGAAACTAGGTATAAGCCTGGCCGTTGGTTATACGGCCTCCAAGATTCTCTGGATGAAAAGACATGAACCGGATAAGTACGCCCGGTTGAAGCTGATATTGCTTCCCCATAACTACCTGAATCTTTACCTCACCGGCCAGGTCCACATGGAATACGGGGATGCCTCGGGTACTGGGTTGATGGATATCAGGAAACGAGCTTGGCACCCGGAAGTCCTCCAGGCCATTGACCCGGAGCTGGAAAAAAAATTGCCTCCGATTTCTCATCCGGCTGAACCCGTCGGTCTGGTCAGAAAAGACGTTGCCCTCAAGTTTGGCTTTGAACGAGTCCTGGTAGCGGCCGGCGGCGGGGACAACATGATGGCCGCCATAGGCACCGGTAACGTGAGCGAAGGTATCTCTACGGTCAGTCTGGGGACCTCGGGCACAGTCTTTTCATACTCCAGCCGGCCGTTTATTGACCCGGAAGGAGAAATTGCCGCTTTCTGCGACAGCACCGGAGGCTGGCTTCCGCTGCTCTGCACCATGAACGTCACCAATACCACCGAGCTCTTGAAAGAACTCCTGCTCATTGACAATCAGGAACTGGAAAGACTGGCGGCTGAAACCGGGGCGGGTGCGGCCGGGTTGCTATTCCTGCCGTTCATCGACGGAGAACGGGTGCCAGTGTTGCCCGAATCCTCCGGGGTCCTGTTCGGGCTGAACCGGCAGAATTTTAACCGCGGGCACCTGACCCGGGCGATAATGGAAGGTACTGTTTTCAACCTGGGTTACGGATTTTCCCGGATGAAAGCCCTGGGGCTCCGACCTTCAGAAATCAGGGCCACCGGCGGTGGAGCCAGAAGCCGGACCTGGCTGCGGATTCTGGCTGACGTGCTGGAGGCCCCGGTGGTGACCCTGAAAGAACCAGAATCGGCCGCCTACGGAGCTGCTCTCCAGGCCATCTGGTGCCTGAAAAGACAGGAATCCCCCGACCTGAAGATTTCTGACCTGGTGAAAGACCTGGTCAAAAAAGACAGCCTGGCCATCAACCCCAACCCGGAGCATTCAGCCATGTACCGGGAACTGCAGGAGAGGTTTAACTCCATCTGGCAGAAACTGGCCCGGGAATTTTCCGAGCACCGGCGCCTCATCAGAAACAGGTTTTAATGCTTGTGCAGGTCCTTGTGCATTATTCTCCTGGCCAGCGCCTGTCTTTCTCCGGCCGATAATAGCATCAGCTGTTCTCTGAGATTATCGTCCCCCTCCTCTTCCAGCATCCGGGCCACGTATTCAATGATGCTGGAAGGAAAGACCAGGTCCCGCTCGTAGAGACCCCGCTTTTCTCTTAGAATCCGGGCCGACTCCTGGCAGCTCCCGGGTAGCTCCTGGAGGCTATCCAGCAACTTTCTATCACGGAAGATATTCCCGCTGACGTAGAATTTTTCGGCCAGTTCGGCCGCTTCTTTCCCCCAGATGCCGGCCGTTTCTGGATTCAGGGCCCAATCGGCAGCCATGGTCAGTCCGGCCAGGAAAAGATGAATCAGGGCGCTGCCGTCGGCCGTCCGCATCTCCACTGTTTGCCGGCTTTCTGGCGTCTCGAAAGATTCCATCTCTCTCGGGTTGACCAGGGCAGACAGGTTGCTGACCCTGGTCCAGCCCAGCGGTACCCTGATCATGGCGCTGCGATTTAGGTCGCTCCAGCAGACCCGAGTCGGAGCCTCCTGGTTGGGCACCAGCCGGAAGTAGGAAGAAGCCACCGTGTTGCCGAAGGCGGTCAGAGAATCGGCATAGTGGCAGAGCCCGCCGATGAGCAATCGAGCTTCCTGGCTCAGGCTACCATCCGGATTGGTCATGATGTTGCGCCCTTCCCGCTTTAATTCCAGGTGAAAATGAAGCCCGTTGCCGGCCACCCCTTCTTCGAGTTTCGGGGTGAAAGTGGCCACCATCCCGTGGCGGTAAGCCACATTCCTTATTATCCAGCGGGCCAGGACCAGGTGCTCGGCGCATTCTTCAACCGGTTCTGGCAGGAATTCAATCTCCATCTGCTCGGCCGTCTTGCCGTTAATTTCTTCCACTTCGCTCTCTACCTTGTCCAGGTAGCCGACCTCGCTGTGGGCATACTTGACCGAGCCCGAAAGCTGGCTTATCAGCCGGACCATTTCATCCAGCACATGTCCTGTTTTAACAAAGGGTGATGAAGAATGATAACCGCGCTGCTTCTGGGCCGGGTAGATGGCCGGTTGATCGCTCAGCAGAAAGAACTCCAGCTCACCCAGGGCCCGGAGTTCCAGGCCAGTATGCTCCCTGAAAACCTGGTGGGCCCGCATCAGAATGTTATCCACAGTAAAGCGAACGGGCAGGCCTTCGCTGTCAAGGTAACGGCAGATAAAATCCAGGCTGCGGTCATCAAACGGATTGAGAAAGGCCGAGCGGTAGACGGGGACAACGTAAAGGTCAGACAGGCCCATGTCCACCAGTCCCTTGTAGAGGGAAGAACCGTCAACCCTTTCTCCCTCGGCCAGAATGGTTTCGGCCTGGATAGGATTGACCACCGGAATTTTAAGCTCCTTAAGCTTGCCATCCAGCCCTATGTAATGAAAGGTAATCTTTTCAAGCTTCCGGTCCTCGATCAGCTTGAGAAAGTCCTGCCTCTTGAAATCTTTGGGCTCCTTGTCCAGCAGGGCGGCCACCGGGTTGGCCAGGGCATAGGATCTTTTTGATACCATATCAACCTTCCTTATCACTCTATTATAATTTTTGGCTCTTCGACAGAAGAGCGATTATTTTATGTTAAATCAACGGCTTCTGACAAGTGCCGGTCGAACACGGAGATTAGCCCGCCAGATATTTAGTCGTTGCGGACCCCGGAAATAGGCTATTCAATACAGCAAATAGGGCTGGCGCAATCGGTCAAATTCTTTAAGACCAGTTTCCAGCTCTCCGACAATTTCCCGGGGAGAACGTCCTGATTCCAGAGCCAGGCGGACGTCAGAATTGCCCATAATTTTATCGAAGTACGCGGGATGGAAGGCAAATTTATCGGGGTACATGTCCCTTATCGTGGCCATGATCCAGAGAGCTGTCAGAAACGGCCGGTAGGCCAGTCTGTTGGTCACATGTAGCTGGGAACCGCCGCACAGCTCGCCCCGGTACTTGGAAAAACTCGGGGTGAACCAGGCCTCCCGGAAAATGACGCCCGGCAGGCCCAGCCTGTTCAGGCGCTCGGTCAGGTCATAACCATCTATCCAGGGAGCACCGAACAGCTCAAAAGGCCTGGTGGTCCCCCTGCCTTCAGAGATATTGGTTCCTTCCAGGTAGACCTGGCCGGGATAAACCGTGGCCGTTTCGGGCGTGGGCATATTGGGCGAGGGCATCACCCAGGGTAGGCCGGTCTGGTCAAACCACATCTCCCTCTTCCACCCTTCCATGGGAACAACCGTCAGATTGACCTTTTTCTTCAGAAATCGGTCGTTGAATAGCCTGGCCAGTTCGCCCACCGTCATCCCATGGCGCTGGGGAATGGGGTACAGCCCGACAAACGAGCTGAATTCCGGGTATTTCAGAATGGCCCCTTCCATGACCAGGCCGTTGATCGGGTTGGGCCTGTCCAGCACAATAAAACCAATACCCAGCTCGGCACACATTTCCATGGCCTGGGCCATGGTGGCAACATAGGTATAGACCCTGGTGCCCACGTCTTGAATATCAAAAATCATCACCTCAATGTTTTCCACCATGGCTTTTTCCGGTATCTTCCCGGTCAGCACGCTGTCAAAGCTTCTCATGTACTCGTCTATGTTGTTCAACATGCCCGGCTCCGGTTTGAAGGACTGGCCATAAAGGCTGAAAACCGGGAGTTGATACTTGTCATCAAAATAAAAGGGCACATATTCTCCGGCCTGAGCATTCCCCCTGATGCCATGCTCCGGGCCATACAGCGCTACCAGGTTTATTTCCGGATGGTCCTTCAACAAGCGGGCCGTGGAGCGCAGGTGGCGGTCGACTCCCGAGGGATTGGTAATCAGCCCCACCCTCTTTCCCCTGACCAGGTCCAGCCTTTTTTCCAGCAGAACTTCCACTCCGGGTTTCACCGCCAGCGCAACCGGTCCAGCCGGTCCTTCTTTCTTACCTTCTCGGCAGCAAGTGCCGGCGAAAAAAATCAACATGACCCACAGGCCAAGGATTACCAGACCTCTCCTGCTTGCAGTCAAACCCGGCAATACCATCTGAACCTCCTGACGGTACAACTCTCTTTTTCCGTTAATGATTATATAAAAGCTGGAAAATATTAAAAAGGAATTAATTGTGGGCTGGCCGCCAGAGGACGACTCCGGCGAGTTATACCTAACTTGATATTCAACCTCCTGGATTATAAAATCGAACCTGGCTGGAAAAAATGAGAGGGATTATCCTCATGAAAAGCAAGCAAGGGTTTATTTCAGGGTTTTTAACACTGGTCCTCATTCTTGGTAGCTGGCTTTTCTGGTCAAGTTGCCGACGTCAGGATCACTTTCTCGGCAACCCGTCCTATCGCCAGCTGGTGCACAAGCAGTATTTAAGAAGAGTTGAACTGGCCCGGGGACGGCAGCAGGAGCTGTTTTCCGTCATGAAGGGCCTGGGCACCAGAGAAAGAGAAGCCATGGAGTTTCTCTATGCCTTCATGCCCCTGAGCGACCTGGCCAACCTGGATGGCCAGTATTTCCTGGAGCAGGTCAGGACCGCTCTTGAGGCCCGGGAGTATTTCAGCTGGGGCCAGACCATTCCCGAGGATATCTTCCGACATTTCGTCCTTCCCTACCGGGTAAATAATGAAAACCCGGACCGGGCCCGACAGGTATTTTTTGAAGAACTGAAGGAAAGAATTAAGGACCTGGACATGTACCGGGCTGCCCTGGAGGTTAATCACTGGTGCCACGAAAAGGTGACCTACCGGCCCACCGACGAACGAACGTCTGCGCCCCTGGCCACGGTCAAAACGGCCTTCGGCCGGTGCGGTGAGGAATCGACTTTTACTGTGGCCGCCCTGCGAGCGGTAAGCATCCCGGCCCGCCAGGTCTACACCCCGCGCTGGGCTCATACCGATGACAACCATGCCTGGGTGGAAGTCTGGGTCAACGGCCGCTGGTACTATCTGGGAGCCTGTGAACCCGAGCCAGAGCTTAATATGGGTTGGTTCTCTGGCCCGGCCAAGAGAGCCATGATGGTGCATACCACGGTTTTTGGCCGATACAGTGGCCCGGAGGAAACCCTGGTGGCAACCGAACTTTTTACCCGCATCAACCAGCTGCCAATGTACGCCCCCGCGGCCAGGCTGACAGTAGAAGTGAAAGATAAGGCCGGAGCCCCGGTAGAGGGAGCCACCGTTGAATTCTGTATATATAACTACGCTGAATTCTATCCGGCCGCCGTCAGGTCTACTGATGAGAAAGGGCAGGCCTCCATTATCACCGGCCTGGGAGACCTGATGGTCATCGTCTACAAAGGAAACCTCATGGCCTGGCAAAAAGTAACTGCCGGCAGCGTAGAAAAATTAGCCCTGACCCTGACTGAACCCAATCTATCCGGAAGAGAGATTGACCTGGACATAATTCCGCCGGTGGCCAGGCCGGTAGAACCGCCCGACCCGGCCCGGGCCGAAGAGAATAACCGGCGCCTCCGGCTGGAAGACATCATCAGGGCGACATATGAATCGTCATTCATAAATAAGGATATTGCTTCCATCTTTGCCCGGGAAAAAGGTTTGCCCGAAGACCTGACCTGGAAATACCTGGAAGCCAGCCGCGGCAACTGGCCGGAGATACTCGACTATCTCTACCTCTTGAAACCGGAAGAATTTAACAAAGGGCTCGGCTTGCTGGGAGCGATAACCGACAAGGACCTGCGTGATACCCCGGCCTCCATTCTGCTGCATCACCTGAGGGAAGCCCCGGCCTGCAGCCAGGAACTGGATGAAGAAAGTTATATAAAATATGTGGTCTCTCCGCGTCTTGGTCGAGAATTACTGTCTCCCTGGCGAACAGAACTCAGGGAAAGATTCAAGGAATCGGAAGCCGCCGTTTTCAGGGACACCCCTGAGAGGATAGCCGAGTGGATTAAAGCCAATATTAAGCTTGATGACAGCAATTATTACAACGTTCCCTTGTTTCCTCACCGGGCGTTGCAGCTGGGACGGGCTGACGGTTATTCCATGAAAATCCTGTTTGTGGCCCTGGCCCGGACCATGGGAATTCCAGCCAGGATAGACCGGGCCACCGGCCGCCCCTGTTATCTGAAGCAGGGTCAATGGGGAGAAGTTTTCCTCGGGGACGAAGGAGCACAGCCACCGGTACCGGCTAAAGCCAGTCTTGTACTCGAATACGAACCAGGACCAGCTCTGCCCAGACCGGTCTATTACACCCATTTCACCCTGGCTCGCCTGGACCAGGGAAAATATCGAACCCTGGATTACGAAAGCGACCCGGCCTTAAGTTCCTTTCCCTGTCGGCTTCGGGTTGACCCTGGCCATTATCTACTGATAAGCGGCAACCGGCAGCCAGATGGTAGCGTTCTCTGCCGTCTTAAGTTCTTTGAAGTTGCGGCCGAAAAGGAAACCTTGGTCCGGTTTACTCTGAGAACCAGGTTACAGGAACCGACCATACTCGGTCAGCTCAATCCTGAAGGTCAGGTTTATGATATGAAAAGACAGACGGGGCTTAACCTGGCCACAATCACCGAAGGACGAAATTTTATCCTGATGCTGGTTGAGCCAGACAGGGAACCAACCAAGCACCTGATGAAGGAGGTCCAGGCCCTGGCCGATCAATTCGGCTCCTGGTCAGGGCTGATGGCGGTGGTGGTAGCCAGGGATACCCTGCCAGCCGGTTTTGAACCCGCCACTTATCGGGGGCTGCCAGATTCGGCCAGGTGGCTTTACGATGCCGAAGGCCAGCTGCAGAAGGCAATTTTCAAAGCCCTGGGAAAAGAGGCACCCGGATTGCCGCTGGTTCTGGCCTGTCGTCCCGGTGGTCAGATTATTTTTTATTCTGAAGGTTACCGGATAGGTACCGGCGAGCAGCTGGTCAGGACCCTGGGTTGGCTTAAATGATTTCTGGACAGAAAGACAGAACATCCGATGAATAAACTTTCCCAGCTGGATTCGCTCCTGGAGTGGCTGCCGCTTCGATTGGGTCAGAACCGGCCTGGTCTGCCGGCCCAGCTGAAAATGAGTCCCGTTCCTCCACCTTCCACCCTGACCTACCAGGATGTTTTAGAAACCTGCCTTAAGGCTGCGGTGCTGGTCCTGATTTACCCAAAAGGAACGGAACCGCACCTGGTGTTCATCCACAGGACCGGCCTGGGCAACCATCACCAGAATCAGATATCTTTCCCGGGCGGTGGACTTCAGTCCGGCGAGAGCATTGAGCAGGCCGCCCGACGCGAGGCTCAGGAGGAACTCGGAATTGAACCCAACAGGTTTACGGTTGTCGGTCAGCTTACCCCTCTCTATGTTCAGCCCAGCAACTACTGCATTTTTCCGGTGGTGGCCATCAGCCGGGTCGGGTTGCAATTTACTCCATGTCCCGGCGAGGTGGCTGCCGTTATCGAAGTACCACTATCTCACCTGCTTGACGAAAAAAACTTGAAGCAGGAACGATGGCTCCTCCGCGGACGGGAAGCCCTGGTTCCTTTCTATCACTTTGAGCAACACAAGATCTGGGGAGCCACGGCTATGATCCTGAGCGAGCTTCTGTGTATACTGAACGATATGAAGAGCACAGAACTGATCATGGGGTCGTGAGCCCGGAGCGAGTAGCCTGACCGGAGATCATGATTCTTAATTTTTCTTAATATCAACATAGATTTGGAGGTTAAAATGCCGCTGGTGGAAATACACCTGCTGGAAGGCCGGACCAAAGAACAAAAAAAGGCTTTGCTGGAAGCAGTCACCCGGGCAGTGCAGGAATCCATCCAGGCCCCACTGGAAACAATCAGGGTCTGGATCCAGGAAGTACCGCTGGACGAATTCATGACGGCCGGAGTCCTGGCCTCAGAAAAATATCGCAAGAACAGCAAATAAAAAAGGGGCACTATCGTGCCCCTTCAAACATTCCTGGTCTGGTTTTTCCGGTCAGACCGGCCAAACCCTAATAATTTAATAATTCACGTAGAAGGTCAGGGCGAAGGTCCTGGGCGGCGCATAGGAGGTAGGCATCATGTAGCTGGGCTGGTCGCCGCGAACATCAATCCTGAGCGCAGTCTGGGCATTGAAGACGTTCATCATCCTGGCTTCCAGGACGGCCCGGAAACGAGCCAGCGGAATTTCGTAGCTGATCTGCATGTCGCAGTTAACCCAGGTCTTCAACCGGTGGCTACCGGCCGGTTCCAGGTAGCGGTAATAGTTGCCGTAGTAATCGCGGCCCCTCATTTCCCAGGGCGCTCCACTCTGTACCCTGAGGTAGCCGCCGAAGGTCGTCCTCTTCAGGAATTGCCAGGTGCCGAACAGCTTGAAGACGTGGGTTCTGTCCCCGGACAGAATTCCTTCACGATTGGGGTCGTTGAGGTAAAGGCCCGGAGCGTCCTCAAGGTAAGATGATGCATAGAACAGGGCTGTCCCCGGAGCATAATCCAGGTCCCAGTTACCGCTCATCCGGCTCAGGGTGTACATGGCGGTCAAAGACCACTTGTCTGAATACTGCTTTTTCAATTCAATGTTAACCGACTTGTAAACTCTTCGGGCCTTGGAAGCGAAAAACGGATTGAACCCGCTCTGGGGAATCTTGGCCTGGATGTCGGCCGGCAGAAAATACCAGGAAATAAGCTGGCCGTCCAGGTTGTGGTAGATGTAGCTGGCTGGTGAGGTATCTCGGTTCCTGGTCGGGAAATCCTCAATTATGTGCTTGACATAGCGGTACTGTCCCCAGACCTCAACCGTCCAGTCCTTGTTCAGAGGACGGCTGTAGCCGGCCACCACTTCGTCGGTATAGGTCGGTTTGACATCGGGATGGATTATCTTCCCGGTTTCGTTGGCCTGGACTACGTCCGCTATCTTGGCACCGGTTGTCCGGGAGAAATAGGTGTCCGTACGGAAAATGCGAACCGGAGCCGCCGCCCTGGCCAGGGAGCGGTTATCCATGTTGTTGTAGCGACCGAAGCTGGCAAAAACCTTGTCCCCAGCCTTGGGGTCAAGGACATAGGTAAAGCCAAAACGGGGCTGGATTTCCTTATCAAAATTGAAGGTCAGGAACTTAATCTTTTTATCGGTCTTGACACTGAACTCATCACGGTTCAGCAGAAAGCCCAGGGTGAGGGTGAAGCGCTCGCCGACGCTGATGTTATCCTGGAGGAAGATCCCATAGGTTCGGCCCCGGGAATCCTGGGGAGGCTGCTGCGTGTAATAACGGCAGCGGAAGACCGGCTGACCGCTGTAGGTGGTGACGATGATGCTTCCCCAGCCGTTGGCCAGCCTTTCCAGGTATTCGCCGCCATCGTCATAGCTGAAACCGGCCTTGATCACGTGGGAATGACCGGAAAAATCAAGATACTTGGTAAAGACCAGCTTGAACTCGTCCCGGAAAAAGTTCTGGGTGTTGTACTCTGAAGCCCCGCCAACGTATTGCCCCGAAGCCGTGGCCGGTGGAATGATGTATCCGGTGGCCGTCTGGAAATAACCCATCTTGTCCAGGTTGTTGATGTCAAAGGGGGGCAGGTATCCCAGCTCGTTGATGGGCACGCTCTTGTAGTTCTCGTTCACGTGGTCGTACTTGACTTCCAGCAGGGTGGACTGGGTTATGGTCCAGACCCAGGAAGCATAGATAATCCGGGAAAGGCCGTTGCCATTCACGGCCACGCTGGGGGCATCATTCACCCCGATACCGGAGTTCTTGTTGGTATAATCATTGTTCCTGAAGCTCACCGAGAAAATATGAGCCCGCCAGGGGTTAGCTGTAATCTTGGCGAATAACTCGTTGGAAGTGCTCTTGGCATCTGGCACGGGACCGAGGTTGTTTACCCTGCCGGTGGTCCGGGAGTAAGGCAGGTTGCCCGAGACATACCACCACAGCCGGTCCTTGATGATGGGTCCGCCCAGTCCGATGGAAGGAGCATAGCGGTCATACTTGGTGATGATATTAGGGTCGTGGCTTTTCCAGGTAAACTCCGAAGGCTCAAACACAAACCTCAGTGAACCGGAAATCTGATTGGACCCAGATTTGGTTATGGCATTGGTCACCATGCCAGCTGAGCGGCCGAACTCAGCACTGATGCCGCCTCTCTTGATATTCACTTCCTGGATATCCATTTCCGAAAAATTAGAACCCAGGTAGCCGAAGAAGGGATTGGTAATGTTGGAGCCATCGTAGAGGTAAACGTTATCCTGCTTACCGCCACCAGCCGCCGGGGCAAAGTCGCGGTTATCGGCCACACCCGGAGCCAGCTGGAAGAGTGATGCGTAGGAACGTCCCAGGGGCAATTTCTGGAGAGCATCGGAAACCCAGTTGGCCGAAACTTCCGTCGATCTAAGGTCAATTGCAGGCACAGCCGCGACCACAGTCACCTCTTCCGAGATTTTGCCCATGGGTTGCATGACCGCATTGACAAAGGTCTGCCGGTCAACAGCCACAACTACTTCAGCCGTGAAATCAATCATCTCCGGGTGGGTCACCACCAGGGTGTACTTGCCCGGGGGCAGGGCCTGAAACAGAAAACCTCCATCCTTTCCGGTGATGTACTCTTTGCCCAGAGGCAGAGGCTTGCCGGAGATGATGACCGTGGCCCCCTCGAGAACGCGGCCGTCAGCGGTTTTCACCAGGCCTCGGACCGAACCTCTCTCCTGGGCCAGGCCCAGGCTGGAAACCAGCAAGATGGTCAATATGACCAGAAAGATAAGCCTAAAATATTTTAACATTCTGCCCTCCTTTCTCTAATTTGCCATTCTTTCTCTTCTATTAATTACTGTTCAGCTAATATTTATAATTTTTATCATTCAAAGTCAAATTATGGACCGTAGCCTCACCAGGCTTTATTTCAGGCCGGTCCTGGTGGTCGCTTGGCATGTATTTTACTTGCCAGAAGCAGTCCAATTCGATGTTGGTTTCAAAAATATGTCAGCTATCCTTAGAGATTTCCCCTTTCCTTCCTGGTCTATTTAAAAAAAAGGGCCTCTCCCCCGAGGGGGAAGAGGCCCAAAAAATCGCCTTAACTTCGGTTCAGAATGAAAACCTGAAGCCCAGCCTGGCCGACCAGCTGCCAAACCTGGTTGCCCACCAGCCGAAGGCTGGATGGGGGTCACCGTCGGAAGCTACCCAGTTCAGGTAATTGGCAGCCAGGGTGCCATCCAAAATCTCAGTGTCATCAGCCCAGATGGCCGTTCGGTTGAGGTCGGTAATCTTGCTCTGAATGGTCTTGGTGTTGAAGACGTTGTTCACCTGCAGGTTGATAGCCACGGAGTATTTCTGGGCGAATTTATGCACATATTCCACGAAGATATCAGCCCAGACGGTAAAAGGCAACCGGCCAAGGTCAGCCCGGTTCTCAGGATAGATGTAACGGTTATTCATGTAAAGCCTGGTGGTCAGGGGCAGACCGCTCCTTCCGTAGGCAGTCACACCCACAGTCAGCCCGAAAGGAAACACGTAAGAACCATAGGCCTTGATATAATGGGTGCGGTCGTGAGGCAAAGGTCCCTTAAGCACCCTCCCGTAAACATCGTAGGCCATGAACCAATCGTCGTAGTACAGGGTAACATTGGGCGCATTCCGGCCGTCTTCATCGGCGCTGCTCAAACCTGAATAGTTGCCCTGCACCCGGCTGAGAGTGTAGTTAATCCCACCCTGCCAGTTGTGGCTGAACCTCTTCTCCAGAGAGACGTTGAGGCCGTAGTAATCTCTCTTGGCCTTGGGAACCGGCCAGTACTCATCGGCAAATTTCCCACCCTGAGAAACGGGTAGCGAGTAGCCGTACCCGGGGTTGCAGATGTAGAATATTTCCTCCAGGGTATTATCCACCCATTCCAGGGCTCCGACGTCTTCAATGGTCCTGATCAGGTGTTTATTCACCAGGCGCACCGACAGCGACAGGTCTTCCATCAGTTTTTTCTCGGCCCCGAAGGAAATTTCACTCTGGGCAGCCGGCTTCAGATTGGGGTCAATCCGGTCAAACGATGGCGGCAGGTAGTCCAGGGTGCCGGCGTAGGTATTGTTGTACTCCTGGCTGGCCCGGTCGTCCAGCAGGCCGCTGGAGGCAATCTGGGTCCAATCTGGATCTTTCAGCGCATAGAAATCGCGTTTGTGCTTCCAACCGCCGAAACTGAGCACGGCAATGTACAGTTTCATGACGTCGTAGTAGATTCCATAGCTGCCAAAGATTTTCAGGCTGGAATCGCCGAAAACATCGTAGACCAGGCCGATCCTGGGGGCAATCTTGTCGGTAAAGCTAAAGTTGACCGGCTTCTTCACATTGGCATAAAGAGGGTCATCGGTAAAGGAAGGTATATATTCGTTTTCTGCCCTGAGGCCGAAGTTTATGGTCAGGCGGTCCTTGATGGTCCAGGAATCCTGAAGATAGAGGGCCCAGTTGTTACTCCGGGCATTCCAGACTCCACCATAGGGCGAAGTCCATCCGCTGCGGATATAATAATAACCGTACCGTCCGTAGTAGGGACTATCTGTCGGGGCAGCGACTCCAACCGGGAATCCCAGCGCATAAGAAGTCCTGTTCCAATAGAGATAGACCCGCGGGTAGGGAGAATAATCCAGCACGTCTTCATGGAGCTGGATGAACTGGACCCCGGCTTTCCAGGCATGCTCGCCGGCCAAGGAGAGATAGTAGGTCAAATCGAGGTTGGCACTTATCTTTTCGTACAACCTCTTCTTGGTTTGCAGGTAGATGCTGGAGTCGGTCCAGGCAGAGTAATGTAAAAGCTCGGGATGGGCCTGGAAAAACGGGTCTGTCTGGAATACATAGTTGGAAGTATAGAAATAGAAAGTGGAGTGCGGCGGAGGCTGAATCTGTTGGTTGGTCGTATTCTGCCGGTGCCAGCCAGCCCTCAGGCTGACAAGCAAATTATTGCTTCTGGAATAATCGGCCATGAAAGAAGTGGAATAATCTGGGTAGTCGTAACCTTCCTTGAACCATTGATAGGTTGAAGACGAGGTGCCCCCGATGCCGGGCAGGGCGCCCCGGTACTTGTAGAAATTGTTGACAAAGCTGGCCGACAGCCTGAGTCCCTGGATGGGGGCCGCAGTCAACTTGGCTGAACCGTTGTAGTAATAATCGGCCGTGGGGAATTGATAGAAAGGCCCCTGACGGGAATTAAAATCCCTCAGAGCCGTCGTCTGGGCATAAATCGGGTTGAATGAGCCGAAAAACCAGAGCTTATCTTTCAGAATATAACCGCCCAGGTTGAAGGCGCCCTCCAGGCGGTAGTATCTATCCCGTTTCTTTCCGCCACCATAATACAGGTCATCATCATTAACATATTCATAAACGTCAACATCATAAGGGCTCTGCCGCAAATAATCCCGGGCCTTGCCCTGCATATAGGTCTTATTATTTTCATAAAAGCCGATAAAATCGCCATGAAAAGTATTACCGCCTGACCTGGTGATGACGTTGACCACGCCGCCCATGGAGCCGCCGAATTCGGCATTATATCCCGAGGCCACCACTTTGACTTCATCCAGCAGTTCCAGGACCACGTTCTGGGCCCGGATTCCGACGTGGATGCTGGTAACATCGGTCCCGTCTACATGCCAGACATTCTCCGCACCCGAGGCCCCGTCCATACTGAATCCGCCCACCTTGCTTTCATAATTGACTCCCGGCACCGTACTGATCAGGGAATCAAAGCTCCGTCCTCGGGGCAGAGTCAGGAAAAATTCCTTGCTCATCGTCTGGCCCTTGACTGTGCTCTTGACATCAATTAGCGGCGCCTGTCCGACCACGGTGACCTCTTCCTCGATAGCTGCCGGTTCCAGGGTGACATTAAGCACCAGGCTCTGGGAAAGAGCCAGGTAGATGTCCTTCCGGACCAGTTTTTTGAATCCGGGAAGGGCAAACGTGATTTCATAGTTACCGGAAGGCAGGGCCATCAAGCGGTAAACACCGTTGGCATCGGTCACGGCAGTAGCTTTACCCACCAGCTTGGGGCTGGTAGCTTCCACGTTGACTCCCGGCAGCGGGCTCCCCTGGTCATCGCTGACCCTTCCGGTAATCATGCCCTCAGGGTTAATCTGAGCAAAGGTCGACCCGACCGTCATGAGCAACATGGAGAAGATTGCGGTTAAGAGAAGTTTCCTCATCCGCGTACCTCCTTCTCTGATAATACCCCTTACCCTGGATGAAATGTTTTCATCCAACCAATAACCTGAAAGTGCCTTCTTCTTTGTCGGTCATTAACCTCCTGAATGGAATAAAATAGATGGTCAATTTTTGCCGTGCCGCTTATCTTATTAATAAACCCATCGGCAAATCACTGTCAAGAAAAAATTCTCGTCGTCGGCAGGTAATTCGGTCGGGGCTGTCTGCCTGCCGGAGTTGCCGTGGCCGACATCAGACCGAAAACCACTTGTTTTTTTTCCCATTCTCTCTTGATGAAGTGGAACCGTTGGCCCCGGCCTATCTGCGAAAATCACTCAGGAATGCGCACAGAATTGTCTAGAGCTTTGACCCGTTCACGAAGAACTCTTCTGGCCCGGTTCGAGGCGGGCCAGTTGCTTTAGGGGGGTTTTAGGCAGAGCCAGGAAAATAAGGGTATATCAAAAGAATTACACGAATATCAGGCGAGATAGCCCTGGGTTCCCACCGGCTGAGCCTTATAACCGGCAACAGTCCCGAGCTCTGAAGAAAGAGTGCCGGAGGAGGGAGTCGAACCCACACCCGAAGTGAATCGGACTGGATTTTGAGTCCAGCGCGTCTGCCAATTCCGCCACTCCGGCAGCCACCAGGCTTTTTAACTATAGAAAAATATATTGATTTTTTCAAGGCTTTGGTCCTCAAGCTGACCCCTTTCCTGGTTTCCGTCGAACCGGGCTCCGGCTGACCTTTTGCTTCCAGACGGCAAAGAATCAGCCTCTCCCCCTTCAACCCGATTACGGCTCCTACCCGGGAGCAGCCATATAAGTCTCTCAATTATCAACACTGCCAGCCTTTTTTCGAAGATTGACTAACCTCAGACCAGAATAGAATCTAAATCTAATAATCTGCTCTTAATTAATCATTAATCCCCCAATCGAGTTCTGCCAGTTTTCGCGAAAATTCAGGCAGCAGTTTTCGTCCAAAAAGGGCTGCGGATTGAAATTCCGTAGATTGCCAAGTCTCTGTTCATCTGTTATAAATCTACTGTGCCAACCGAGAAAAGACGAGAACGAATAGAATCTGTCCTGGCCAGGCGCCAGCCTGATTTGCGGGTGGTGCTGGAGGATGTGGCCATTACCCACAATGCCAGCGCTGTGGCCAGGACCTGCGAAGCTACCGGAGCCTTTAACCTTCATATCATAACCGCCCAGCCCGACCAGGTAACTTTCAACGAAGCCATCTCAACCCGGGCGGAAAAGTGGCTGGCCGTCCACTTCCATAGGACAACAGAAGAATGCCTGGTCTGGCTGAAAAACCAGGGACTAAGGATAGCTGTAACCACCCTGACCGGACAGACCATTCCCCACACCGAAATCGACTACTGTCAGCCCCTGGCTCTTGTTTTTGGGAATGAATCGGAAGGAGTTTCCGGCCGGGCTCTGGAGCTGGCTGATTACCGCATCAGGATTCCGATGGTGGGCATGGTCCAGAGCCTGAACCTGTCGGTCTCGGTGGGCATCATCCTCTACGAGGCCTTCCGCCAGAGGCAGTCCCGGGGCTTTTATGACAGCTGTCGGCTATCGCCAGAAGAATACCAGCGCTGGCTGAATCACTGGCTCCAGAATCCCAGACAGCGCCAGCCCTTCCGGCAGAAAAAATAAAAAGGGCGGGATAACTCCCGCCCCCGGTATGGAGAATGGAGCAGGTTTTTCAGATTCTCCTCACGGAATCTGGGTATATAGACTGCAGCTTTCGACCCAGCTCCTGGCTCTCTTCGTAAATCTTCCTGATCTGTTCTTCCAGCCTGGGTTTAATCCTGGCCATTTCTTCCTGCACCTTCTTCAGCTGCTCTTCTTGTTCTTTCTGCCAGTTTTCATGAGTCTGCTTCAATTGCTCCTGGTACTCCCTGGTGGCTTCCTCCATCTCTTCAGAAAACCTTCCTATGTTCGGCCAGTTTCTTCTCTGCTCCTCGGCTACTTCCACTTCAACCTTCATTTTTTTCCTGTCCCTTAGAATTTCCAGGGAAATCTTTTCGCCCTTCTTCTTTTTCTGTATCTGGTCGGTCAGGGCCTCCAGCGTTTCTACCCGACGGCCGTCGGCCGCCAGGATCACATCCCCGACCTTGATCCCGGCTTTCTCGGCCGGGCTGCCGGGATTCACCCTGGCCACCAGCAGGCCGCGACCATCCGGGACTCCAAAATATCTGGAAAGTTCCGGGTTAAGCTGTTCCAGGGCTACTCCGATGAAGCGATAATGCTCGAAGCCAAACTCAAACTCAAATTTTTCGGCCTCTGGCCAGTCGGGAAGCACAGGCCTTGAAGGCATCCCGGGCAGCCGCCCGAAAAGGTCGGGAAACCTCAATTCCAGCTCCCGGCGAGCTTCTTCTTCCGGCACCGCACCCAGCTTGACCTTGATTTCCTGGACCTTGCCTTCTCTCTCGACGACCAGGTTAACCTCCTGCCCGGGGCGCCTGGTCCTGATTTCAGAGATCAACTGGTCAGAAGTGCCGATTTCTTTACCGTCAATCTTCATTACCCTGTCGCCCGGTTTCAGCTTGACCAACTCGGCCGGGCTTTTTTCTTCCACCCTGGTAATCACCACCCTTCCTTCCCGGTCTTCGGCAATCGAAACTCCCAGCCAGCCCCTTTCCACCCGTCCCTTGGTCCTGATTTCCTGGAAAACATTCTGAACCACTTCAATTGGAATGGCCATGGCCATGCCAGCGGCCGGGGCTTCGGCCTGGCTGTAGACATAGCCGGTCCCGGTAGCTTCCCTGTCCCTGAACCTGAAAAAAATCGGGCTGTCTTCTGAATAGACTCCGCGCAGCAGTCCAACCAGCTGGCCCTTCTCGTCCAGAACAGGCCCACCACTCATTCCAGGCGTTATCCAGAGATTAAGGCGGAGACGATCCGGGGCCACCGAGCTGACTATACCCTGAGTAACAGTCACTCCAGAATCGGGGGCGACCCCCAGGGCGCAGACCCAGGAGCCAGGCACCAGGTTCCTGGTTGACCCGGCAGCTACCGTGGGCAATTTTTTATCCTTAACCTGAATAACAGCTATCCTGGTTTCCGGGTCAAACCCCAGAAAATCAGCTTCATGACGGTCGCCACTATTATCTATTACCACAAGTTTCTCGCCCCTGGGAGAAACCAGGGCGGTGGTGGCAATATAACCTTCTTTATCGATGACCACACCGGTGGCCACCCTTCTCAGGCCGTCCCGCACCTCAACCCTGACCACGGCCGGAGCGGCCTTCTTTACCAGGTCACTGGCATCGCGGTCAGGTTCTGGCCAAGGTCCGGAGTAGGCCGGGCCGGACAGGCCCGACAGAAAGGCCAGCAGGCTGGCCAAAACCAGGCTGAAAAATCTTCTGTTCCCGGTCATTTCAAACCTCCTCAGTAACTGATTTGCTGAATCCAGTTGTCTGACACCTGCTCCAGAATGAAGACTGTCTGAGAATCGTCGGACGTCCGGCGCATTTCCTTCCTGAGGTCAAGAGGTTCGACCACGTGGACCACTCTGCCCGATTCCTCTGGCTGGCTCAGGCTGACCAGATTATCACCGGGTGATTTCCTGACCAGCGGAGAGAAAATGATTATTCCAGCCAGAACCAGGGCTGCCGCCCCGGCCAGGCTTAATTCCAGCCTTCGCCACCTGATCCTGGCCTTCTTATGTTCATCCAGCCGACTCAGGACCGACTGTTCAAAACCTGGTGGGGCAGAAACCCGCTCCAGCCCTTGAAGATATTTTTCGACGTCCATCTCAGCTCTCCGTATATTTATAATTCCAGATTTCCATTTTCCGTTTCATTTTCGGTTCCATCTTTTTTATTTCTTATCTCCCTGCCTTCTTCCAGCCACCGCCTCAGGTACTCCCGGCCCCGGCTGATCCTGGCCTTAACCGTGCCCAGCGGCAGTTTCAGCAGGCTGGCAATTTCCTCCTGGGAAAATCCTTCCACATCTTTTAAGATAACCGGCACCCGGTAACGGGGATGAAGACGTCCTAAGGCCATCCTGATATTCCTCATCAAGCCGGGGTCATTATGGTCCAACGAATAGCTGCCCGAAGAATAATCGTTGGTTATCTCTTCCAGCGGAACTACCGGGTGACGGCTTATCTTTTTCTTCTCCGTGCGGGCCAGATTGGCCGCTATGGAATAAATCCAGGCCGAGACCGGGGCAATCGGGCGGTACTTTTTGGCCTTGAAATAAACACGCATGAACGTTTCCTGAGCCAGGTCGACCGCCAACTGGTAATCTCCCGTAGCCTGGTACAGAAAATTGACTATCCGGTCCTTATAGATAGTCATGAGCTGACAGAAGGCAGACTCATCCCCTTCCTTCACTCGTTCCATGAGTGCCTGCTCATCCATTCTGGTATTCATTAACCACCCGACTCTGGAAAAGTTGCATCCTGTCCTTTCTTACTTAATAATATAGCCAAGCCTGAGAATTTCAAAGCCCTGCGGGAAGCCTGGTCACCTGTTCTGACTGGAAGAGGCGGTCAGGGAACTTTTTCTTGGAAAATCTCGTCTACCAGGATGACGTGCGTGGAAGTGAAAGAAGTAGTCAGAAATTGCCTGAAAGGAGAGGCGGAAGCCTGGAAAATGCTGGTTGACCTTTACTCCCGGAAAATTTTCAACCTGGCCTACCAGTTTGCCGGCAGCCCGCAGGAAGCCGAGGACCTGACCCAGGAGATTTTCCTGAAGCTATACAACTCTCTGACCAAATACGATTTCGAGCGGGATTTCAGCGCCTGGTTTCTGACCCTGGCCAGGAATTTCCTGATCGACGAATTCCGCAGAACCAGGCTGGAAAAATCGCAACGGGCTGATTTTGAAGAGCTTACGACCGCGGCTGCCGAAGCCGACAGCCCCGAAAACCGGCTATTGAGCCAGGAAAAAGCCGAACTGGTCAGAGAAGCCCTTCTGCAACTTTCTCCGGAACTGAGAACAGTTCTGGTTCTCAGGGAAATTGAAGGTTTCAGCTATGAAGAAATCGCCCAGAAAATGAAGCTTCCCCTGGGTACGGTCAAAAGCCGGGTTAACCGGGGCCGGATTCAGGTGGCCCGGGCCATCCTGGAAAAGACGGGAGGCAAGCCATGAACTGCGACAGAATTCAACTGTTGTTTTCGGCCTATCTCGAAGGCGAACTGCAGCCTGAAGCCAAAAAAGAGCTGGAGGACCACCTGGCGGTCTGCCCGGACTGCGCCCGCCTGCTGGAAGCCACCCGGAATCTTGCTTCAGAGTGGCCTAATCTGCCAGAAATTGAGCCCCCAGCCAGTTTAATCCAGAAGCTGTACATGATTCCTGAAACTGCTTCCGGCCGCCAGAAAACCTGGTCTTTTGGTTGGAGATTCTGGTTGAGCCCGGCCTTTCAGCCGGTCCTGACCTCGGTGACCGTGGTGCTGGTTGTGGTTTCACTTCTGACCTTCACCACCCCAGGTAGGAGCCTTAAGAAATCGGCAGCCCTGGAACTGCGCCGGACCTACAGCCTGGCCCAGAAAACCCTGGTCCGAGTCGGTGTTCTTAAAGACAAGCTTCAGGGTTACCGCGAAAATTTCATAGCTTCTCTCGAAGCTAAAAATATCTATAAATCAGACAAAGATTAATAAATGGAGGTTTAACTTGGAAGAAAAAATCAAGATTGAACAAAAACCAGCCAAGTCGCCAGTACTGGCCGGAATCTTCTCGGCCATCTTTCCAGGGACGGGAGCCATTTACAATGGAAGTTATCTCAAAGGCATCCTGTACATCATCATTTTTGCCGGTCTGGTCTCCATCCAGGGCCGTGGCGGGCAACCGTTCGTCGGGTTGATGCTGGCCGGTTTCTACTTTTTCCAGATCATCGATGCCGTTAACGAGGCCAAAAGAATATGCCTTGCCGGACAGCCAGAGTCCACGGCAGGAACCAGGCTGTCCATAGAAGCCGAAGTGGACATTTCCCGGCCGTCGGGTTCCATTTCCTGGGGAATCATACTCATCCTGCTGGGCGGCCTGTTCCTGCTGGCTAACTATGAGGTCATCAGCTACGATGCCCTCATCGACTACTGGCCGCTGGCCCTGATTGGCCTGGGCCTGAAACTTTTGGCCGATTACTTTTACGGCAAAAAATCAACCGGGAAATCATAAGGAGGAAAAACCATGTCGAAACGGCATAGAGACAACTTAATCTGGGGTTTGATCCTGCTCGTGCTCGGAGCCATTTTCCTTCTCGAAAATATCGGCTACGATGCCTGGCGAGCCCTGTTCAAGCTCTGGCCCCTGATCCTGATTTTCTGGGGCGCTTCCAAGCTCTATTACGGAATAAAAGCCCGGAGCCAGGCTCCAGAGCCTAAAAAAGCCGAGGTCATCGAAGCCGAGGTGCTGCCCGGGGACAAAAAAGATGAAAGTTAAGGAAGTCCTGCTGCTGATCTTTATCGTTGTGGTCGGAGTTGGTTTGCACTACCTGGACGACCTGAAGCTGACCATCGACGACTGGGAGGTAGGCTTCCCCTTCCGTGGCCAGGCCTACCAGTTTGAGGAAGCCAGGACCGAGTCCCCGGTGGACAGCCTGGAAATCATTAACAGCCACGGCAGCGTCCAGATTGAGGGGGTGGAAACGCAGGAAATAGAAATTGTCCTCGAAAAAAGGGTCTGGAGGAAGACCGAGGAGGAAGCCAGGCAGGTAGCGGACCAGATAAAATTATTGTCCACCAGGAACGGTCAGAGGCTCCTTCTGACCACCAATCGCGATACCTTTAGTAAGAAGAACTTCACCACCAGTTTCCGGGTCCGGGTCCCGGCCAAGACCGGGATCGTTGTCAGGAATTCTTTCGGCCTGGTCCGTATCGCCGGCGTCAGGGAAGTCGAACTTGAGAATCAGCACGGCCGGGTGGATATAGTTGAAATCTCGGGCCCGGTCCGGGTCATCAATTCCTATGAAAAAGTTTCCATAATGGATGTCGATGGAGAGTGCCGTCTGGAAACGAAACATTCTTCGGCCCTGCTCAGCCGGATTGCCGGCCCGGTTCAGGTCAGTTGTGCTTACCAGAGCCTGGAGCTATTCGACCTGAAAAATAACCTGAGCCTTGAGTCGCGGCACACCAGTATAAAGGCAGTCAGAATCACCGGAGCTTCCAAAATTTCTGGATCCTATGAATTGATCAGCCTGAGCCAAACCGGCCCGGTTGTGGTCAGGGGGCATCATTCCCCGGTAGAAATAGACACGGCCAGAGGCCAGGTTGAAATCGAAACGAATTATGAGCCAATCAGATTGGCCGACCTCGAGGGAGACCTGACCATCAAGGCCAGGAGTTCCGGGGTTGACCTGAAGGGAGCCCGGGCCGGTCGCTTGCAGGTCGAAACCTCTTACGAACCAGTCAACCTGGAGGATGTCAGCGGCCAGATGGTAATCAATCTCAAGCATGCCAACCTGACCCTGCTCCCGACCAACCTGGATCAGCCCATAACGGCGGCTACTGAATACGGAAACATTAAGTTTTTCTGGCCAGAGGGCCAGACGGCCAGGCTGGAAGCCAGCAGCAAAGGCGGCAGAATATCCTGGCAACTCCCCTTTTCGCCCGACGAGAACACCACCAACGGCCTGGCCGTGGTCAGGGCTTTTCGCGGCGCTTCCGACCGCCCGGAAATCAAGCTGATGACCAGCTACGGGAACATTGAGGTCCTCAGGAAAGAATGAGTCGCGGCCAGTCCGGGCACCTCAGGAGTGCTTGAACTTAAAGGTGGAAATCCGGTAACCCAGGACTCCGTTGATCTTGATGTTAAGGTAGGATATCAGGTTGGTCAGGTCCTTCTTGAACTTGGTCACGTAACGAACAAAATCGGCTTCCTTTTTGAACCGGAGCAAGTTCTCAAACTCGTCCACCTCATCCCGCAGCTCCACCAGGAAATGGGTTATTTCCCGGTACTGGCTGTTGATGTCAATTAGCTCTTTGCCGGACAGCTTGTCCAGGTCCGGGTACGGCGGCAGCGACTGCAGGATGAGCAGGCTCTCGTTGTAAGTCTCGTTAACCGATTCCTTGATCTCCTGGAAGAAAGAGCTGTATTCCAGCGGATTCTTGATCCTGGCTTCGGCCTTGTCCAGCAAGCGGTCGTATTGCTCCTTAACGGAAATGATGAAGTCCTTAACCCCCCAGTACTTCCGCTTGAAATTCAGCAGGTCGATAAAATCCCGGCCGATATAAATCTTGTCCTTATAATTATTCAAGAGCTCCTTCGGTTCATGGGTGTAAAATTTAAGCTCAAATTTCCGGCCGTCGCCACTCTTCTCCCTGAACCTGGCCAGCACCAGGTAATTATTCTGCTCGATGAAATAGCTGCTCATTTCCAGGATGACGGTGTACAGGGCTAGATTCTGGATGACGTATTCCTTGAGGTAATTTAACAGGTTTTCTTTTTTATTCAGGAACTCGACCACCGGTTCGGTGGGCATGGTATTAAGCACAGAATAGGAAGGGGAAATAAGGTACAGGACCGGGCCGCTGCCCAGCTCCAGGTGCATGTTCTTCAACACATTCTGGTGAAGGTCGTCGTAGAGCATAGGCTGAAGGGGCGGCAGGTCGTTAACCTCAACCTTCATCAATTCTTCGATTTCGTTCATGGCCAGCTCCTTCCTTCAATTACGCTTTAATGTTAACACCCGGTTGTCTAAAAATCAAACCGCGGTGGCTCCTGCCGTTCCCCGGTCCAGCTCCAGCTGGCATACTTCCTGTTTTCTATTTTTTCTATAATGTTGCGTTCTTCCGGAGTAAATTGACGAGCAGCCAGCTCTGCCTGGAATTGCTGTTTGAAACCCTCAATCAGATGGTCCACCGCCTGAGCGTAGCTCACGGGTCTGCCCAGCTCGTCAGAAAGAGAAGTCATGCTGTCAGCTCGGACCGGGTCCAGGCCGTAAGCAACGGCTGCCAGCAGTTCTGCCTCTTTGACCAGTGGAATCGAGCCGTGCTGAAGGAAACAGGTACCGCTCCTTTTCTGAGCGCTGCCGATGGCCTTCTTCCCGTTTATTTCGACTTCATTCCTGGCCGGATAGGCAAAGCAGGGCAGGTGGCTGCGGGCATAGGCTGAGGGGGTGCTGGCCGCCAGCTCGGCCGGCAGTCCGAGCAACCTCAGCCCCCGGACGAGGGCTTCTGAGATCAAACGGTAGGAACCTTCCAGGGTGGGGCTGAAGAGGTCAGTCCGGGCCGAGGCCAGAGAGTAGGTAACCTCCAGGTGATGAAGAACCAGTTTGCCGCCGGTCATTCGCCGGACAACATCGACTCCCCTTCTCCGGCATTCTTCGAGTTTCAGGACCTTGCTAATATCCTGGCTGCAGCCCAGGGAGACGGTCGGCCTGAGCCAGGTATAGAACCTGAGATAGGTCAGACCGCTCTTCTGGGCCAGAAGAAAAAGGTATTCGTCCACAGCCATGTTCCAGGAGCCCGGCAGTGGTTCGCGCTCGTAAATCAATTCCCAGTCCGCCATCAACCTGACCTCAAATCCTCATGCCTGAAATAAAAAAAGAGCGGGCAACGGGATTCGAACCCGCAACTCCGAGCTTGGGAAGCTCGCACTCTACCGTTGAGTTATGCCCGCTCGCTTCAAGAGAGCTACCAACTCTTCCTGACGATTGATAGACTATCAATCTACCTGAATTTTATCAAATAGCCTCCGGCTGTCAATGGACAACGGTCGCCGGGCCTTAATTTCAGTTGACTGTCGGCCCGATTAAAATATAATTGATGAAAACGGAGAGAGCGCGACATGAGCCCGGATGATAAGAAAATCAACCAGGAAGCCAGCCTGACCCGCGTTGTCAGTCGGCTCGGCCAGACCATAACACTCGAAGGCAAACTTAGCGGTCATGAAGACCTGGAGCTCCAGGGCACTTTCAGTGGCCCGATCGACCTGGCCCTACATGATCTGACCATAGGCAAAACGGCCAGTGTTCGTTCGGAAGAGGTCAAGGCCAAGAATCTCTTCCTCTATGGCCAGCTCGAAGGGAAGGTCCGGGCGGAAAGAGTGGTCATCAGCGATACCGGCCGCTTTACCGGAGATATCATTGCCTGCAAGATCTCCGTCCAGAACGGGGCCAGGTTCAAGGGCACCATCAAGATCAGCAAAGATTATCAGCCCTGATAAACCTCCGCTCCTTTCTCACCTTCACTGCCCGGACTAATTCCCGGGCCTGAAAATTGACCCGTGTGATTTTGTCTTGTCCTCTCCTTTTCCAGAAAGATGAGAATTTTTAAGACGCGTTCCAAGGCCAGATAGCTAATAATTCCGGGAAAGGAAATCTGGAAAAAGCAATTTGCCACAGAATTACCGCTTTAAGACAGCAGTGAGCAGACTGGCCAAGGTTAATCGGCGACGTTTATCTGATATAATATTTTGAGACCGGGCCAGGGTCCTAACATTTTGGCCAGGTCAGTTCTTAAAGAAATAAAAAGAAAGACCCGGCCAGGCTGGTAAAGTTATCATGGGAAATTTCAGGCTTCATTCGGAATTTGAACCTCGGGGGGACCAGGTCCGGGCCATTGACCAGCTGACCGAGGGGATACTGGCCGGGAAACGCCACCAGGTTCTCCTGGGAGTAACCGGTTCGGGCAAGACCTTCACCATGGCCAACCTGATAGCCCGGGTCAACCGGCCGGTCCTGGTCATCAGCCCCAACAAAACCCTGGCCGCCCAGCTCTACCAGGAATTCCGGCGTTTCTTTCCCGATAATGCCGTCGAATACTTTGTCAGCTATTACGATTATTACCAGCCAGAAGCATACATCCCGGCCACCAACACTTATATTGCCAAGGAAGCTACCATCAATGAAGAAATCGACCGCCTCCGGCTGGCCGCCACCAATGCCCTGTTTTCCCGGCGGGACGTGATCATCGTGGCCTCGGTCTCCTGCATCTATGGCATAGGTGCTCCGGAGACCTATTATTCCCAGAGTTTTCCCCTGGAAATCGGGCAGGCCCTGACCAGGCGCCAGCTGCTCGACCGGCTGGTCGGCATCCAGTATGAACGTTCCGATGATGACCTAAAGCGGGGCAGCTTCCGTGTCCGCGGAGACATCGTTGACGTCTTTCCCTCTTATGAAGATTTCTGCTACCGGCTGGAGATTGAAGACGGCCGGCTGAGGGAAATCGCCGTTTTTGACCCTCTCCTCGGCCAGAAGCACCAGTTGCTCGACCGGGTGGTAGTCTACCCCCGGACATTTTTCTCAACCCCGCGGGACATCCTGGAAGAAGCCATTACAGGCATAGAACGAGAACTCAAGAAACAGGTGGAATTTTTTCAAAGCCAGGGAAAGTTCATAGAAGCCCAGAGGATAGAAGAAAGGACCCTTTATGACCTGGAACTCCTGCGGGAATTCGGTTATTGCCCGGGAATTGAAAATTACTCGCTTTACCTGAGCCGGCGGCAGCCGGGTCAGCCGCCCTACACCCTGCTCGATTATTTCCCCGATGACTTCCTGGTGATCATCGATGAATCGCACGTGGCTGTGCCCCAGATCGGCGGCATGTACCATGGCGACCGCTCCCGCAAACTGACGCTGATCGAACACGGCTTCCGCTTGCCCTCGGCCCTGGATAACCGTCCCCTGAATTTCCGGGAGTTTGAAGACAGAATCAAGCAGGTCATCTACGTTTCGGCCACTCCCGGCCCCTATGAACTGAAAAAAGTCGGGGGTCAGGTGGTGGAGCAGATCATCAGGCCCACCGGGCTGGTTGACCCGGAGGTGGAAGTCAGGCCAGTCCGGGGACAGGTCGACGACCTGATGAAGGAAATCCAGGACCGGGCCCGTCGCAACGAACGCACCCTGGTTACCACCCTGACCAAGAAAATGGCCGAAGACCTGACCCGATATTATCACGAGCTGGGACTTAAGGTCCGCTACCTGCATTCCGATATAGAAACCCTGGAAAGGGTGAAAATATTGCGCGACCTGAGAAAGGGAAATTTTGACGCCCTGGTCGGCATCAACCTGCTGAGGGAAGGGCTGGACTTGCCGGAAGTATCGCTGGTGGCCATCCTCGATGCTGACAAGGAAGGCTTCCTTCGCTCCACTTCCAGCCTTATCCAGACTTTCGGACGGGCCGCCCGGAACATCGCCGGCAAAGTGATCATGTATGCCGAGACCATGACCGACTCCATGAAGCGAGCCATCGAGGAGACCAACCGCCGGCGTCGCCTGCAACAGCGATACAATGAACAGAACGGCATAACTCCCCAGTCGATTCGGAAAAACATAGATGAAGTCCTGGCCAGCGTCTACGAGCGGGATTATGTCGACCTCACCCGGGTGGCTGAAGAAAAGGAGGTTTTCCTGTCGCCAGAAAGACGGCAGAAACGGATGGAAGAGCTGGAAAGACTGATGAAAGAAGCTGCCCGCAACCTGGAATTTGAAAAGGCGGCTCAATACCGCGACGAGCTCAACCGGCTTAAGAAGCGCGAGCTGGAATTGATGGAGTAAGTCTGAAATGTCCAACAAATCGATATTCAGTTCCAGAAAGAAGCTCAGCCTTCCTGATATTCATAACCAGGTTGCCGAACCCGGTTTTAAGGCCGGGAGCCAATCCCCTCAGCGGAGCCAGCGATGAAAATCGAACAGCTCAGGCAGAAGATAAAAAGATTTCCGGCCCGGCCGGGTATCTATTTTTTCAAGAATGCCCGGGGCGAGGTCATCTACATCGGCAAAGCCAGGTCGTTGCGGGACCGGGTCAGGAGTTATTTTCTTCCATCACCCGACTTAAAGGTACAGAACATCCTGAGCGAAACGGCCGACATAGATTACCTGCTGGTCAGTTCCGAAAAAGAGGCCAGTTTCATAGAGAATAATTACATCCAGTTTTATCAGCCCCGGTTTAACCTGCGCCTGAAGGACGATAAGAGCTTTCCCTTCATCAAGGTGACCGTCAACGAAGAGTTTCCCGGGGTCTATTTATGCCGCCGGGTGGAGGATGACGGGGCCAGGTATTTCGGCCCGTTCAGCCCGGCCGATGAAGCCAGGAAACTTATTTCTTTTATGGCCCGGATTTTCGGGCTGCGCACCTGCGAAAACACAGTTTTCAGAAACCGCCGCCGGCCCTGCCTGGAATATGATTTAAGGATGTGCAGCGGCCCCTGTGTCGGTCTGGTCAGCCCGGTCGACTACCGGGAAAACCTGGACCGGGCGTTGCTCCTGCTGGAGGGGAAAAAACGGGAGCTTTATGTCCAGCTGCAGGAAAAAATGGAACGAGCTTCCTCGGAGCTCAGGTTTGAAGAAGCCGCCCGCTGGCGCGACGCCCTGAAGGCCCTGGATAACCTGAAAGAAACCCAGCGGGTCATTTCTACCGAAAAGGAAAACCTGGACATTATAGGTTTCAGCCGCAGCCAGGATAAGGCCGGGGTCTTGATTTTCCACATGCGAGACGGCCGCGTCAGGTCGTCCTCAGGTCGGCTGCTGGAATTGAACGCAGCAGAAACTGACGAAAGAGTCCTGGTCAGGGCTCTAAAGCAGTTCTACTCAGGCCAGGCTCCGCCACAATCGGTTCTCTTGCCTTTTAAGTTATCAGAAACGGCCAGGGCAGAAATTACCATCGGGCTTGAAGCCGGTAAACAAAAAATCAGGTGGCTCTATCCCGACAGCAAGAAACGGAAAGTCTTGCTGGAACTGGCTGGCCAGAACGCTGCCCTGTTGCTGGAGAAACAAGAGCCAGCAGAACCCCTGGCCGAGCTGCAGGCCCAGCTGGCCCTTCCCCACTCTCCCCGGCGCATAGAAGGTTTTGATATTTCCACCACGACCGGGACCGAGCCCGTTGGTTCCCTGGTTGTTTTTGTCGATGGCCAGCCAGCCAGGTCCGAATACCGTAAATATAAGATAAGAACTGTTTCCGGTCCGGATGATTATGCTTCCCTGAAGGAAGTCATCGAGCGCCGCTTTCGCCGGCTGCTGGCCGAAAAAGGCCCGCTGCCCGACCTGATCTTCGTTGACGGCGGAAAGGGCCAGCTCAACCTGGCCCGGCAGGTGCTGGAGTCCATGAACCTGGGACAGGTCCCGGTTTCTTCCCTGGCCAAGAAAGAAGAAATAATTTTTTCCGACGCTAACCCCGAAGGACTCCGCCTGGACCCGACTTCGCCCGCCCTGAAACTCCTGCAGCACATCCGGGACGAAGCCCATCGCTTCGCCATAAGTTTCCATCGCCAACGGCGCCAGAAAAGGAGCCTGCTTTCCGAGCTGGATGGCATTCCCGGCCTCGGACCAGTCCGGAAGAAGAAACTTCTCCAGGTCTTCGGCAACGTGGCTGCCATCAAATCCGCCCCGGTCGAAGAACTGGCCCGGATCCTGGGAGCAAAGCTGGCGGCGACAGTCAAGGACAGGCTTAACTGACCTGGTCGAACTCTCGGCTTTCCCCGTCATAAGCTCGAACTGGCAAACATATTGAGCTGCCCCGTTCAATTCATGATTTGCTGTTGAGCAGCCCCTTCCATCCCTATTAAACAGACGGAGAAGATTAGTCAGGCAAGAGAACTAAAAAGAGAACGTTATTTTACCGGCTTGTCCTGACAATATATGAACAACCATTCATATATCCTGTTTATTTCGCCAACCGAACTCCCTGCTGGCCGGCACCTTTGCTCCTTTAAGAGATGCACCCAGGACCGGGCTTCCTGTTAAGTCCCGAATTCACAGGGATTATCAAGATTAATCAGCCCTATTTTTCCTCAGAAGAAAAGAAAGGAAGCAAAAAATATCGGCCTTCTTCCGCCCTGTTCATTTACCTTTGCTTTCTCGGCTTAAAAGAGGGCAAAGGCCAGGCGGACCAGCCAGCTCACCAGGACAGCCAAACTCAGGTTCAGGACAACCGAAATCAGAGCCACCCTGCGCCCCAGCTCCTTCCAGAGAATGGCCAGAGTTGACAGACAGGGTATGAAGAAGTTGACGAAGGTGACAAAGGTCAATAGCTGGGCCCGGTTTATCACCGATAGCAATTGCCCGTAGCTAACTCCCAGGGCCTGGAACATCATCAGCAGCGACAGCTCCTTTCGCAGGAAGCCGAAGAGCAGGGTTACCCCCAGGCTTGACGGCAAGCCTAAGAGTCCACTGACCAGAGGAGTCAGAACTGCGTTGACCAGGCGGTCAAAATGGAGGAAGCTCAGAAAACTCAACAGCAGGCTGCCGGCAATAAGAATGGGCCAGGCAAAACGGACAAACTCCTTGAGGTTAAAATAGGTCTTCTGAAGGATATTTTTCGGCGACGGCCATTTCAGGCTGGGAATTTCCAGGATCAAACCCGGCGAGGAATACTTGAAGACCCTGGTTAAAATGGAACTCAGTACCGCCACTACCACTAAGTTCAAAAAATAAAACCCCAGCGCCCACCAGGGACCGAGCAAGAAGGCCACCAGGGCCAGGATGATGGTGGTCCGGGCGGCGCAGGGAATGAAAGGAATCAGCAGGGCAGTTATGATCCGGTCGCGCCGGGATTCGAGGATTCGGGTAGCCATGATGGCCGGAACGTTACAGCCAAACCCCAGGATGAAGAGAGGCACCGATTTTCCGTGAAGCCCCAGCCGGTGCATGAAGGCATCCATCAGGAAACCGGCCCGGGCCAGGTAACCGATGTCTTCCAGAAAGCCCATCAGCAAGAGGAGCGGAATAAAGTAGGGAAAAACAATGGCCACTCCCCCACCCACCCCCTGCACCAGGCCAACCAGAAGCTCGGCCGGCAGGTTATGCCCGTATCTTTCCTGGATCCCGAGACGCAGAGCTTCCCAGGGCTTGAGCAACCAGGCTTCCAGGGGGCTGCCCACTCGAAAAATCAGGTAAAACATTCCGGCAAAAATCAGCAGCAGCAGGAAAAGACCGAGCACCGGATGCATGATTAAGCTATCCAGCTTCTCCAGACTGCTCAACCGGGCATGCCGCACCCGGCAACAATCTTCAAATATTTTCAGGGCCAGATGATGGCGTTCGGCCGCCAGCACCTCGTAGGCCGGGGCCTCCCTGAGGGCAGAAATTTCCTGGCGAACCCGGTCCAGCCCTTTCTTGAATTCCGGATTATTTTCCAGGAAGAATTTATCCACGGCCAGGGTCTCGGCCTCGATGGCCCTGATGGCCGTAAACCGGGGATTGGCTATGACCGGAAAATCAGCCGGCAGCATTTCAATGAGCTTTTTTATCCGTCCTTCAACCTCGCCAGAATAGCGAAGATGGCGGGGCGTTGTCTGCTCGGCCAGAATCTTCTCCACCCTGTCCATGAGCTCTTTCGTACCCTGGCCTCTGGTGGCCACAGTCTTGATGACCGGCACCCCGAGTTTATTCTCCAGAGCCACCGGGTCAATTTTCATCCCCTTCTTCTCGGCCAGGTCCATCATATTAAGGACCACCACCATCGGGTATTCCAGCTCCAGCAACTCAACCGTCAGTTCCAGGCTGCGGCAGAGAAGCGAAGCATCGATGACGTTGACGATCAGGTCCGGTTTTTCCCCGAAGATGTGGGTCAGAACCACTTTTTCCTGAGGCTCCTGGGGCGTCAGCGAATAGGTCCCGGGGAGGTCAACGATGGAATAAACTCTATTTTTCCAGACAACCTGGCTATGGGCATGGCAGACGGTGGTTCCCGGAAAATTGGAAGTCTGGGCCTTGAAGCCAGCTATGGCATTGAACAGGGTGCTCTTGCCGCAATTGGGCTGCCCGATAAAGACTATTACCGGAACCCTATCGTTCATGCTCGTCGGCTGGCTCCACCAGAATCTTGCGGGCTATGCTCCTCCCCAGAGCAATTCTGGTGTCGCTGTTGAGGTTTTTTACCAGGACCGGCCCGCCCAGCAAGGCTTCTCCGTCCAGGGCCACCAGGTCCCCCCGGTGAAATCCCAGGGCCAGCAGCCGCCGGTGCAGCCCCGCCCCTCCATTTATTTCCGCGATTCTGAACTTATGGCCATGAGGTATTTCCAGCAAAGAACAGACCCCACCGACTATGGGTGGCGATTCAACCCGGTCTTTTTTATGTCCAAACATGCTAAACTCTCGGTTTCCGCAAATTAACAATATATTATAGGCCTTTCTTCCAGCAAGTTTTAGAGATTTCGGAGTTTTGTTTTTCTGTCAATTGCTTTGCTCAGTTTTTCGCTCTTTAATTTTTGCCGGCATTCTGCCATAATGCTCTGGTCAGGAGGTCATCATGAACAGATTGCGCACGGTTCAATTAAAAGTTTCGTTTTCCCTGCTGGCCCTGTTCCTCTGGCTGCTCATTCCGCTGGCAGCTGACGAGGGGATGTGGCCTTACAATCTGGTGCCAAAGGATTATCTGGCCAAAAAATACAATTTCAGAGTCACGGATGATTGGTTAAACCATCTTCGCCTGGCCTCGGTCCGTTTCGGCGGAGCCTCGGCCTCTTTCGTTTCTCCCGACGGCCTGGTGCTGACTAACCACCACGTCGGCCGCGGGGCCATCCAGAACCTGTCGACATCTGAACGCAACCTGATCAAAACCGGCTTTTATGCCAGGACCAGGCAGGAAGAGCTGAAGTGCCCCGGGACCCAGCTCTGGGTGCTCCAGGAGATTGAAGATGTGACCGATAAAGTTCTTGGCTCGGAAAAACCCGGGATGTCGGCTCAGGAAGTGATGGCCGCCAGGCAGAAAGTTATCTCCGAAATCCAGAAGGAAGCCAGCGATAAATCAGGCCTGCGCTGCCAGGTGGTTTCCCTCTATTCGGGCAGCATGTACCACCTTTATAAATACAAGATCTACAACGATGTCCGTCTGGTGTTCGCCCCCGAAGAGGAAATTGCTTTCTTCGGCGGAGACCCTGACAACTTCACCTATCCCCGCTTCGACCTTGATATCTCCATATTTCGAGTTTATGAGAACGACCAGCCGCTCAAAACTCCCCATTACCTGAAATGGAAGACTTCCCCGCTCCGGGAGGGCGACCTGGTCTTCTGCTCCGGCAATCCCGGTTCTACCGGCAGGTTGCTGACTTACGACCAGCTTCTCTTTCTGAGAGACGTGAGCTATCCTTTTACCATCGCCAACCTGAAGAGAAGGCAGGCCGTACTCCATGAATATGCTAAGCGTGGACCCGAACAGCAGAGGATTGCTCTGAATACCCTGTTCGGCGTGGAAAACAGCTTGAAAGCCACCATCGGCTACAACTCGGGATTGCTGGACAAGGACCTGATGGCCAGGAAGCTGGCCGAAGAACAGGCCATCCGCAAGGCCATTGCTGCTGATCCAGAACTGGCTAAGGAATTCGGCCAGGCCTGGGAGGAAATTGCCCAGGCCCAGAAGGAATACGCCTCTTTCTTCAAAGAATACATGCTGTTTGAAAGGGCTAACGCCTTCAACACGGTTTATTTCAACCTGGCCCGGTCAATTGTCAGGGGGGCCCAGAGAGAGCGACCGGCCGGCCCGCCAGATATGGCCGGCGGCCGGATGCCGGCAGAGATTTATGACGACTTTGAAATCGTCAAGCTGGCTGACTCCCTCCAGTTCTTGAAAGAACAGTTGCCCGACCTCCAGGAAACCAGGTGGATACTCGGCAACCAGACCCCAGAAGAAGTGGCTAAGGTCCTGATCTCTGGCACCAAACTGAAGGACCCTGAATTCAGAAAAAAATTGACCGAGGGCGGAGCCGAAGCCATTAACCTGTGCAACGACCCGATGATCAAGCTGGCTCTCCTGGTGGAGCCGATTTCCCAGGGAGCCCGCGAGCGCTATGAAAAGAGAGTCCAGGCTGTGGAGACCAAGAACGGCACCCTGGTGGCCAGGGCCCTGTTCAAGCTGAAAGGCACCTCAATTCCACCCGATGCCACCGGCACCCTGAGGTTGAGCTTCGGAGTGGTTAAAGGTTATGTGGAAAGCGGCCGAAAAATTCCTTACCAGACTAACTTTGCCGGCCTGTACCGAAAGGCCCAGGAAAAGAATTTCCAGGCCCCCTGGTCGCTGCCCGAACGCTGGCTGAACCGGAAAGCCTCGCTCAACCTGAATGTCCCCCTTAACTTCGTGGCCACCATCGATTCCATCGGCGGCAACTCAGGCTCTCCAGTCGTCAACAGGAAGGGCGAATTCGTGGGTGCCTTGTTTGATGGCAATATACAGTCGCTGCCGACCAGGTTCGTCTACGAAGAAAAGATCTCCCGCTCGGTGATGGTGCATGCCGACGGAATTATTGAAGCCCTGCTAAAAATCTATGACGCCAAACCGCTGGTCGATGAATTGCTGGGAAAATAATAAAGATCTAATTCCGGGGCCGGGAGCAGTTTCCTGTTCCCGGCCTTTTTTTTGCAAAATACATTACCGCGCCAGGTGGAGGTTCGAAAAATGAAGAGCTGGACCGAATACCTCTGGTTTCAGACCGAAAAAAGACAGGAATTGATTAATATTACCGACCGGGTGGAAGAAGCCGTCAGAAAGAGTGGTATCAGGGAAGGCCTGTGCCTAGTCAATGCCATGCATATCACGGCCAGCGTTTTCATCAACGATGACGAAAGCGGGCTGCACCAGGATTTCTTCCAGTGGCTGGAAAAGCTGGCTCCCTACGCCCCCGGTTCTTACCGTCATAACCTGACCGGGGAAACCAACGCCGATGCCCACCTCAAGCGGACAGTCATGGGCCGGGAGGTGGTGGTGGCCGTGACCGGCGGCCGCCTGGACCTCGGACCCTGGGAACAGATTTTTTATGGAGAGTTTGACGGCCAGCGCCGCAAGCGGGTGCTGATAAAAATCATTGGCGAGTAAGGGTGGATTTCATTATATTCAGAATCAAGGGTAAGGAGAATACCTTGAGCCTCTCCACGTGGGAAGGGAAAAAAATCAGGCTGGCCATGGGGCTCGCGGTCGGGATGATCGCCGGAACTTTGGCCGGGGCCCTGATCGGACTGTTTTCACACAATGTAGTCCTCTGGCTGGCTGTTGGATTCGGTACCGGCCTGATTTTCGGCCTGGCAGTCGGGCTTGCCTTATTCCCCAGAAAACCCCGGTCTTAAATCTTAAAGTCCGGACCGGGTCTGCCTGGCTTCAAGCCGGCCAGGTTGAATCGCTAAAATCCTTCAAGTTAAAATAATTTATGGTGAGGCTGATTCAGGCTCGCGGTGAGGGCTTGAACCATGCTGGCCGATTATCTGTATCGCCGGGGATACTTCATCGCCGATTTACTGACCTCAGCCAGAGGTCTTATGGCTGTATTCCTGGGCCTGATCCTTTGGCAGGGGCGGGCGGTTCTTGACCTTTTCCTGGTCCTTATTTTTTCCTGCTGGCTGAGTGACTGCCTCGATGGTTATTTTGCCCGCAGGAGCTACCGGCCCGGGCACCTGGCCGGGCTCGACGGCTGGGTCGACTGGGCAATATACATAATCACCCTGGCCTATGGAACCATCCTGGGACACTATAGCTGGACTTTCCTGGCGGTTTTTGTGGGCATAAATATGCTGGCTTTCTGGCTGACCAGGTCCATCCACGTCAACCAGGCCTTTCATTTTTTCTACATCCTGCTGGGCTTTAGAACGGTCTGGCTGGAATCGGTGTTCTGGCGGAGATTTTTCGTGCTGTGGGTAACCGGTGTCATCTTTTTCAAGAGAAAAAGGCTTACGGTCCAGATCAGGGAATTCCTGGCCGGCTGGGACCAGCTCATAAATTCCAGGTCTCATGGAAATTGATAAGTGCCAGGTAAGTGCTCAACCCTTTCCAGATGGTTTCCCGGTGGCCAAATCCAGGTCCTGTAAAGCATAAACCCGAGTAAATTTGAGAGCCGCCTTTTCTTGCTCTTTTCACGGATCCCTTAATAAAGTCGCGGGTTTGAAAACTCTCACCTAAGCTTCAAGCTTAGGATAAACATGCTTAAACCAGCCGAGAGGTGATGGCTTTAATGTATAACCAGACGAACAAAGGGATAAACGTAGGCCTGAAGCAAGATCAATAAGGCCACCAGGCTGGCCAGAATCAGGCTATGCCAGAAGACATAGCGAAGGATGTGCCCTTCATGTCCGTACCAGCGGGTGGCGGTAGAGGCCACCACGATGCTCTGGGCATCGATCATCTTGCCCATCACCCCGCCCGAGCTGTTGGCCGCGGCCATCAGCACCGGGCTCAGGCCGAGCTGCTGGGCGGTGATTTTTTGCAGGCTCCCGAACAGCACGTTGGAAGAAGTATCAGATCCGGTCAGAGCCACACCGAGCCAGCCCAGCATGGTTCCAAAAAACGGGTAAAGCAATCCGGTCCTGGCAAAAGCCAGCCCCAGGGTGGCATCCATCCCGGAATACCTGGTGACATAGCCCAGGGCCAGCATGGCGGCCACGGTCAATAAAGAAAAACGCACCCGTATGAGGGTCTTCCAGTAAACCCGAAGCATTCTCTTAAAGCTGAATTTCATCATCAGCCCGCTGATGATGGCTGCCACCAGAATCCCGGTCCCGGTGAATGACAGGAAATTGAAGCGGAAAACAGCGGGTTCAGGGGCCGGAGCCGGGCTCACCGGCGGCATTCTTAAAACCTGTTGATGGAGGCCAGGAACGGCCATTGACAGAGCCATAATTCCGTCCAGCAATTTCTTAAACTGAGGAATTCCCCAGATGAAGATAACCAGGCTCAGAACCAGCCAGGGAGCGGCCGCGGCCAGGAGAGCCCTTTGATTCAGTGTGCCCGGGTTGTCCTGACCTAGATCACTCCGGTTGATTTCTTCGGGAGAATAGATTTTTTTAGGGCTCCATAACTTAAACAGTATGACCAGCGCTGTTATGGAAATGAAGGACGATACCACCCCGGCCAGCCAGGGCCCGTGAAAGTTGGCAATAAGGGCCTGTGGCACAGCAAAGGACAGCCCGGCAGTCAGGGCCGCCGGCCAGACTTCTTTCGTTCTTCTTAAACCGCAAAAAACCGCTAGCAACCAAAAAGGCATCAGGACTGAGAAAAATGGAAGCTGTCGCCCAACCATGGCACTCAGCTGACGCAGGTCGAGGCCGGTGACTCCGGCCAGGGCCACAATCGGCGTGCCCAGGGCCCCGTAGGCCACAGGAGCTGTATTGGCGATAAGCGACAGGCCCGAAGCCTGGAGCGGCGGGAAGCCCAGGCCGATTAGCAGGGCGGCAGTTATGGCCACTGGAGTCCCGAACCCGGCTGCACTCTCAAAAAAAGCCCCGAAAGAAAAAGCAATCAGCAATAGTTGCAGCCTGCGGTCTGCGGTAATTCCAGCCATATTTTCTCGCAATACCTGGATGGCTCCCCTCTCCTGGCATAGTTCATAGAGAAAGATGGCGTTGAGAATTATCCAGCCGATGGGGAAAAGGCCATAGGCTGCCCCGAATCCGGTTGATAACAGGCACTTATCGGGCGGCATCCTGAAAGCCAGAATAGAAATGGCCAACGAAGCAGCCAGACCAGAAAGAGCAGCAACGTGAGCTTTAAGCTTGAGGAAAGCCAATCCGCCAAGCAGAACGACAATGGGCAGAGCCGCCAGAAGCGTTGACAGCCAGGGAGAGTTAACCGGGTCATAAACCTGGGCCCAGGGCAATTTACATCTACCTTCAGAGAATTATGAACACCTTTTTATGAACTTTTTGACCA
>JAOAIU010000014.1 GCA_026414545.1 Candidatus Saccharicenans sp.
GCATTGGACATCCTCAACCTGTTCAACGAGCACGCGGTGGTCAACGCCGGCTACGGCGGTGCCCATGAGCCGCAGATCGGCCGCATTTCCGGTATTACCTATCCGTCCAGAAAAATCCGTCTGAATTTCAGCTACGAGTTCTAATCGGACTGACTGCTGATGCTCTGGGGCGTCCGGGGTTTATCCCGGGCGCCCCTTTTTTTTGCCCGGAATCGGGCAAAAAGTTATAATTTAGCCATGAACAAGAACCGGAGCTTATTCTCGCCTCACGAACTAACAACAAGACCTGTGACAGCCTTAATTCTGGTCTTTCTATTCTTTTTTTCCTTAGCAGCGGCCAGCCTGCCGGAAAGGTACCGCAAGTGGCTAGAAGAAGAAGTGGCCTACATTATTACCCCGAAGGAGAGGGAAGTTTTTCTCAAGCTTCAGACCGACCGGGAGCGAAATATCTTCATAGAGGCTTTCTGGAAACAGCGGGACCCCAACCCCAACACTCCGCAGAATGAATTCAAGGAAGAGCACTATCGCCGGTTTAACTATGCCAATCAATTTCTGGGAAGGGGAACGGGAAAGCCCGGGTGGAAGACTGACCAGGGCCGCATCTACATCATCCTGGGACCACCCAACAACATCGAAACATATGAAAACATCATGGGCGTCTATCCCACCCAGGTCTGGTTTTACTACGGTGACCCCCGTTACGGTTTGCCGGCCGGCTTTAACATCATCTTTTTCAAAAAAGAGGGAACGGGTGAGTACATTCTGTATTCACCTTCCGACCATGGCCCCCAGGCCCTGGTGGCGGATTATATGTATAATGCCAAAGATGCCCGGGATGCCTACCAGAGGCTTTACCAGCTTTCCCCCAACCTGGCCGAGCAGTCGCTGAGCCTCATTCCCGGAGAGCGCCTGGAACCAGGAGTAATCAACCTGGCCTCCAACCGGTTGCTGGCCACCATTATGTCGCTGCCGCAACGAAAGGTGGAGGATGCTTATGCCGAGGCCTGGTTCCGGCACAAGGATATGATCGAGGTGGAGTATAGCACCAACTACATCCGGTCCGATTTTGAAGTCTGGACTGTGCGCAGCCAGAAAGACCACTACCTTGTTCATTACTCGGTGGAGCCGGCCAAGCTGTCGGTCAGCCAGGATGGCCAGAATTATCTGGTGCGTTTTGACCTGAACGGGCGGGTATCAGATGAGAAGGGACGGACCATCTACCAATTCGACCGAAGCATTCCGCTGAATCTGACCCGGGAAGAGCTGGCTGAGATTGGGAAGAGAGCAGTTGCCTTTCAGGATGTCTTTCCCCTGATTCCGGGAAACTATACCCTGGACCTGCTGGTCCGCAACCCGGTCTCGCGGGAATTTTCCAGCTTTTCCAGGAAGCTGGTCTTGCCGGCGAATACCGGCCAGCCTGAAATCGGCCAGGTGCTGTTAGCCTACGGCCAGCTGGAAGCCAGGGACGGCAGTGGCCTGGTTCCCTACCAGGTCGGCGATAGGCAGCTGCTCAGCCGCAGTCTTAAATCATTTTCTGCTTCTGATTCCCTGGTGGTCTGTGTTCAGCTCACCGGTTGGAACGACGAGCTTAAGAAGAAAGCAAGCCTGAGAATTTCTTTGCTGGCTGAAAACCAGACGGTGGAGAGCAAGGAGAAGCCTCTCAATGAAATCTCGCCAGACGGTTTCGTGGTTGAATCAATGCCGCTCACAGCCCTGAAACCCGGATATTATAGCCTGACGGCCGACTTGCTGGTCAACGGCCAGCTCCGGGACTCTCGCCGGGCTGAGCTGGAGGTCTCTCCTTTCGGCAATCTTCCGGTGCCGATCCTGGTTTCCAGGGTTGTTCTGACCGAGGCCGACGAGCTGCTGGCCACTGGAATCCAGCAGCTCAACAGCGGCAATATTCAGGCGGCCAGGGAACGCCTGGAGCGGTCCCATTCCTTGAAACCTGGACCGGTAGCAGCCCTGGCCCTGTCCGAGACTCTGTTCAGGTCAGGAGAATTTCAGCGGGTGATAGAACTGCTCAAGCCTTATGACCAGCCCGATGCTCCGGCCGAGCTAATCTCTTTGCTGGGCCGGGCTTTTCATTCTCTGAACCAGCCGGCAAGGGCCGCGGTTTACTATGAACAATACCTGAATCGCTTCGGCGTCAACCTGGAAATACTGAACTTCCTCGGAAGTTGTTATTACCAGATGGGCGATAAAGAAAAAGCCCTGGCTCTCTGGGAGAAATCACTCGGCCTGAAACCCGACCAGGAAAAATTGAGGGAACTGGTAAATTCCTTGAGGAAAAAATAAATTTCCAGACTCTTTTTAAGCCTGAAAAATTTCTCTCGCTCTGTTTCGAGCTTCTATTCAATATTCTTTAACCGGCCTCTTCTGGCCTGGCCTTTGTTTCCGGCCCGGCCAGGAAGAAAATCAGCCCCCGAGGTGGCTTTTAGAGCTTCTTGACTTCCATGGCCCGGACCTTCCAGCCCTTAATCCGGACTTCCAGTTCATCGCCTTCCAGGTCCTCTCCGAAGAAATAGCCTTTAACCGTGCGCCTCTCGCCAGGCAGCAATGAAATGTAGTTATCTTCGAGAAAGAT
>JAOAIU010000022.1 GCA_026414545.1 Candidatus Saccharicenans sp.
TGATGGCTATGGCCGTCCTGGTTTCCTGCGGCGGCCAGAAAAAGGAGAAAGCGCAAGTGTCCGAGAATCCGTTTTTCACCGACTGGACGACACCATTCGGGGTGCCGCCTTTTGATATGATCAAAGTCGAACATTTTAAGCCAGCCATCCTGGAGGGAATTAAACGCCACCAGGAGGAAATTAAGGCCATAGCTGAAAATCCTGACCCGCCGACCTTCGCCAACACCCTGGAGGCGCTGGACCGCAGCGGCCTGTTCCTCGACCGGGCGGAAAAGGTCATGGAGAATTTGCTTTCAGCTCACACCAACGATGAGCTGCAGGCCGTGGCCCAGGAACTGGCCCCATCCCTTTCGGCCCATTACGATTCAATTTTTCTCAATTCTAAGCTGTTTGCCCGGGTCAAAGCTGTATATGACCAGCGCGACCGGTTGCCGTTAAACCCGGAGCAGAAGCAGCTCCTGGAAAAGTTCTACAAGGATTTTGTCCGGGCCGGCGCTGGCCTGGATGAGGCCAAAAAAACACGGCTCAAGGAAATCAATCAGGAACTGGCCGTCCTGGAGTTGAAGTTTGCCGAAAATGTGCTCAAGGAAACCAACGCCTTTGAGCTGGTCATTGATAAGGAAGCCGACCTGGAAGGCTTGCCGCGCAACGTGGTGGCGGCGGCAGCCGAGGCCGCTAAGGAGCGGGGCAAGGAAGGCAAGTGGGTTTTTACACTGCACAAGCCGAGCCTGATTCCTTTCCTGCAGTACTCGCCGCGCCGCGAGCTGCGAGAAAAAATCTTTAAGGCCTACATCAACCGCGGCAACAACGGAAATGAGCGCGACAACAAAGCCCTGGTAGCCCGGACCATTGCTCTCCGAATAGAAAAAGCGGGGCTGCTGGGCTACAAGACCTGGGCCGATTATGTCCTCGAAGAAAACATGGCCAGGAACCCGGAAAATGTCTATAAGTTCCTGGACCAGGTCTGGAAACCGGCGCTGAAGAGAGCCAAAGAGGAAGCCTCCGAATTGCAGAAACTCATCCAGGCCGAGGGGGGAAACTTCAAGCTTGAGCCCTGGGACTGGTGGTATTACGCCGAGAAACTGCGCAAGCAGAAATACGCCCTGGATGAAGAGATGCTCCGTCCGTATCTGAAGCTGGAGAATGTCATTGACGGCGTTTTCCTGCTGGCCAATAAGCTCTACGGGCTGAAGTTCGAGGAGCGGAAGGACATCCCGGTCTATCACCCGGATGTCCGGGTTTTTGAAGTCAAGGAAGCTGATGGCCGACACGTGGGCCTTCTCTACACCGATTACTTTCCTCGGGCTTCAAAGGGAGCAGGGGCCTGGATGAATGCCCTGCGCGATGAATACAAAGTGGACGGCAAGCGAATTGCCCCGCTGATCCTGAACTGCGGCAACTTCACCAAGTCCACGCCGGAGCAGCCGTCGCTCCTTAGCTGGGAAGAGGTGACGACCCTGTTCCACGAATTCGGTCATGCCCTGCACGGGTTGCTCACGGATTGCACCTACCTGAGGTTGACCGGAACCAACGTGGCCCGGGACTTTGTGGAGTTGCCCTCTCAGATAATGGAAAACTGGGTGACCGAGCCGGAGTTTATAAAGATGTTTGCCCGGCATTACCAGACCGGGGAGCCCATTCCCGATGAACTGATTGCTAAAATAAAGAACTCGCAGTATTTCAACCAGGGATTCATCACGGTCGAATACATGGCCGCCTGCTACCTGGACATGGACTGGCACGTGCTGACGGCCCCGGTAAAGGCCGAAGAGGTGATGGACTTCGAGAACAGGTCCCTGGCCAAGGTTGGCCTGATCCCTGAGATCGTAGTTAGGTACCGCAGCCCGTATTTCAGCCACATCTTTGCCGGTGGCTATTCGGCCGGTTATTACAGCTACATCTGGGCCGAGGTGCTGGATGCCGACGCTTTTGAAGCCTTCAAGGAGAAGGGGCTGTTCGACGCGGAGACGGCCCGGTCTTTCAGGGAGAATATCCTGGCCCGGGGCGGCAGCGAGGACCCGATGACCCTTTACGTGAAGTTTCGAGGACGGGAGCCGAAGGTAGAGCCGATGCTCCGGCGCCGTGGCTTATTATAAACAGGGGACATCATACACTGTCCTCTTTTTCAGCCATTGTGCTAATGGCCCGATTCATAAATTATTTGTATGCTATAAGTTAAATTAATTACCGCGAGCCTCAATGGGGGACACTGCACAGTGTCCCTTTTTCATTTGTTTTCTAGAGCCGTGGGTCGGCAGCAAATCTGCTATATAAATGCCGGCCTGATTTTCAGCCTAAGCGGCCTAAGTGCCGCCAAAACCCCTGGGAAAAATCATTAGTGGATATAGGTTTTTATCTGGTCAACGTGCCACCCGGGCTGTCCCGGCCTGGGTTTGACCAGTCTGAATCAAATTTTTGTTCACGAGCCTTTATAATTTGACTTGAATGAAGCCAGTCATCATGATTGACCATCAGGATTAAAATTGAGATTAATAATGAAATTGATTGCTAAAATTTAGGGCGGCTTGATATATGAATGATTGTTCATATATAGCCAGGTTCTTTTTCTGATTAAGTTCCTGATCGTCTGCCGTGACTCTTTATGCAGGCTGGAAAAATCTATGCTGGCCAAATATTCTCGCCCAAATTCAGAAATTGGGACACTCTAGGGTGTCCCCTTATTTATATGGTAAAATAAGCAAGAACTGATGTCCGAATACGAGGAGGGATTTCATGACAAAAAAAGTTAAACCTGAACTCATAGAAAGGGGAATAGATAGGAGAAAATTCCTGGCCGCTGGGCTGGGCCTGGTCGGGCTTTCCGCGCTTGGTGGAAATCTTCTTTCGGCCGCTCTGAAAACGGGAAGGGGACAGGTCCGTGGCGCTTCGAGCTTAAAGGATTCATCTGCGGCCAAGCTCGGCTCGCGCCCGATTACTTTGAACCATGGTTCTTCTGCGGCCAGTGGTGTTTTCCCGGCGGACCCCCTGGCTCCCGTCGGTAAGTCCCGTGTTCTGTTGATAAAAACCGACGACCGGGCCGATGGCGTGCGCCAAGCCTTTTCTTTTTTCAAGAATAGCAACCCCTTCAAAGATAAAAAAGTCCTGGTGAAACCCAATTTTAACACCTCTGACGAAACGCCCGGCTCAACGCACAACGATACCCTGAAGGAAATCTTGAGCGAACTGCGCAAGGCCGGCGCCAGGGAGCTTACCATCGGCGACCGCAGCGGTCCAGAGCCCACCGAGCAGGTCTTCGTCAAAAAAGGAATCCGCGAGCTGGCTGCGGCCTTTGACGCTCGAGTTGTCAACTTTGATGAGCTCGGACCCGATGGCTACCTCAAAGTTACCCCACCCGGCTCCCACTGGCAGGACGGTTTCCTGGTGGCTCGACCCGTGGTCGAAGCCGAAGCGCTAGTTTCCACCTGCTGCCTTAAGACCCACAACTACGGAGGAGTCTTCACCATGTCGCTCAAGAATTCGGTCGGCATTGTCCCTCGCAAGGGTCACACCTACATGCGCGAACTCCATTCCTCCCCGCATCAGCGCCGGATGATAGCCGAAATAAACTATGCTTATAGGCCGACCCTGGTTATCCTCGACGGGCTGGTGGCTTTTGTCGACCAGGGTCCGATGACCGGTCCGCGCCAGGAAGCCCATGTTTTCCTGGCCGGCATTGACCGAGTGGCCATCGACGCCGTGGCCGTGGCCATCCTCAAAGAGCTTGGCTCAAACGAGGCCATCATGAAGCCACGCGTCTTTGAACAGGAGCAGATTGCCCGGGCGGCCGAACTTGGCCTTGGCGTTAGCTCGCCGGATGACATCCTGATTGAAACGCTCGACGGCCCGAGCGCCGAATACGCCGCCAAAATCCGCCCCTTGCTCACTTAAAAAGGGAACACCCCACAGTGTCCCCGATGGGGCGTAGCATAATCGATTGATAACAATTAAATTTAAATTAGGGGACATATTTCCGGGTGTTCTTAGGACTTTTTGCGGTCTGGCTCGCAACTTATTTAATATCAATGAATTAAACAGCGTTCTGGCCACGCTAAAAGGGGGGCACGGTGCGGTTTCCCTTTTTAAATTTTTCTTGCAATTTGCCTGCCTTGCCATGTTATAATAAGCCCGCAAAGGCAAAGGAAGCCGGGAAATTACAGAAAAGATAATGAGTGGGCGGGCAATTTTTCTACCTTTCTTATGTTTTATTCTAACTTATTCTTTATTCTAATTTTCGACGGAGTCTTCCCATGTGCGGAATAGTTGGCTATATCGGGCGCAATGAGGCCGCGCCCATCCTCCTTGAGGGGTTGCGCCGCCTGGAATACCGCGGATACGATTCGGCCGGACTGGCCATCCACAACACCGAAGGCCTGAAAATCCTTCGCTCGGTCGGGAAGATTTCCGCCCTGGCCAGCCTGGTCAACGCCGCCAGCCCCCGTGGCACTTTCGGCCTTGGCCATACCCGCTGGGCCACTCACGGCCGCCCCTCTGAAAACAATGCCCACCCCCACCAGGTTAACGGCCTGGCCGTGGTCCACAACGGGATCATCGAAAACTACGCTGAGCTCAAGGCCCGCCTCATCCAGCAGGGCCGCGCCTTCGCCTCGGAAACCGATACCGAGGTCATTGCCCACCTTATCGACCTGGAACTTCGTTCCAGCCCCACCCCCGACCTCTATCAGGCCGTCCGCCGGGCCCTGGTCCACGTCGAAGGCACCTACGCCATTGCCGTTATTAGCCATGCCCAGCCCGATTACTTCGTCGTTGCTAAAAATTTTTCTCCCCTCATCATCGGGCTCGGCCAGGGCGAGAACTTCGTGGCCTCTGACATTCCCGCCCTCTTGCCTTTCACCCGGCGTGTCATCACCCTGAAAGAATTCGAAATCGCCCGCATCTTCCGCGACCGGGTGGAGCTCTTCGACCTGCGCACCGGCCAGCCCATCTCCTCGCCTCCCCAGACCGTGACCCTGAGCCTCCAGTCGGCCGAAAAAGCTGGTCACAAGCACTTCATGCACAAGGAAATTTTCGAAACGCCACGAATCTTTACTGACACTTTCCTTGGCCGCATCAAGCGGGAACCGCCGCAAATCCACTTTGACGAACTAAGCCTCGACCCTGGCTCCATCAACCGCATCCTGATCATCGCCTGCGGCACTTCCTACCACGCCGGGCTCATCGGCCGCTATTATTTCGAGGAAATTGCCGGTTTGCCCACCGAAGTTGAATATGCTTCCGAATTCCGCTATCGCCGCTCAGTCCTCCTGCCCGGCGACCTGGCCATCTTCATCTCCCAGTCGGGGGAAACAGCCGACACTCTGGCTGCTCTCAAGGAAGTCCGGGCCCGAAGCCTCAAGACCCTGGCCGTCTGCAACGTCATGGACTCATCCATTGCCCGGGCGGCCGAGCAGGTTGTCTATACCCGGGCCGGCATCGAAATCGGAGTAGCTTCAACCAAAGCTTTCATTGCCCAGGTGGAGGTGCTTCTCCTCCTGGCTCTTTACCTGGCCCAGGAGCGCGGCCGGCTTGCCCCTTCCGACCTGGCCAGCTTTGTCGACCAGATTTACCGGCTGCCGGTTATCCTCGAGCGCCAGTTAGCTGCTGAAGAAGCCGTCAGGGAGCTGGCCGCCCGCTTCGTCCGCGCCCACGATTTCATCTACATGGGCCGCGGCCTCAATTACCCCATCGCCCTCGAAGGGGCCCTGAAACTCAAGGAAATCTCTTATATCCACGCTGAAGGCTACCCGGCCGGCGAAATGAAGCATGGCCCCATCGCCCTTATCGATGAGCAGGTTCCGGTCATGGCCCTGGCCACCCGCGGCAGCCAGCTCAAAAAAATCATTTCCAACCTCCTCGAAGCCAAATCGCGCGGAGGCATCATCGTCGGGCTTATCAGCCGTGGTGACAGTGAAACCCGCTCTCTCCTCGATTATGCCCTCGAGGTCGAAGACGTGGACGAGTACTTCCAGCCCTTCGTCAACACTGTGCCCCTTCAGCTCTTTGCTTATTTTGTGGCTGACCTCAAAGGCACCGACGTCGACCAACCCCGCAACCTGGCCAAAAGCGTCACCGTCGAATAAAGAGCAATAAACAGGGGACACCCTACAGTGTCCCCACATTTTCTTGCACGCATACTATTCAATATCAGTAAGTTATGAAAGGCACTTCAAAACCTGTTTTGTTGGTTAAAATACCCCTTCGCTAATATATTTATAATCAATAAGTTAGCAGGCTGGTAGCCGGCGTCAAAATGGGACAGTATACGGTGTCCCCTATAACCCCCACCTCACCCCTTTTTCACCCCCATCATCACCCTGAAAAATAATTGACGCTAACGAGCCTGATTTTATAAAAATAGATAAGAAAAATAACAGATATATTAAGTGGACAGGATGAACGGCCACGGTACAGTCAGGCGAAACTTCATTTCCTCGCTGTCTTATTCTATTTTTATTCCTGTTCCTGTTCCTATCATTTGTTCCTGTCCTCCCGCCCGGCTTCTTCGCTTTCTTTTCCCGACCCCTTACCCTTCCCCCTCTCTTCGACCTTCCCAATCGCCTTCCCATTCCCCTTCCTATTCACGTTTCCGTTCTCTTTTCCGTTTCTTTAACCTTTTGCCTTTCTTTTCGTCTTTCCTTTTGTCTTTCCTTTTCCTCTTTTCCTTTATCTCGGCTCCTCTCCATTCCCAGCCCGGCCCCAACCTTCTCTTCCGCACGCTGTCCATCGAGCACGGACTTTCCCAGAATTCGGTTCTGTCCATAGTCCGCGACCGCCGTGGTTTTCTCTGGTTCGGCACCGAATCCGGCCTCAACAAGTTTGACGGTTACCGCTTCACCATCTACCTCCCCGATGAAAATGACCCTGATTCTCTGAGTAATTCCTGGATAAATGTCCTGCTGGTTGACCGCCACGGCAATCTATGGGTTGGCACTGAAAACGGCCTCAATAGATATAACGTCGCCACTGAGAAATTTACCTGCTATTTTCACGACCCTTCTGACCCGGGCTCCCTCTCCAGCTCCCGCATTTTTGCCCTTTTTGAGGACAGGGATGGTCTCCTGTGGGTCGGCACCGATTCCGGCCTTAATCTTTTTGATCGCGCCTCAGATAAATTCATCCGTTTCCGACCAGACCCTTCCGACCCGGCCTCCATCAGCCATGCCCAGATTCGAGCCATCGCCCAGGACGCCCGCGGGTTTATCTGGATAGGCACCGTTGGCGGCGGCCTCAACCGCCTTGACCCCTCCACCAGAACTTTCTCACGCATCCGCCACGACCCGGCCAACCCGACCGGCTCTCTTCCCGAGGATGCCATCTACTCGCTTCTCGTTGACTCCTCCGACCCCGCCAGCCCCATCTGGATTGGCACCTCGTCATCCGGCCTGGTCCGTTACGACCCCGACCGAAACCAGTTCAAGACCTATGCCCCTAACCCCGGGCACCCAAACGCCCTCCCCGACGGAACCATCAATTGCCTAGTTAAGGATTCCGATGGCACCCTCTGGATTGGGACCAATTCCGGCGGTCTCAGCCATTTTTACCCGGACCGCGAGACCTTCTTCAACCACTCTCACCAGGCTCACGACCCATTCTCCCTGGCCGATAACAACGTGGTTTCTCTATACCTCGGGCCCGACCGGATCCTCTGGGTCGGCACCTACCGCGGCATAAGCCAGCTCAACCTGAACCGCCAGAATTTCATGCGCTTCCTGACCGATCAGGGAAACCCGACCGCCCTCTCCAATCCCGAGGTCCGGGCCTTCTGCGATTCCAGCTCGGGCCTGGTCTGGGTGGGAACAGATGGTGGCGGGCTCAACGTCTTTGACCACAACCAGCTCCGCGTCCTGCACTTTGGCCATGACCCCCTGAACCCGGCCTCGCTCAGCAGCAACCGCGTTTTTTCCATTGTAGAAGACGCCGAAGGGGCTCTCTGGGTTGGAACTTACGGCGGCGGCCTTAATCGTCTCAGTCCAGAAGCCGCTGCCAATCCGACCTCCAGAGTTGCCTTCACCCGCTACCGCCATAACCCCCGGCAGCCCGGTTCGCTCCCCGACGACCGCATCCGCACCCTTTTCGTCGACAGCCGGAGCCGACTCTGGATTGGCACAGACGGCAGCGGTCTTATCCGCTTTGACCGTAGCACCGGGCGATTCTATAGAGCGAACGTCTCTGGAATGATTTCACCCGGAGAAACCGCTGCGACTCGTTCCGTTCCGTCCCTTTCCGCTGGGAGTTCTCAGTCGACTTCATCGGGCAAGAATGATGGTCCGACTCCGGCAGCTCCCGGTGCCACGGCTCCACCCACTTCAGCCAATACGGGCACTGCGGCCATCGCGGCCATGCCGACAGGCTCGCCTTCTCCCGAAGACCTCGGGCCTCCTCCTGTTCCGCTCCTTTCCGGCCGGGTATTCTCCATAGCTGAGGATCGGCGCACAGGCAAGCTGTGGATTGGCTGCTACGGGGCTGGCCTGGTGCGCTACGACCCTGAAACCGGAGAAGCTCTTTGCCTGACCCACAACCCGCTCAACCAGCGCTCCCTGAGTAGCAACTCAGTCATCAATGTGTTCGTGGACCGGGACGGCTTCATCTGGGTCGGCACCAACGGCGGCGGCCTTAACCGCCTGGACCCATCCACCCTGACCTTTACCCGCTACAACGAAACCGACGGCCTGCCGTCCTCAGTCATCTACGGCATACTTCAGGACGACGACGGCTACCTCTGGTTCAGCTCCAACCGTGGGCTTTCCCGCTTCGACCCCGGCACCGGTCGGATCAGGAACTTCGACACCAGCGACGGCCTGCAGAGCTACGAGTTCAACGGCAATGCCTGCCTCCGCGGCCGCAACGGCCTGCTTTACTTTGGGGGCATCAACGGCTTTAATGTCTTCGACCCGAAAAAAATCCAGGCCAGCGCCTTCAAGCCTCCGGTGGTCATCACCAGTTTCCTGATTTCCAACCAACCGGTCAAACCGGGCCGGCCCATTGACGGTCATATCGTGCTGGCCAAATCCATCACTCAGACCAGAGACGTCGAGCTCCAATGGAAACACCGGGTAATTGCCTTCGAGTTTGCCGGGCTGGACTATACCGTCCCCGAGAAGAACCAGTATGCCTACATGTTGCAAGGCTTCGAGAATAATTGGAACTATGTCGGCACCAGGCGATTTGCCTCTTACAGTAACCTGCCGCCCGGTCGCTATACCTTCCGGGTCAAGGCGGCCAACAGCGACGGGCTGTGGAACGAAGAGGGCGCATCGCTGTCGATCCGCATCATCCCGCCTTTCTGGCGCACCTGGTGGTTCTTCGGGCTCGAGGTTATGGCCGTGGCCGGCGCTCTGTACGGGTTGTTCAGGTTCCGTCTAAACCGTGTCAGACGTCGTCAGCAGGAACTGGAGCGCCTGGTGGCCCAGCGCACCGAAGAGCTTCGCCTGGCCAACGACAAGCTGAAACTCCTGGCCATCACCGATGAACTCACCGGCCTGGCCAATTACCGCAGGTTCCGTGATTTCCTGGAGTACGAGTGGCGGCGGGCCCAGCGCACCAGGCGTCCGCTCTCGGTCATCATCACCGACCTCGATGAATTCAAATTGTTCAACGACACTTATGGCCACCAGGCCGGCGACGATTGCCTGAAGAAGGTGGCACTGATCCTGTTGAAATGCTGCCAGCGCTCATCCGACCTGGCCTGCCGTTATGGCGGGGACGAGTTCGCCATCGTCCTGCCCGAAACCGACACCGCCGGTGCTTACATTGTGGCCGAGCGAATAAGAGAAGCCATAGCGGCCACGGATTTCAACGACCGCAACCTCAAGGAAATTAACGGGCGTAATTCAGAAAACGGCCAAGACAGCCCGCCCATCCGCCTGACGATTTGCCTGGGTGTTTCAACCATGTGCCCGGCCGAGGGTGGCGACACCAACGAGCTCATCGCCCGGGCCGACCAGGCCCTGTACCGGGCCAAGACCTCCGGCAAGAACCGCACCGTAGTCTGAAAAAAGGGATGACCTGCGGTTATTCCAGGTTACCGCTTTCTTTGTTGGAATGTTGAAACATTAAAGAACTTCTTGGTGAGTAAGCGGGTTTGAGGCAAATGATAAGATTTAAGGAATTCTCAATTTAGATGAGGTGCGTATTACCCTGGTGGCAAATACCGGAGCAAGAACTCCGGTCTTTTGAATTTTGACGCGGTTTCGTTCTCCGAGCTGAAAAATTGCCGGGTTGGCTGTGACAGGAATTGTCAAAAGCCACAAGGCAACAATCAGCCACCTTTTCTCATAAAACCCATAAATAATGTCTTGACAAAAAATGCCTCTTGTTTTAATTTTTATACTTGATTTTTCGGGAGCCTGATTAACCGGAAATCCAGGGCGTAAAATGGCTGAGATGGCCTGA
>JAOAIU010000033.1 GCA_026414545.1 Candidatus Saccharicenans sp.
TGGTCCCGCCGATTTTGTCCTTGATGCTGATGACCAGCTCGTAACCTCCGCCTTCCAGCGGACGGCTTTCGACCCTCTCGCCCTTGTTGTCTGTTACCTTGACCTGCTTGGCGGCCGGGATGGGAATGGGCTGCTCGATGAAGGGCGATTCATAGGTCATGGGGGTGAAAGCCACAATCTTGGTTTCTCCCTTGCGGATGTCGAAATTGATTTCCAGCGCGGCCTTCTGGTTCTCGTCGAACTTGGTTCCGTAAACCATAAACATCAGGGTGGGCTGGTCGTTTGGCTTGAACTTCATTTCGGTGTATGGGTAAGCCTTCAGGATCATCCAGCCAAAGTAATCCTTGTGGAAGTTAGGATAATTTTCAGCGGTGTCGAGCTGCTCGTAATTCTTCAGCAGCAACAGGCTGGTGGTGTCCATCTGGCCATTCTTGTAGCTGTCCTCGTAGCGGGGGATTTCGAATTCATAATAGGTTGTTCCTATCTTTTTTGTCTTCCTGTTACCCAGGGCCGCGGCCAGTATGTATTTCCCGGCTGGAAGCGGATAGCCGAGGTAATAGCAGCTCTCGCCTTCGGGATTGTATTCAGCAGCCGGAATAGAAAACTGGCTGTAGGCCTTATTCTCGGTTACCAGCTTGGGTGTGCCGCCGTCATTCTGGTAGATCTGAAAGAAAATATCGGATTCGGTCTGGTAGCTATCGCCGGCGCTAACGGACTGAGTCTGGGCATACTCCAGGTCGGCATTCTTTATCTTGGTGATAAAAATGGCGATGTAGGTTCCCCTGGCCGGAAGGATGTAATGTCCGTGAAAATTGAAGGGCAGGTCTGGCTTAACCTTACGGGTGGCCAGTCCCTGTTCCAACAGTGCCTTGACGTCGGTGGGCAGGGTGGTCTTAACTTTCTGTTCTTTTTTCTGATCTTTCTTCTGAGGCTCTGCCTGAGCCAGATTAAAAGCTAAGGTCAGCGTCAGAATCAGAACCAGAGTTAGGGCGAAAAATTTCTTAAAACTCATCGTTCCTCCTGTTTATTCATCTCACCAGCTTCTTAACTGCAATAATTGTGCCAGCTAAGAAGGGGGATTTTTTCTTGTCGTTCGCCTGATTTTATCTCTTTAATGTAAATTTATTTTACAGTGCTAAAAATAAATGATATCCACACTCTCTGCATTATTCTACCTTAAATTCCTGTGGTTTTTCAACTGGTATCTGGAAACTGCTTTCAGGTGTTCCTGATAAGAACGACTGAATACATGACTGCCGTCGTTCCGAGAAACAAAATAAAGATAATCGACCGGAGCCGGATGCAGGGCAGCCTGAAGAGAGTCCCGGCCGGGATTGCAGATGGGGCCAGGCGGCAGGCCGCGGTATAAGTAGGTATTGTAAGGGGAGGCCAGGCTCTTGTCCTTGAGCCGCAGGTTTCCGTCGAAGCGACCTTCAAGTTTCAGGGCGTAGATGATGGTCGGGTCGCAATCGAGCTTCATTCCCAAACGCAGCCTGTTGTGTAACACCGCCGAAACCAGGGGCTTCTCTTCCGGTTTAGATGTTTCTTTTTCAATTAACGAGGCCAGGGTAACTATTTCCCTGACCGCCAGGTTTAATTGGTTAGCCCGGGCCAGGTCGTCGGGACTGAAATTTTTCCTGAACTGCTCGACCATGGCCCTGACCAGTTCAACGGCCTCAGTACCGCGGGGGAAATGATAGGTTTCGGGGAAAAGGTAGCCTTCCAGGTTGTGGGCCCTGGGGTCGAGGTCGGATATCAACTCAGTCTTGAGGCAGGCTTCCAGAAACGAACCCAGGATGGGAAAGGCTTTTTCCTCCAGCAGGGTAGCTATTTCCTTGCAGGTCAGGCCTTCCGGTATGGTTATGGTATGTAGCAGGACTTTGCCGGCTACCATCTGCAGGATGATTTTTTTGGGGTTGACCGGCGGCTCAAACCTGTATTCTCCAGCTCTTAAAAAACGAGGCCGGTAATAAAAAGAATAGGCTAAACGGAAAGTCCGGGTGTCCTTCAGAAATCCGTTCTTCCGCAAAGTTTGAGCGATGTTGCCGACGCTCTGTCCCTTTTCTATCAGAACGTTGGCTGGAGCTCCGGGCGAGCAGGGAGTATTCAGGTATCTGGCCAAATGGTAAGACAGGCAGAGATTGGCCACGACCAGGGTTATCAAGGCCAAATTAATTATTTTCCGCGGTGTTATCAGCATGATGACGTTTCTTTTCCAGATAAGCTTCCAGGATGATGACCGCGGCCAGCTGGTCTTCTCTCCGTTTCTTTTCCTTGAAGTTGCCTTTGAAGCCTTCCATTTTTTTCTGGGCCTGTTGAGTCGTCAGGCGCTCGTCCCAGAAAATAATTTTCCGCCCGGTGACCTTTTCCAGCCATGTGGCAAATTCCCTGGTCACCTCAGCCCGGCGACCTTCGCTGCCGTCCATCCGTAGCGGCCAGCTCAGGACTATTTCTTCGACCGCTTTCTCTTTAACCAGCTGCTGGAAAAAGGCCCGGTTTTCGGCCTCGTTTTCTTTCATGATGTAGGTGCCAAAAGGCTGGGCAGTCACCTGCAGCGGGTCGCTCAGGGCCAGGCCAAGATGGCGGTCGCCGAAGTCAATAGCCAGGATTCTGCCCATGTTTCAGGTTCTTTCCAGACAGCGTTTTTTCAGGCGGTGCCGGCGAAGGGCCAGGTTAATCAGACGGTCTAAGAGCCCGGCAAAACTCAGACCGCTGACTTCCCACAGCCTGGGATACATGCTGATTTCGGTGAAACCGGGAATCGTGTTTATCTCGTTGATGTAGATATTCTGAGTTCCCTGCTCCAGGAAGAAATCAACCCGGGCCATTCCGCAGCCGTCTATGGCCTTGAAGGAAGCCACGGCCAGCTCCTGGAAACGCCTGGCCAGAGCGGCCGGCAGCTCGGCCGGGATGTGGAACCTGGTCTTGCCCTCCAGGTACTTATCGGCATAATCATAAAATTCCCGGTGGGGAATGACCTCTCCCGGGAGAGAAGCTCTTGGTTGCTCGTTGCCCAGAACGCTGCACTCGATTTCGCGTCCCCTGATCGCCTTCTCCACCAGAATCTTATGGTCGTAGCGGAAGGCCAGTCTGACGGCCGGAGCCAGTTCTTTTCTAATCTTCACTTTGGAAATACCCACCGAGGAACCCAGGTTGGCCGGTTTTACGAACAGCGGCAGGCCAATTTCCTTGATAATTTTTCTCTCGATGTGCTTCCGTTCTTTCTTCCAATCTGCTTCATAAAGAACGAGGTAAGGTACCACCGGCAGTCCCAGCCGGCTAAGGAGGTGTTTAAAAATGGCCTTGTCCATGCCGATGGCCGAAGCCAGCACCGGGGCTCCCACGTATGGCACATCGGCCATTTCCAGCAGGCCCTGGATGGTCCCGTCTTCGCCGTAGGGCCCATGAAGAACCGGGAAATAGACATCCGCTTTTATGGCCGGCCTGGACCGGCTGCGGGCCCAGGGCAGAAAGGAGAAGCCGCGGCCAGTTTTCAGGGGGGTGGCCGTGGCCTCCGGGGAGGGAACCAGTTTCCAGTTTCCCTCTTTGGTAACGTAAATACAGAGGACCCGGTACTTTTTCCGGTTGAGATTCTTATGGATGGCTCGGGCTGAGATTATGGAAATCTCGTGCTCGGCCGAGCGGCCGCCGAAGATCAGGGCCACGGTCAGCATTGCTTTCATTCGCCTGAATTTTAGCCCATTTCCAGCCAAAAAAAAAGTTAATATAACTCCAATTAATAAAATTTGCCCCGACTAAATTTATGTTGACAGGCAGGAAGAAGCAAAATTATAATACCCGCAGGGTGGAATAAATAACGCCAAGAGGTGCCAAGATGAAAAAAAGCCTTCTTATTAACATCTGCCTTTTTGTCCTGTGTGGACTGGTGCTCGGCCTGATGCTTATCCAGGATGGCCTGAGAGCCCAGGAAAACCAGGTTCAGAAAGCCAGAGTTTTTGCCGAAGAATATCCCCTCCTGACTGATACCGACCTGTACTGTTCCGTCTTGGTCTGGGACAAGGGCCTGCCTGAGGTCCAGATTATCGGTTCCGAGCGGGAAGAAGAAAGGGCGATGATGGTGGATGCCGATACTTTTTATATAAATAAGGGCCGGGAAGACGGGATGGAAATTGGGCAGATGTTCCTGGCGATTGAAATCGGGCAGCCAATTCCCCAGCTGGGATACATCGCTCAGAAAAAAGGGAAGGTCAGGATTATCCGTCTGGAGGACCGGGTCAGCGTGGCCAGGGTAGAAAAGGGCTGTGGCGATATCAGGGTCGGCAATTACCTGATTCCCTTCGAGGAAAAGCCGACGGTCATAGGTAAGGACCAAGGATATGACAGCAGCTTGAAACCCGGAGAGAGCCTGGAAGGCCAGGTCATCTATCTTGACACCGACTTCAACATTGTTTCCACCGGGCACTGGGCTTTGATTAACCTGGGGGCCGCCCAGGGACTCAAGCCGGGGCAGCAACTGACGGTTTTCCGCCACAAGAAAGCCAATCTGCCGCGGGAGGCCATAGCCAACGTTGTGGTAATAGATACCCAGGTTAACACTTCCACGGTGAGGGTCATGTCGGCCAGGGAAGCGGTAGAAAAGGGTGACACCGTTCAGGTCAAGTAAGAACTATTTTTTTGAGCTTCCCTCCGGCCAGTCAGTTGACAGAAGCCTTTAATTTTGTTAGTTTTTCTATACCTGTTGAAGGCCTGAGCGGGCGTAGTTCAGTGGTAGAACGTCTGCTTGCCAAGCAGAAGGCCGTGGGTTCAAGTCCCATCGCCCGCTCCAGTACTTTCCACAGCACCATAACTGTCATGGAGCAAGTGGCGCGGTACCCAAGCGGCTAAGGGAGAGGTCTGCAAAACCTCGATTCGTCGGTTCGAGTCCGACCCGCGCCTCCACTCTCCCAACTATTAAGCTCTGGTCCACTAATGAAGCCTGCCGCCCACAGAGTCTAAACCGCGGTCAGCCTGCCAGTGAGAAATGAAGGTCGGCCGGTTAGTCCGTTTAGCCGGCTCCGGGCACTGGCTTGAGCTATTCGGCCCGACTCCGATATATGAAAATTCATTCATATATTCTCCTGGCCTCTGTTAGAACCGGTTCTGGTGATGGGTCCCGAAGAATCGGGAGAGTCGCTTCCCCTCTCTTTCCTTTACCTGGACACTGTTTCTTGACCTGCAAAAAAAATTAATTTGACTGGAAATTTTGGTTTTTTATATACTCAACCTATCTGGTTGAAAGAAGGAGGAAACATGAATCTGGTTCCAAGAGTTCAGGGTCTTATTTTGAAACCAAAAGAGGAATGGGAAAAGATAAAGAGCGAACCGGCTACCGTAGCCGATATCTTCAAGTCCTACCTGGTTATTATGGCCGCTATACCGGCAGTGGCTCAGTTCCTGGGATACTGGTTGATTGGCGTCCCTGTGCCCGTCCGCGGGTTGGTCAGGCTGGGTGTGGGTTCATCCCTGGGCCGAGCAATCGTCTCATATATCCTGAGCCTGGCCGCAGTCTTCATCCTGGCCCTGATCATCAACGCCCTGGCCCCGACTTTTTCTTCCAAGCCCGACCAGATTCAATCGCTCAAGCTGGCCGCCTTCAGTATGGCTCCATATTATGTAGCCGGAATTTTCTACCTTGTTCCGGTGCTGTCCATCCTGACCCTGTTAGCCGGCATTTATAGCCTGTACGTCCTGTACCTGGGGTTTAAGGCGGGCTTGATGGAAACGCAGCCTGACAGGATCATGGGCTATTTTGTGGTCACTGTGGTTGTGGCCATAGTCCTGATGCTGGTGGTCGGGTTGGTGGTCGGCGCGGTCTTTTCTTTAAGCGCCTTCTACAGCGGCCTGTAATTCTTCCAGCACCCGGCTGAATGCTTGCCGGGGGACCTGGGCCTGGGTAATCGGCCGGCCGATTACCAGGAAGTCGGCGCCTTTCTTAATGGCTTCTCCCGGAGTCATAATTCTCTTCTGGTCCTGGGCCTCGGCCCAGTCCGGACGGATGCCGGGGGTAATTATCCTGACCTTCGAACCCAGTTCAGCCCGCAGCGGCTCCAGTTCCTGGGGGGAGCAGACGATTCCCTCTATCCCTGATTCCGCCGCCAGCCGGGCCAACCGCAGCACCTGATTTCTGGAGTCAGCGCTAAAGCCTATTTCCTGCAAATCGTTATCCTTAAGACTGGTCAGAATAGTTACGCCCAGAATCAACGGCAGCGGTTTATTTTCTTTCTCCGCTGTTTCCTGGGCGGCTTCCACTGCTTTTTTCATCATCTCGCGGCCGCCTGAAGCATGCAGGGTTAGCATGGTAACCCCGTGGCGCACCGCCGACCTTATGGCTCCGGCCACCGTGTTGGGAATATCATGGAGCTTCAGGTCCAGGAAGACTTCTTTCCCGAAGCTCTTAACCAGGTCAATCATGGCCGGACCTTCGGCGGTGTAGAGTTCCAGCCCGACCTTGAAAATCCTGGCCTCGGGTAATGATTCGAGGACCGACCGGGCTTCTTCCCGATTCTTAACATCCAGGGCAATGATTATTTTTCTGGCGAGTTCATGTTTTGTTTCGGCCATCTTCACACCTTTCCATAAAATTGATTGGTATTTTATATTTGTTATGGACGGATGGCAAATGGTCGGATTCTTTGGGGCCAGGAAGTAGTATCCGGGCAAAAGGCAGAACCTGAAAGCAGAGGAGAAACGAGCCGGACCGTGTTCTTAAGACATCCCTTCCCGTTGAAAAATCGGCTCAGAGCTGGAGGCTGCCGGTGACCTCACTTATTCTTTCAATCCCATGATTCTCGGCCCAGTCTTGCAGGCCCCTGATAATTTTCAAGCAGGCATCGGGGTCGACAAAATTAGCCGTGCCAACCTGGACGGCAGCAGCCCCGGCCATCATGAACTCCAGGGCGTCCGCGGCGCTGAAAATTCCCCCCATGCCGATCACCGGTACCTTTACTGCCCTGGCCACCTGGAAAACCATCCGCAGGGCAATGGGCTTGATGGCTGGGCCGCTCAGGCCGCCCATAACATTGCCCAGCTTTGGCTTCCTGGTTTCCAGGTCAATGGCCATAGCCAGCAAGGTGTTGATTAAAGATACGGCCTCAGTCCCGGCTTCTTCGGCCGCCCGGGCCACGGCGGTAATGTCGGTTACGTTGGGTGAAAGCTTGGTGATGAGGGGCAGTGAAGTCGCCTGCTTTACCTTTTTTACCGTGCGGTAGGTTGATTCCGGGCTCTGGGCCGGGCAGCGGCCGCCTTCCCTGACGTTGGGGCAGGAAATGTTCAATTCCAGGGCGGCAATGCCCTGATGGCGGCCAAGGTATTCGGCTACTCTGGCATATTCGTCTTCTTCTTCGCCGCAGACATTAACCATGACCGCAGTTTTCAAGCCGGCCAGCTGGGGCAAAACCTCCCGGCAGAAAGCTTCCACTCCAATGCCCTGAAGCCCTATGGAATTTATTAAGCCGCTGGGCGTTTCTACCAATCGCGGAGGCCTGTTGCCTTCTCTTGGCTTCAGGTACAGGCCCTTGACCACGAAGCCCCCCAGGAGTTCCAGGTCGTAGAAGGGCTTGAATTCCAGGCCGTAGCCGAAGGTCCCGCTGGCGGCCAGCACCGGGTTCTTGAGCTTCAGGAAACCCAGGTCCACCGACAGGTCAACCATGCTCGCTCTCCTGCCAGACTACTTCTTCCAGGGAAAAGACCGGGCCGTCCTGGCAGACCTTGAGGTATTTTTCCTGGTCGTTCCTGCGGATTTTTTTTACGCAGCCCCAGCAGGCGCCAAAGCCACAACCCATCATCGATTCCAGAGAAAACTCGGCCTTGAGGTTCTCCAGACGGCAGATTTCAGCCAGCTTTTCCATCATCGGCACAGGCCCGCAGGCATAAAGATAAGCGGGCCTTCTTTTCTTTAATTCCGCTTCTACCAGTGAGGTAACGAACCCAGGGGAGCCGATGCTGCCGTCGTCGGTAGAAATCAGGACTTCAAAACCGTCGGCCCGCAGTCTGTCCTTGAGCGGCAGGTCGGTTCCACTCCGGCCGCCGTAAAAAATTATCGGCCTGGCCCCGGAAGCCCTGAGCTCCCTGGCCAGGTAATAAAGCGGAGCTATTCCCCGGCCGCCGCCCACGCAGAAAACTTCATTGCCCCTGAGTTCAGGTCGGATGGTGAAACCGTTCCCGAGTGGACCCAGGATATCGAGCTGCTGTCCTGTTTTTTTCATTGAGAGCAACCTGGTGCCTTCTCCGGCAACCTGGAAGAAAATCTGGACATGGGGGCCCTGGGCCTGGTGCAGACTTATCGGTCGCCGGAGCAGCGGCTGGCTGGTCTCGGAGACTCTGATCATTAGAAACTGACCTGGACGGGCCTGGCAGGCGATTTGGGGTGACTCCAGGGTGAATAAAAAATAATCATCCCAGCTCTCAACTGCGACCAGCCTGGCCTGTCTGTCTATGACCATCTTGCCCTGTTCTGAAAATTATTGAAGTTCGAAGCTTTCCCGAATTAAATACCAGAAAAATGGCTTAATGGCAAATCTTATCTTCCGGTCAGGTCGGCTCTTGGTAGTCACCCGGTGGTTAAGCCAAACTTTCGTTTCTTATTGACGGGAGAAAGTCGTGGACTCAGGAAATGGCCTGAGGCGCAACGAACAAAAAGTTGTTTTAGTCCGGGCGATTTCTTATAATTATCACTAATCATAATTTCCAGGAGGACTCATCCATGTTTATATCCCGTCGGGCGAAAGAAATACAGGCTTCGCCCATTCGCAAGCTTAAACCCTTTGCCGACGAAGCCAAGAAAAGGGGAATTCATATTTTTCACCTGAATATCGGCGACCCCGACATCCCGACCCCGGAGCCAATAATCAAAGCCTTTCACCGGTACAACGGGCCAATCCTGGGCTACGGACCTTCCCAGGGATTTGAGGAACTGCGGCAGGCCATAGCTGATTATTTTGGCGGTTATGGTATCGGACTTTCGGCCGATAACGTCCTGATTACCATCGGTGGTTCGGAAGCCATCCATTTTTCCTTCTCAGTGGTGGCCGATCCCGGAGACGAGATCATCATACCTGAACCCTTTTACACCAACTACAATGGTTATGCCACCTTTGCCGACGTCAGAATTGTTCCCCTGCCGCTCAAGGTAGAGGATGGCTTCAGGTTGCCTCCGAAAGAGCAGATTGAAGCCCTGATCACCCCCCGGACCAGAGCCATTTTGCTGTGTTCACCCAATAACCCCACCGGAACTGTCTATACCGGGGAAGAGCTTTCCAGAGTGGTGGAGCTGGTAAAAAAGCATGACCTGTTCCTGATCGGCGACGAAGTCTACAAGGAGTTTGTCTATGATGGCCTGAGCCACAAGAGCATCCTGGAATTCGCTGAAATCGAAGACCGGGTGATCGTGGTCGACAGCATTTCCAAGCGTTTCAGCTGTTGTGGAGCCCGGATTGGCGCGGTGGTTACCAGGAACCAGGAAATCTATCAGGCCATCCTGAAATTTGCCCAGGCCCGGCTCTGCCCGCCGTCGGTGGAACAGTATGCCGCCCTGACCGCCTACCGCATGGGCATGGATTACTTTGGCCCGATCAGGGAAGAATACCAGAGGCGCCGGAACGTCCTGTATGAGGGCCTGTCTTCCATTCCAGGGGTTTTCCTCAGGAAGCCCCAGGGCGCATTTTACGTAATCTGCCGCCTGCCAGTTAAAGACTCCGAACATTTTGCGGAATGGATGCTGACCGATTTTTCATACGATAATAAAACGGTCATGGTGGCTCCCGGGCCGGGTTTTTACGCCACTCCGGGCCGCGGGCAGGATGAGGTGAGAATCGCTTACGTCCTTAAAGAAGCGGACCTGGTGGCAGCCATTGAAATCCTGCGCCGGGGCCTGGAGAAATACCAGAAGCTTTACGGCTGATTCTGGATGAACCTGAAACAGATTCTCGGGGACAGGGAAACCTGGAAGGGAATTTTCATCATCCTGGCCCTGTCGCTGGCCATAGGGGCAGTCAGTAACCTGAGTCTTATAAAGAAATTCCTGCAAGGCGAATTCCGGCAGGCTTTTATCGCCAGGGATTCTTATCCAGGTCTGGTTTTCATTACCAGGCTAGAAGTTGAAGACCTCTGGCATAACCAGTTAGCCACTATTGTCGATAGCCGTTCCGTTTCAGAATTCAAGCGTGGCCACATCCCGGGAGCAATCTCTGTTCCCCTGGAAGAGGTCAGAAGCGGAAATTTCGGGCTCTTAGATAGGATACCTCCCGGGCGACCGCTGGTCATCTACTGTGAAGGGGGAGACTGCCTGACCAGTCTTAACCTGGCCCGTCTTCTGCACGAACGAGGCTTCCGCGATCTCCGGGTATTCGCTGGAGGCTGGGAAGAGTGGCTGGCAGCCGGGCTGCCCGTGGAAAAAGAAGATGACAGTCTTTAAGAATAGATATTTTCTTCAACTCCTGCGATTTATAGTCGGCGGGGTCTTTATCTGGGCGGCTGTCACCAAGATTGCCGACCCGCTGGCCTTCGCCCAGGATGTCAGGAATTACCGCCTGGTGGGCCAGGCCTTGAGTTTTCTGACCGCCATCATTCTGCCCTGGGTAGAGCTCATAGCCGGAATCTGCCTGATCATCGGCATCTTCCCGCGTTCAGCGGCCTTGATGATCAGTGTTCTGCTACTTTTTTTCATCATCCTGGTGGCGGTGACCATGCTTCGAGGAATCGATGTCGACTGCGGTTGTTTCGGAACCTTCAGCCGCAAAGCCGACCTCTGGTTGATCCTGGAAGATTCCCTCTGGCTGGTCATGTCTCTGGTCTTGCTTTTTTCTCCGGCCAATGAATTCTGCTGGCTTAAGGCAACGAAAAAAACCTTTTAGTTTAATCTGATATTTTATATATCTGTCAGCAGCCATCCTTGAAATTTTGGCTCTGAAAGTGTATATTTTCTTGAATTTACTTGAGCCTTAGAAGGAGTGAGTGTTATGGCAAAAAAATATGTTTATTTCTTCGGACCCGGAGTGGCTGAAGGCAACAAAGATATGAAGGACATTCTCGGCGGCAAGGGAGCCAACCTGGCCGAGATGGCCGGTATCGGCCTGCCGGTTCCTCCCGGTTTTACCATTTCCACGGAAGTCTGCAACCTGTTCTTTAAGGCAGGAAACAAGCTTCCGAAGGACGTAGAACAGCAGGTGATGACCGCCCTTAAGAGGCTGGAAAAAGCGGCCGGGCTGAAATTCGGCGACCCGGCCAACCCGCTCCTGGTTTCGGTCAGGTCAGGTGCCAAGTTCAGCATGCCCGGAATGATGGACACCATTCTGAACCTGGGACTGAATGACCGGACGGTTGAGGGCCTGGCCCGCAAGACCGGAAACCGGCGCTTTGCCCTGGATTGCTACCGCCGCCTGATACACATGTTCGGCGATGTGGTTCTTGATATTCCCAAGAAGAAATTCGAAGAAATTCTCAGGGCCAGGAAGGAAGCCAGTCAGGTTCAGTATGACCACGAACTTACCGACCAGATGCTGGAAGAGGTGATAGCCGGTTACAAGAAACTGGTGGCAGCCGAAACCGGACGCGAATTTCCCCAGGATGTCCTGGAGCAGCTGAAGCTGGCCATCGCTGCCGTCTTCAAGTCCTGGCACAATCCCAGGGCCATTACCTACCGCCGCAAATACCACATTCCCGATTATCTCGGTACCGCGGTTAACGTCCAGCAGATGGTCTTCGGCAACTATGGCCCGACTTCGGCTACCGGTGTTGGCTTTACCCGCAATCCGGCTACTGGAGAAAAAGAACTTTATGGTGAATACCTGGTAAACGCCCAGGGCGAAGATGTCGTGGCCGGCATCAGGACCCCATCCCCGCTGAAGAACCTGGAAAAGGAAATGCCCGCAGTTTTCAAACAGCTGGTGTCTGTGGTCAAGAGACTGGAAAAGCACTACGGCGACGTCCAGGATTTTGAGTTCACCATCCAGGAAGGTAAGCTCTATATGCTCCAGACCAGGAATGGCAAGAGAACCGGCATGGCCGCGGTCAAGATTGCCGTGGACCTGGTTGAGGAAGGCTTAATCACCAGGGAACAAGCCCTGCTCAAGGTTGAACCGGAAGCCCTGAATCAGTTGCTCCATCCCATCTTTGACCTTCAGGAAAAAGCCAAGCATCCAGTCCTGGCCAAGGGCCTGGCCGCCTCGCCCGGTGCGGCCACCGGTCAGATCGTTTTTACGGCCAACGAGGCCGTGGCCTGGGCCAAGGAAGGCAAAAAAGTAATCCTGGTCAGGGAAGAGACCTCGCCCGACGATATCCACGGCATGAGTGCTTCCCAGGGCATTCTGACCGCCACCGGTGGTATGACCTCCCATGCGGCCGTGGTCGGGCGGCAGATGGGCAAGCCGGCGGTGGTCGGCTGCGGCAGCATCAAGGTTCATGAAGAGGAGAAAGCCTTTTACATCGACGGCCGTAAGTTCAGCGAGGGACAGTGGGTTTCCATTGACGGCTCGACCGGCGAGGTGCTGGAGGGTGAAATTCCCACCAAGCCATCGGAGATTTTGCAGGTGGTCAAGGGCAGCCTGAAGCCCGAAGAGTCCAGGCTTTACCAGTATTTTGCCAAGCTTCTTTCCTGGGCCGATAAATCAAGGAAGTTGAGGGTCAGGGCTAATTCCGATACCCCGGCCGACGCCAGAGTGGCCTTCGCTTTTGGAGCTGAAGGTATCGGACTGGCCCGAACCGAACACATGTTCTTCGGCCCCGAGCGCCTGCCCATTGTCAAGGAAATGATCATGGCTGAGAGCGAAGAGGACAGGCGCCAGGCCCTGGCTAAGCTGCTGCCGTTCCAGAAGCAGGATTTCTACGAGTTCTTCAAGGAAATGAAGGGCCATCCGGTGACCATCAGGACCATCGACCCCCCGCTCCATGAATTCCTTCCGAAAAGAGAAGACCTGATGGTCGAGCTGGCCGTGCTCAAAGCCACCGGCGGTTCACTGGAAAAAATCGCCGAGCTGGAGAAACTCCTGGCCCGGGTGAAAGCCCTGTCCGAGTTCAATCCCATGCTCGGTCACCGCGGGTGCCGACTTGGCATTACCTACCCGGAGATAACCGAAATGCAGGCCCAGGCCATATTTGAGGCGGCCTGCGAGTTAACAAAGGAAGGATACAAGGTCTTTCCTGAAATCATGATTCCGCTGGTGGGTGATGTCCTGGAACTGGCCAACCAGAAAGCTATCGTTAACCGGGTGGCCGACGAGGTTATGAAGAAATACGGTGTGAAGTTCAGGTATACCGTGGGGACCATGGTGGAAATCCCCCGGGCGGCCCTGACTGCCGATGAAGTGGCCAGGGAAGCTGAATTCTTCTCCTTCGGCACCAACGACTTGACTCAGACCACCTATGGCATCTCCCGCGATGACAGCGCTAAGTTCCTGAATTTTTATCTCAATCATGGAATCTGGCCCGATGATCCTTTCGAGACCCTGGACCAGAGGGGCGTCGGCCTGCTTATGAAGTGGGCAGTGGAAAAAGGCCGGGCTACCAGGCCAGACCTCAAAGTCGGCATCTGCGGGGTGCACGGAGGCGACCCCAGGTCCATTGTGTTCTGCCACCAGGTGGGACTCAATTATGTTAGCTGTTCTGCCTACCAGATTCCCATAGCCCGCCTGGCAGCGGCCCAGATAGCCATCCAGGAAAAGCTGGCCGGCGGTAAGGCTGTTTCCGGTAGAAAAACGGAAAAAAAGGCAACGGCCCGGAAAGCTAGGAAGGTTTCCCGAAATGGCCAGAAAAGCCGAAAAGCCCGGAAATAAGTAAATAAAGGAAACATCATTGAGCCCCGGACTGCGGCCAGTCCGGGGTTATTTTTTATCCCTGGAAAGTCCCCGGGGTTGACCATCCTGGCCTGGGTTTAAGGCCTGGTCATCTGAATTATTTTCTTTTATGAAGAGTAGTTTTCTGATATCCTGAAAAAAATGGCAGACCTGGTCGGTACTATGCTAACCCTGCTGGGCTGGAAGCTGCCCTTCAAGTTTGTTTACAGCAACGAATACTGGATGACCGACCTTGGCCATCACGTTTTTCCCGTCAAGAAGTACCGGCTTCTCTATGAGCGGGTGATTGCCCTCGGGGCTGGACCCGGGGATTTCATCCAGGCCAGGCCGGCCAGCGAAGAAGACCTGCTCCTGGTCCATACCCCGAAGTACCTCAAGAAGGTAATGAGCGGCAGCCTGTCCTCGGTCGAGCTTCAGGCCCTGGAAATGCCGTTCTCACTGGACGTAGTCAGATTTTTTCTGCTGATGACAGGCGGGACCATTCAGACGGTGGAGGAAGCGTTGAAGACAGGCCTGGCCGTCCACCTGGGAGGCGGGTTCCATCATGCCTTCCCCGACCACGGCGAGGGTTTTTGCCTGTTCAATGATGTGGCTGTGGCCATAGAAAAGATGAAAAAAACGGGCAAGATAAACCGGGCCCTCATCGTGGATTGCGACCTGCACCAGGGGAATGGCACGGCTTTCATTTTTGCCCGGAAAGATTATGTCTTCACTTTTTCCATCCACCAGATGGACATCTACCCCTCGGAGAAGCCACCGAGCAGCCTGGATGTCGGTCTGTGGTCCGGCGATGACGACCTGGCCTACCTTCAGGCGCTCGGCCCCCATTTTCCCCGAATCTACGAGGACTTCAGACCGGATCTGGTCGTCTACCTGGCCGGGGCCGACCCTTACCGGAAGGATATGCTGAGCGGGCTGGACGTTTCGGCCGAGGCTTTGAGGAAGAGAGACCGGATCGTGATCGAAAATGCCAGGAAACTGAAAATACCGGTGGCTATCGTTCTGGGTGGAGGTTATACGGCTGAGGTCGAAGAAACGGTCGGGATTAACCTCAACACCATCAGGGTGGCCATAAAGGCTTCAAGGCGCAGGCCTTATTCTCTGGTGACTTCTTTGACCCAGTCTGAATAGGCCCGGCTGGCTGCCACTATCGGCGTGGCAATGATTTCAGGCACCTGGTAGGGGTGAACTTCCCTGATTTTTTTCTCAAGTTCGGCATACAACGAGGCCCGGGTCTTAATCAACATAACCACCTCGGCTTCTTCACAGGTTTTTTGTTCCCAGGTATAGAGTGAGGTGCCGGGAAGGATAGTGCAGCAGGCGGCCAGTTTATGTTCCAGTAAAATCCGGGCTACCTCGCTGGCTTTCTCCGGGCCGGGAAAGGTGGTTAGAACCAGCACCAGTGGCGTTTCTTCAGCCATTCTTCGGACTCACTCCTGGACAAAGATGTGGGCAAACACTTTGGCGTCGCCCACCATGTTATCTATTATGCAGTATTCGTTGGGCATATGGGCGGTTTCGTCCAGCCTGGACCAGCAGGCCGCCGGGAATCCGGCCCGGCGGAAAAGGGCGGCCACGGTGCCGCCGCCGATGCCCATGGCCCGGGCTTCCCTGTGGTAAACGTCCCGGACTGCTTTCTTCAGGGCCTGGACCACGGGAGCCCGCGGTGAGGTGGGTGGAGCAGCCGGGGCTTTCTGGACGATTTCAATTTCAATCTTAACCTTGAATTTCTTCTCGATGCCAGCGGCAATTTTCCCCGCCGTCTTCAGAACTTGGTCGACCTCGTAAAGAGGCAGAATCCGGCAGTCCATGTAAAACACATCTTCTCCGGGAATGGTATTGATGTTTGGCACGTTGGCCTCTTTTTTGGTCGGTTCGAAGGTGGAAATGGGCGGATTGAATAACCGCTCCTTTTTATCGAATATTTTGTACAGACTCTCAAGTTCGGTTATCAAGAAGCTGGCAGCCTTGAAGCTGTTGATTCCCTTTTCCGGGGTTGAGCCGTGAGCCTGCCGACCCAGTGTCCTGACCTTGAGCCAGAGGATGGACTTTTCGGCCACCTCGATCATCGTTCCGTGGCTGTTTCCGGCATCGGGGACTATGATCAGGTCGTCTTTCCTGAAGACCTCGGTATTGTTCAGCACGTACTCAATACCTTTTTTGCTTCCGGTTTCCTCGTCGGCCACCAGGACCAATCCGACGTCGTAGGAGGGTTTCAGGTTTTCGGCGATCAGGGCTTTAACCGCAAAGATGGAGGCCACCATGTCCTGCTGGTTATCCTCTACTCCGCGTCCGTAGATGCGACCCTTTTCCACCCAGGCCTTGAACGGGTCTCCACGCCACTGGGATAGTTCTCCCGGCGGGACCACGTCCAGGTGGGACATGACCCAGATGGTTCGGCTGGAATTTAGCCCCCGGTATAAAGCCAGGATGTTGGGACGGTAACCGGAGGGAGCGTCCACGTCCGGTGCTTTGATGACCTTCAGGTCGGTAATACCATTCTGCCTCAGGTAGGCCTCGAGAAACTCGGCCTTCCTGGCTTCTCCCTCTCCCCCGCTGGCCGGAGCTATGGCCGGAATGGCGCAGAGCTTCATCTGAAGCTCGACCATCTGGTCGCGGAAACTTTCAAGCCTTTTGGCCAGGCGGTTGAAAACTCTCTTCTCAGGCATCAACGACTCCTTCCTGATATTGTATTTTAATGTTGATGATATCACCAGGCCCGTCCTTAATTCAACAAGAAGTTGACGGGCCTTCCATCCGATTTTATTTCAGGTCGGGTTCCTGCCTTGGAAAAACGGGCGAGGGCATTACAGCCAGGAAACAGGAATAAGATAAGAAAGGCCCGGACTGCTTGACTTAATATCGCAGTAGAATAAAATCTTGGTATAAATTCGCCGCCTTTGCTGGTCAGAGACCCGGAGGTATTCTTGAGCCCTGAAGGCAAGCCCCAAGTCTTATTTGTCGCCGGCTCGGGGGAGTTCGGCAGCGGCGAGTGCCAGATTCTTGATTACCTCAACAACCCGGAAGATAAACCCTTTTCGGTCGAATTGATTTTCCCGACTGAGGGCCGGCTGGTGGACCAGGCCGCCGCCTCCGGACTTCCGGCTCGGGTTATCAAGAGTCATGATTACCTGACCGATTTCAGAGAGTTGTGGCGGCAGCCGATAGCTTGGGTTTATAACCTCGGTGGTTTCGTCAAAATTTCGTCGGTTATCAGAAAGAAGAAAGTTCAGCTGGTGGTCAGCCTGTCCTTTATAAACTGGACCGGAGCCCTGGCCGCCCGCCAGGAAGGGGTGAGCCACGTCTGGATGATAAGGGAAGTGCTTTCCGGCCGGACCAACTGGCTTAATTTCTTCTGGGGTCGATGGCTGGCCAGCCGCCTGGCCAACGACCTCTCGGTGAGAGTTCTGCTGGAATCATCCCTGGCTGCTGAGATGTTCAGACGTAGAAGGACCCGGGGCAAATCGCTGGTTATCCCTCCGGCCATTGACTCTGCCCGGTTTGATGGCCAACTGGGCGGAACCGGTTCCGGGTCGGAGCCCGGGGCCATAGCCATGTTTTTCAGCGGGCCTGACCTGGGAAGAGTCAGGGACGCGGTCCGGGCCCTGAGTGAAGTCATGGCCGGTGGGAAAAATGGAACTGGCCCCCTTCAGGCTGTCTCCCTATTTTTTCCGGGTCTCGGCGAAAAGAGCCGTCTCAAGCTTGAAGAAAATATCCTGAGAGAATCAGGAGGAAGCGGGCTGAAACTTGAGTTTTCTGATTGGACCGAGCTCCCGGCCAGGTGGGGGAACTTCAGGGCGGCAGTTATTTTCCCCGGTTTTGACCCTTTAAGCCGGGTGGTCCTGGAAGCTGGCCTGGCCCGGGTCCCGGTTATGGTGGAAAAAGGAGCCGCCTCCGAACTGGTTATTCATGGGCGAACCGGCTTCGTGTTTGATTACCGGGATTATGCTTCGCTCGGGGCTTTTCTTCAGGTGATAGCCAAAAACCCGGAGCGGGGCCGACAGATGGGCCTTTCAGCCAGGGAGCATGTTCAGAAACATCATGACCTGGCTGCCTGGAAGGAACGGTTTGAGGGCCTATTGATTGAAGTGTTATCTTCTCCTGAGAGCTGAAATGCCAACCCAGACGTATTGAAATCCAGAAAGAACCGTAGCCAGGATGGTCAGGTCATACAGCCAGCTCAGAAGGCTCACCTCTTTTTGAAGGAAATTGCAGAACAGAACGGCCAGGACGGCCAGTACCTGGCAGACTGTGCTGGTTTTGCCAAGGAGAGTGGGCGGAAAATTCTGCTTGACCTTAAGAAAGAAAAGAACGGCTGCCCCGACGACAATCAGCAGGTCCCGGCCCAGGACCACCCAGAACACCCGCCAGGGCACGGTATTGGGATGGGCGAAGTCGGGCATACTCAGCAGGAAGAAACTGCTGAAGATGAGCAGCTTGTCAGCCAGCGGGTCGAGCCACAGCCCGGCCACCGAGTGCTGACGCCAGATCCGGGCGGCCAGGCCATCCAGAACGTCGGTCAGGCCGGCGACCAGGAAAACCAGGAAGGCTTCACTCTGCTTGTGTTTTAGCAGAAACAGCACGAAGACGGGGACCAGGACAATCCGCAACAGAGTCAGGTAGTTGGGGATGGTGCCGAAATTCGATTTCAGGGTTACCGTCTGTCGGGCGGTTTCGTCCATCGGTTCAGCGGTCTTGTTCATTTCAACAAGTTTAACAAAATATCGGCAATTCTTAAAGCCTCAATTCCGGAAACAGTCTGGTCGGGATTAAATCGTTTCTGCCCGGCCAGTTCCATCAGCTGGTAGGCGATCATATTCACTGCCGGCTGGTAATAATAGTTATCAGCCGGGATGTCGTTGATCTGGACTCTTTCCGGGGGAACTATGGGGACCAGTTTTTTCCCTTTTCCTTTCAAGTAATTGATCAGCCGAGAAAAAGCGTCAGCCAGCTCGGCCCTGGTGACCTGGCGGGACGGTTCAAAGGTGTGGTTATCATATTGATCCATCAGCTGGGCCGCCACCACCCTGATGATGAACCGGGCTGCCCAGCTGGTGGAAATGTCGACGATGATGGGCGGGGCTACCGGCTGCGGCAGGAACTGGTTAAACTTCACCGCCAGGATGGCGGCCAGGTCCTGCCTGGTGATGGCCTGGGAACTGGCTATCTCGTTGTACATGCTGGGCAGTTCAATTATTCCCAGGGAATTTTTCAGAAATTCGATTTTTTCCTGGACCTGCTTATCGCCGGGGGCCAGTTCTTTCAATCTCTCGTAGATGTCCAGGCTCTGGCTCAAATCGTCGTTGGCTTCCAGGGTTTCAGCGTATTCTTTAAGCACCTGTTTGTCCCGGGGGGCCAGGTTGTACAGGGCCTGGTAATGGTTCAGGGCCTGGGCCAATTTCTTTTCGTTGCGATAGAGGCGAGCCAGCTGCAGGTGAGCCTCGGCCAGTTCGGGTGTATAGAAGAGGGCCTTGAGCAGGGCTTCCCGGGCCTGGTCCAGCTTCTTCTGGTTAAGCCAGTTGCGGGCTTCCTCCATCCTGGCCTCGGTCAAATGGGAACGCAGGTCTTCGTACCTGGGCTTGGCCCAGTCATGGTCCGGTGCTTTTTTCAAGATTTCACGTAACTGCAGGAATTCTTTATCCTGGTTGTTCTGCTGTTCGTAGATGATGGCCAGCCCGACCCGGGCTGAAATCAGGTCCGGGTTGAGCTCCAGGGCTTTCAGGAAGAAGGCTTCGGAGTCGGAGAGTTGTTGCTCGTAAAGACGGCAATACCCTTCGCCCAGGTTAAAAAAGGCATTCTGTCGGTCGAGCTTGCCAAACTCTTTCCTGGCCCGGTCTATGTTTCCGCGTTTCAGGTTTTTCCAGCCTTCCTCAAAGGCCAGCCGTTCGTTCAGGCTCAGCTGGGCCAGAACCACGGGCTGGGGATATTCCAGGTGGAAGGCCGGCGGCACGTACTCGGTCTTCAGTGGCAGGCTGAGGCAGGCATTTAATAACAATATGAGCCCGGCCAGGGCCGGCACCAAGGTTATTCTGGTCTTGTTCATGGGCGCTCTCCTTTCTGGAGGTAAGGAAGGTAGGGGAACACCCGGCTGCGGTCAGCCGCCACCTGGTACTCCCAGCCCTCATCGGTTTCTGTCCGGGTGATGATGATGGCCTGCCGGGCCAGGGAGCTGGCCAATTCGGACCGGGTCCTGGGAATGCGCAACCTGAAGGTTTCGTAGTTTTCAAACAGCAACCTTCTCAGGCGACCCTTGAGCTGTTCCAGCCCTTCTCCGCTGAGGGCAGAAATATACAGGGGAGAATTTCCCGTTTCTCTGTTGGCGGCCAGGAGCTCTCTCTTTTCATTTTCCGGGAGGAGGTCTATCTTATTGAATATTTTAATGACTGGAAGGCCGGAGATCTCCAGGTCTTCCAGTATTCGCTCGACCGCCGCTGCCTGTTCCAGGGCCTCGGTTGAGGTGGCATCCACCACGTGGAGCAGGCAGTCAGCTTCCCTGATTTCCTCCAGGGTAGCCCGGAAAGCCGAAATCAGCTCCACCGGCAGTTTCTTGATGAAACCGACGGTGTCTGAAAGGAAGAAATACAGGCCGTCGGCAAAAGTCACTCTCCTGACCATCGGGTCCAGGGTGGCGAAAAGATGGGCCGAGGTGTAGCGGCTTTCCCTGGTCAGCTGGTTGAATAGCGTCGATTTGCCGGCGCTGGTATAACCGACCAGGGAAACGGCCGGCACCGGAGACTTGCGGCGGCCCTCTCTCTGCCTGGCTCTTCTTTTCTGCAGGCCGTCGATTTCTTTTTTTATTTTGGTAATGCGGTCAGTGATACGGCGCCGGTCTTCTTCCAGCTTCTTTTCACCAGGACCACGGGTCCCTATGCCGCCCCCCAGCCGGGACATGGCCTGTCCCCGACCTTTAAGCCTGGGGAGCAGGTAGGTCAGCTGGGCCAGCTCCACCTGCAATTTGCCCTCGTTGGTCCTGGCCCTCTGGGCAAAGATGTCCAGGATGATCTGGGTCCGGTCCAGCACTTTGACCCTGAGAGCTTCTTCCAGGCTGCGCTGCTGGACTGGGCTCAGGTTGGCGTCAAAGATAACCAGGTCGGCCCCGGTTTTTTCCACCAGGGCGGCCAGCTCTTCCACCTTGCCCTCGCCTATGAAAAACCTGGGACTGATGCTGTTCCGGGTCTGGTAGATTTTTTCCACCACCGTGGCCCCGGCCGAAACGGCCAGGCCGGCCAGCTCGGTCATGGAGTCAGCCGCTTCCTCCCTGTCTTTCCTGGAAACGGCCAGGTTAACCAGAATTGCTTTTTCCATATTTTTCTCGGTTCAGGTTCATCTCCACGAATTCTTTCAACCCGGGCCGGTCCTGAGCCTCAAACCAGGTGATCCCGGGCGTTTTTTTGAACCAGGTTAACTGTCTTTTAGCAAAATGCCTGGTTTCTAGCTTGGTTTTTTCAATCGCTTCGGCCAGCGTTATTTCTCGCCGAAGGTATTGCAAAACCTGCCGGTAGCCCAGCCCTTTGAATGGAGTGGCCGTTTCCGGCACTCCCCGGGCCAGCAGGTTCCTGACTTCTTCCACCAGGCCCAGGGCGAACATCCGCTCCACCCGGGCTTCTATTCTCCTGTATAGTTCCTGCCGATTTAATTTTAAACCAATCTGGACCAGATTGAAACCCTTTTCCCGGGCCGGCGATTTGGTCCGAAGAAATTGCCTGGATAGGGGCACCCCGGTCAGGTAATAGACTTCAAGGGCCCTGATAATCCGGATGCCGTCGGACTGGGTGATTCTGGAGGCATATTCGGGGTCCACCTCTTTCAATTTTTGATAGAGAGATGGCCAGCCAGCTCGGGTGGCTTCCTGGCGTAACCTTTTCCGGAGTTCTGGGTCCCGACCGGGTCCTGGAAACAGTCCTTCCACCAGTGCCCGATGGTAAAGGCCGGTACCGCCGACCACAATCGGCAATCGGCCCCGGTTGATTATTTGTTCAGCAGTCTCGACCGCCAGGCGGGCAAAGTCGGCGGCTGAGAACTGTTCCCACGGTTCGATGATATCGATCAGGTGATGGGGCACGGTTTTCCGGACCTCGGGGGCAGGCTTATCCGTGCCCAGGTCGAACCCCCGGTAGACCTGCATCGAATCGCAGCTGATGATCTCGCCGGAAAATTCCTGAGCCAGCCAGAGGGCGGTCTCGCTTTTCCCGACGGCCGTCGGTCCGACGATGGTCAGAAGGTTTCGAGATTTAACGTCCAAGGCTTGCCCTGATTACCAGGTATATGAATATCAAGCTGAGGATGACCAGAAGTCCCAGCAGCTGTTTCCGTTTCAAGACAGCTCTCCGCTCCTGGCCAGGTATCGGGCCACGGCTTCCTCGTGCTGGTTGCCGAGGTTTTTTTTGACTAGCAGCAGCTCGGCGGCCAGGATTTCGTCGAAGCCGCGCAGCAGGTTCTTCTTATCCTCCGGGCTCAGCTCGTTCAGGCTCATCTTGAGCATGGCCCGGGGCTCGAAGCTGCCATCCGGCCTGATTTCCAGGTTACGGAAAATTGGGTCCAGGTATTCCTGGGTTTCACGGTAGCATTTCTCGACCAGGTTGAAGGCCACCGGGCCCAGTTGTTTGGCCACGTAGCGATAGATGAAGGCGCTTTTTTCATTGAAAGCCATAAGGCTTTTTTCCAGGTCGGGCAGGCTGCCCCGGCCGTTATTTTCCAGGACGACCTGGTTGACATTAAAGTCGACCAGCTTCAGGCAGGCCAGGGCCAGGAACGTTTTCTTGGTCTCGGTGGGACCAAGCCAGGATTTCTGCAGCAACTGGCCAAAACTCTGCGGGGTCTGCAACTGGTTCCAGAGATAAAGCTCCGGACTCTTAAGGTCGAGCTTACGGGCATAACCCGGGACCTGGCGAACTATTATCTCCTTTTCGGCTGGCAGCAGCCTCCCCAGGTGGTCGACCCGGGAAAGCTGCCTGAAACCACGAAGGATCAGGTCGGGGGTGAACAGGCCTTTGAGGATAATTTCCTCGGCCGGGATTTCTTCTTCTTCGAACAGTAGCCGAACCGGCGGTAGGTTGAAATAGTCAAGCAGCCTTACGGCCAGGAATTCGGCGGTCAGGTCCAGGGCCTCCCGGGCCGGGAGGAAGCCGTGCTCGATCAGCACCGCCAGAATCGAACTGATGTTGTCCGCCCCTATTAACTGGCGGTTCAGCCTCAACGGCGGCTCTATCCTTCCGGTCTCCTGGAGCCAGTCCAGGAAGTCCTTCTCCGGAAAGTATTTTTTTACCGGGGTCAGTTCACCCTTGACCAGAATGAAGAGCTTTTCGTAGGGGCCGGGGTTGACCAGAAGCCGACCGGTCTTCTGGTTTTCCCACAGATGGAACAGGAATTGTGGAAGAAAATTATTCTGGTTGTTTTTTTCGGGTGGCTCAGCCATAGCCTTAATTTATAGACGCTGAGCTGAGTTGTCAACCGCAGTCTGGTTATTGATAGCGGCTCATCCCCCAGATGGTCAGGGCAATGTTGACCGCGGCCTTCAGCGCCCAGAAAAGATAGGAGATGACCAGGGATTTTTTCAGGTCGACCTTGAAGATGGCTGACAGAGCATAACCCAGAACCCCGAACATCCACAGCTGGAACAAGTCGATGTTATTGAGGACGATGAAGGGGGTGGAATTGAACTCCAGTTTCGGGAAAAAAACGGCCAGGCCAGTAGAAATCTTGTACACCGATTGCTTGGCGGTTATCAGGAAAAAGCGGAGGGCATTGCCCAGGATGACGTTGATGAAGCTGGCATGGAACATGGCGCTGAGCAACTGGCGGTAGTTGCCCTGAACCGAGCCCGAGATCAGGCGGCCGAAGACCAGGAGCAGGATGGACTGAATAAATAAGGCAATAAGCGACATGAGGCCCAGGCTCAGGCCACTCTGAATCCGGTAGGAGGAGGAAGTGGCTTCAGCTTCCTTGTGCAGCTTATCCAGGTACTTGGTGAAGCCCTCTTCTCCCATTCTCTGCCGCAGCATTTCCTTCATTTTGGGGCTGTTGTCGGTAAGGTCGGCCGCGTCGCGTGCGGAAAATGGTGCGATCAGGAAGCCAAAAACAAAAGTGGCCACCAGGACGATGACCATGGCCTCCAGCCAGACCGGCTTCTCAGCCAGCCCGCTGAACGTCTCCTTCGGCCCGGTAAAGACCCCTATAAATCTTTGCCCTAAGTTCATATCCAGACTCCTTTCTTTTCCTCTTTTTCTATCATTCCATCCCTGATATGGATGATTCTCTGGGCATGGTTGGCCACTTCTCGGTCATGGGTGACCATGATGATGGTATTGCCGTTATCATGAATCTTATGAAAGAGCCTCAGAATTTCCTGACCGGTTCGGCTGTCCAGGTTGCCGGTGGGTTCGTCAGCCAGCAGCAGGGCCGGCTCATTCACCAGGGCCCTGGCTATGGCCACTCTCTGCCTCTCACCGCCGGAAAGTTCAGCCGGCAGGTGGTGCATCCGGTCCTTCATTTCCACCATCTCCAGGGCCCGGCGAGCCTTTTCCCGGCGTTCTTCCTTGCTGGCCCCGGCATAGATCAGCGGCAATTCCACGTTTTTGAAAGCATTGGCCCTGGCCAGAAGGTTAAAAACCTGGAAGACAAAGCCGATTTCTTTGTTTCTGATATAGGCCAGTTCGTCCTCGGTCAGGGTGCTGACCAGTTGCCCGTTGAGATAATATTCACCCGAAGTGGGAGTGTCCAGGCAGCCGAGAATGTTCATCAGGGTGGACTTTCCGGAGCCGCTGGGTCCCATGATGGCCACAAATTCGTTCTTTCTGATGGTCAGGCTGACTCCGCGCAGGGCTTCCACCTGCTGCTTGTCCAGCTGGTAGATTTTCTTGAGATCCCTGGCCAGGATCAGTTCATCATCGGCAGGCAGAACCGGCATCGCTCATTTCCTTTCCACCTTCAACAGGTTCCCGTCCTTCAGGTCGCGCAGGGCTGAATAGGGGCCGGTCACGATTTCCTGTCCTTCTTCCAGGCCGGAAATTATTTCCACCATCATCCCGCCCATGATTCCTTTTTTGACGGGCTGGAACTTGGCCCGGCTGTTCTCAATCCTGAACACGCCCTCTTCTTCCCTGGCTTTTTCAGGGGCGGGCGAGGCAGTCTTGTCTTTTTCCTCGTTTTTCTTGGTCTCCCTGACGACCAGGGCGGCGATGGGCACCGCCAGCACTTCCTTCTTTTCGGCGACTATGATGTCGGCCGAAGCCGAAAGACCGGGCTTGAGCTGGTGGCCAGTGTCTTCCAGGGTTATGACTACCTTGAAATTCCTGGATTCCTGAGAGCCCATGGTAGTTTTGTCCAGGGCTGAGCTGCCAATTTCGGTAACCTGTCCCTTGAATATCTGGTCGGGAAAGGCGTCAACCTTGACCCTGGCCGTCTGGCCTATTTTTACATTGACCACGTCGGTCTCGTCCACTTCGACTTCCACTTCCATAATCGACAGGTCAGCGATCGTCAGCAGCACGGTTCCCGGGTTGTTCATGGTGCCCACAATGGCCACCTCTCCTTCTTCTACTCGAAGGCTGGTGACCATGCCGTCAATGGGCGAGGTGTAGGTGGTTTTCTTCAGGTCGTCCAGGGTGCTCTTCAGGCTGGCTTCTGCCTGTTTTATCTGGTATCTCAGTGCCTGCAGCGTAGCCGAGGAAACTTCATACTGGACTCGAGCTCCTTCCAGCTGATCCTTGGAAATCAAAGCGCTGTCGTAAAGCTGCTTCTGGCGTTCGTAAAAGCTCTTGTCCCGGCGGTACTGGGCTTCCGCTCTTATCAACTCGGCCTTGAACTGGTTAATATTGGCTCTTATGCGGTCCACCTGGGCCTCAAAGTAGGTGGGGTCGATTTGCAGCAGGAAATCGCCGGCCTTTACTTCCTGTCCCTCCTTCACTCCTATTTTGACAATCCGGCCAGCTACCAGGGCGCTGATATTGATGTTTTTCTTGGGCTTAACCTCACCCGAGGCCGAAATAATGGAAGTAATGTCCTGTTTTTTAACCTTGTCCACCGTGACCTTGATGGCTTTTTCCCGGGAAGCCTGAAGGTTCAGGAATATAACCGCGGCTATTATCAGGATAATCCCGGCGAACAGGATCAGCCTCTTTTTCTTCTTGGAACCTTTCTTGTCAGCCATTTCGATGTCCTTTGAGCCAGATGATTTCACATAATTATACTTCATTTTACGGAATTTTGGGTAAAAAGTTTAACTTGTTGCCAGCCGGGAGCCAAGCTGATAAGATTTTCTCATGGTCAGACCAGAGACGTTTCTGCCGGCGGCCCGCAAGGCTGCCCTGGAAGCCGGGCGCTATCTGCTTCAGGGATTAAGCCAGTCAAAAAAAGTTAGCTACAAGGGGCAGGTGGACCTGGTTACCAGCTTCGACCGCCGGTCTGAAGAAATAATTTACGACCGGCTCAGCCGAGCCTTTCCCGGTCACAGTTTTCTGGCCGAGGAAGAAATCCGTCACGACCGGGCTTCTGATTATTGCTGGCTGGTTGACCCTCTGGACGGGACCACCAATTACGCCCATGGTCTTCCGGTTTTCTGCGTGTCAATAGCACTGGCTTTTAAGGGGGAAATTATTCTGGGGGTAGTCTATGACCCCAACCGGCAAGAGATTTTCATGGCGGTTCGGGGCCAGGGTGCAAATCTTAATGGACACCCCATAAGAGTTTCCAGGACCCGCAGATTGGACCGGAGTCTTCTGGCTACCGGTTTTCCCTACGATGTCCGGACAAGCCGGGATAATAATCTCGACCATTTTTCTAATTTTGCCGTCCGGGCCCAGGCTATCCGACGCCTGGGCTCAGCGGCCCTGGACCTTTGCTATGTAGCCTGTGGCCGCTTTGATGGCTACTGGGAAAAAAAGCTCAAGCCCTGGGACCTGGCGGCCGGGGTCTTGCTGGTTGAAGAAGCCGGCGGCCGGGTAAGCGATTTGCAGGGTAAAAAATTTAAATTACCCGGTCCGCACGTTGTGGCCAGTAACGGTCATATCCACCGGCCCATGCTGGAAATCTTGAGCCTGGGTCGGGTAAAATAATCCAAGAAAGAAGAGAAGATGAACCGCCTGAGGTATTCAGTCTTTTTGATCATCCTTTTAACAGTGCTGGCCAAGCTTCCGGCGGAAGCCCGGGTGTCTGGCCGGTTGGCCGTCAGGGAGCAGGATGAAGGCCTGGTGCCTGTTAAGCAGCTGGAGGTCAGGGCCGCCCTGGGCTGGGTGGACACCGGTCTTGATGTTAAAGAGGGGGAAAGATTTGTGTTTCGGGTTTCTGGCACCATTTCACTCCAGAAGGGAAATCCCATTGCCAGCTGCGGCCCTGAAGGGCTGGACCTGCAGACCCCGCAACAGCCCCTGCCAGACCGTAATCTGGGGGCGGCAGTGGGCCGGGTGGTTAAGGTCCTGAGCGTCACCAAAGATGAGGAGACGGGTGAGGAAATCAGAGAAGAAGTAAGCACCGTGTTTTATGTAGGAGCGGGAGCCGAGGTGGAGATAACTCTGGAAGGCCGGCTTTACCTGGGAGTTAATGATAACGTCTATGCCGATAACGACGGCCAGTTTGTGGTGAACATTTTCAGGAAGAAAAAGGAATAAGCGGTCGGCCCTTCTTAAATTTTCAGCTTCAGCCGGGAGTTTCTTTCTGGCTCAGAAAATATTCCATGAACTGGGTGTTGTAATTTCCCCTGACAAAGTCGTCGCTGGAAAGAATGTTGAGCAACAGGGGGATGTTGGTCTTGATGCCCACGATGGTGGTGGTTTCCAGGGCAGCTTTCATCTTGGCAATAGCCAGCTGCCTGGTGGGGGCATAGGCGATAATCTTGGCCAGGAGGGAGTCGTAATGGGGTGGAATCTCCCAGCCGGCATAGGCGGCGGAATCAACCCGGATTCCCTCTCCGCCGGGGAAGACCAGAAAATCAATTTTCCCCGGGGATGGGATGAAGGTCTCTGGGTCTTCAGCGTTAATCCGGCACTCAATGGCATGCCCGCGCATTTCCAGTTCCATCGGAAAGTTGACTTTCTCGCCGGCGGCCACCCTGATCTGGGCCTTGATCAGGTTGATGCCGTAGACCATCTCGGTAATGGGATGCTCCACCTGGACCCTGGTGTTAGCTTCCATGAAGTAAAATCTCTTCTTCTCATCCACCAGAAATTCAAAAGTGCCCAGGCTGCGGTAGCCGATTTCTTCAGCCGCATCCTGGGTCTCCTTCATCATCTTGTTCCTGGTCCGCTCGTCGATGAAGGGCGAGGGCGTTTCCTCGATTATCTTCTGGTACTTTCTCTGGACGCTGCATTCCCTCTCGCCGAAAGCAATGACGTTTCCCTTGTTGTCGCCAATGACCTGGATTTCTATGTGGTGGGCCCCGGTAATGTATTTTTCGAGATATAGTGAGGGGTCGCCGAAGGCGGCCCTGGCTTCATTCTGGGCCATGGGGAACTGTTCTTCGAGCTGGGCGGCATTACGGCAGATTCTCATACCCTTGCCACCTCCGCCGGCAGCCGCCTTGATGATGACCGGGTAACCGATCTTCTGGGCAACCTTTTTGGCTTCGGCCACGTCTTCCAGGATGACATCGCTTCCGGGGACAACGGGCAGCCCGGCTTTCTTCATGGCCTGGCGAGCGCGGTTCTTGTCTCCCATCAATCGGATTATATCCGGCGGCGGACCTATGAAGACGAACCCGGAGTTCTGGCAGATTTCGGCAAACCTGGCATTTTCAGCCAGAAAACCGTACCCGGGGTGAATGGCTTCAGCCCCGGTGATTTCGGCCGCGCTCAGGATGTTGGGTATGTTGAGGTAGCTGTCTGAAGCCTTGGCTGGCCCGATACAGACGCTCTCGTCGGCCAGCATGGCGTGGAGAGAATTGCGGTCGGCTTCCGAAAAGACAGCCACCGTCTTGATGCCCAGCTCTTTGCAGGACCTTATGATTCTTAAGGCGATTTCGCCCCGGTTGGCCACCAGAATCTTGGAGAACATGTTCCTCAGGCGCTCACTTTGATGGCAAAGAGTTTCTGACCGTATTCAACCGGTTTGCCGTTTTCCACCAGGATATCGACCACCAGGCCGTTAACGTCACACTCAATTTCGTTCATCAGCTTCATGGCTTCGACGATGCACAGAGTCTGGCCCTTTTTGACGGTGTCGCCAATATCCACGAAGGGTGGAGAGGTGGGAGAGGGCGCCCGGTAAAACGTTCCGACCATGGGCGAAGTTACGTAGTGAATATTCTTATCCTCGGCCGGGGCCGGGGCGGGAACTTCACCGTTGGCAACCATGGCTCTGGCCGGCCCCTCAGGCATGGCTGAAGTAAACATCACCTGGGCCGGGCCAGAAGAATTGACAAGGCTGCGGCTGAGTTTTATCTTGAAGCCTTCCACTTCCAGCTCGAACTGGGTCAGGTTTTTCTCTTCCAGGAGAGCTATCAACTTGCGGAGTTCTTCGTAATCAATCTTCGAGCTGAAAGGGCTTTCCTGGCCTGAATCAACAGGCTTACCGTTCTTTTGAGCCATTATTCACCTTCCTGAAAGTTAGTAAAACTTTACCCAGAACGACCTGGATTGTCAAGCTGGAATCCTGGTGCCGGATAGAATTTATTTATAATCAATAAATTAACTTAAAGAGCACTTGCTCTTCGCTTTCTCCTGGACAAACTCTGGCCACATTTCCCGTCTGCTTTGCCACCCCGCCGGAATCAGGTTTCCAGAAATCAGGAAAAGACAGAGGATGTAGGAAACAATTCCCGGGAGTCTTTGTCGTCTGCGGGTCAATAATCCAGTCTTTAAAGGAGACCGGAAACAGATTTCCTCATCTCGGAGGAGCCAGAAGCACTATTCTCTGCTGCTGAATCAGTCAGGCTTAAGCCGCCTGTCGTCTTTTGGCTTAAATAATCTGTTATTTAAGCCAGGGGAAAAAGGTGGATTAATGTCTGGTACCAGCCGATTCTTCCAGCCTGTCGACCCCCGGGTTCAGTCCGGTTGATTGACCTCGGGTTCAGGCTGGCGTAAGATTTAAGGCAGTCAGGTGGATTGAATGTTCGAACAGCTTTCTGAAAAAATCCAGAAAACTCTTAAATACATCCGGGGCGAAGGCAAGATAACAGAGAAAAATATTGCCGAGGCTCTGAAGATGCTGAGGCTGGCCTTCCTGGAAGCTGACGTCAATTATAAGGTTGTCAAAGAATTTGAAGCCAGGGTCAAGGCCCGGGCCCTCAACCAGGAAGTCATGATGAGCCTGACGCCGGCCCAGCACTTCATCAAGATAGTGCGGGACGAGCTGACCGAGATCCTGGGCCAGGAGGCTAAACCCCTGGCCTTGGCCAGCCACCCACCCTCGGTTTTCATGCTGGTCGGGTTGCAGGGCAGCGGTAAGACCACCACCTCCGGCAAGCTGGCCAGGTATGTTCAGGGGCTCGGGCGCAACCCGCTTTTGGTGTCCTTTGACCTGAAAAGGCTGGCTGCCCAGGACCAGCTACGGATAATATCCAAATCCCTGAACCTGCCTTTTTATGAGATGACGGCCGAAAAGATGAAGAACCCGGTGGAAGCTCTGAAAGAGCTGGTTAGCTATACCAGGAACCGGGGCTACGACCCGCTCATCGTGGATACTGCCGGTCGTCTCCACATTGACGAGGAGCTGATGGAAGAGCTGAGGCTGGTCAGGCAAATTCTGGAACCGACTGAGGTCATCTATGTTGGCGACGCCATGACCGGCCAGGACGCGGTTCGAAGCGCCCAGGCTTTTGAGGAGAAAATAGGACTGACCTCAATCATTCTGACCAAGCTGGATGGCGACGCCAGGGGCGGAGCTGCCCTGTCCATTGTCTATGTAACCCATAAGCCCATCAAGTTTATCGGTGTGGGTGAAAAGTTCGACAAGCTGGAAGTGTTCCATCCTGACCGTATGGCCTCCAGGATCCTGGGCCTGGGCGATATCCTCAGTCTGATTGAAAAAGCAGAGCAGGAAGCCGACCTGAAGGAGGCCGAGGAAATTGCCAGGAAAATTAAGAAGCAGCAGTTCACCCTGGAAGATTTCCGCAAGCAGCTCCAGCAACTAAAGAAGATGGGCAGCCTGTCCGGGCTTCTGGACCTACTGCCCAGGGTCGGGCCCTTCAAAAAGATGGGGGCTTTGGAGCTGGATGATAAAAAGCTCGTTTATTTCGAAGCCATCATCAATTCCATGACCCCGGCCGAGCGGGAAAATCCGCGGATCATTGACGGCCGGAGGCGGGCCAGGATCGCCCGGGGCAGTGGCCGCCCGGTCCAGGAAGTCAACCAGCTATTGAAACAGTTCTTCGAAATGGAAAAAATGTTGAAAAAAAGCGATTTCCAGAAGCTGATGAAGAATATCTGAAATCCAGCCCGGCTTTATCCAGCCCAAATTATTTTCTGAGTTTCTTTTAAGAATTTTCAGAGAGCCAGCTCCTGTGAGAAAAATCAACCCTTTTCTGATTTTTAAGACGGGAGACATGATCCTCCGTTCCCTTTCGGTCAGGTTTTTCATTCTTCCTGCCGGCCAGCTTGTTTCAATTTGCTTATCAGGAACTTAAATTTCAGCCCCGGCCGGGAAGGGAGGGATGGGCGCAAGGTCAGGCCGTTTAGTTTTTATACTATAGGCTGACGTAGCCAAGGAGATAGAGGGTCCCGAGAATTATCGGCTGGTGCAGCAGGTAAATCCAGAGTGAATGGCGTCCGCACCAGTTGAAAATGGTCGCTGGTAATTTTCGGATGAAGAGGCTCTTTCGTGAGGGATACAGCCAGCGGCCGAGAGCGGCGCCGACCAAAAAGACCCCGAACCACGGAATCAGCGGGAAATAATCGAAGGAAGCAAAGTCGGGACGGTGAAGACCGAGCGGCAGCAGCCAGTTGGAGTTCAGGGCCGGTATCCTGTGAGCTGCCGGTAGCAGAGGGCTCAGGCTGGCGATAATTATCCCTGAGGTCAGGCAGGTGACGGCCGTAGATTTCTTAAAGTACAGGCCGTATATCAGCGCCGAGACCCCAAGGCAATGGATGATTCCAAACAGGATTACCGACCCGGGGTCAAAAAAATAGGTGGCGGCGGTGATAACCAGGGCCACGGCCAGGTATTTCAGGCTGCGCCGGAGATTATTCTGGCTGAAGTTGGAACTGACTCCGGACAGGATGACGAACAGGCCGGCAAAAAAATGCTGGGCCACCAGCCAGGCCGGTGTGGTCAGGTCGGTGGTCAAGCCCAGGAATCTTTCCAGTCCGGCAAAATCGCCAAGGTCGTAAAGCAGATGATAACCGACCATCAGGATGATGGCCAGGCCCCGGAGAAAATCTATTTCCCAGATGCGGGTGGAGTTTGCCTCTTTCACGCTGCCGAGTATATTATGCCGTCCAGATTTCAGTCAAGGAGAGCCAGTTTATATTCATTAATGATGGTGCTTTTAGATGACAGGCGGTGATGTCTGGCCATGGTTCCAGACTGGCCCGGGTGAAGACGTCCTCGGGCTGAATCTTAATTTCGGGGGCCAGTTTTATTGAGTTGTCAATATTGTGTCAATCCAGATAATTCCCGCCAGCCCGAAGGTGGCCTGCTTCTGAGGTTTCCGATATTTTGACAGCCATCCTCCCGTTGATATATAGTCAGAAAAGAGAGAGCTATTTCCGAGTAATTGCCGGGATAAAAAAACAATCTGGCAAGATCATAATAAAGGAGGGAAAATGAACAGAGTGCCCCTGCTTGGCCAATGTCTTTCATCATCCTCTGGCCGGAAAGGTTTTCTGTTTGAACAATCAAGAAGATTGTTCATCCGCTTTCTGAATCTTAAGAACGATATCCAGATTAGCCGATTAGTCGGGCTTATCCTCGTGTTGTTTTCTCTTAGTTTTTCTGCTTGGTCGGCCAACCTGCCCTCCGCCCGCCCGGGCGAGGTTGGGCTGTCAGCCAGCCGCCTGGAGCGCCTGGGCCAGGTTTTACAGAGTTACTGCGACCAGAAGGGAGCTCCGGGGATGGTGGTTCTCGTGGCCAGGAACGGACGAGTAGCCTATCACCGGGCCTTCGGAAGATTCCGGCTTGACCGGCCGGAACCCATGCCGGTTGGGGCCATTTTCCGCATCGCTTCCCAGTCCAAGGCCGTGACTTCGGTGGCAGTCATGATGCTGATGGAAGAAGGAAAGCTGTTGCTTGACGATCCCGTATCCAAATATATTCCCGAATTCAAGGAAACCTACGTGGCCGTCAGGGCCGAGAACAAAGAGGCCAGGGGTTACAGCCTGGTGCCGGCCAGGCGGCAGATTACCATCCGCGACCTGCTGACCCACACCGCCGGCATATCCTACGGAGAAGGGCCGGCTAAGGATGAGTACCTGAAGGCTGGAATTCACGGCTGGTTCTTAACTGATAAAGACATGACCATCGGCGAGCTGGTTAAAAGGCTGGCCAGGCTGCCTTTTGATGCCCAGCCCGGGGAAAAATTCGTCTATGGTTACAACACCGACATCCTTGGGTACCTGGTGGAAGTAGTTTCCGGGATGACCCTGGCTGAGTTCGTGGAAAAGCGGATAACCGGACCGCTGGGCATGGAGGATACCCATTTCTTCCTGCCCGAGAGCAAGGTGCCCAGATTTACCCCGGCCTACGGCGCGGATGAAAAGGGTGAACTCAGGATGACCGAGGACCCGGCCAAAAGTCCTTACGTCTATGGCCCGAAAAAATGTTTTTCCGGGGGTGCCGGGCTGGTCTCGACCGCAGAGGATTACGCTCGATTCCTGCTGATGCTCCAGAATGGCGGCGAGCTGGGCGGAGCGCGGCTTCTGAGCCCGAAGTCGGTTGAGCTGATGACTGCCGACCATGTGGGGCAACTTTACTCGGGCGGGAACACCGGCTTTGGTTTGGGTTTCTGGGTCACCAAGAGCCTGGGTGCTTCCGGACTCCCGGGCAGCGTTGGTTCCTACGGTTGGGGCGGAGCCTATTTTACCAGCTACTGGGTTGACCCGGTGGAAAAGCTGGTGGCGGTGTTCATGATCCAGGTTTTGCCGGTTCCGGCCGGGCTCTCCGACCTGCAGAACAAGTTCCGCACCCTGGTCTATCAGGCCATCGAAAAATCCTATTCGCTGAAAGGCAATTAAACCGCAGCCGCGAGCCAGAAAAGCTGGAATCGAGCTTTTTGGTCGTTATTTAAGAAGCAGGAAAAATTACAGGCCCGGCCTGACGGGCGATAGATTGAGCTTAAAGAAAATTGTTAGGGGCATGATATATGAACGGATGTTCATATAATTATCATTTTTTCTTTTCTCTTCTCTTTTTCTTTCTTTAGCTTTCGATTTAATTACCTGTTTATCTCTCTTCTTTTATCTGCCCATGATGGTGATTCCTGGCCAACGGGCTCCCGCCTTAGGGGAGCTGGCGACCGAGATGCTGGGGCCGGCTTTATCATCAGGCCAGAATAGGCTAAACTTATTGACTCAACCAGGAATCATGGGCCCGCGGGCTTCAAAGCCAGGAATCGGCCCGTGACAGAAGCAAACAACTTCTGAAGCTGGCCCGGATTGCCCGCTGCCTTCGGGCCGGCCCCCGGGGTTGGCTTATAATTTCCATCCAGGAGGAGACGATGTTAGAGCGGGAGGCTGAAGAAAAAGAATTCTGGAAGAAGGTACGGGCCGAATTCCTGCTCGACCCCGACCAGGTCTTTTTTAACACCGGCACCCTTGGAGCCATGCCGCGACGGGTCTTTGACCGGGTGGTGAAACATCTCCGGCTGACGGCTGAAAAGATTGCCGAGTGGGACTACTACGGGGCCGACTGGATTTTCGGCTACCAGCCCTGGACCGAAATCAGGGAGAAAGTTGCCCGCCTGCTTAATTGCGAGGCCAGGGAAATTGCCCTGACCGAAAATGCCACGGCCGGAATGAACTACATCTCGAACGGGCTGGACCTTAAAGCTGGCGATGAAGTCCTGGGCACTGACCAGGAACACCCCGGCGGTGAATCAGGCTGGTTGCTTAAGGCCAGGCGAAGCGGGGTTGTCTACCGCCAGTTGCCGCTGGGAAAACCTATCAACTCGCCCCAGGAAGTTATCGAGACTTTCGTTAAAGCGATGGGTCCAGAAACCAGGGTCCTGGCCATTCCCCATATCGTTACTGGCAGCGGGGCCATCCTGCCGGTTAAGGAGCTCTGTGCCGAAGCCAGGAAGCGGGGGATTTTCACGGTCATAGACGGAGCCCAGACTGTGGGCCAGATAAAGGTTGATCTAAAAGAGCTCGGCTGCGACGCTTATTATGGCAGCTTTCACAAGTGGCTCTGTGCCCCGGCTGGAAATGGATTTCTGTACCTCCGGCAGGACAGGGCCGGGGAAATCTGGACCACCCTGGCCAGCACCCAGTGGAATAACCAGGAAGACCACGGTTTCCGCCTGAGCCAGCGGGGCACTGGCAATCTGTCGCTTCTCTTCGGCCTGGACGAGGCACTCGATTTTCATTTTGAACTTGGGCCGGAGCGGGTCTATGCCCGGATCAAGGCTCTGGGCGATTACCTTAGAGCCAGGTTGCGGGAAATTCCGGGAATTAAAATTTTCACCCCGCTTCACCCGGATATGGCTGCCGGCCTCACCGTTTATAACATAGAAGGCCTGACTGGAAATTTTATCCAGGATGAGCTCTGGAAACGAGGTCGGCTGCGGCCGCGGTCCATGGGCGAAATCTACGGGGTGCGCCAGTCAACCCATATCTACAACTCCTTCGAAGAAATTGACCGGACCGTGGACATCCTGAAGGACCTGGCCTCGGGCCGCTGATAAAGCCAGAGTCGGATTTCCGAAGGCCCCCGACTGGAAAAAACAGGCTTTATTTATTAAAAGTCAGCTCTTCCGGTTCAGATTTGTCGAGTCAGGCATCTCAAGGGAGTTCTGAGAAAATTTATAGGGGAAACGGGCCCAGTTGAGAACTTATGGTCGGGTAAAAAGTCGGAGGCAGACTGGGATTTTTCTTCAGGAGTTCAATTGCTTCCAAAATTCATCGCCGCTCGGGCCGCCTCCTGTGCAGGATTGAGAACCAGCGACCTGGTCATGAATATTGAGTGCTGGATTCTTTTTGAACTTAGGTGATCCTGCCTTAAAAAATCACAAAAACCAGCAGCTCGGCCACCAGAGCCGGTTTGGGGTTGCCGTCGATTTCCAGGGTGTTCTCAATCTTGACCAGCCAGCGGCGGAAGCCTTTCCTCTGAATTTCTTTGAGCACCGCCCTGTTTCTGATCCGGTCGCCCGGCCTGACCGGCTGGATGAACCTGATCCGGTCGAGACCGTAATTGAAGATCATCCTGACCTTGATCCTGGCCAGCGGCGACTGGGAAAGGAAATAGGGCAGAAGCGAGAGCAGCAGAAAACCGTGGGCGATGGTTCCCTTGAGCGGGCTCCTGCTTGCCCTTTCCACGTCCACGTGAATCCACTGGTGGTCCTCGGTACAATCGGCGAAGGAGTTAATCCTGTCCTGGGTCATGGTCAGCCAGTCCGAGAGGCAGAATTCCTGGCCGAGCATTTTCTTGAGCAGGCGGGGCTTTATTTTTTTCTCATCGATTATCTGTCCGCGATTTTCGGCAATCTTTTCATCCCTCATGTTTACCTCCGCCGGCCCTGCTTTTGGCCAGAGCCAGTCATGTTGCCCCCCGGCTTCTGACCGCCCTTTCTGGCTTCGACCGTCTGAACTGCCTTTTCCCGGGCAGTATATATCTATTGAATTTCGGGGTTAACTTCAACCCTTTTGATTATATGAACATTCATTCATATAAAGTCCGCCCGGCCAAGAGCTCCGGCCGAGGGCCGGTAAACCAATTGGTGCCGCCAATGACGATGGCCGTTGGTTGATGGCAAGAAAGTCAAAATAGAAACGGAACCAATTGTCAGGATGAGATGGCGGCTGATTTCTCTCGGGCTGTAAGCCGGGAGAATGTTCATTTTGCCTTTTGCCCCTGTATTTGATGATACCGGGTTTTCCGCCGGGCGTCTTGAGGCCAGCCTGGTTTCCCCTGCGGAGAGAGAATAAACTTAACCCTGTTCCAGAAGGGCTTCTATTTCTTTGACCCTGGCCGCCAGGCGCTTGGCGCTGACCGGGAAAGCGGTTTTGATTTCGGGAGCAAACAACGAAATCTTGAATTCTTCGATCATCCAGCGCAGTTCCAGGAGGAGCTTCTCCGTTTCCGGGTTGGGCTTCTGGCCAGCCAGTCGGAGCAGGTGCTCGTACTCAGCCAGGAAAGGTTCGACCTGGGCGGCCTTGGCCCGGTCTTTCTCGGCTGACAGCCTGGCCCTCTCGGCCCGCAGACCCAGGGCTTGTACCATCCGCGGCAACCGGGCCAGGAAGTTCGAAGGATAGACAACCAGAAAATCGGGCGGCACCAGGCGCCGGAGCTCTTCTTTCAACAGCTCGGGCAGGGTTGAGCTCACGCCGAGCTTCTTTCTGGCTTCTTCCATCTCCTGGATGAGTTCCCTGGTCTTGCGGTATTCCAGGAGAATTTCCTGGACGGCAGAAAAAACCCGGTGCCCGGTTTCAAAGAGCTGCTTCAGGGCGTTGTCCTTGATAAAGGTCTGAAGTTCCTCTCGTCTCCGGAAGTTCTTCTGGAAAACTTCTGCCTTTATCCTTTGCAGGACGCGGTTTTTAAGGGCCGCCTCGCCACCGAAGAACAGCATCACCGGGCGCAGGTCTTCTGGAAAAGTATAGCTTCGCAGGATGAAATTCAGGTCCTTCTGGAATTGTCGGCTCAGGATTTCTTCCACGGCCCGGAAATGGGACTGTCGGGCTAGGTCCGCGCTCTGGAAGAGGCGAACTTCAAACTTATCGCCATTCAGGGACAGGGCCGGGTAGCCTTTCAGGAAATCGTCTATGGCCACTTCCTCGGGAATTTCCGCGATGGCTTCTTCCCAGTTTTCCAGGCCGCTCTTTTCCCACCGGGCCCTGGCTTCCTGCCAGCCTGGAGATTCTGCGGCCTCTGGCTGCCGGGACTGGCTGCTGAGCATTTTCTTAAGAAAGTTCAGGTCGCGGCCGCTGATGACTTCCTGGCCGGCTTCATTAATTATGGAGATTCTCATTTTGAGGTAGCGAGGGATTTCCAGTTTTTCCCAGACATCCCGTGGAATATCAATTTTGAAGCGCTCCTTTAGCCAGGCGGCCAGGGCTGAGAAAAAAGAAACCGGGGCTGGCTTCAACTCCCGGGCAATCTGCTCTGCTCTTTCTCCCAGCGGCTGCAGGAGCCGGCGATATTCCTTGGGCAGGGCTTTCAGGCAGGCTTCAACCTTTTCCTGGAGCATTCCAGGCACAGGCCAGGTCAGCAGCGCTTCCGGGACCTGCTCGATGAGCTTCCGAGGGACCACAATCGTCACCCCGTCATCATCCTCACCCGGAGCGAAGCGGTATCTTAGCTGGTAGGTATGTCCCAGAATCTTCAGGCTGTCGGGATATTTTTCTACCAGTTCTTTCTCCGGCCGGGTCAGATAGAGGTCTTCTTCCTGCAGCCGGAGGAAGTCATCGCTGCCGGCATTTTTGATCCTCTGCTCCAGTCCTTCCAGGCTATAAACACCCTGCAGGCGTCCCGAATAGAAATCGAAGAGATAATGCCCGGGAATCATGATATTCCTCTGGCGGAGCTTCTCTTCCAGGAGTCGAACCCGGCTGACCAGCCGCTGGTTGTGCTCGAGAAAGGGCAGCGAGCGGTTAACCTGGTTCTTAACCAGGGCTTCGTCCACGAAGATTTGGTGGGCCAGGACCGGGTCCTGGCGGCCGAAGGGCACATCCCGGCCGCTGATTATCGACAGGTTAAAGATGGTCACCCTCTCCTTAGCCCGGACCTGGCCACGGTCCCTATCCCAGTAGGCGTCTTCATAAGAATAGCGGCAGAGGTGCGGAGCCAGCTCTTCCACCCAGGCCGGCGAGATGCGGGCTGCGGTTCGCAGGTAGAGACGGTTGGTCTTGATGAGCTCGGCCGCCACCACCCAGGTCGGTGGCTTCCGGAAAAGAGCCGAGCCCGGCCAGAGCATGGCTTCCTGGCCCCGGGCCACCTCGTAGATGTTCTTTTCCTTGTGGGCGGCTAAGTGAGAAATGAAGCCGCTGAGGATGGACTGGTGGATGGCCGAGTACCGGTCGCTTTCGGCCTGTCGCGGCCTTCCTGGCCTGGCCACCCTGATCTTCTGTTCGTCGAGGATTTCTAAAATCTGGCTGTGGACAAAAATCCATTCCCGCAGCCGGTTGTAAGATAGAAAATAATCACGGGCAAATTTCCTGAGGCCGGGGCCTGAGGGTTGGCCCTGGCAAGCGTTCTGGAGGGCCTGCCACAGGTGGAAAAAGGTCAGAAAATCCGATTCCGGGTGCTGGAAGACGGACTGGACCCGGTCGGCATCGGCCGCTTTTTCCAGGGGGCGCAGGCGTGGGTCCTGGATACTCAGGGCAGCGGCGATGATGGCCACTTCTTCCAGGCAGCCTCGCCGTTCGGCCTCGAGCAGCATCCGCGACAGCCGCGGGTCAAGGGGCAGGCGGGCCATCTTCCGCCCCAGGTCGGTCAGTTCATAGCCGGATTCCGAGCTGTCCAGAGCGCCCAGCTCCACCAGGGTCCGGTAGCCGTCGCGGACGGCTCGGGCCGCCGGTGGGTCCAGGAAAGGGAACCTGAGCGGGTCGCCCAGTTCCAGGTCAAGCATCCGCAGAATGACCTCGGCCAGGTTGCTGCGCAGGATTTCGGGCGGGGTGTGTTCGGGCCGGGATTTGAAGTCTTCTTCGGAGTAGAGTCTGAGGCACAGGCCGGCGCTCACCCGGCCACAGCGTCCCTTGCGCTGCTCGGCGCTGGCCCGGGAGATGGGAAGAATCGGCAGGCTGTGAATTCCTGAGGAGGTCTGGTACTGCGAGATGCGGGCCAGCCCGGTGTCGACTACGTAGCGGATTCCAGGTATGGTTAGTGAGGTTTCAGCCACGTTGGTGGCCACCACGATTTTCCCTTCCCTGATGTGATAAATCTGCTTTTGCTGGTGGGCCGGCATTCGGGCAAACAGCGGCAGGATAACCGAATTGGAGTAGTGCTTGCCCTGCAGCCGCTGGCAGGTTTCCAGTATATCCTGCTCGGTGGGCATGAAAATCAGAATGTCCCCGGGCGGTTTTTCTCGCTTGATGAAGTCGACGGCTTCCACCGCCAGGTCTACGTAATCGGGCTCTTCTTTTTTCTGGCGCCAGGGCTCGGGCTGGTAGTAAATCACTTCCACCGGGTACATCCGCCCGCTGACCTTGAAGAGCGGGGGATGGTCGAAAGCCTTAATAAATTTTTCCACTTCCAAGGTGGCCGAGGTGATGATGAGTTTAAGCTCCGGGCGTTTTTCCAGCAAGCGGCGGCAGAGACCGATGAGAAAATCTATGTTCAGGCTGCGCTCGTGAGCTTCGTCGATGATGATGGTATCATACTCGGTCAGCAGGCGGTCGCCCTGGGTTTCAGCCAGCAGCATGCCGTCGGTCAGGACCTTGATGTAGGAGCCGGGAGAGGTGCGGTCCTGGAAGCGAATCTTGTAGCCGACGGCCTTGCCCAGGGGTTGGCCGAGTTCCTCGGAGATACGCTGGGCAATGGTCATGGCCGCAATCCTCCGGGGTTGGGTGCAGGCGATTTTTCCGGCCAGGCCGCGCCCCGCTTCCAGGCACATCTTGGGCAGCTGGGTGCTCTTGCCGCAGCCGGTCTCGCCGCTGACGATGATTACCCGGTTGTCTCTTATGGCCCTGACAATTTCCTGGCGATGCCTAGTTATGGGCAGCTCGCGGGGATAGGACAGGCGGGGCTTTTTGCGGTGTCGGGCCCTTTTTTCTTCGGCTGAATCTTCAAGCCTTTGTTTCAGGCGAAGCAAGACCTCGGCGGCCCTGGCCGGGTTTTTTCGGGGCAGGCTGGAAGCCAGCAGCTGGACCAGCTTTTCCCGGACCTGGTATGAGTCCCGGAGCATGGCTTCGGGCAGCAGCCGAGAAATTTCATCCCTCAAGATGAGCAGCCGGTTTCGCTCAGGCCCAGCCGGCTCTTTTCGGGTTTCCTTCGGTTGTTCTCTGCCCATCTTATTCCGTCTTTCAGCATCAGAATTTTATCCCATTTTTGTCCTGACTGATAGAGAAAGAAAGGCTGAACAATCAGGAGGTGCAGAAGCCAGCATTGGGTCGAGCATAAATTAAATAAATTGAGCGATGCCAGCCACCTGGAAACAAGATATAACCTGGTGCTTTGAAGCTAGCAGCCCGAATCTGGCGGTTAATTGTTTGGCCAGCATGGGGCTGGAAAGCGATGGTATAAAGCAGGAAACTTCTTTAAAATGCGGATAAAGAAATTGTCTTTTTTTCTTCTAAGATATAAGGAAATAAAGGATTTTTTTGATGGCCATAAACGGGATGGAAACCCGGCTGAATAAGTCAAGCCAGACCGCTGTCTCCGTTTCAGGCCGGTCGGCCGCGGACGGTCCGGAGGATCAGAGCCAGCAGGATCAAAAACAGGCCGGTTAAAACCGCGGTTTCTACGGCCCGGTCGGCGGCCGTGGTATCCTGCACTCTCTTATAGAGAATCCCGGAAAAGGCCCAGATGGCAGTCAACCCGAACAGCAGGTCATTTTTCTTGAAGATAAAAACCAGGGTTAAAATTGTGATGAGAGCCAGGACGGCTACCGTCCAGAACTGCGGGCTGAGCCCGAAGCCCTTCCAGCCGTAGCCCACCAGGACAGCGGTGGCGTTGGCCACGGTGGCCACCGATATCCAGGCCAGGTAGATGCTGAAGGGTAGCCTGGCCGGGAACCGGTCCTGCTGCTTTTCTTCGTAGGGGCGACGACTCAGTCGCTGGTAAATAATTATGAGCAGCACCAGCAGGGTCAACATGACCAGGAGCGAAAGAAGAAGCTGTTCGTAGTGCCAGGCGAAAATCCAGCCGGCGTTGGCCAGGCAGGTCAGGAAAAATAGCGGGCCGATGGCCTTAAAAGCCGGGAAAACCTCGCGCCCCGTTATGGCCTGCTTCAGGGAAAAGAAAACGAAGACGGCCAGCAACAGGTAGATAACTCCCCAGATGGAGAAGGTGAAGCCGGCCGGGACGAACAGGTTGGGGTATTTATCGGATAGCTGCCCGGTGTTAAGGTTATTGATGGGCAGGGCATTGGCCAGGTAGTTAACTACCACCATGACCAGGAAACCGACCAGGTTGAGCCAGGCCAGCCAGTTGCCGGCTGTTTTCTTCCTGATTTCAGGTCTTTGCCCCCTTAGAAAGGCCTGGTTTTCATGCATTGTCTTGCCTCCCTCTTATCCGGTTCTTAAAACCCACACTCTATTTTAACCATTTTGACTGGCCAGGTCGAAATAATACTTCTGAGGCATTTCTGAACAAAGTTTTATGGCGACCTCCAATTTTCAAAGATATCCCGGGGTAATCAGGCTCCCGGGTTTCAGCATACCCTCGAGAACTTGAGGCCCAGGATGGCGGCCAGTTTCTGGATTTTAGAGGCAATGTGTCCGAGGCCAACGGCGCAGTGATGGGCCGGGCCTTCTTTGCTCCAGGCTTCCACGAACCCTTTAACCCCGAGCGGGAATTTATAACGGCTGTTGGTATTGCCTATTTCCAGGATGGGCCCGGGAACCGATTCACCTTCGGCCACCAGCAACTTTAGCTCGCCGCTCCTGGTCTGAACCACCGACAGCAGGGTTACCGGCCCGTTTTTTACCTTCATCTCGATGCTCAGGCCCCGGCCCGGCTTGCCGTGGAAAACGCCCAGCGGTTTAAGCAGCGGCTGGCCTTCGGCGATGACGATGTGGCCCGGGCCGTCATGGCCCATGAGCACCACGCCCTCGTTAAAGTCCATGGCATAGAACTCGGTGAAGGAACCGCCGGCGCCGAAGGCATCCATAATTTTCATGGCCACGGCATTCTTGAGCTCGCCTTCCCCGGCCATGGGCACGTGCCGGGCGGTCAGGAGCGAATTCCCGGCAATCATGGAAGTAACGATATCTTCTTCTTCGCTTCCGGGAGTACCTTCGTAGTAGTAAGCCACACAGCCCAAATTCTTTTCGGCTGCAAGGCGATCCAGGGCGCAGGCAGTCCTGGCTGCCCGCTCGATTTCTGCCGGTGAACATTCTGGCAGGATTTTGAAGGTGGCCTGCATTTCCTTGATTTTGGCCTCGATTTCTTTCCTGGTTACTTTCTGCCTGAGGACTTTTAGTTCGGCCATTTCCAGGAATTCAATGTGAAGTCCAAGGCTGGCTGCCAGCTGGGTCGGGTCGGAATAGACATCGAGCATGCCGCTGTAATAATGCCCGAGAATACCTAGGGTAGTCTGGCCCAGCATTTCAGCCACGCGGGCGGCTTCCACCCATTCGCCTATCTCTTTCCAGGCTTCGGAGTCATCGAGTGTCCCGGTGACCAGGTGAAAGTCAATTCCGGAGCGGCTGAAGACGTTAGCTATTTCCGGGACGGAGCAGGCCTGGCAGAAGGCCAGCCATTCACCCGTCATCTTGCCCCGGTCGCCGAGTGAGTTAAACCACTTGTAATCTATGGCTGCTGCCGGCTGGAGATTGAGCACAACCACCGGCACCTTAACTTCCTGGACGACCGGCAGAACGGTTGAGGACAGGGCATAAGTGGAGACGTAGAGAAAGATGATGTTCACTCCCCGGGCCTTAAATAGTCTGGCTGCTTCCCGGGCCTTGTCCACGGTATCCACCAGACCGGCGGAGATGACCTGGCAACCCTGGCTGGAAGATAATCTGGTTTCGATGGTCTTAAGATAGCCTTCCAGCCGCTGGCGCAGGCCGGGAAACTGCCCCCAGTAAGTGTCGAGCCCGATGCCGAACAGGCCGATTTTCACGGACGTGGGGTTAAGTTCGGGCTTTGCGGTCTCGACATTCGGCGCACCCGTGTTGCCAGCCAGGGCCGTTTCTGAACATAGACAAATAAGCGCGGCCGTTAAGATTACCGTAAGCCAGAGCTTAGTGTAGTTTCTTATACTCATTCTTGCCTCCGTTTGCTGCCATTTTCAGCGCCGGGCTTGTCCTGTCTCCCGCAGGTTAAATAAATTAATGTTTTCCGGCCAACAAGTCATCGCTTTTTATTTGCTTAATGTTTTCAAACAGGCTGGAAATTGAATCCATGTGTTCCAGCCGGAAGCTAGGAGAATGTGGTTGGCACATTTTTGAAAAATGCCGGTAAGGTAACAGAACAGGGTGGTGCTCAGACGCATTTTCCTCTGACCCTCAGGTTTTACGGCCGGATTATAAGTTTTGCTTGGCTCGGCTGTCAAACCTGGGAACTCTTTTAATCTGGTTTCTCAGTGAGGAATTTCTTGACACCATTTCTGCCGGAGTTTTATTCTGGTCGGGTCAGGTTCTTAAATTTCGTCTGAGGGTCCTAGGGTTAATATGCCTAATAAGAACACAAAAGCTGCCAAGCCTGTTTTAAGCGTGGTCAGGTCGGTATCGTTTTCTATATTTATCCTTGTATTTGTGGCTCTTTCTCTGCTCAACCAGGCCTGCGTGCCTTCAAAAGACTCTGCCCTGAAAAAGGGGTTCATCTCTCCACCCGACGACTGCTGGCCAGGCGTTTACTGGTACTTCATGGATGGTAATCTGAGCAAGGAGAAAATGACGGCGGATCTCGAAGCCATGAAAAGAGCCGGCATCAGGTGGGCCCTTTTCCTGGAAGTCAACGTGGGTGTGCCCAGGGGAAAGGTTGATTTCCTGAGCGAGGAGTGGCAGGAGCTTTTCACCCATGCGGTAAGGGAAGCGGAGAGGCTGGGAATCAGGCTGATTTTAGGTTCCGGTCCGGGCTGGGCCGGAAGCGGCGGGCCCTGGGTCAGGCCAGAACAGTCAATGCAGCACCTGGTGGCTTCTGAAATTGCTGTCCCGGGCCCGGGTCCATTGAACTTGAAGCTTCCAGTGCCCGAACCAAAAAAGCCTTTCTTCGGGGAGCAAAGTCTGACCCCTGAACTCAAACGACTCCGCGATGATTGGTATCAGGATGTGGCCGCGCTGGCTTTTCCGGCGCCTGAAAGTGACATAAGAATTTCGTTGATAGATGAGAAGGCTCTTTATTATCGCGCGCCTTATACCTCGCAACCTGGTGTCTGGCCTTATCTTCCGCCTCCGTCTGAAGTTGGGGTGATTGGTGAGGACGGGAGCGAGAAAAAGGAACTGATGACAGCGGTCATATCTCCAAACCGTATAGTGGACCTGACTGACCGCCTGCAACCCGACGGCAGCCTGGACTGGGAAGTCCCGCCCGGCAAGTGGATGGTCATGCGTTTTGTCGCCAGGAATAACGGCGCGGTGACCAGGCCGGCTCCGGTGCCGGGGCTGGGATTTGAGTGCGACAAATTCAGCCATGAATCCTTTGAGGCCCATTTTGAAGCTTACGCAGGAAAACTCATCAACCGGGCCAGGCCGCAGAAGTCGCCAACCGGCGGTGGCTGGGTCATGATCCACATCGACAGCTGGGAGATGGGGGCCCAGAACTGGACGCAGAATTTCCGGGAAGAATTCAGGCGCCGCCGTGGCTATGATCCCTTTCCTTATTACCCGGTTTATGCCGGCCGGATTGTTGGCAGCCTGGAAGAAAGCGAGCGTTTTCTCTGGGACCTGAGGCATACCTCGAGCGAACTCATCGTGGAAAATCATGCCGAGAAATTCAAGGAGCTCGGTCGGAAGTACGGGTTTACCCTCTCAATTGAGCCCTACGATATGAACCCGGCGGCTGATTTGGACCTGGGGGCGGTGGCGGATGTGCCCATGGGTGAGTTCTGGAGCGATGGCTATGGTTTTAATTCGGCCTTCAGCGTGATTGAAGCCACTTCAATCGGACACGTGATGGGGCGTCCTATTATTGCGGCCGAATCTTTTACGGCCATGCCCCAGGAAGCCTGGAAGAAATACCCGGGAAACATGAAAAACCAGACCGACTGGGCTTTCGGCCAGGGACTGAACCGGCTGATTTTTCATACCTTTGTCCATAATCCGCTCGATGAGCAGCTTAAGCCCGGAATGACCATGGGACCATATGGTGTGCACTGGGACCGCGGCCAGACCTGGTGGTCGATGGTCAGGCCGTACCATGAATACATCGCCAGGTGCCAGTTTGTCCTGAGCCAGGGGAAGCCGGTGGCTGATGTTTTGTACCTGACGCCTGAAGGCGCGCCGCAGGTTTTCAGGCCGGCAGCCGGGGCGACTGACGGTACAGAATTCCTTCCTGATAAGCGCGGTTACGCTTTTGATGGTTGTTCTCCGACGGCGCTGATGAAGCTAGCTAAGGTGGAAGATGGGAGAATAGTTTTTCCGGGAGGAGCTTCCTACCGGCTGATGATTCTTCCTGCCCTGGAAACTATGACCCCGGAGCTCCTGGCCCGGATTGAGGAGCTGGTGAGGGAGGGAGCAGTGGTCGTCGGCAGTCCACCCCGAAGGTCGCCTTCCCTGGAAAATTATCCCGATTGCGACCGGCTGGTTAAGGAAGCGGCAGAACGGGTCTGGGGAAGCCTGGAATGGCCGAAAGATTCCACCGCGCGCGATTATGGAAAGGGAAAAACATTCTGGGGTGGAAAGCTGGGTCCGGCGCCGGTGAGAAGTGATTCTAACCCGTTTGAAGCCCGGCTTTATCCTGATTACGAAGACACGGTGGCGGTGCTCGAAAAGATGGGTGTCGAGCCCGATTTTACCTGCCATACGGGTAAGATTCGCTATAGCCACCGTTCCCTGCCTGAACTGGAGCGCGAAATCTATTTTATTTCGAACCGGACGGCCGAACGGGTGGAGGATGTCTGCCGGTTCAGGGATGGTTCCTTGCGGGCTGAGCTCTGGGAGCCGGTTACCGGGGAAATCCGGAAGCTCGAGGGAGTGAAAGCTGGGCCGGCGGGGGTTGAACTCGGAGTCAGGCTCGAACCATACCAGAGCTTTTTTATTGTTTTTGAGGAAAAGAAACAGGGGGTTGGACCTCGAATTAACCCTGAATCAGAAAATAAATACAGGTTAGAAAATAAAATCGGATCAAGCAATGAAGGTGAGCTGGATGAGTCAGGAAAGAAAAATCTTGAAAATAAAAAGGTAGAAGAAAAAGGAGAGGGCAACAAAAATTTGGAGTCCTTATCCGGAAATTTTCCTGAAACGCGGACTCTGATGGAAATCGTAGGACCCTGGAAAGTCTGGTTTGATCCGAAATGGGGAGGTCCGGGGGAAGTAATTTTTGAAAAATTGCTTGACTGGACCAAACATCCGGCCGAGGGTATCAGGTATTATTCGGGGACCGCGATATATAGCATAAACTTCGATTGGCCGGAAGGTGCGGAAATTTCCCGGAAGGACCGGCTTTACCTTGACCTGGGTGAGGTGAACTGCCTAGCGCGCCTGAAACTTAACGGCCAGGAGCTGGGCGTTGTCTGGACGGCACCGCCGCAGGTGCCGGTTAAGAACGGGCTGAAGAAAAAGGGGAACCGACTGGAGATTGAAGTGGCCAACCTCTGGGTCAACCGGCTTATCGGTGATGAAAATGAACCCTGGGATGGGGTGACCAGTGGCCGATGGCCTGAGTGGCTGTTGACAGGCCAGCCCAGACCGACCAGACGTTTCACCTTTACCACCCATCGCTTCTACCGGCCGGGCGACCAGTTGCTTCCCTCCGGTCTTCTTGGTCCGGTGACCATCCTTAAGATAGGCCAGGATTAGAAGATGGTCATTGAAAGCATTTTTTATTCTTATAAAAGCCAGCCGATGAGACCGGACCAATCGGACTTTCTGGCTGAATAATCTTAATAGACGGCCCCGACCTGGTTGTTCAGCGACTTGATGAACAGGGAAAACTTTCCGTCGACCTTGAGCCTGACCACCGCGTCAGCTTTCGTGCCGATTTCCCATTTCGGGCCGCCGCGGGCCACAAGCTCAATCTTGTTTGGCTGGCCCGGACTCTTGGGCCTTATTTCTGACTCAAACCCGGTTTCCCAGGTATCGGTTCTGTTGGCTACCCAGAGCCTGTCGGACCCGACGTTATCGGGGAAGTTAGATGCCCCTTCAGCCGTGAGTTCGATTACGGCCATGAGGGGAGACCCGCCCGCCTCGCCGCCCGGCATGAAATCCCGGTAAAGGAAGGCCTTCATAGTGATTTTTGTACCTTCGATCACAACAGTTTCCGGGATATTTTCCAGGTCGTCGATCGGAGAGAAAGGACTACGGCAGCCAGGAAGGGCGGTGAATATAAGGCAGCAAAACAGAATGCTCAGCTTTCGGCCTGATAATTTAATTACCCTCATGTTAAGGATAAACCCCAACCATACCTTGCAAAAAAAATTTATCTCTGACCTGAAATGCCGTCAAGTTGAGCCCCGGGCAGCCCGGCTCCGTTTGGCCGCCTGTTCATAAGGTGATTCAAGCCAGGCGGGTCTATTGAGCTGATAAATCTTATCCTGCCCTGAAATTAGCAGCCAACTTAAAGTGGTCCGGATATCGACAAGAGAGGGTCTTTCTGCTATATTTTTATCCTTAAAAGGTTACAGTCAGGTATCTCCCGCCTGAATCTTTTATCCGCCTAAAAATTTTGTCTGGAGCTGTACCTGTGAAAATCGGTTTTATCGGGCTTCCAAAATCAGGCAAGACGACCCTGTTCAATGTGCTGACCGGGTCCTCGGCTGAGATATCAGCTTTTTCTACTGTTAAAGCCGGGCCTAACGTGGCCGCAATTAAGGTTGCTGATGACAGAGTTGAAAAACTGGCAGCAATTTATAAGCCCAAGCGGAAGGTGTATCCAACTGTGGATATCGTGGACCTGGCCGGCGTAAGCGAGGGGGACGGGAAGGCTGATGCCTTTTCTGGTGACCTGATGAAACTAGCCCGAAACTGCGAGGCTCTGGCCATAGTCCTCAGAAACTTCCGCACCGACTGGCAGGGGGAACCGGAGCCACTTTTTGATTTGAGCCAGATTGAACAAGAGCTATTGCTGGCCGACCTGATTATTGCAGAAAAGAGGCTGGAAAAAATCTCAGCTAATTCCAAAAAGGGAAACGCCGCCCCGGCCCAGAAAGTGGAAGAGTCTGCTCTCCGCCTGATAGCTGAATCTTTAAACAAGTCCAAACCTGCCCGCGAGGTCGAGCTGGACCAGAACCAGGAACTGGCCATTCGTTGTTTCCAGTTTCTAACGCGAAAACCAGCCATCATCATCCTGAACTCTGGTGAAGATCGATACGGTAAACATCCTGAAATCCTGGCCGAAATCAGCCAGAAATACCCGGCAGTTGAATTTGCCGGCAAATTTGAACTGGAGCTCTCCCAGCTGGATGAAATGTCAGCCCGGGCCTTTATGGAAGACATGGGCCTGAGAGAGTCGGCCCGGGATAGGTTGACCAGGCTGGCTTATGAAACCCTAGGTTATATCAGTTTTTTTACCGTCGGTGAAGACGAGGTCAGGGCCTGGAACATCTGCCGCGGGGCCACGGCCCTGGAGGCTGCGGCTGCTATCCATACCGATCTGGCCCGGGGCTTCATCGCCGCCGAATGCTTCCACTATGATGACCTGATGGCTGCCGGTTCAGATAAAGCGGTCAGGGGCAACGGACATTTCAAGCTGGTGGGCCGGGATTATCCGGTCAGGGACGGAGACATCTTTAGCATTCGCTTCAACGTCTCCAAAACGGCCTGAATAGCCAGGTCCCGCCCAACTTTTCCTCCGGCTAAAATCCCCAGGCTTTTTCTGAACAGGCCTGGACTCCACATAATATATAAACCAGAGATGGTCGGCCAGCTTCCTAAAAGCCGTTGACCGGGACAGAGTGGAACACCATCTTGCTAAGAACATCTACTCCTTATTCCCAGTGAGGCCTTGTCTGCCAGGGATAGATCCAGTTGCCTACTCTGGCCGTTTAAGAGAAAATAGTGTTGGGGAGAGAACAACCGATGAAGCTGATTTTCTGGGTGGCTGGCGGGCTGGCAGTTTCAATTTTACTGGACCGATTTCTGCTTTATCTGGAGAACAGGGGCTGGATCTACTATCGCCGGAAGAAACCGAGTTCCAGTGCCTTGAGCAACGCCTGCC
>JAOAIU010000034.1 GCA_026414545.1 Candidatus Saccharicenans sp.
GTCGGAAGAGCTGGCCTCGTATTGCCTGAGCTGCCACCGGTGCGACGAGATTTGTTCAACCAGGATTCCGATTGCCGACCTGGTGAGAAAACTGCGGGAAAAGATTGTGAGGGAGAAAGGCGGGAAGGCTTGGAAGAAGGCAGCGTTCGGTGTGGTGCTGGGGCGGCCCCAGGTGGAGAGGAGGATATTCGCGCTGGGGAGGGCGGCCAGGCCGTTGATAAGCAAAGAAGGGCGAGTGAAGTGGCCGCTGGCGGTGGGGGTGATGAAGAGGCTGGAGAAATTCCCGGCGCCGGCGGAGAAGAGTTTTACAGCGCTGGTGGCGGAAGAGAAAGGGAAGGACAGAGAAAGAGAGAATGATATAGCACGAAAAATGGAAAAAGAAGGTGATAGTGAAGGTGAAAAAGAGCGCGTGACTGAAAATAAAAATGAAAATAAGGGAATAAACGAGAGCACAAGCCATAAAAAATATACGTCTGAAAAAGACAAAAAAGAAAAATTGCCTGGCGCGGGTAAGAAGGTGGCGATATTTCCCGGATGTTTGATAGAGAATTTCTTTCCGGAAGCGGGGCTGGCTGCTTACAGGTTGCTGCGGCGGCATGGTTATGAGGTGGAGGTGCCGTTTGATGGCTGCTGCGGTTTCCCGGCGGCCAATTCCGGATATGCGGAAGAAGCCCGGAAGGAATTCGGGAGGGTGGCCGAGAAGCTGCTGGCCGGGGATCATTACCGGGTGGTAACGCTTTGTCCAACCTGCACAGCCATGCTTAAGGAGTTGGGACCGGAGCTTACGGCGGACATCATGCTGGATGAGAAGAAAGCCGCGGTTTTCAGGGAGCGGGTGAAGACTTTTGTTTCCTTTGTCGCCGAGGAGGGGTTAAGGATAACGGCGGCGGAAGAGCAAGAGTTGGGGCCTGGCACCGCTAAGAAGATTGAAGGAGCTGAGGGCGGCAAACGTGAAATAAAAATTACCTATCATGATTCATGTCACCATAAATTTGTGCTGAAGGAGGCGGAGCTATCGCGTCGGCTGCTGCGGGAGGCTGGCTATGAACTGGTGGAGATGGAGCAGGCCGACGTTTGTTGCGGGTTTGCCGGGGTGTTTTCGGTGGAGCATGCCGAGGTGTCGGAGGAGCTGCTGCGGCAGAAGCTGGAAGCGATAGAGCAAGCCGGGGCTGAGATGGTGGTGATGGATTGTCCGGGGTGCATATTGCAGATTAAGGGCGGGCTGCTGGCCGGCAAGAAGCCGGTGAAGGCCAGACATTCAGCCGAGCTCCTCTAAAAACGGGGACACAATAGAGTGTCCCAAAGTTATTGGCGAAAAAGGGTCTGCTGTACGGTGTCCCCTGTTCATATTGACTAAGTGGGGTGGCTCATATAAAATTCACATACCCGGCGGCGTAGCTCAGTTGGTCAGAGCATGCGGCTCATATCCGCAGTGTCGGGGGTTCAAATCCCTCCGCCGCCATTTTCATTATGATTTATCAGAAATTCAAAAGTTTCGTTGAGGCACATAGCCTCTTTTCCCCTCAATCCCGCCTGTTAGTAGCGGTTTCCGGCGGCCAAGACTCGGTAGCCCTGGTGCATCTCCTTCTGGAACTGAAAAGGGACTGGCCTGGCCTGGATATAGCTCTGGCTCATTTTAATCATCAGTTGAGAGCCAGTGCTGAGGCCGACGAGCGCTTCGTCCGGCAACTGGCCAGAAAGCTGGGGTTGAAGTTACTGGTGGGACGGGGCAGAGTGCGGGAGTTTGCCAGGCAAAATAAGCTGAACCTGGAAGAGGCCGGCCGGCTAAAGCGTTATGAGTTTTTAGAAAAAGCTGCCGAGAAATGGGGAGCGGAACTGGTGCTGACCGCCCATACCATGACCGACCAGGCGGAAACGGTGCTGATGAGAATATTTCGTGGGACAGGGCTGGAAGGGTTGCAGGCCATCAGGTTGAGAGCCGGGCAGGTGGTCCGGCCGCTGCTCGGGATAAAGCGCGAAGAAATTGAAAAATACGTGCGGGAGAAAGGGTTGAAATTCCGGGTGGATGAGTCCAACCTGGACACCTCATTCCTGAGGAACCGGATCCGATTGGAGCTTATTCCCCATCTGGAGAAGGAATTCGACCCGGAGGTGGTAAGCCACCTGGCCCAGCTGGCTCTAATCGCTCAGGACGAGAACGAAGCCCTGGCTGAACTGATTGAAGGTCTGTGGCCGGTGGTTACCCGCGGTTGCTGCGGCCGCCATAAAGGCAAAAACGAGGACCGGGCTACCGTCCCCCCAGGTTTTGAGCTGGACCTGCGGGCCTTGAAGCAGATGCCGGTGGCCGTGGCCCGGCGATTGGTACGAAAATTTCTCCACCTATCGCTGGGCCTGGAGTCGCCGAGCTATGAACAAACCCAGGCCGTTGTGAATCTAAGGGAAGGACAGAAGTTCAGCTGGGGCAAAGATAAGGTGCTCATCAACGAGGGTGGCTGGCTTAGGAGGCTCGAAAAGAAAAGCACTGCTATAAAATCTTCGCTGAGGTGGGACGGCAGGGGAAGCCTCCTGTTTGGCGATAGATGGAAATTCACGGGGAAGGTTCTGGAGGCCAGGAAAGTGGGCGAGCTCCAGTATGATGATGCCAGCCGATGTTACCTGGATGCCAGCAAACTAGAGTTTCCGCTCGAAGTGCGAAGCCGCAAGCCGGGCGATGAATACAGGCCTCTGGGAATGAAGGGCAAAAAGAAATTAAAGGATCTTCTGCGCGAGAAAAAGACTCCCCAGGCTGAACGCGACTTGCTACCGGTGTTCGTTTCGGGGGGAAGGGTGGCCTGGGTACCCGGGCTGCCCATAGCGGAGGAGTTTAAAGTAACCCCCACCACCCGAAAGATTTTTGTAATAGAAAAATCAGAACTTCCGCAATAAAAAGGGACACTGTGTGGTGTCCCCGAATTTCCCGAATTAAATTACAGATAAGATTAAAATCCAGAATGAGTAAAAAAGGGGACAGTGTACGGTGTCCCCTGTTTTAGTGGGGGAAGAGGGAGAGGTACCAGGTGATGAGGGGCTCGCCCCAGACCAGCGATACGAAGGCTGCCGGGGCGATGAAGCTTCCGAACGGCAGGGCATACTTCATGTCCTTGCCCCGAAACTTCATCAACAGCAAACCGAATATCGCCCCCACCACCGAGGCCAGAAGCAAGGTCAGGATGGTTCGGCTCAGCCCTAAATAAGCCCCGACCATGAGCATCATCATCACGTCGCCCATCCCCAGGCCTTCCTTCTTTTTCCACAGCAGGTAGACCAGGTAAACAACCAGCAGGAAGCCGCCTCCGGCTACCGCCCCCAGCAGGGCCCGCCTAAGGTTCAGGTCGTACCGGAACGGCGCATAGACCAGAGCCAGCACCAGCACTGGAATGGAGATGTGGTCGGGAATTATCTGGTGGAAGAAATCTATAAAGCCCAGGGCAATCAGGCTGCTTACGAAAATACAGTCGGCAAAAAACTGCAGGTCAAAAAATCTCAGGTTATGAAAATAAACGATAACAAAGCAGACCGCGGTCAGCGCTTCAACCGCCGGATAGACCGGCGAAATCTTCTCCCCGCAGAACCGGCACTTTCCCCCCAGAACCAAATACGACAGCACCGGGATGTTATCGTACCACTTTATTCGCCGCTCGCACTTGGTGCAGCTCGACGGTGGCCTGACCAGGCTCAGTTCCCGCGGCAGCCTGTAAATCACCACATTGAGGAAGCTGCCCCAGACCAGACCGGCCACCACCACCAGGACGATTCTCAGCGTTTCCACCACACCCTCGCCGGTTTGACTTCACCCGTCCTGGCGTCATAGACATAATCCTTGCCGTCCAGGTCCTTCGGCACTTCTTTTATCAGCCCGACCCGCACCAGCTGCCCCAGGTCGGCTGGCCACAGTCCAAACTTCTCCCTGTATTTTTTTACCGCTGCCCCCAGGGCCTCGGTGTCCACCGTTGACTTGACCCGGTAGAGATGGTTGTAGGCGATTTCTTTAACCCAGCTTTCCTGCGATGTTTCGTAGACTTCCTTCCACATCTGCCAGGCTTCCTGGTAATTCATGGTCCGGTAGGCGGCATTGGCGTAAAGCCTCTTGACTATGGGCGGTGCCCCTGGAATCTCCATGGCCTTCCGGTAATACTCCCTGGCCTTCTCAAAATCCTTCAAGTTCATCTGAGCGATGTGCCCGGCCTGGAAGGGGAAAATCCACATGTCCGGGTTCTTTTCCAGCCCCATGTCCAGGATCTTGAAGGCTAGCTCGGCGTCGTGGGCATCATAGATGGCAATCAGGGCCCCGACTTCGTAGGGGTCCACGTACTTCGGGTCCAGCTCGGCGATGATGGAAAAGATGTGCTGCAGATACTTAAAGCGGTCGGCGATTTCGTAGGTCCCGTAATACTGGATGGCCCACAGGTAGATGATGTCAGCCACCAGGCTTGAATAACCGAAGGTCATGTGCTTCAGGTATTTTCCAGACGGCAGGTAAATGATGGATGAGCCGGGCACCTTGGTCCGCGAAACCCTGTCCGTCTGGATCTTGAGCCAGGAAAAAAGCAGCAGCGAGGCCACCAACCCCAAAACCAGCATGGTCTTCTGGCGCCGGAGCATTCTCTCTCCGCTGCTCCTTGCCTCCACCGTCATCGTATCTCCTTTAATATCGGCCATTTTTTTCGCTATTTTCTCCCGGCCAGGGCCGTATTAATTTTTGGCCACCAATCTTTTGGCTCGCAACTCTTTTATTTTTTGCGTT